>NZ_JAPCID010000007.1 GCF_027587175.1 Solirubrobacter deserti
CGCACTCAGCGATCGGCAACCGACCGCCTATCAGCCGCGTTCACAACCTCTAGAGGCAGGACAGCTAGGTGAACGCGCCGTCGGCGAGGATCGTCTCGCCGTCGGCGCTCAGCGTTCCGCCCTCGCGCAGGTCGCAGATCAGGTCCCAGTGGACGACCGAGTCGTTGGTGCCGCCCGTCTCGGGATAGGAGCGGCCGAGCGCGAGGTGCACGGTGCCGCCGATCTTCTCGTCGAACAGGATCGCGCCGATCGGGCGGTCGATGCCGAAGTTGGTGCCGATGCCGAGCTCGCCCAGGTAGCGCGCGCCCTCGTCGGTCGCCAGCGTCGCCTGCAGGTAGTCGTTGCCGCGCTCGGCGTGGGCGCGCACGACCCGGCCCGCGTGGAACTCCAGCGTCACGTCCTCGACGACCACGCCGCGCGGGGAGGTCGGGATCGTGAACCGGATCACGCCCTCGGCGGACGTCTCGTGCGGCCCCGTGAAGACCTCGCCCGAGGGCATGTTGCGCTTGCCGTCGGAGTTGATCCAGGTGCGCCCGTCCACGGTCAGGCGCAGGTTGGTGCCCTCGGCCTGGATGTGGATCTCGCGCTTGGGCGTGAGCCGCTCGATCAACGCCGCCTGGAACGCGCGCAGCTCGCCCCAGGCCGCGGGCGGATCGTCATGGTCCAGGAACAGCGCGCGGGTGACGAAGTCCTCGAACTCGCGCGTGCCCATGCCGGCCTGCTGCGCGGCGGCGGCCGTCGGCCACAGCGTGATCGCCCAGCGGCGGGCCAGCGCGACCTCGCGCAGGGGCGCCCGCGAGCGCGCCGCGCGGGACAGGCGCGCCGGGTCGACGCCCGCCAGCGCGTTCGCGTTGTCGGTGGCCTGGATGCGCAGCGACGCGTCGATCTCCTCGGCCTCGGCCAGCTCGGCGGTCGGGAAGCCGTCGAGGTGCAGGTCGCGTGCGGCATTCCAGAACACCTCGTCCGCGCCGGGCAGCGACGCCCGGATCAGTGGCCACGCGTCCCGCTCGAGGATCTCCCGCTGGAGCGCCAGCAGCAGCGGCGCGGCGAGCGTCGAGGACTGGACCAGGATCTGCTGCCCGGGCTGTACCTCGAGGCAGTAGTCGGTCAGCAGGCGGGCGAAGCCGTCGACGTGGTTCATGGTGCCTGCATCTCCGGGAAGTGCTCGGCCAGGTGCTCGCGCAGCACGCCGCGGATCCACACGCGCTCGTCCTGGGAGGCGAAGCGGTAGCGGGCCAGCAGCTCCTTCTGCTTGGTGATCGGGGGCGTGCCGGCGATCTCCCAGCGCACGACGAGGCGCTCGAACAGGAACTCGACGGAGCGGTGCCAGGCGTCCTCCTGGCTGAGGATGTTCCCGCTGACGACCTCCGCGTACTGCAGCCGCGTGGCGGGCGTCATCGACCCGCGCAGCACCAGGGCGGAGCCGTTCGCGTCGCTGTAGGAGAACTCGGGCGCCTTCAGGCGGGCCTTCTTCGCCATCGCCTCGACGGTAGCGTCTCTGCGGTGCGCAAGCCGACTCGACCGCGTGAGGTGGGCCGGGGGGAACGCGTGCTGCCGGGCGTCTGGCGGCTGCGGCTCCCGCTCGACCTCCCTGGCGTCCCCCACGTCAACGCCTGGGCCTTGAAGGCCGGCCGCGGCCTCGTGCTCGTGGACACCGGCCTGCACGACCGCGGCACGATGGGCCACCTCGAGCAGGCGCTCGACCGCACCGGCCACAGCGTGCGCGACATCGACCTGATCGTCATCACGCACGCCCACATCGACCACTGCGGCCAGGCGCCGCCGCTCGCCCGGCGCGCCCGCTGCGAGGTGTGGATGCACCCGAAGTGGCGGTTGCACGCGCCCGACGACCTGGACAAGACGATCGAGATCGCGCTGCTGTCGGGCGTCCCGGAGGGGCCGCTGCGGCGCTGGGCCGAGGCGCGCCGCGGGATGGGCACGGGCCAGGCGGGCGAGCTGTACGCCGACAAGGACCTCGTTCCCGGCGTGACGGTCGACACCGACGCCGGCACCTGGAACGTGATCGAGACGCCCGGCCACGCGCCTTCGCACGTGTGCCTGCATCAGCCCGAGCAGCGCCTGCTGATCACGGGCGATCATCTGCTCGGCCGCGTGTCGCAGTACTTCGACGTCGGCTACACGCCCGATCCGGTGGGGGAGTTCCTCGAGTCGCTGACCGTCGTCGAGCGCCTGGACGCGCGGCTCGCCCTCGCCGGCCACGCCCGCCCGTTCACGGACATCCAGGCCCATATCGACGCCAACCGCGCCGAGGTCCGCCGGCGCGTGGACGCGACCCGCGCCGCGCTCGCGGACGGCCCGAAGAGCGCCTACGAGGTCGCGCGCACGGTCTACGGCGAGGCGTTCAACGAGCTGATGGCGAGCTGGCTGATGACGATGACGCGCGCCTGGTTGGTGCACCTCCAGCGCTTGGGGGAGGTCCTCAACGATGGTGCAGATCCCGTGCAGCACTGGGAGCTCGCCTCGTAGACTCGGCCCGATGCGCATCGACGAACGGATCGCGAGCGGGACCGAACCGGCCTTCTCGTTCGAGTTCTTCCCGCCCAAGACCGAGGACGGCGAGGCGAACCTGAACGCCGCGCTCGCCGAGCTCGCCCGGCTCGATCCGACGTTCGTCTCGGTCACCTACGGCGCGGGCGGCACGCCGGCGCAGAAGGGCAAGACGATCGACATCGTCTCGCGCATCAAGGCCGACCACGGCCTGGAGGCGATGGCGCACTTCACGTGCGTCGGCGCGCACGTGGACGAGCTGCGCGCGACGCTCGACCGCATGCGCGAGGCCGGGATCGAGAACGTGCTCGCGCTGCGCGGCGACCCGCCGGCGGGCGTGGACGCCAAGAACTGGGTCGCGGCCGAGGGCGGCCTGAACTACTCGCGCGAGCTGATCGAGCTGATCCGCGCGGACTACGACTTCGCGGTCGGCGCGGCCTGCTTCCCGGAGGTCCACCTGGCGGCGGAGTCGGCCGAGTCCGACTTGCGCTACACGCGGGAGAAGGTCGAAGCGGGCGCGCGCTTCTTGATCACGCAGCTGTTCTTCGACAACCAGCTCTACTACGACTTCGTGGCCCGCGCGCGCGACGCCGGCATCGACGTCCCGATCATCCCGGGCATCATGCCGATCACGAACGTCAGCCAGGTCAAGCGCTTCACGGAGATGTGCGGCGCGTCGATCCCGCCCGGCCTGCTGCGCGAGCTCGAGCTGCGCACGGACCAGCCGGAGGCGGCGGCGGACTTCGGCGTGGCCTACGCGACGATGCAGTGCGCCGACCTGCTGGCCAACGGCGCGCCCGGCATCCACTTCTACACGCTCAACCGCTCGCCCTCCACGCGCGCGATCCTCAGCGCGCTGCGCTGCCTGGCGCCGTGGCGGCGCCCGGTCAGCGCGTAGAGCGGCGGCCGCCGGGCTTGGCGGCGTAGAGCTCGCGGTCCGCGGCCTCGATCAGCTCCATCACCTCAGCGCCGCCTTGCGGGGCCGAGGCGAGCCCGACCGTGATCCCGAGCGGGTTCTCGCCCGTTACCAGCTCGACCGGGAGCGTGTTGGCGACATCCTGCATGATCGCGTCCGCCGCCTGGCGGCCCGCGACCTCGCCCGCACGCACCCAGACGCCGAACTCGTCGCCGCCGAGCCGGCCCGCGACCCCGTGGCGGGCGAGCACGCGCGCCACCTCGGTCAGGACGAGGTCGCCGGCGCGGTGGCCGTGGGTGTCGTTGACGTGCTTGAAGCCGTCGACGTCGCAGATCAGCAGCGCGCCCTCGGTGCCGGTGGCGAGGTCGCGGCGGACCGTCTCGATCCAGGAGCGGCGGTTGTGGAGGCCCGTGAGGTCGTCGGTGTGCGCGACGGCCTCGAGCCGGCCGACGGCCTCGGCGAGGTCGCCCGACGCGCCGGTGGCGGCGACGCCGGCCTTCTCGGCCACCTCGTCGAGGAGGTCCGCTGTGGCGCCGAGGCGATCGAGCGCGATCGCGAGCAGCTCGCGGTCGGGCTCGCCCCCGGTGACCATGTGCGCGAGCACGTCGCCGACGATCACGCACGCGGTCTCGTCGGACGGGACCGCGAGCCCGGTCGGGCCGCCGTGGTGGTAGGCGATCGCGCGGGTGACGTCATCGTCGGGCTCGCTCAGGCCGACGAGCAGCGAGCCCGCCTGCGCGTGGTCGAGGCCGAGGATCCTGCGCTCGAGCTCCGCGCGGGGAACGCCGAACGGCGCCTCGGCGGCGATGTCCTCGAGCGGCTGGACACCGAACGCCGCGGGCATCAGCAGCTTGCCGACGTCGTGCAGCAGGCCGGCGAGGTGT
The DNA here is from genome assembly GCF_027587175.1 of Solirubrobacter deserti. Classification (GTDB taxonomy): domain Bacteria; phylum Actinomycetota; class Thermoleophilia; order Solirubrobacterales; family Solirubrobacteraceae; genus Solirubrobacter; species Solirubrobacter deserti. The sequence continues at coordinate 4,309 of NZ_JAPCID010000007.1, forward strand.
GCGGTGTCGGTGTGCGCGCCGCGCAGGTCGGCCGTGGTGGCTGAGTAGGCCGCGACGGTGACGGCGTGCACGTGCAACTGGCCGCGGCTGAGGTGCGCGCCGCCGGGGAAGCGCTCCAGGAAGCGGTAGGTCTCGGCCTCGAGGGCGATTCGCACGAGCGCGCGGCGCCCGAGCAGCGTCACGGCCTGGCGGATCGTGCGCGCGCGGATGGCGCGCATGTAGGCGGCCGAGTTCGCGTACCGGAGCAGGTTCGCGCTGAACGCCTCATCGGACTCGATCACCTGCACGAGGTCGCTGGTCGTGCCGTGCGGGTCGTTGGCCAGCGTGCGGATGCGGGCCACGGTCCCGCCGAGCACCGGCAGCGGGCCGATGCGCTTCAGAGCGTCGTGTACGCGAGTGTCGGGCTTGTCGAAGCGGGCCATCCGGGGGAGTCATCGGCGGCTCCTGCAGGCAGCATGAGAGCCACCTTCTAGGGGCCGGTTTTCGGTGCGCTGGGTTCGATGTCGAGGGCGTGCGCGACACGCGGTTGACCATCCACGTCCCACGCGACATCCACCTGGTCGTTGCGCCCATAGGTACCGATACCCCATGCGCCTAAGAACCACCGCCAGAAGCCGAGCCGCGCCTCCTTGACCAGCTCCTTCTCGAACACCAGCCGGCCTTCCGAGACCCGGTAATCCCGCCCCAGCTCCTGACGCACCCCATTCACGTAGACCGTGAACGGCTCGCGCACACCGGGCGGGAGAGGAACGCGGGATTGCGCCATCAGCGCCTGGGAGGGTACGCCGCCAGGCGCTCTAGGCTCTTCGCCGCCGTGTCCGCGCAGCCCTATCGCATCCGCCGCTCCCAGCGAGCCCGCCGGATCCGGGTCAGCGTGGACAACAACGGCGAGATCGAGGTCGTGCTTCCGGCGCGCTCACCCGAGCGGCACGCCGAGCAGGCCGTCCGCGAGCTCGCCCCGTGGATCGCGCGCCGCCGCCAGGCGGTCGCCGCCGCGGCGCGCGAGGTCGGCCGCGCGCCCGGCACCGTGCCCTACCTCGGGGAGACGTTGACGCTCGTCCCCGAGCGCGGGCGCACCCAGGTCCGCCGGGTCGGCGACCGGCTGCTGATCCCGGAGGGGGAAGACGCGCGCGAGGCGCTCGAGCGCTGGTACCGGCGCCGCGCCCGCGTCGAGGTGATCCCGCGGCTGGACGCCGCTTGCGCGCGGGCGGGCTCGCGCTACAACGGGCTCACGATCCGCGGGCAGAAGACGCGCTGGGCGTCCTGCTCGAGCTCGGGCGCGATGTCGTTCAACTGGCGCCTGCTGCTGGCGCCGCCGGAGATCCTCGACTACGTCGTCGAGCACGAGGTCGCCCACCTCGAGGTCATGGACCACTCGCCGCGCTTCTGGGCGCTGCTGGCCTCCCGCTCGCCGCGCTGGCGCGAGCACTCGGCCTGGCTGAAGCGCTACGGGTCGACGCTGACGCTCTGACGGAGCGCCTGCAGGGCGTCTTCGCCCTCGAGCGCCTTGCGCCGCAGCCGGCCGGTCCAGGCCACGAGCGACCCGTCCCCGCGCACGTCCACGCCCGCGGGGTGCTTCGCGCCCTTGAGCTCGATCCGCGCGGCCACCAGCTGGCCCGGCTCGTACGTGCGCCCGAGCGCGTTCACGGGCCGGCGGTCGCCGCGCGCCTCGCGCTCGATCGCCGCGAGCGCCTGATTGAGCGTCTCGTAGTCCTGGTGGCTGACCTTCGGACCACGCCGGACCGTGACCCGGTAGCTCACTTCACCTGGTCGAGCAGCGGGGCGACCTTCTCCCAGCGCGAGATCTCGCACCCGTCCGAGCGCGCGAAGCTCGCATCGACGGGCTCGCCCCGGATCGCGCCCTTGATCGTCGCCGTCTCCGGGCCGCCGAACTGCTGCGTGCACGCGACGTCGTCCGCGGTCGGTCTCAGGTCCGCGGCGGAGATCCCGGCGGCGGCGCCGCAGGCGTCGCTGTCCGTCGGCTGCTTGCAGCTGACCTCGAGCTCCTTCGGGGCCTCCGCGCCGTCGCCGTCGGAATCGACGGTCACGACGAGGCTGGCGAGCTCGTCGCTGCCACCTCCGGTCGCGGGGGTGGTGGGTTCGTCCGAGCCGCAGGCCGCGAAGGCGAGCGCGGCGATCACGGCCAGCGCGAGGCGGTGCATGTCTTCAAGCGTAGTCGTGAGGTCACACGCCGTCACCAGGCGCTGGCGGCGACGAGCCGTGCACGCTCGCCCCAGCCGACCGCGCCCAGCCGTCGGCCGTCGGCGTCACGGCTTTCCGACCACCGCCAGCTGACCCCCGCGATCGAGGGCAACGGCCGGCCCAGCAGCTCGGCCTCGCTGCGCCCGAGCATCGCGCACGCCGTGCCGTTGGCCATCTCCACGCACCCCGCCGCGTCCACCGCCACGATCAGCGCGCCCGCCGCGTCGAACGCGCGCCGGCGCCGCCGGGTCAGATACGCGCCGAGCTGCCCGCCGATCGTCGCGAACATCGCCGCCGCCTCCCCGCTCGGCTCGCGCGCGTCCGTCGCGAACAGCTCGATCACGCCGACGCACTCGTCTCCGTCGGTGATCGGGAACGCGGCCGCGGTCACCAGCCCGGCGCGCAGCGCGGCGTCCGAACCCGCGGCCCAGATCGGGCGGCGGAACGCCCACACGCGGCCCGGGAGGCTCTGGCCGGCGGCGTAGGTCTCGCCGCGAACGCCGTCGACCAACGCGGCGACGGCGGTGCGCGAGTCGGCCGCGTGCCACGCGACGACGCACCGCAGCATGTCCTCGTCGGGACGCCAGACGGCGCCGGCGGCCCAGCCGAGCGCCTCACCGAGCGTCGTCAGGACGCGCTCACAGAGCGTCACGGGCTCCAGGCCGGCCGCCAGGTGGTCGGCGATCGCCTGCTGCGCCGCGAGCAGGCGGTGGGCGCCGCCGACGCGGCGGCGCATGCGCGCGCCCTCGAGCTCGCGCGTCAGCACCGGTCCGAGCTGGGTGAGCGACGACACGCTCGGCACACCGTGGGCACGCTGCAGCGGCGAGACGACGATGAACGGCAGGTGCGGGTCGACGAGCCGGACGAGCGCGAGCGCCTTGGCGTGCGGCGCGTCGCCGCCGTGCAGCACGGCGTCCCAGCCGCGCCGCGCGAGCGCGGCGCTCAGCGCCTCCTCGCCCGTCACCGGCACCGTGCGCAGCTCCGGCAGCACGCGGGCGATCTGCGCCGCGTGACTCGCTGGGACGTCGACGAGCAGCGCTGAGACAGACCTCACCGTCAGACCATCGGCGCACCCGCCATCGCCCTTGAGGGCAGCTGGACGACGATCTCGCGCACACCGCCCTCGATCACGTCGCGGTCGACGTGGGTGCCGAAGCCGCGCAGGAGCTTCACCGCGCCGCGGTTGGTGGCGAGCATGGTGCCCGAGAACTTGTCCACGTTCGCGCGCTCGGCGAGCAGCTCGATCATCCGGCGGCCCAGGCCCATGCGCTGCCATGGGTCACCGACCACGATCGCCAGCTCGGCGGTGTCCTCGGAGACGCGCACGCTGCGCGCGACCGCGACCAGCCCGCCGTGCAGCGCGTCGACGGCGACCAGGGCGACGTGGTCGACCTGGTCGACCTCGGTCAGGTAGCGCAGCTCGGCCGCGCTGAAGGAGACCTTGGGGGAGAGGAAGCGCCGCATGGCGGTCTCCGGGGACAGCATCCGGAGACCGGCGGAGAGCAGCGGCTTGTCCTCAGGCGTGATCGGCCGGATGAGGACCGTCAGCGCGGGGAGGGTGAGGAGCATGAGTTGCATCAAACAACTCAGCTCCCCTCCCCGTCAAGTGGGGGTAGCCGCCGTCTTAGGGCTTAACGCTCTGAGACCGGCTTGTAATCCCGGCCGCGCTCGCCCGTGTAGATCTGCCGCGGACGGGCGATCTTCTGCTCGGAGTCGTCGATCATCTCCAGCCACTGCGCGATCCAGCCGCTCGTGCGCGGGATCGCGAACAGGACGGTGAACATGCCGACGGGCATGTGCAGCGCCTCGTAGATGAGGCCGGAGTAGAAGTCGACGTTCGGGTACAGCTTGCGCTTGACGAAGTACTCGTCCTCGAGCGCGATCTTCTCGAGCTCGATGGCGATCTCCAGCAGCGGGTTCACGCCGGTGACCTCGAAGACGTCGTCGCAGGCCTTCTTGATGATCTTCGCGCGCGGGTCGTAGTTCTTGTAGACCCGGTGGCCGAAGCCCATCAGGCGCTCCTTGCCGTCCTTGACGCCCTGCATGAAGTCGGCGATGTTCTCCTTCTTCTCGATCCGGCGCAGCATGCGCAGGACCTGCTCGTTGGCGCCGCCGTGCAGCGGGCCGTACAGCGCGGCCACGCCCGCGGCCACCGCGGAGTACGGGTCGACCTGCGAGGAGCCGACGGCGCGCACCGCGCTCGTGGAGCAGTTCTGCTCGTGGTCGGCGTGCAGGATGAAGAGGATGTCCAGCGCCCGCTCGAGCCGGGGATCGGGCTCGTACTTGAGCTCGGTCATCTTGAACAGCATCGAGAGGAAGTTGCCGGGGTAGCGCAGCTCGTTGTCCGGATAGACGTAGGGCTGGCCCATGTTGTGGCGGTAGGCGAACGCCGCGAGCGTCGGCATCTTCGCGATCAGGCGGATGATCTGGAGGTAGCGCGTCTCCTCATCCTTGATCTGGTTGGCGTCGGGATAGAACGTCGAGAGCGCGCCGACCGACGCCAGCAGCATCCCCATCGGGTGCGCGTCGTAGCGGAAGCCCTGCATGAAGCTGCGTACGTTCTCGTGGACGAACGTGTGCGTCGTGATGCGGTGCGTCCACTCGTCGAGCTGCTTCTGGTTGGGCAGCTCGCCGTGCACGAGCAGATAAGCGACTTCCAGATACGTGGAGTGCTCGGCCAGCTGCTCGATCGGATATCCGCGGTACTCCAGGACGCCGGCCTCGCCGTCCAGATACGTGATCGCGCTGCGACACGACGCGGTGTTCATGAACGCGGGGTCGTAGGACATGACCCCGAAGTCGCTCTCGTTGACCTTGATGTTCCGTAAGGCGGTCGCGCGGATGGTTCCATCCTCGACCGGGACCTCGTAGGTCTTGCCCGTACGGTTGTCCGTGATCGTCAGCGTGTCCGACGCCGTCGCCACACCACCGGTTTCAGTCTGCTCCTCGGTTCCCATGAGGCTCCTCTTCGAGGGGAGGGTTAAGTCTCTGACCCCCATTGTGGCGGGCGCCGACTCTTGGGGTCGGTTACCCCGTGATGACGGACGTGTATGCCGTGACCGCGACGAGGATCACGGTCAGCAGGATGAGCCCGTTGCCGACGACCTTCGAGGGCGGGAACGTCGCGTGGCGGGCGATGCCCACGACCGACAGCAGGACCGCGAACGTCACCAGCACGCCCGCGGAGATGTAGAACGGCGCCTTGGAGACTTCCTCCTCCGCGACCTCGGCAGCGAACAGCACGGTGGCGAGCATCGAGCGGGAAGCTACCGCATGTAGCGGCTCTCGGTCGCCGCCTCCTGGCCCTGGTAGTGCGAGCCCAGTTGGGGGGACCCGTACGGGACCTCCGCGGGCTTGTCCAGAGCCATGAACGACAGCTGCGCGATGAGCAACCCGGGATAGAGCTTGATCGGGACGCGCGTGAGGTTGTTGAGCTCGAGCGTGAGCGTGCCCTTCCAGCCCGGGTCGATGAACCCGGCCGTGGCGTGGACGATCAGCCCGAGCCGCCCGAGCGAGGACTTGCCCTCGATCCGCGCGACCACGTCGTCGGGCAGCTCAACCCACTCCTCGGTGCGCCCGAGGCAGAACTCGCCGGGGTGGATGACGAACCCCTCGTCCGGCGTGACCACGACCTCCTCGGTCAGGTTCGCGGCGGGGCCCTCACGCAGGTCGATCGTCGCGACCTTGTGGTTGCTGAAGACCCGGAAGGAGTCGCCCAGGCGCAGATCGACGGACGCCGGCTGCACGAGCGACGGGTTCCACGGCTTGATGACGATCTGGCCGTCATCGACGAGACGGCGGATCGTGCCGTCGGAGAGGACGGACGCGGTCACGGCGGGGAAGACTAGTGATGTGGCGTTCGGGCGCGCCCGAACGCGGTGACCGACCGCACGCGCGGCGGCGACGTGAGGCGGGCGCCGCAGGCCGGTCCGCCGCGGCGCGGGGGCCGCGGCCGGCGCGGACGATGCGGGTGCGGACGCCGCGGGACGGGGGTCCCGCCGTCGTTGGTGACGTCGTCCGTGTCCGTCGTCTGCTTGACCGCCCACCAGACGATGTAACAAGCGGCCGCGATCGGCAGCTTGAGGAAGACGAACAGGTAAAGCATCGCCCAGCCCATTCGCCCGTGGATGGTACGCCGATGCGCCCGCCGGGGAAGCGGGCGCGTCAGATATGGCGCAGCGCTACCCGCGCAGCGGCACGGGCGAGGCGTCGAACACCGTCACCCGCTGGAGCTCGGCGACGCGCTCGTTGACCTCCTCGGCCGTGAGCGTCTGCATGCGCTCGGTGCCGAAGGCCTCGACGTTGAAGGAGGCCAGCGCCGTGCCGTAGGCCATCGCGCGGCGCAGCAGCTCGTCCGTGATCTCCTCGTCGGCGTGCGCGGCCACGTAGCCGACGAAGCCGCCGGCGAAGGTGTCGCCCGCGCCGGTCGGATCCACGACGTCCGCCGTCGGATACGCGGGGATGCCGAAGACGCCGTCCTTGGTGTACATGTTCGCGCCGTACTCGCCGAACTTGACCACGACCACGCGCGGGCCCATCTCCATGATCTTCCGGGCCGCGCGGACCAGGTTCGGCTCGTCGGTGAGCTGCTTGGCCTCGCCGTCGTTGACGATCAGGCAGTCGACGCCCGCGATCGTCTTCACGAGCGACTCGCGCGCGATGTCGATCCAGAGGTTCATCGTGTCCAGCGCGACGAAGCGCGCGCCGGTGCACTGCTCGCGCACGGCCCGCTGCAGGTCCGGCTGGATGTTGGCCAGGAACAGGACGTCGGCGTCCTTGGAGGCCTGCGAGAGCTTCGGCTCGAAGGACTCGAAGACGTTCAGGTCCGTCTGGAGCGTGTGGCGGATGTTGACGTCGCGCTCGTAGCGGCCCGCCCAGAAGAACGTCTTGCCGCCCGGCACGTGCTCGATGTCGTCCGTCACCACGCCGCGGTTGCGCAGCACGGCGTACTCCTCTTCGCTGAAGTCGTCGCCGACGGGCCCGACGACGCGGGTCTCGGCGAGGAACGAGGACGCGAGCGAGAAGTGCACGGCGGCGCCGCCCAGCAGGCGGTCGCGCTTGCCCGACTCGGTCTCGACGGCGTCAAAGGCAATGGATCCGACTACGGTGAGCGACATAAGGCGCGTGAGGGTAGCCGCTAGCCTGCTGGAGCGAAAATGACGACTTTTGCCGAGCTCGGGCTGTCCGAGCCGATCCTGCAGGCCCTCCAAGAGATCGGGTACGAATCTCCCAGCCCGATCCAGGAGCAGGCGATCCCCCCGCTCCTCGAAGGGCGGGACATGATCGGTCAGGCGCAGACCGGCACGGGCAAGACCGCCGCGTTCGGGCTGCCGCTGATGGAGTTCGTGGACCCGTCCGAGGACGAGGTCCAGGCCATCGTCCTCACGCCGACGCGTGAGCTGTGCATCCAGGTCACCCAGGCGCTGCGGACCTACGGCGCCAAGAAGGGCATCGACCCCGTCGCCGTCTTCGGCGGCGCGCCGATCCGCACCCAGCAGGCGCAGTTGCGCGCCGGCGGGCAGGTCGTGGTCGGCACGGTCGGCCGCGTGCTGGACCTCATCAGCCGCCACTCGCTCGTGCTGCACTCCGCGCGCTACATCGTGCTCGACGAGGCCGACGAGATGCTCGACCTCGGCTTCCTCGAGGACGTCGAGAAGATCCTCAGCCTCGCCCCCGGCAGCCGCCAGACCGCGCTCTTCAGCGCGACGATGCCGAACGAGATCCGCAGCCTGGCCGAGCGTCACCTGTACGACCCGGTCACCGTCAAGGTCAAGGCCGCGACGCTGACCATCGACACGGTCGAGCAGTTCTACCTCGAGACGCAGCCGAAGGAGAAGACGGACGCGCTCGCCCGCGTGCTCGAGGCCGAGCGTCCCGACCAGGCGATCGTCTTCGCGCGCACCAAGATCCGCACCGAGCAGCTCTTCCAGACGCTCAAGAACCGCGGGATGAACGTGCGCGCGCTGCACGGCGACATGAGCCAGGGCTCGCGCGACGGCGTGATGATCGCGTTCAAGAGCGGCCGCGTGCCGATCCTGGTCGCCACGGACGTCGCCGCCCGCGGCCTGGACATCTCCACGGTCACGCACGTCGTCAACTACGACGTGCCGACCTCCCCCGACGTCTACGTGCACCGCATCGGCCGCACGGGCCGCGTCGGCCGCTCCGGCCGCGCGATCACGTTCATCGAGCCGCGCCAGAAGCGCGACCTCGAGGCGATCGAGAACCATGCGTCGACGAAGATCGCGCCGTGGACCGAGGGCGCGCGCGTCGCGCCGACGCCCGCCTCCGAGCCGCGCCCGCGCCGCCACCAGAAGCCGCGCGACGCCGAGGCCGCCCCGAACGGCGCCGTCTATACGAAGCTGATCGCGACCGCCGGCCGCCACGAGGGCATCGAGGCCGCCGACCTGATCGCCGGCCTGACCGCAAGCGGCCTGGACGGCGAGGCGATCCGCAACGTCCGCATTCTCGAGCGCTTCGCGCTCGTCGAAGTGCCCGCCGGCTCCGCGCCGGAGGTCGTCTCCGTGCGTGGCCACCAGGTCGCGCTGGAGCCAATCCGAAACTAGGGAGGCCCGCCATGTCCGTGGCGACCATGTCGACCAATCACGGCGACATCACGATCGAGCTGTTCGACGCCGATGCTCCGAAGACGGTCCAGAACTTCAAGGACCTCGCGAACAAGGGCTTCTACGACGGCCTCTCGTTCCACCGGATCATCAAGGACTTCATGATCCAGGGCGGCTGCCCGCAGGGCACCGGCACCGGTGGTCCGGGCTACACGTTCGAGGACGAGATCAACCAGCACAAGCTGGTCCGCGGCTCGCTGGCGATGGCCAACGCCGGCCCGAACACCAATGGCTCGCAGTTCTTCATCGTCACGCTCGACGCCACCCCGTGGCTCGACGGCAAGCACACCAACTTCGGCCAGGTGACGGACGGCATGGACGTCGTCGACAAGCTCGAGAACCTGCCGACGGGTCCCGGCGACAAGCCGCGCGAGGACGCCCGCATCGAGAAGCTGACGATCACCGAGTAGCTCGCGGGTGACGCACGTGGGCGGTCCTGTGAGGAACGCCCACAGGCGCCCGTATGTCGAGCCGATGATCCGGCAGAGCTTCACGGTGCAGGTCCGCGGCTGAGCTAGGCTCAGCCCATGGCGACCATCCCTGTCGAGAACCCGGCGACCGGCGCCACCATTCGTGAGGTGCCGGTCACGCCGCCGGAGGACGTCGCGGCGGTCGTCGAGCGCGCGCGCCAGGCCCAGCCCGCCTGGGAGGCGCTGGGCTATGCGGGCCGCGGCCAGATCCTAAAGCGGGCGCAGCAGTGGCTGCTCCAGCACGCGGACGAGGTCGCGGACACGATCGTGGCCGAGACGGGCAAGGCGCGCGAGGACGCCCTGCTCGTGGAGATCGCCTACGGCGTCAACGCCCTCGGCTTTTGGCCGGCCAAAGCGCCGAAATGGCTTGCGGATGAACGAGTCCGCACGACGAACCCGCTCGTCCTGGGGCGCCGGATGGTCGTCCGCTACCGCCCTGTCGGCGTCGTCGGCGTGATCGGCCCCTGGAACTACCCGCTCGTCAACAGCGTCGGGGACGCCATCCCAGCGCTCGCCGCGGGGAACGCCGTCGTCGTCAAGCCATCCGAGGTGACGCCGCTGACGTCCCTCTTGTTCGAACGTGGACTGCATGAATGTGGCCTTCCTGAGGGGGTCTTCCAGGTCGCGGTCGGCACCGGTGAGACCGGGGCCGTCCTGATCGACCACGTCGACATGGTGATGTTCACGGGCTCCACGCGCACCGGGCGAAAGGTCATGGAGCGCGCCGCCCAGACCCTCACGCCCGTCTCGCTCGAGCTCGGCGGCAAGGACCCCATGATCGTCCTTGCCGACGCGGACCTGGACCGCGCCGCCAACGCCGCGGTCTACTACTCGATGCAGAACGGCGGCCAGACGTGCATCTCGATCGAGCGCGTCTACGTGGAGGCTCCCGTCTACGACCAGTTCGTGGCCAAGGTGACGGAGAAGACCAAGGCTCTGCGTCAGGGCCCACCCGACGGTCCGGGCTCGGTCGACGTGGGCGCGATGACGTTCCCACCGCAGCTCGAGATCGTCGAGCAGCACGTCCAGCAGGCCCGGGACGCGGGCGCGCGCGTGCTCACCGGCGGGCATCGCCGCGCCGGCGCGGGCCGGTTCTTCCAGCCCACGATCATCGCGGACGCCGACCACTCGATGACGGCGATGCGCGAGGAGACGTTCGGCCCGACGCTGCCCATCATGCGCGTCCAGGACGCCGACGAGGCGGTGCGCCAGGCCAACGACTCGCCCTACGGGCTGGGCGCAGCGGTCTTCACCAAGGACGTCGCCAAAGGCGAGCGGCTCGCCCGCCGGATCGAAGCGGGCGCCGTCTGCGTCAACGACGCCGCGGTCAACTACCTCGCCCTCGAACTGCCGATGGGGGGCTGGAAAGCGTCGGGCCTGGGCGTGCGCCACGGCCCGGCGGGCCTGCGCAAGTACACACGGCAGCAGGCCGTGATGACGTACCGCCTGCCGCTGAAACGGGAGCTCCACTTCTTCCCCTACAACGCGCGGGTCACCGGGCTGATCACGCGGGGCCTCAAGCTCTTCTTCGGCCGCGGCTCACGCCGCGTTTGAGGTCGGGGCCCAGCCGGACTGCGTGAGCTCGTCACGCAGGCGCCGGCGGGCGCGGTGCTGGAGCGCGTGGACGGCGTCGATGGAGCGGCCCAGCCGCTCGGCCACCTCGCCCGGCGTGAGGCCGGCGATCAGCCGCAGCAGCATCACCTGCCGCTGATCCTCGGGCAGCGCGGCCAGCGCGCTCTTGAGCGCGTCGAGCCGCTCGGTCGCGTGCAGCTCGGCCGTCGCGCCGGTCGCGTGCACCTCGGCCAGTGGCACTGAACGCTGCGCTCGAAGGTGATCGAGCGCAGCGTTCCGTGCGACTCGCAACAGCCAGGCCGCGAAGGGGGTGGCGCCCGCCCGGTAATGGGAAAGCGCCCGCGGGAGGCGTGCGAAGACCTCGCTCGTCAGGTCCTCGGCGTCGTGCTCGTCGCGCACGATCGCGAGGACGTACCCGAACACGTTGTCCGCGTACAGCAGGTACAGCAGGCGCAGCGCGTCATCCTCGCCGGCGCGGGCGCGCTCGGCCGCGGCGGCGACCAGCGCCTCCGCGTGGAGCGACGTATCGAGGTGACGACGGCGCCGGTATCCCGAGCGCGCCGCCGTCGCCTCCAAGCGATCCGCCGCACGGCGCACCGCCACCTGTCCCGTTCCCTGGAGAATGAGCGACCTTGCCCTTGTCCGAAATGCTTCCCCCGCCATCCTTGACGGGAGGTCAAGCGTTCCACCGCGGACGCTCCAGTGAAAGACGAACATGCGTCCACTGGACGGAGGTAGCGGTTCAGCCCAGGGCGGTACTGCGCGCCCGCTCGGCGATCTCCGGCACGCCCTCCTTCAGGCGGTCGAAGAACGCGTCCTCGGTGGTGCCGGCGAGTCGCCGTTTATAGCTTCCTTCCAGGAAGATCGCCGACTTCCAGAGGGCCAGCGTGGTGTACCAGCGCAGGTCCCGCATCGACCGCCCGGAGCGCTCCTCGTAGCGGGCCACGAGGGCGTCTCGGGTGGGGAAGCCGGGGGTCCGTGTGACGGTGGTCAGGGAGGCGATCGTGCTCTGCGGATCCCCCTCTTGCGCCCAGGTCGCGAGCAGGTAGCCCACGTCGGCCAGGGGGTCGCCGATCGTCGCCAGCTCCCAGTCGAAGATCGCGCTCAGGCGCCCGCCGGTGAACATCACGTTCCCGAGCCGGTAGTCGCCGTGGACGATCGTCGCGGGCCCGGATTCGGGGAGCTGCTCGCCCAGCCAGGCCGTGACCTCGTCCAGCGCCGCGATCTCGCGCGTCGCGTTGTGCTCCCACAGCCCCGTGAAGCGGCGCACCTGGCGTTGCAGGTAGCCCGTCGGCTTGCCGAAGCCCTCCAGGCCGCACGCCTGCCAGTCCGTGGCGTGGACCTCGACGAGCGCGTCCACGAGCTCGGCCGCCACGCCGGCCGGTGTGGCGCCGTCGGGGAGTGTGGCGTTGATCACGGTTCCGTGCACGCGTTCCATCACGTAGAACGGCGCGCCGATCACCGCCTCGTCGTCGCAGGTGGCGACGACCTTCGGCACCCGCACCGCCGTGGGCTCGAGCGCGCGCAACAGCCGTGCCTCGCGCAGGACGTCGTGCGCGGAAGGCGGGAGCGGCGGGCGCGGCGGGCGCCGCAGCACCCAAACTCCGCCACGCCGGGCGACCAGGTACGTCACGTTGGAGTGCCCGTCTCCGACCGGCTGAGCCGTGATCTCTCCCGTTCCCAGCCCGTGTTCGTCCAGGAAGCGCTCGAGCGGCCGCAGCACCAGCAGCGGTGGTTGATCGAGTGCGCTCGCCTCTTCCGGGGTAGCAACGATCGCGGTCACGCTTATGCAGCGTAAACCGCAACCCGCTCACATACAGCGGGTTGGAAGTACCAGAGCCGACCGCTCCTCCCTCTGCGTCGGCGCTCCCCCACCCCTGATGCGACGACTTCTCCTGACGTTCCCGCTCATCGCGCTGTGCGCGTGGGCTCCGCCCGCCGGCGCCTCCTCGCGCCAGGTCACGACCTTCGAGGCGCCGCGCGAGCTGCTCTCGGGCTCTACGCGCGCCACCACGCTCGATCAGATCAGCCAGTTCGGCGTCAAGCGCGTGCGCCAGCTCGTGTACTGGCGCGACATCGCGCCCGAGCCCGACAGCAAGACCAAGCCCGCCGGCTTCGACGCGAGCAACCCCGACAGCTATCCGGCGAACAAGTGGGACAACCTCGACGGCCTGGTCGCGGCCGCGCGCGAGCGCAAGATCGATGTCACGCTCACGCTCACCGGACCCGTCCCGAGGTGGGCGACCAAGGGCAAGCGCGACAACTACACCGATCCGCTGCCGGCGGAGTTCGGGGCCTTCGCGACCGCGATCGGCCGCCGCTACGGCGACGCCGTCAACCTGTGGTCGGTCTGGAACGAGCCGAACCAGCCGCAGTTCCTGCGCCCGCAGTTCAAGAGCGGCAAGGCCTACTCGCCGAAGCTCTACCGCAAGCTCTACCAGGCGGCGGAGAGGGGGCTGCGCTCGACGCCGGCCAACGCGAAGGACACGCTGCTGATCGCCGAGACGTCGCCGCGCGGGAACTCGAACATCGTCGCGCCGCTCGCGTTCCTGCGCGGGATGCTGTGCCTGGACTCCAAGTACCGCAAGTCCAAGTCGTGCGGGAAGCTCGAGCCGGGCGGCTACGCGCACCACGCGTACACGACGAGCGCGGGGCCGCGCTGGGTGCCCCAGAACGCCGACGACGTGACGATCGGCGTGCTGCCGCGGCTGGTGACCGCGCTGGACAAGGCCGCGCGCGCGGGCGCGCTCCCCAAGCACCTGCCGATCCACCTGACCGAGTTCGGCATCCAGACCGAGCCGGACAAGATCAGCGGCGTCTCGCTCGAGCGCCAGGCCGCGTACCTCGCCGTCTCCGAGCACATCGCCTACGTGAACCCGCGGGTCGCCGCGTTCTCCCAGTACCTGATGAGCGACGACCCGCCGCGCTCGAGCGGCTACCGCTACGGCGGGTTCGAGAGCGGGCTCAAGAGCGCCGACGGCAAGGAGAAGCCCGCGTTCAACGGCTTCCGGCTGCCGCTCGCGGTCGAGGCGTACGGCAACCAGGACGTGCTGTGGGGGCTCGTGCGCCCGCAGCGGGCGGTGAGCAAGGTGACGATCGAGCGCCGGATCACGGGTTACAAGACCTGGCGGGTGCTCAAGACGATCGACACGACGGCGTCCGGCGTGTACGCGCTCAAGACGCCCCGCAAGAAGGGCCAGCACTACCGCGTGAAGTGGACGTCCCCGAGCGGGACGACCTACACCGGTCCTTCGGTTCGCAGCTATTAGGGTCCCGACCCGGTACGGCGCGCGCCGGGTCGACCCGATACCTCAAACCATGAGGAAGCGTTGGAGCCGATGGAGCGTGCTGGGTCAGCAGGTCAGTGACGGGGCCGGGGTCCCGGTCGGGCAGGTCGTGGACACCTACCCGTTCGACGGCGGTGACGTCGAGATGGTCGTGGTCCGGCTGGACGGGGCGTTCGGTGGCAAGCGCATGCTGGCCGTCGACGACCTCTGGATCGACGGGTTCTCGCTGCGCACGCCGTTCGCGGCGTGGCAGATCGAGGACTCGCCCGAGCTGACGGACGGCCGCCACGCGGCGGACGACCCGTACCGGGCGCGCAGCCACTGGCGTTACGAGGAGCCGGCCGCGCTCTACGCCGCAGCCTGAGTACTCTTGGGCCGCGATGGCGGCGCAGCTGTGGATGCTGCGGCACGGGGAGGCCGTGCCGCACGACTCGAAACCCGACCACGACCGCGAGCTCACGCCGCGCGGTCGCGGCCAGTCAGAAGCCGCGGGCCGCGCGCTCGCCGCGCTTGGAGCCGAGTTCGACGCCTGTTACGCGAGCCCCAAGGTGCGCGCGTGGCAGACCGCCGCGCTGGCGTGCGCGGCGCTGAACGTGGACCCGGTGCGCGAGGACGCACTCGCGAACGGCTTCAGCCGCGTCGACGCGCTCGCGCTGCTCGACGCCCACGAGGGCAACGTGCTGGTGGTCGGTCACGAGCCGTCGTTCTCGCAGGTCGTCTACGACTTCACGGGCGCTCGCGTGGACTTCAAGAAGGGCGGCGTCGTCGCGCTGGAGGCCAAGCGCACCGCCGGCCAGCTGCTCGTCCTGCTGCGCCCGAAGGAGCTCGAAGCTATTGCTGCGGCGCTAGGGGCACGCTGAAGCATTCCGGCGCGCCTGCTGCGGCACATCCGCGGCGCCTCGCGCCACCCACGATGCTCGACGGGCTGGCGCCCGCCTGCGCTCGCGTGCGGCTCGAGACATCCACGGCTGCACCACATCAGTCACACCGTCGATGCTCCAGCGCACCCCAACGCCGCCGCGATAAGCGCCAGCGCCACCTCGGCCCGGGGCCGCAACGAGGCCTCCAGCACGAACTCGTCCGGGTTGTGCGCCTTGCCGCCGCGCGGCCCGAGCCCGTCGACGGTGAGCGGGATGGACGCCGCGAAGTGGCTCGCGTCGGACGCGCCGCCACGGGCCGCGGGCGCGATCCGGCGGCCGAGCAGGGCGGTCGCGCGCTTCAGCAGCGGCTCGGTGGCCGCCTCGGCCTGCATGCCCGGCCAGCGGCGGATCAGCTCCGCCTCCAGCCGCACGCCCTCGTGCTCGGCCGGGATGTGGGTGAGGACGTCCTCGATCGCGTCGAGCTCGTCCGCACGGACGTCGCAGAACAGCTCGCCGTGGCCGGGGACGACGTTGAACGCTTCGCCGGAGCGCAGGATCGTCGGCACGGCGGTCAGGTGCGAAGGGCCGGCGGGCGCATGACGCGAAGCGACGGCCTGCGCGGCCACGGCCAGCGCTAGCAGCGCGTTGGCGCCGCGGTCCGGCGCCGAGCCCGAGTGCGCGCTGCGCCCGTGCGCGGTGACGTGGATCGTGCCCGCGGCCTTGCGGCGCACGACGACGCCCTCGGCGCCGTCACGCAGCTCGCCCGCCTCGAAGCACAGGCACGCGTCGAAGCCGGCGAAGCGCGGCACGTGGCTGAAGTCGGCGGTCCGCCACTCCTCGTCGCACACGAGCAACAGCGCGAGCTCGGCGTACAGCTCGGGCCGGGCCGCGAAGGCGCGCAGCGCGCCGAGCGCGAGCACGTTCCCGCCCTTCATGTCGACGGCGCCGGAGCCGACGAGCTGCTCGCCGACGCGCGCCAGCGGCTTGTGCTCGGCGTGGGACACGACCGTGTCGTTGTGGCCGACGAGCAGGACCCGGCGCGTGCCTGTGCCGGGAAGGCGGATCACGAGATCCTCGGCGTGGCTCGGGCTCGAGCACGGCACGCGCTCGACCTTCGCCTCGTCGGGAGCGAGCGCCGCGCACAGCGACGCGCACTCGTTCGCCCCGTGCACGTCGCCCGACGGTGAGGAGACGGCGACCAGCGCCTCGAGCTCCCGCGGCGCCCGGCGCGCGATGTCCGCCGCCGCCCGCTCGATCCACGCATCCATCGCGTTCAGGCTAACGTGGACGCCGTGCCTGAGCTGCCCGAGATGGAGATCACCGCTCGCCGGCTGGCCGAGGCCCTTCCCGGGGAGACGATCGAGTCCGTGCTCACGCCGGGGCTCAACGTCCTCAAGACGTTCGACCCGCCGCTGAGCGCGCTGGACGGGGCCCGCTTCACCGGTGTGCGCCGGCGCGGCAAGCTGCTGGCGCTCGAGGTCGACACGGACTCGCACGGCCCGCTCACGCTGCTGGTGCACCTGATGAGCGCCGGCCGGCTGATGCTCTACGACAAGCGCGGCTCGCTGCGCGACAAGACCTCACGCGTACTCGTTCGGTTGCCCGGCGACCGCGAGCTGCGCCTGCGCGAGTTCGGCACCAAGCAGGCCGCCTGGGTGAAGCTGCTGACGCTGGATGGGCTGGAAGCCGAGCCCGCGCTCAAGTCGCTGGGCCCCGAGGCGTGGCCGGACCCGCCCGCCGACCTGAGCGAGCTCCTCAGCGTCCCGCGGCCGCTGCACTCGCTGCTGCGCGACCAGCAGGTGATCGCAGGAATCGGGCGCACGTGGGTCGATGAGATCCTGCATCAGGCCAAGCTCTCGCCGTTCAAGCGGGGGGACGACCTCTCCGCCGCCGAGGCGAAGGCGCTGCGCAAGGCGATGGTCGGCGAGCTGCAGCGCGTCCTGGACGTCTACGAGGAGAAGGTCGCGCTCCCGCTGCCGGAGAAGTTCCCGAAGCCGACCAGGGTCCACGCGCACCAGGGCGAGCCGTGCCCGCGCTGCGAGACGGTGCTCGAGGCGGTCTTCTACGAGGACTACGTCATGAGCTACTGCCCGCACTGCCAGACCGAGGGCCGGATCCTCAAGGACCGCCGCCTGTCGCGTTTGTTGAAGTAGGCAGCATCCCCTCCGCCCCGCCCCGATCATCCGACCCACGGGCGCGGGCTACGGAGCGCAGCGCTGCGGGCTCGTGGCGCCCGGCGGCAGGCACCGGGACGTCAGCGAAGGGCCGCGCTTGCGGCGCATCTTCAGCGTCTTGACGCTGCCGATCCTGCCCGGCGCGGTCACCTCGACGCGGATCGTCCGCCCGACACGGATCGAGCGGCGCGTGAAGCGCTTGAGCGAGAGCGTCGACTTCTTCGGCGTGGTCGTCCAGCGCTTGGCCGAGCAGCCCTTCGAGCAGGTGACCTTGACGGTCGCGCCCGCCGCGATCCGGCTGAGCGTGAGCGAGCCGAGCCGGGTCGACGTGCGTGAAGCCTTGTAGGTCCAGGTCAGCCGCGGGTTGAGCGTGGTCAGCGGCGCGGGCGGAGCGGGGGGTGCGGGCGGCGCCGGCGGCGGTGGAGCGGGCGGCAGCGCGACGGGGCCGAGCGAACTCCAGGCACCCCAGTTCGGCGTGGCGGTCTCGGCGGCGGTGACCTCACGCCAGTGAAGCTCGCCGCCGATGCGCGCGAACAGGTACTCACGACCTTGCGCGTCCGACACGCCGGCCGGCGAGGAGTTCAGCCGCGTCGAATCGACCCGGTTCCACGTCGTCGACTCGTTGACGTGGCGGTGATGCCAGAGCCCGTCGTCGGCGCCGCGCGCGTAGAGGTTGAGGACGTTGACGGCCGGGGTGACGGTCGCGGGCGCGCCCTGGATCGGGCCGCCCTTGGGCGCCCACTCCGCGGCCGGCGTCCAGGTGCTTCCCGAGGCCCAGCGCCAAGCCACGGCGCCGGAGGCGTCCCGCATGAAGACGTCGATCGTCCCGCCGCTGAAGAAGCCGACCGCCGCCGGCGCGGACGTGGCGTTGCCGTTGAGCGACTGCCACGCGGACCAGCCCGTCCCGGGCACGAGCGCGCGGTGGAAGATCGCGTTGTTGAGGCCGCGCACGAACACGTCGACGATCGCGTTGCCGCGGCGCACGCCGGCGGCCGGAGCGGACGCGAGTCCGCCGCCGAGCGGCACCCAGCCCAACCACGCGCCGTTCACGAGCGTGTTTTGCCACAGCGCGCCGTCCGACTCGCGGCGGGCGAACAGGTACAGGGTCTCGCCGAACACGACGGCGGCGGGGCCGGAACCGGCGTCGAGCCCGTCGACCGCCGTCCAGTTGCTCCACGTGCCGCCGGAGAGGCTGCGGTGCAGGATGCGCCCATCCGGCCCGCGCGCGAACAGCTGGACGTCGCCGGGGCCGAACGACACGGCGGCCGGGTTGTCGTCGAACACGTCGGCGGACGCCGTTCCGCCCAGCGCGGCGAAGATCGCCAGCGCCACCAGCCACATCCTGAGCACGCGGCGAGGGTACTTCAGATCCGCGCGGCGACGCGCCGGGTACCCTCAGTGCGCGAATGCTGATGCTTATGGCGGCGCTCGGCGAGTGGGCGCGTGACGCGGTCGACACCGGCGGCTACCCGGCCCTGACCGGCCTCATCCTGGCGGAGAATCTGTTTCCGCCGATCCCCTCGGAGATCATCCTCCCCGTCGCGGGCTACTTCGTGGGCGAGGGGTCGATGAACTTCGTGCTCGCGATCATCGCGGCGACGATCGGGTCGGTCGTGGGCGCGCTGATCCTCTACGGCATCGCCCGCTACGGCGGCCGCGCGCTCGTCCTCAAGCTCGGAAGGGTCGCGCGCGTGCGCGAGGAGGACCTCGACCAGGCCGACGCCTGGTTCGACAAGCGCGGCCCGTGGTTCGTGTTCTTCGGGCGCCTCGTGCCCGGCGTGCGCAGCCTGATCTCGATCCCCGCCGGCTTGTCGGAGATGCCGCTGACGCAGTTCGTGCTGCTGACGACCGCCGGCTCCGCGCTCTGGAACACCACGCTGATCGGCGCCGGCTGGGCGCTCGGCAGCAACTACGAGCGCGTCGCCGACTACATCGGGCCGGTCGCCACCGTGGTCGTGGTCCTGTGCGGGATCCTGGTGCTCGCGCTGATCGCCTGGGCGCTCAAGCGCCGGCGCATCACCGCTTAATCTGGAATCACTCCAATCTAGGGTTTACACTGCGCGGCCGATGCCGGCCGTCCCCGAGTTGGAGCAGTTGCTGCGTGGCGCCTCGTTGCGCGTCACGCGCCCGCGCGTAGCCGTGCTGGAAGCGGTCCACACGCACCCGCACGCCGACACGAGCTCGATCCTCGGCCTGGTCCGCGAAGCGCTCGGCGACGTGTCGCAACAGGCCGTCTATGACGTGCTCAACGCGCTGACGCAGGCGCGCCTGGTGCGCCGCATCACGCCACCCGGCTCCGTCGCCCGCTACGAGTCACGGGTCGGTGACAACCACCACCACGTGGTGTGCCGATCCTGTGGCGTCATCGCCGACGTCGATTGCGCCGTCGGCGCGGCGCCGTGCCTGGAGCCGTCCGAGGCTCACGGCTTCGTCATCGACGAGGCCGAGGTCGTCTACTGGGGCGTGTGCCCCACCTGCAAGCCCGAAGAGGAAGAGGTCCCCCTTGGCTGATCAAGAGCATCCCAACGCCGTCGTCGGCGACATGAACGAGCCGATCGACGCGAAGGGCAGCTGCCCCGTCGCGCACGATCGCCTGCCGCACCCGACCCAGCGCGACGCCAACGCCGAGTGGTGGCCCGAGCGCCTGAACCTGAAGATCCTGGCCAAGAACCCGGCGGTCTCGAACCCGCTCGGCGACGAGTTCGACTACGCCGAGGCCTTCAAGGCGCTCGACCTGGACGCCGTCAAGGCCGACATCGCCGAGGTGCTGACGACCTCGCAGGACTGGTGGCCCGCCGACTTCGGTCATTACGGCCCGCTGATGATCCGCATGGCGTGGCACAGCGCCGGCACCTACCGGATCGAGGACGGCCGCGGTGGTGGCGGCGCGGGCCAGCAGCGCTTCGCCCCGCTGAACTCGTGGCCCGACAACGGCAACCTGGACAAGGCCCGCCGCCTGCTGTGGCCGGTCAAGAAGAAGTACGGCCAGGCCATCTCCTGGGCCGACCTGATGATCCTCACCGGCAACGTCGCGCTGGAGACGATGGGCTTCAAGACGTTCGGCTTCGCCGGCGGGCGCCCCGACGTGTGGGAGCCGGACGCCGACGTGTACTGGGGCCCGGAGACCGAGTGGCTCGGCGACGACCGCTACACGGGCGACCGCGAGCTGGAGAAGCCGCTGGGCGCCGTCCAGATGGGCCTGATCTACGTCAACCCGGAGGGCCCGAACGGCAACCCGGACCCGCTCGCCGCCGCGCGCGACATCCGCGAGACGTTCGGCCGCATGGCGATGAACGACGAGGAGACCGTCGCGCTGATCGCCGGCGGCCACACGTTCGGTAAGACGCACGGCGCCGCCGATCCGGATCAGTACGTCGGCCCGGAGCCCGAGGGCGCCTCGATCGAGCAGATGGGCCTCGGCTGGAAGCAGTCCTACGGCAAGGGCAAGCTCGAGGACACGATCACGTCCGGACTCGAGGTCACGTGGACGGCCACCCCGACGCAGTGGGGCAACGGCTTCTTCGACAACCTCTTCGGGCACGAGTGGGAGCTGACCAAGAGCCCCGCGGGTGCCCACCAGTGGCAGCCGGTCGGCGGCGTCAGCCCGATCTCGGTCCCGGCGCCGAACGCGGACGGCGAGCAGCGCCTGCCGACGATGCTCACGACCGACCTCGCGCTGCGTATGGACCCGGCCTACGAGAAGATCTCGCGCCGCTTCCACGAGAACCCGGAGGAATTCCGCGAGGCCTTCGCGCGTGCCTGGTTCAAGCTCACGCACCGCGACATGGGCCCGATCCACCGCTACCTCGGCCCTGAGGTCCCGCAGGAGACGCTGATCTGGCAGGACCCGGTGCCCGCCGGCCCGCAGCTCACCGACGCGGACGTCGCGACGCTCAAGGAGCAGATCCTCGGCTCCGGCCTGTCCGTGAGCGAGCTCGTCTCCGTGGCCTGGGCGTCGGCCTCGACGTTCCGCGGCTCGGACAAGCGCGGCGGCGCGAACGGCGCCCGTATCCGCCTGGAGCCGCAGCGCTCGTGGGAGGTCAACAACCCGGCGCAGCTGAGCAAGGTGCTCGGCAAGCTCGAGGAGATCCAGGCCGGTTTCGGCAAGGACGTCTCGCTGGCCGACCTGATCGTGCTCGGCGGCACCGCGGCGGTCGAGAAGGCCGCGGCCGACGCCGGCGTGCAGGTCTCGGTGCCGTTCATCGGCGGCCGCGGCGACGCGACCGAGGAGTGGACGGACGCCGACTCCTTCGCGCCGCTGGAGCCGACCGCGGACGGCTTCCGCAACTACCTGCGCCCGGGCGTCCACCGCCTGCCGGAGGAGCACCTGCTGATCGACCGCGCGAACCTGCTCACGCTGAGCGCGCCCGAGCTGACCGTCCTGATCGGCGGCCTGCGCGTCCTCGGCGCCAACTGGGACGGCTCGTCGCTGGGCGTGCTCACCGACAAGCCGGGCGTGCTCACGAACGACTTCTTCGTGAACCTGCTCGACCTGGGCACCGAGTGGCACGCCTCGGGCGACCAGTTCGAGGCCCGCGCGGCCAACGGCGACCTGCTGTGGACGGGCTCGCGCGCCGACCTCGTGTTCGGCTCCAACTCCGAGCTGCGCGCGGTGGCCGAGGTCTACGCGTCCGACGACGCGCGCGAGAAGTTCGTGCACGACTTCGCGGTCGCCTGGTCGAAGGTCATGCACCTCGATCGCTACGACCTGGCGGCCTCCTAGAGCGCGCTGAGCAGCGCGTAGAGCGTCTCCGCGCGGGGTGTCGGCAGTGCGTGCCGGCGCCCCGCGCGTACGACTGCGCCCACGAGCGGGTCGATCTCCAGCGGGCGGCCGTTGAGGCGGTCGTAGAGCATCGAGGAGCCGACGTCGGGCGGGAGCGCGGTCAGCATCTCCACGGTGCGTCGCGGGTCCTCGTCGGTGAGCCGGGCGCCCTCGGCGCGCGCGACCGGCAGCGCCTCCTCGAGCACGCGCAGCGCGAGCTCGCGCGCCTCGGGCACCTGCAGCACCTCGCTGCGGCGGCCGGTGATGGCCGTGAGCGGATTGCCGGCGAGGTTGCTGAACAGCTTGCGCCAGGCGGCGGTCGTGAAGTCGGGCTCGAGGACGGCCTTGATGACGCTGCCGTCCAGCAGCGCGGCGAAGGCGCGCGCGCCCGGGCGGTCCGCGAGCGTGAGCGTGTCGCCGGCGCCGTGCTTGAGCCGGCCGGGCGCGACGCGCTCCACGGCGGTGTTGATGATCGCCGGGACGACCGCGTGCGGGGCGAGGCGCTCGTCGTGCTCGACGCCGTTCTGGATCACCACGATGGTCGTCTCCGGCACCGCGAGGCGGGCGAGCCACGGCGCCGCGTGCGCGCTGTCCTGCGCCTTCAGGGCCACGACCGCGAACTCGGTCGGCTCCGCCTGCGTGGGATCCGTGAGCGCGCTCACGCCGAGATCGCGCGGGTGCTCTTCCCGCTCGACCACGAGCCGGTCGAGCGGCGTGCGGGCACAGAGCGTCACCTGCGCGCCCGCGGCGAGCAGCTCGGCCGCGACGACGCCCCCGATCGCGCCGACGCCGACGACCGCCACGCGCGCGCTCATGTCATAGCCTCCGCTCCATGCTCGAGACTGGCGCGAAGGCCCCTGACTTCACCCTGCCCGACCAGGACGGCGAAGACGTCACATTGTCGGCTCTGGCCGGCACCACGGTCGTGCTGTATTTCTATCCGAAGGCCGATACGCCCGGCTGCACGACGCAGGCGTGCGGCATCCGCGACCACCTGCCGGACTACACGGCCGCGGGCGTGCGCGTGCTCGGCGTCTCGCCCGACCCGGTCAAGGCCGTCAAGAAGTTCCACGACAAGCAGGCGCTGAACTTCACCCTGCTGGCCGACGAGGACCACACGGTGTGCGAGGCCTACGGCGTCTGGGGCGAGAAGTCCATGTACGGCAAGACCTACATGGGCGCCAACCGCGCGACGTTCATCATCGACGCCGACGGCACGATCGTGCACGTCATCCCGAAGGTGTCGCCGAAGACGCACGACGACGAGGTCCTGAAGGCGATCGGGGAGCTTCAGCCCTCCTGAGGCCGGAACTCGGGGTTCACCAGGCGCCGGATCTCGCCGCGCGAGCCCTCGCCGTAGTCGAGCGCGCAGCGCGGGTTGGCGAGCTCGTAGAGCGCGGCGTCGGTCGCGGCGATGTCGCAGGCGCCGCCCTTGTCCGGCGCGATCGGCTCGCTCTGGTTGGGTGTGGCGGCGGTCGCCTCGGTCTCGATGTCGCGCGGCAGGGCGACCTGGGTGAGCGAGTAGATCCTCTCCTCGACGCTGTCGTAGGTCTCCCAGTACAGCGCGCCGTCGGTCAGGCCCGGACCGATGTCCAGCGCGGCCCCGCCGTCGGTGCCGTTGTACGGGCGGGCGACCTCGGCCCAGCGCGGCGCGGCGGCGCTCAGGTCGAGGGCGTAGAAGAAGTCGGCTTCGAGGTTGTGCCGCGGATCCTCCCGCCGCACGGAGGCGAACGCGTAGCGGCCGTGGATCATCCAGCCGTTGAGGCCCCGGCAGCGCCGGTACTGGGGGTCGCGCGCCGGCAGCGCGGGCAGCGTGCGCGTGCGCCCGTCGACTTCGCGCACGGTCAGACGCGCCGAGCACTTGCCGCGGGAGGCGACGCCGAGCACCCGGCCGCTGTCGAGGCGGCCGTCGACCGCCGCTTCGGCGGCGGCCCCGCGGGTGCGCGCCGTGACCCGAAGCGGCGGCTCGGGCGTGAGCGTCAGCAGCTCGGCGGTGCAGCTCGACGGCTCGAGGGTACGGCAGCTCTCGATCGCGAGCTGGGGTTCGGCCGGGCCGCCGGCGCCGCGGATCATGCGCAGGGTCGACACCCAGCGCCGGCCGAGGTCCACGCTCAGCGTCGTGCCGGTGCGCTCGTCGGCGACAACGACCTTCGAGGCTCGCGGCAGCGTCTTCGGCTCCACGTCGTCGTAGCCACCGTGGCGCTTGTCGGCCGGGGTGCGGATCGACCAGGCGACGAAGTGGCCGCCCGCCGCGATCCGCTCCACCTGCCCCTTCGGGTCCTCGAGGAACACGCCGCGGTGGGTTGGGCCGGCGAGGTCGGGCGCGCCGAGGAGCGGCCGCTCGGTCGCGGGCACCGGGGCGGGCTGCGCCGCCGTTTCCCCGCAGCCACCCAGGAGCACGCAGACTGCGGCCACGACGAAGGGCATCCGGTGCATGCAGCAAGGACGGACTCCGACGGGGCAAGTTGCGAAGCTCCTGTGGTGAGCGACGGGCTGCGGTGCGAAAACGTACGCGTGAGAGAGGTGCTGCGGGGCGTCTCGCTGGCCGTCGCGCCTGGGGAGGTCGTTGCGCTCACGGCGCCGAGCGGGGAAGGCAAGTCGACGCTGCTGCGCGCGATCGTACGGCTCGTCGCGCTTGACGGCGGGGTCGTGACGCTGGACGGCGTGGACGTCACGTCGCTCGACCCACGCGTGCTCCGCCGCCGCGTCGGGCTCGTCGCGCAGCGGCCCGTGATGCTGCCGGGCTCGGTCGCCGACAACCTCGCCTACGGGCTCCAGGCGCCGCCCGACCCGCGCGCCGCGCTCGAGGCCGCGGGCCTGCACGAGCGCTTCGCCGACCGCGACGCGAGCGAGCTCTCCGGCGGCGAGCAGGCGCGGGTCGCGATCGCGCGGGCCCTGACCCGCAAGCCCGAGGTGCTGCTGCTCGACGAGCCCACCTCCGGCCTGGACGCGCCGCTGGCCGAGGCGATCGGGCGC
This sequence comes from Solirubrobacter deserti, assembly GCF_027587175.1. Taxonomy (GTDB): domain Bacteria; phylum Actinomycetota; class Thermoleophilia; order Solirubrobacterales; family Solirubrobacteraceae; genus Solirubrobacter; species Solirubrobacter deserti. The sequence goes on from NZ_JAPCID010000007.1 coordinate 29,238, forward strand.
CACGTGCGCGAGCTGGCCGCCGACGGCCTGGCCGTGTGCGTGACCTCGCACGACCGCGCCGTCGTGCAGCAGTGGGCCGACCGCGAGCAGCGACTGGGCGCCGAGTGACCGCCTGGCGCCGGGGCCAGCCGTGCACCACGCCGCTCCTGCCGTCCGGCCACCGCGCGGAAGGCGCTCTTTCCCAATGAGCGAGGTGCTGATTCAGGCTGGCGCCGGGATCGTCCTCGCGGCGGTCGCCGTCGTCCTCGCGTCGCGGCTCGGGCTCGGCCTCTCGAAGGAGCTCGCGATCGCGGCCGCGAGAGCGGTGATCCAGCTCACGGCGGTGGGCGCGGTGATCGTCGCGATCTTCGAGGTCCCCGCGCTCGCGTTCGCCTTCGTGGCCGTGATGCTCGTCACGGCCGCGTTCACGGCCGGGCGCCGAATCGGCGGTGTCCCGCGCGCCCGCGTCTACGCGTTCGGCGCGATCGCCGCGCCCGCGCTCACCGCGACCGGGTTCCTGCTGGCGGTCGGCGCGTTCGACGTCACGCCGCGCGCTGCCGTTCCCACCGCCGGGATCCTGATCGGCGGCGCGATGGCGGCCACCAGCCTCACCGGCCGCCGCTTGATCGAGGCCTTGGACGCGGACCACGCGGAGATCGAGGCGCGGCTCTGCCTGGGCGACAGCGCCCGCGAGGCGCTGCGCCCGTCGATCAGGCGCGCCATCCACACCGGCCTGACGCCGGCGATCGACCAGACGCGCAGCGTCGGCCTGGTCACGCTGCCGGGCGCGTTCGTCGGCCTGCTGCTCGGCGGCGCGCGCCCCGCCGAAGCCGCCTCCACGCAGCTGGTCGTCCTACTCAGCCTGCTCGCCGTCGAGCTGGCCGCCGCCGCGCTGCTGGCCGAGTTCGTGCAACGCGCCGCGATCGCACCGGGCGAGCGGGTTCACCAGGGCAGCACGCCGTGGCGGTCGAAGTAGCCGCCGGTCGGCCCGTCCGGACCGATCTGCGCGTACTCGACGATCGCGTCGGTGCCCTCCTGCACGGTCTGCGGGCCGCTGTGGTGGTTGAAGTCGGTCGCCGTGTAGCCCGGGTCGACGACGTTGACCCGGAAGCCCGGGTACGCCTTGGCCCACTGGACCGTGAGCATGTTCAGCGCCGTCTTCGACGGCCCGTAGGTGAGGTTGTGCAGGGTCGACTCGATGCGGTCCGGGTCGCCGCACACCCCGATCGAGCCCATGCCGCTCGAGACGTTGACGACGACGGGGTTCGAGGACTGCTCGAGCAGCGGCCGGAAGGCCTGCAGCACGCGCACCGGTCCGTAGACGTTGACCTCGAACACGGGCTCGAGGTGGGCGACCGTCACCTCGGGAACCGGGACGAACTCGCCGGGGATGCCGGCGTTGTTGACCAGCACGTCCAGCCCGGTCTCCGAGACCGTCTCCACGGCGGCGGCCACGGACGCGTCGGAGGTGACGTCGAGCTGCACGAAACGCGCGCCGAGCTCCTCCGCGGCCTTGCGGCCCCGCGCCTCGTCGCGCGCCGCCACCCAGACGTCGTGACCCGCCTCGATCAGGCGGCGGGCGGCTTCATAACCGAGGCTGCGGTTGGCCCCGGTGATCAAGATCGTTGACATGGGAACCAGCTTGGCGCGCCAGGCCGCAAAGACCATGCCTCTGACAGGGATACCTTGAAGGGCGTGAACGACCTCGCCGCCAACCTGCGCACCTGGCGCGACCGGCTCGTCCCCGAGCAGCCGGGCCGGCGCCGCGCGCCCGGCCTGCGCCGGGAAGAGATCGCCGCGCGCGCGGACGTCTCCGTCGGCTACCTCACGCGCCTGGAGCAGGGCCACGCCACGCACCCCTCCCCGCTCGTGTGCGCGGCGCTCGCCCGCGCGCTGGAGCTCAGCGCCGACGAGACGGACACGCTGTACCTGCTGGCCGGCCACGCGCCGCCGTGCGGAGAGCGCTTCAGCAACGAGATCACGCCCGCCGTGCAGCGGCTGCTCGAGCGCTTCCACGACCTGCCTGTGCTCGTCTACGACCTCTCGTGGGAGCTCGTGGCGTCCAACCCGCTCGGCGAGGCGATCACCGGGCTGCGCTCGGGCAACATCGCCCGCAACCACTTCCTGGGCGAATCGCTCTACATCGAGCGCACGCCCGAGCAGGAGGACGAGATGAGCGCGTCGATCGTCGCCGACCTGCACGCCGCGATCATCCGCCACCCAGCCGACGAGCGGTTGCACGCGCTGGTGGACGAGCTGCGCGCGGAGAGCCCACGATTCGAGGCGCTGTGGAAGCAGAGCCCGGTGGCCGTGCACTCGTCCGCGACCAAGACGATCGACCACCCCGAGGCCGGCCGGCTCACGCTCGACTGCGACGTCCTGCAGGTGCACGGCTCCGACCTGCGGGTCGTGGTCTACAGCGCGCCGCCCGGCAGCCGCGACTCGGCGGCGCTAGCCCTCCTGCTGGACCGCAGCCGCGAGCGCCTCGCGGTTGGAGACGCCGAGCTTGGCGAAGATGTTGCGCAGGTGGCTCTCGACGGTCTTGACGCTGAGGAAGAGCGCGTCGGCGATGGCCTGGTTCGTGGCGCCCTCGGCGACGAGCGCGGCGACCTCCGACTCGCGCGCGCTCAGCCCTGACAGCCGGTTGCCGCCCGCCGGCGGCGCATCGCGCCGCGGTGCGCGGCGCCCGAGCTTGCGCAGCTCGCGCACGGCCGCGCCGCGGTCGAAGTCGGCGCCGATCCGGTGGAGGTGCCGCTCGGCGCGCTCGAACGCGTCCAGCGCGCCGGAGCGGTCCCCGGACTCGGCCAGCGCGCGGCCGTGCACCACCCGCATCCGCTCGGCCTCCAGCTGCGCCCCCGCGCGCTCGTAGGCCTCCACCGCGGCCCCGGCCGCGTCCGCCGCGCGCGCGTACTCGCCGCGCGCCAGCGCCAGGTGCGCCCGACCGGCGAGTGCCCACGCCGACGGCGTCGAGAGCCCGGAGTGCAGCGCCCACGCGTCCGCGTCGTCGGCCAGGCGCTCGGCCGCCGCCCCGTCACCGCGCGCGAGCGCCGCTTCCAGCAGCACGAGCCGCGGCCGCGAGCGATCGATCGGCGCCATGTGCTCGAGCTCGGCCCCGGCCGCGGCGACCAGCCGCCGCTCGGCCACGTCCAGGTCGCCGACCGCAACCGCCGCCGTCACCGCGCCGTAGGCCGTCCACAGGTCCACCAGCGGGCTCTCCGGCAAGGAAGCGGCGACGCGCTCGCAGTCGCGCATCACCTCGGCGGCTCGGGCGGCATCGCCGCTGCGGCCGAGCAGGAGACCGAGCCGGGCCAGCGCCCACCACTCGTAGCGGGCGCTCGGCGTCACGCGCGCGGCCTCGACCGCCTCCTCGGCGAGCTCGACGGCCTCGGTGAGCCGCCCGGCGCGGAAGCGCGGCTCGGTCCGGTCGATCAGGAACATGGCCACGTTGCCGTGCGCACGGCGGTCACGCGCGATCCGCAGCCCGCGGTCGAAGTGCGCGATCGCCTCGTCGTAGCGCTCCAGGTGCGTCGCCGCCCAGCCCAGGTCCCAGAGGCTCATCGGGTGGGCGGGAAAGTCGTGGTCGTCGTAGCCCGCGACCACCGTCGCCGCGTGCGCGTACGGCCCGGCCGCCGCGCGCGGGTCCGTCTGCACGAGCGTGGTGGCGATCACGCCCTCGACCTCGGCCACCAGGACGGGATCGCCGCTGTCGGCGGGCGCCCCCGCCGCGGCCTGCGCCGCTTCCCGGGCGTCGTCGTAGCGCAGGTTCCACTCGTGAACGAGGACCAGCTCGATCTCGCACTTGACCCGCACGCGCGGATCGTCGGTGGCGAGCTCCCGCGCGCGGGCCAGGTGGCGCACCGCCTCCTGCTCGAGCCCGAGCCAGCGCTCGACCTCTGCCAGCCGCCAGCACTTCTCCGCGGTGTCGCTGCCGGCAGCCAGCAGCGCCTCGCGCGCGGCGGTGAGCTCGCCCGCGAGCAGGAGCGCCGTGCCGCGCCGGGCCTGCAGCGCCGCGTAGCGCTCGCCCACCTGCATCGGCAGCAGGCGCAGCGCGGCCTCCAGCCACGCGGCAGCGTCCCCCGGCGCGCGCTCGATCACCCGCTCGGCCGCGGCCATCAGGATCAAGATCCCCTGCTCGTCACCGAGCCCGGCGCCGTGGCGGACGTGCTGGGCGACGACGGTGACGTCGGCGCCGAGCTCGAGCAGTGCCTCTCGCAGCCGTCCGTGCGCGTTGATCCGCCAGCCGGGCCCGGCCGACTCGTACGCCGCCCGGCGCACGATCGGATGGCGGAACGTGAACGCGGCGGCGCCGTCGACGGGGCGCAGCAGCTCCGCGCGCCGGGCCTCGTCGACCGCGGCGTGAGCGGTGGCCTCGTCGAGCTCGGCGGCCACGCTCGCGAGCCGCAGATCCGCGGGCTCCCCCGCCACCGCCGCGCCTCGCAGCAGCGCCTGGGCGGCGGGCGAGAGCTGCTCGATCTCGGCCCGGATCGAGCTCGCGATCGCCGACGGCAGCGGCCCGCGCGCGGGCGAGCGGGCCAGCTGCTCGAGGTAGAACGGGTTGCCGCCCGCCTGGTCGAGGACCGTGCGCAACGCCGCGCCGCTGACGCGCTCCTCGACCAGCCGCCGGGCGTCGCCGTCGCCCAGCGGGCCGAGCCGCAGGCGCGGGTGGCCGTAGCGGTCGAGGTCGTCGAGCGCCGGGTCCGGCCGGTGCGCGCCGGCGATCAGCACGCGGCCGGACGGCGGCCGGCGCGCGAGGGCGGCGAGCGCCTCCCGCGCGCCGTCATCCGCCCACTGCAGATCGTCGAGCACCAGGACCAGCGGCCGCGGACCGGCGATGCCGTCGAGCAGCTCGCGCAGCGCCCGGTGCAGCCGGTACGCCTCGGGGACGGCGTCACGCGGGCCTTCCAGCGCGGGGAACACCGTCGCGAGCTCCTCGGTGCGGCTGACGCCCATGCGGGCCAGCTTGCCGTCCTCGAGCTCGTCGAGGTACGGGTCGAGCGCGTCGACCAGCACGCCGAACGGAAGCAGGCGCTCGAATTCGGTCGCGTGCCCGGACAACACGCGGAACCCGCGCGCGGCGGCCTGCTCGGCGAGCGCGCCGAGCAGGGCGGACTTGCCGATGCCGGGCTCCCCCGAGACCAGCAGCAGGCCGCTGCGTCCGGCGTCCAGCCCGTCCAGGGCCTCCGCGATCTTGGCCAGCTCCGTGTCCCGACCCAGCAGCAACGCCGGGAATCATTCCAGGGGCAGGAAGTTGTCGGGGTTGTTGGGCGCGAAGGCGACCTGGATCGCGGTCCCGGGCGTATAGCCGATCCACGACGGGACGAAGAGCGTCCGGGCCGCGCGGGCCCCGGCGATGTTGACGGCCAGGCGCAGCGGGTGGCGGACGCCGACGCGCGAGTGCTGGTCGAGCGTCGCCTCGAGCACGATCGCCGTCGTGCGCTCCGTGCGGGCGTCGCGCTCGCGCGCGTCTCTGCGCCGGCCGAGCAGCGCGAGCACCGGGGCGGTCGCCGCGAAGCCCAGGCCGAGCGCGAGCAGTGCGATGCCGAGCGTGGCCGGCCCGACGATCGTGAACGTCACGCCGAGCGGCACGAAGGTGGAAGCGAGGATGCCGGCCACGAGGGCGCCGACGAAGCCGCGGACGGCGGTGCCGGTGAGGATGGGGAGGGTCATGGCAAGCATCGTCGAGGCGCTCCGGGTCCGTGCCATCGGGCACGACCCTGATCCCCCACCCTGAGTTGCGGGTCCCGGATCAGGGTCACCCTGGATGGCCTGCGGGTCACGGCGCGGGACCGTGCTCGGCATGCGATTCCTCCCCAACCTGCTCATCCTCACCCTGACCACGCTCGTCCTCGCCCCGCTGGCGCGTGCCGCCCCGCCGCCGTTGACGGCGGACTTCACGTACGCGCCGGCCGCGCCGGCGCCCGGGGAGCCCGTGACCTTCACGAGCACGAGCCTCGCGCCGGGTGGCGACCCGATCGCCACCGACTGGGACCTCGACAACGACGGCGAGTTCGACGACGGTCGCAAGCCGGCCGCGACCCGCGCGTTCGACGCGGGCACGCACACCGTTCGCCTGCAGGCGCGCATCAGCGGCCCGACGCCGCGCACCGCGGTCGCGACCAAGACGTTCACCGTCGCCGCGCCCACGAGCAGCCCGACGCCCACTCCCTCCCCGCAGCCCACACCGGCGCTCGCGAACCCCACGCCGACGCCCGCGCCACCGCTCCCGAGCAAGCCGATCGGCTGCGTCGAGACCGTTCAGCACGGCGCCTTCCTCGCGACGGGCGAGTGTCTGCTGCCCCGCAAGGCGCCCGGCTGGATCGACGACGGCGGCGAGTACTGGCGCTCTACGCGGCCGGTCAGGGTCAACGGCGTCACCATCACGCCCGCCAGGGGGGAGGACGTGCTCGTCAACGTCCCCAAGTCGGGCAAGATCAGCGCGGGCACGCTGGACGGCACCGCAACGTTCACCAAGGCCGGCGAGACCATCACCGTCGACAGCGGCCGCATCTCCTGGAAGGTCGTGAACGGGCGCTTCGAGGGCATCCAGCCGCCCGCGGACAGCAAGCTCGGCGGGCTGCCGATCGTCTCGCTGACCGAGTCGCCCCAGCTGATCGCCGGCGGCACCCGGTTCGCGTTCATGGTCCGCATGCCGCAGCAGTTCGGCGCGCCGACCTCCGACAAGCCGGTGCGCGTGACCGCCGGCGGCATCCGCCCGCTGGCGGCCGCCGACGAGGGCTTCCACTTCGAGGTCGAGAACGCCGTGCTCGGGCCGATCCAGCTGCACAAGCTCGTGCTGGACTACGACGGCCAGGGCTCCTGGGAGATCAAGGCCGACGCCACGCTCCCGCCGCCCGTCGACGCCCGCGTGCGGGGCAGCGCCGGCATCCGCCACGGCGACTTCGACTACGCCGACGGCGAGATGACGTTCAACGGCCAGGGCTTCAACATCATCGGCCCGGTCTTCCTCAAGCGGATCAAGTTCCGGGTCGAGATCACGCCCCAGGAGAGCGAGTGCGTGCCGAACATCGGCGTCAAGCCGAGCCCGTCGACCGGCCTGCCGGGGCTCGATCACTCCTTCCCCGGGATGCCGGAGCCGCCGGCCACGATCGACTACGGCGTCCCGACGTTCGCGCTGTGCGGTGAGGTCGGCCTCGTGGCCGGTCCGACCGTCCTCGGCACGTCCGCGCTCTCGCTCGACGCGGGTCTTGGCATCGCGCTCTACGACGATCTGCCGATGCGCTTCCGGGCCTTCGGCGAGATCGACATCGTCGGCATCCGCTGGGCGGAGGCCGAGCTGGAGATGCACGGCAACGGTTACATCAAGGCGGGCGGGAGCGTGAAGTGGCCGTGGCCGGGCGTGGCCATGATCCACGGGCGGCTCGGGCTCGAGATGCGCGGGACGCAGTTCAACGCCTCCGGCAGCGTGGAGGCCTGCCTGCTCGACTGGTGCGCCGCGAAGGCACGCGCGGTGGTGTCCAACGCCGGTGTGGGCGTGTGCCTCTCGATCGACCTGGGCGTGACGACCTGGAACCCAGGGCTCGGCTACCGGTGGGGCGACTCGCCGACCATCTACCTCAGCGGCTGCGAGCTCGGCCCGTACAAGACGCGCGTGACCGCGGCGCGGGCGAGCCGTGCTCCGCAGAGCGTGACGCTGCCCTCCGGCCTCCCGGGCGCGGCGATCGCCATCACCGGCGCGGACGCGCCGCCGACCGTCACGCTCATCGGCCCCAAGGGGGAGCGGTTCACCACGCCCGCCGGCACCGGCGTGACGCAGCGCAACCCGTTCTTCGTGATCAAGGACCCGGCCTCCAGGTCGACGCAGATCCTGGTCGGCAAGCCGTCCGCGGGCGAGTGGCGCGTGGTCCCGGAGCCCGGCTCCTCCGCGATCACCGAGATCCGCAGCGCGCAGGGCCGACGGGCGCCGAAGGTGACGGCGAAGGTCGAGCGCCGCGGCGGCCGGCGCGTGCTCTCCTACCGCGTCGACGGGGACGCGAAGGTGACGTTCGCCGAGCGCGGCGCGACCGCGGGCGCGATCCTCGGCAAGGCCAAGGGCCGGCGCGGCACCATCGCGTTCGACCCCGCCGACGGCCGCGGCGAGCGGCGTCACATCGTCGCCGTCGTCGAGCAGGACGGCCTGCCGTCCACCCAGGCGGCGATCGCGACCTACCAGGCGCCGGCGGCGAAGAAGCCCGGCCGGGTGCACGCGGTCAAGACCGCGCGCCACGGCGGCCGGGTGCGCGTGAGCTGGCGCAAGGACGCCGCGCCGGCGCACATCGTCACGCTCGAGCTCAGCGACGGCCGCCGGCTGGTGCGCCGCGTCGACGGCCGCTCCGCGCTGACCGTGAAGCTCCCGCGGGGGCTGCGGGCCAAGGCGACCGTGCGCGCCGTGGCCCGCAACGGGATGGTCGGCCGCTAGACCGGTGCGCTCGAGCACGTGCGATCGCTGGTGGTCGCCGGCGCCGGCTGGGGCCGCACGGTGACCGGAAGTGGGCTGGTGGCCCATGACCGGTCGCCGGGTGGGTCCAGGCGGTGATCGGCGGCCGCCAGAATCGTGCGTGATCGAGTGTGCCGGTCCTCAGCCGTTGAACGTGTCGGGGTCTGGGCCGGTGCGATGGCCGCGGTCCAGACCCTCGATGCGCTCGACCTCCTCCGCCGACAGCTCGAAGTCGAAGATGTCGATGTTCTCCTCGATGCGCGAGGGCGTCATCGACTTCGGGAACACGACGTTGCCGATGTCGACGTGCCAGCGCAGCACGACCTGGGCCGGCGTGCGGTCGTGGGCGGCGGCGATCTCCGTGATCACCGGGTCGTCGAGCACCATGCCCTGCGCGAGCGGGCTCCAGGCCTCGGTGACGATGCCGCGGTCCGCGTGCTCGCGGCGCAGCCCGGGCTGCGTCAGGTACGGGTGCAGCTCGATCTGGTTGACGGACGGCGTGACGCCGGTCGCGTCGATGATCGCGCGCAGGTGCTCGGGCTGGAAGTTCGAGACGCCGATCGAGCGCACCAGGCCCTGCTTCTGGGCCTCCACGAGCCCTTTCCACGCCTGCACATAGGTGTCGCGGCCGGGCGCGGGCCAGTGGATCAGGTAGAGGTCGACGTAGTCGGTCGCGAGCAGCTCGAGGCTGCCCTTGAGCGTGTCGATCGGGTTCGCCTGGTCGCTGTTCCACAGCTTGGTGGTGATGAACAGCTCCTCGCGGCTGATTCCAGACGCGCGCACGGCCTGGCCGACCTGCGCCTCGTTCTGGTAGATGCGAGCCGTGTCGATGTGGCGGTATCCGACCTCGAGCGCGTGGGCGACGTTCTCGGCGGTCTGGTCCGGCGGGACCTGGAACACGCCGAGACCGAACTGCGGGATGCGGACGCCGTCGGCGAGGTCGATCTCAGGAATCTGCAAGCTCTTGGGCATAGGCTTCTGAACCTACCCACGCAGATGAGCGGTCACTGCGGCGAGCTGTCGGTGCCGTTCTTCGGTCGCAGCGACAACCACGACTCCGGCAGCTCCTCGGACGGCGGTGGAGGCAGCGACGGCGGCGGCTCGTCCTAGGCCGCCGGCACGAAGTTCGCCGGGTCGTCCGGCGCGTAACGCACGTCGATCGTCTGGCCCGGCTGCCAGTCGACATGGGAAGGCACGAGCAGCGCGCGGGTGTGCTCGCCGCCGCCCAGCGCGACCGTGAGCTTGACGGGGTGGCGCGCGCCGACCTCGGTGTCCCAGCTGTGCTCGGCGGCGACGACCTGGGCCGTGCCGTGCGAGATGCGCGCGGCCTCCTCGCGCGCGGCGCGCCTGCGGCCGCCGTAGAACACCACCAGCGCGACGATCGCCTCGATCACGCCGACGATCAGGAACGGCAGCCCCAGCATCCCGAACACGATCAGGAACGTGACGCCGAGTGGGATCAGGGTCGCGGCCATGATGCCGCTGACCAGCCCGATGACGAAGTTGGGGGTGTGGACGCTGATCATGTGCGCACGTTCTTCAAAGCCTCGCGCCGGCTCAATGGTGCCAGCTCGTGCGTTTCGCAGTACGCCACGACCGCCTCGGGGTCGATCCAGGCGTAGGAGCGCAGCCCCCAGCCGATCGCCTTGCGGATGAAGAACTCGCGGTCGCCGCGGTTGGGCTCGATGCACGCCTGCAGCAGCTCGAAGTCCGTCTCGCGCTTGCGGGTGACCTGGGCGATGATCGCGGCGCGCCGCTTCCACAGGTCCTCGTCGACCGCCCATGCGCGCAGCACCGGCGCGACGTCCGGCAGCAGCGCGCCGAGCGGGCCCGTGGCGACCTCGTCCACGAGATCCCACCACGCGCCCGTGACGATCAGCTTCTCGTACAGCGGCAGCGCGGCCATGTCCCGGTGGGCGCGGTAGCGGCGGTCCTTGAGCACCGCGAGCGCCATGTAGCGCTCCTCCCGGAAGCGCGCCTCGTCCCACAGCGTGCGCACCACGCGCTCCCACTCGTCGCGTTCGAGCGGCTCGAACACCTCGCGCGCCAGCTGCACGCGCCCGGCCTTCTGCACGCCGTAGAAGGGCAGCTGCGACTTCATGTAGCGCTGCATGTCCGGCGCTTTCGCCGGGTCGGCGCGCGCGGCGAGCCCGGCACGGATGGCCTCGATCATCGACCCCTTGACCTTGACGCAGCGTCAACCCCGACACTCGCTTGCATGCCGGCCATTCAAGTACACGGGCTCCGGAAGGCGTTCGCCGAGCTGGACGTGCTCCGCGGCGTCGACCTCGAGGTGGCGCGCGGCAGCGTCTTCGCCCTGCTCGGCTCCAATGGGGCGGGCAAGACGACGATCGTGAAGATCCTGTCCACGCTGCTCAAGGCGGACGAGGGCGCCGTGCGCGTCAACGGGTTCGACGTCGCGGCGCAGGCCGCGGACGTACGCAAGTCGATCAGCCTCACGGGCCAGTTCGCCGCCGTCGACGAGATCCTCACCGGGCGCGAGCACCTCGTGCTGATGGCCCGGCTGCGGCACCTGCGCGAGCCGGGCCGGATCGCCGACGAGCTGCTCGAGCGCTTCGGGCTGACCCGGGCCGGCGCGCGCCGGGTGGCGACCTACTCGGGCGGGATGCGCCGCCGCCTGGACATCGCGATGAGCCTGATCGGCGACCCGCCGATCATCTTCCTTGACGAGCCCACGACCGGGCTGGACCCGCAGGGGCGCCTGGAGGTCTGGCAGGCCGTGAAGGCGCTCGCCGAGCGCGGGACGACGGTGCTGCTCACCACGCAGTACCTGGACGAGGCCGAGCAGCTCGCCGACCGGATCGCGATCCTCCACGACGGCCGGATCGTCGTCAACGGCACGCTGGCCGAGCTCAGGCAGCTGCTCCCGCCGGCCGAGGTCGAGTACGTCGAGAAGCAGCCGACGCTCGAGGACGTCTTCCTCGCGATCGTGGGCGCGGCGCGATGACCACGCACTGGTTCGCCGACACGGCCGTTCTCACCGGACGCTCCCTGCGCCACATCACCCGCAGCCTGGACACGATCCTCACCACCGTCATCACGCCGATCGCGATCATGGTGATGTTCGTGTACGTGTTCGGCGGCGCGATCGACACCGGCTCGGTCTCGTACGTGGACTACATGCTGCCCGGCGTCCTGCTGATCACGATCGCGTCCGGCATCTCGTACACCGCCGTGCGGCTGTTCGCGGACATGACGGGCGGCCTGTTCGAGCGCTTCCAGTCGATGCCGATCGCCCGCTCGGGCGTGCTCTGGGCGCACGTGCTCACCTCGCTGGTCGCCAACGTGCTCTCGCTCGTCGTCGTGGTGCTCGTCGCGCTGCTCATGGGCTTTCGCTCGGACGCGGGCGTGGCCGCGTGGCTGGCGGTCGCCGGCATCCTGCTGCTGTTCACCCTCGCCCTGACCTGGCTCGCCGTGATCCCCGGGCTCACCGCCAAGTCCGTGGACGGCGCGAGCGCGTTCGCCTACCCGCTCATCTTCCTGCCGTTCGTCAGCTCCGCGTTCGCGCCCACGGACACGATGCCGGCCGCCGTGCGCGCGTTCGCCGAGCACCAGCCCGCGACCTCGATCGTGAACACGATCCGCGACCTGTTCGCCGGGCAGCCGGTGGGCGGCGACGTCTGGGTCGCGCTCGCGTGGTGCGCCGGGCTGCTCGTGGTGGCCTTCGGGCTCGCCGTCCTCATCTACCGGCGTAAGCTCGCCTGAGCGATGCTCACGATCAGCCGGCTGGCGGCGCACGCCGGGGTGACGGTGCGAGCCGTGCGCCACTACCACCAGATCGGGCTGCTGCCCGAGCCCGAGCGCGGGCCTTCCGGCTACCGGATCTACGACGCCGCGGCGGTCGTGCGGCTGATCCGGATCCGCACGCTCGCCGACGCCGGCGTGCCGCTGGCCCGGGTCCAGGAGCTGCTCGACGCGGGGCCGGACGAGTTCGCACGCGGCGTCGAGGAGGTCGACCGGCACCTGCGGGCCGAGATCCGGCGCCTGCAGGAGAACCGCCGGAGGATCGCGGGCCTCGCGGCGGGCGAGCATCTCGCGCTGCCGCAGAGCGTCGTCGGCTACCTGGAGCGGGTGCGCGCGCTCGGCGTCGACGAGCGGTACGTCGAGCTCGAGCGCGACACCTGGATCGTGCTCGCGGCCCAGTGGCCGCAGCAGATCGACGAGGTGATCGCGCACAAGCACTCCGAGCTGGACGATCCCGACATGGTGCGGCTCTACCGCCTGCTCGGGCAGGCGCTCGATTGGGACGTCGACGACCCGCGAGTGGTCGAGATCGCCGACATCATGGAGCGCCAGATGCGCCGCGCGCTGGAGGCCGGCGAGGTCGACGCCGACGACGGTCTCGACGACCCGTTCGTGGACCTGCTGGACGAGGCCGCGGCCGAGGCCGCGCCGATGGCCGAGCGGCTGCGGGAGATCCTGCAGGAGCGGGGCTGGAAGGGCTGGACCCGCATCGAGCGGGTCGCTGAGCCATGATCTGACGGGTGACGTTCACTTCGCCCCTGGCCGAGGCGCTCGCCCCCGGCCTGCTCGAGCGCTTCCTCCGCTACGTCCGCATCGACACCCAGTCTGCGCGCGAGCGCACCCGGTCCCCGAGCACGCCCGGCCAGCTCGACCTCGCGCGGCTGCTCGTCGACGAGCTGCAGGCGATCGGGCTCGACGACGCCGCGCTCGACGGCAACGGCTATGTGACCGCGACCCTCGCGGGCACCGGGCCGGTGATCGGCCTGATCGCGCACGTGGACACCAGCCCGGACGCGCCCGGCGCCGGGGTCGAGCCGCTCGTGCACCGCGATCACCCGGGCGGCCCGATCGAGCTGCCGCGCCACGGGATCGTCGTGGAGGCGTCCGCCGGCGACATCGTCACCTCGTCCGGCGACACGTTGCTGGGCGCCGACGACAAGGCCGGCGTCGCGGAGACCATGGCGGCGGTCGCGCACCTCGCCGCGCATCCCGAGCTCCCGCGCCCGACGCTGCGGATCTGCTTCACGCCCGACGAGGAGATCGGCGAGGGCGCGACGCTGTTCGACGTCGAGCGCTTCGGCGCCGTCTGCGCCTATACGCTCGACGGCTCCGACCTCGGCGAGCTGCAGGACGAGACGTTCAGCGCCGAGGAGGTCGTCCTCACGATCGACGGCGTGGACGCGCACCCGGGCTGGGCGAAGGACGTGCTGGTCAACGCGACCCGGATCGCGGCCGAGGTCGTCGCGGCGCTGCCGCCCGAGCTCACGCCCGAGCGCACGGACGGCCGCGACGGCTTCATCCACGTCTACGAGCTCGCCGGGGGCTCCGGGCGCATGGAGGTCCGCGCGATCGTGCGCGACTTCGACGACGACCAGCTCCACGCGCACACGGCGCGGCTGCGCTCCACCGCGGAGGAAATCGTCGCCCGTCACCCGGGCGCGCGGCTCGACGTCGCGGTGACGGCGCAGTACCCGAACATGCGCCGCTACATCGACGCCTTCCCGCAGGCCGTGACCGCCGCCGAGGAGGCGATCCGCGCCGAGGGCATCCAGCTCATCCGCACCCCGATCCGCGGCGGCACGGACGGCTCACGGCTGAGCGCGATGGGCCTGCCGACGCCGAACCTGTTCACGGGTGGCCACGACTACCACTCGCCGCGGGAATGGGCGTCGCTGCAGGAGATGGCCGCGGCCGCGGCGGTGGTGGTGCGGCTGGCGGAGGTGTGGGCTCGCGATGGAGCGCCACCCCCGCGATGACGAGCGCGATCCCGAGCGCGTCCCGCAGTGACGGCACCTGCGCGAGCACGAGCAGGCCGATGACCGTCGCCGTCGCGGGCAGCAGCGACACCATCAGCGCGTAGCCGGCGCGGGAGAGCCGCTTCATCGCGATCTGGTCGGCGACGTACGGGATCACCGAGGAGGAGATCCCGACGCCGATGCCGGCCAGGATCGCGATCGGGTCACCGAGCGCGGGGATCGCGGCCCAGCCCGCCATCGGCGTGACGAACACCAGTGCGACCAGCATGGACGCCGCCAGGCCGTCCACGCCCGCGCCGGTCGACGCCACCCGGTGCGCCAGCACGATGTAGGCCGCGAACAGCCCGGCGTTGGCCAGCGCGAGCGCGACGCCGAGCGGCTCGCCCTCCAAGTGCACGCCGGTGAGCAGGTACACACCGGGGACCGCGAGCGCCAGCGCCGCGTAGTTGCGCTTGGTGCGCATCCCGAGCGCGGCGAGCGCGATCACGGGCAGGAACTCGATCGCCGCGACGGTCGCCAGCGGCAGCCGGTCGATCGCGAGGTAAAAGCAGCAGTTCATCGCGGCCAGGACCGCGCCCCAGAGGATCACGTCGCGGTTGCGCAGCAGGCGCCACGGCCGGCGCCAGAGCGCGAACACCACCGCCGCGGCCGCGATCCGCATCCACGCCACGCCGAGCACGTCGACGCGCACGAACAGCAGCACGGCGAACGCCGGGCCGAGGTAGTGGAAGATCGCGCTGACGACGAACGGGAGGCGAGCGGCCATGAGCGCCACACAGGATCGTCGGCGCAACGCGCCGACGGAATGGCCGATCGAAGCTATTCTCCACTGCATGCCTTCGGACAACGGGGCACTCGACGCGACGAACCTTCGATTGCTCGAAGAGCTCCAGCGCGACGCACGCCTCAGTCAGGCCGAGCTCGGCCGCCGCGTCGGCCTCTCCGCCCCGGCCGTCGCCGAGCGACTCGCCCGGCTCGAGCGCGACGGCACCATCACCGGCTACCGGACCGCGGTCGACCCGCGCGCGTTCGGCTTCACGCTCGCCGCGATCATCCGCATGCGCCCCGCCCCGCGCCAGATCCCGAAGGTTGCCGAGGTCGCCCAGGCCACGCCGGAGGTCGCCGAGTGCCACCGGGTGACCGGCGAGGACTGCTTCTACATGAAGGTCCACGTGGCGTCGGTCGAGCACCTCGAGGAGGTCATCGACCGCTTCACGCCCTACGGCCAGACGACGACGTCAATCATCCAGTCGTCGCCGGTCGTCCAGCGCGAGCTGAAGCCGGCCTGACTCGATCTCGCCCGCGAGCTCGTCGAGCAGGCGCCGGCTCGCGCGCCAGCCGACCACCTGGCGCTCCTCCAGCCACGGCCCCGACTTGGCGAACACCGTCCACGGCTTGCGCAGCACCACGCGGGCGAAGAGCCCGAGGATCAGGCCGAGGATCAGGATCGTGAGCTCGATGGCGAGCACGACCACGTTGAAGAGCGTGACGATGAGGAACAGGATCGCGATCGCGCCGAACACGACGAGCAGGATCGCGCCGAGGATGTCGTCGGCGGAGCCGAGGTCCGGGAACTCGAAGGAACCCGTGTCGACGCCCTCCATGCGCTTGCGGCGCGGCAGCCAGCGGCGGCCGAGCGTCCACCGGGACCCGTCGGGAGCTGTGGCCTTACGCCGGAACACGAGCGTGGCAGGGTAGGGATCGACGCGTGCGGACGCTCCCGTTCTACATCGGTGGCTTCCTCGGCCCGTTCGGCGGGGGTGTGGTCGCCGTGCTCGTGCCCCAGCTGCGCGACGCGTTCGACGCGACGACCGCCGGCGTCGCCGCGACGATCCCGGCGTACCTGATCCCGTTCGCCGTGCTGCAGCTGGTGTCCGGAACGATCGGCGAGCGGCTGGGACGGCGACGCGTGGTGCGCACGGCGTACTTCGCCTACGCGCTGCTGTCGCTCGCGGCCGCGTTCGTGCCGAGCCTCGGCGGCTTCCTCGTGATCCGCGCGCTGCAGGGCTGCGCGAACGCGTTCCTCACGCCGCTCCTGCTGGCCGGGCTCGCCGACCTCGTCTCCGCGCGCCAGCTCGGGCGCGCCGTGGGGACGTTCGCCGCCGTGCAGACGGCGGCGGTCGCGCTCGCGCCGCTCGGCGGCGGGCTGCTGGGCGCGTTCGACTGGCGGCTCGTGTTCCTGGTGCAGTCGGCGGTCGCGGTCGCCCTGGCGCTGATGCCGCCGGCGGACCCGGAGAAGCGCGACGAGGCCCCGCGCCTGCGCGCCGTCTTGACACGCCGCGTCGGGCTGCTCAGCGGCGCCGCGTTCACGGCCTACGCGGGCGTCACGGGGATCGGCTTCCTCGTGGCCGTCGAGGCCGCGGACGCGTTCAGCGTCGGCTCGATCATGCGCGGCGTGCTGCTCGCCGGATTCGGGGTCGCGGGCATGCTGCTCGGCCGGGCGGCGGGCGACGCCGTCGACCGCTTTGGCCGCGTCCCGGTCTCGCTCGTGGGGATCGCGATCAGCTCCGCGCTCGTGGTGACGATGGGGATCGCGCCCTCGCCGCTCGCGCTGGGCGCGATCTGGTTCGCGGTCGGGCTCGGCTCCGCGCTGGTGTGGGCGGGGATCAACGTGCTCGCGGTGGAGGCCGTGCCGGGCAATCGGGCGGGCGGGACGTCGGTCGTGAGCGCGTTCAAGTTCGCCGGCAACGCGGTCGCTCCGCTGATGTGGCTGCCGCTCTATCACGCCGACCCGCGGCTCGGCTTCCTCGGCGCCGGAATCCTCGCCGCCACGGCCGCGCTCTTCATCGCACCGCTGCGCGTGGCACGCTAGAGGGCAGTGACCTACGCCAGCATCGGAGATTCCTTCTCGTCGTTCTTCGACGCCGTCGGCTCGTTCTTCGAGAACTTCGCCGCCGTCCAGTGGATCCCGCTGTTCCTCGCGCTGGTCTTCTTCACGACCTACCTCACGCTGCGGGCACGCGCGTCGTTCCACATCCTGCGTGCCGCCTATCCCGACGTCAAGATCGAGTTCAGGCGCGTGTGGGGCGCGTACTTCGCAGGCTACGGCTTCAACTCGGTCATCCCGGCGCGCGGCGGCGACGTGATCCGGCTGTTCCTCACCAGGTCCTCGGTGCCGACGGCCAGCTACCCGGCGGTCGGCGCCGCGTTCGCGATCGAGTTCATCTTCGACCTCACGATCGCGGTGCCCGTGCTCGCGTACGCGTTCAGCCAGGGCGTGTTCCCCAAGCCGCCGGACTTCTCCGCGCTGCCGGCCTTCGACCTCGCCTTCTTCGCCTCCAACCCGCGCTTCACGCTGTTCCTGCTGACCGTGCTGGGCATCGGCGTGATGGTCGGCTTCGCGCTGCTGTCGGCGCGCGTGCGGCGTTTTTGGGAACGCGTGCGCCAGGGCCTGACGATCGTGTTCGACCGCAAGCGCTACTTCCGCGAGGTGTGGCTGGTGCAGTTCGCGGGCTGGCTGTGCCGGTTCGCGGCCTTCTGGTGCCTGCTGGAGGCGTTCAACGTCGGCGGGTCGGTGAGCAACGTGCTGCTCGTGCTCGGTGTGAACGCGATCGCCGCATTGGTGCCGTTCACGCCCGGCGGCGCGGGCGTGCAGCAGGCGTTGTTGGTCACGGTCTTCGGCTCGGGCGCGACCGTCGCCGCGTACTCGGTCGGCCAGCAGATCGCGATCGCGGCGCTGACGTTCCTGATCGGGCTGTTCGCCGTCGTGCGGATCTTCCGCTTCAAGTCCTTCAAGGAGGTCATCGCGGCGGGCCGCTCGCAGCGGGAGGCGGAGAAGGCCGCCGAACCCGCCACGTGATCCTGCGCGCCGCCGAGCAGCCCTACGACGGCGCGGCGCTGCTCGACTTCCTCGTCCGCCGCATGGTGCCGGGCGTGGAGGAGTATGTGGACGGCGTGTACCGGCGCAGCCTGCCCAGCGGCGAGGTCGTCGAGCTGCACCCGCATCCCGAGGGGTTCGAGGCCACGCACGACGTGTCGGGACTGCTCGATCTCGACGCGCCCGCGGCCGAGATCGCCGCCCGCATCGACCTGCCTGGCTACGACGCGGGCACGCGCGTGCCAGGCTGCGTCAGCGGCGAGGAGATCGCGGTGCGGGCCGTGCTCGGCCAGCAGATCTCGATCCAGGCCGCGGCCACCCACGCGGGACGGTTGGTGGAGGCGGTGGGAGAGCCGCTCGCCGCGCCCTCGGGGGCCGTCACGCACCGGTTCCCCACGCTGGAGGCGATCGCCGAAGCGCCCGACAGCGCGTTCGCGATGCCCGTCACCCGGCGCGACACGCTGCGCTCACTGGCCGGGCAACCGCTGGACCGGCTGATCGAGCTGCGCGGCGTCGGCGCGTGGACGCAGACCTACGTGAACATGCGGGCCCTCAAGGACCGCGACGCGTGGCTCGGAACCGACCTCGGGGTGCGCCACGCGCTGCACGACGGCGCGGTGGACGCGGAACGCTGGCGACCGTTCCGCGCGTACGCCGTCGTGCACCTCTGGCGCAGCCTCGGTTAGGCGGGCTGCGGCACGATCCGGATGTACGGCTTGGGCTCTTCCCAGCCGTCCGGGTACTTCTCCTTGGCCTGCTCGTTGGAGACCGAGCCGGCGATGATGACGTCCTCGCCCGGCTGCCACTGGGCGGGCGTGGCGACGGCGTGGGTGGCGGTCAGCTGCAGCGAGTCGATCACGCGCAGGACCTCGTCGAAGTTGCGGCCGGTCGTCATCGGATACACGAGCAGCAGCTTGATCTTCTTGTCCGGGCCGATCACGAACACGTTGCGCACCGTCTGGTTCTGCGCCGGCGTGCGCTCGGTGGCCTCACCTTCGACCTCGGCCGGGAGCATCCCGTAGGCCTTGGCGACCTGGAAGTCCTTGTCGCCGATGATGGGGTAGTTCGGCGCGGTGCCCTGCGTCTCCTCGATGTCCTTCGACCAGCCGACGTTGTTCTCGGCGGGATCGACGGAGATGCCGATGATCTTCACGCCGCGCTTGTCGAACTCCGGCTTGATCGACGCCATGTAGCCAAGCTCGGTCGTGCACACCGGGGTGAACGCCCGCGGGTGCGAGAAGAGCACCCCCCACGAGTCACCGAGCCACTCGTGGAACTTGATCGTGCCCTCGGTGGTCTCCGCTTCGAAGTCTGGAGCCGTATCGCCAATGGTGAGGCCCATCGTGTCTCCTCCTAAAAGGGGGTCTGGTTTTGGGGAGTTTACCGGGCCTCGGGGAGCCGGATCAGACAGGCGCGGAAGGCGAAGCGCGTCGCGGCCTCGCGCGTGACGACGCCGAGCGAACGGGGCGCCGGCGGGAGCCCGCCGGCCGCCTGGGAGCAGAACGCGCGCGCCTCGTCGTCGGTCACGGCGTAGCCACCGACGAACCCGCAACGCTCCTCGGCGAACGTCCCGATCCGGCCGCCCGGCGGTCCCTGCTCCCAGAACCGCTCGACCGAGCGCGCCGGGTCCTCGAACTCGCCGGGGATCGTCGCCCGCACGCGCGCGGCGGCGGCGCCGACGTCGCGGCCCGTCAGCGTGGCGCGGGCGAAGCGGCCGAGCGCGTCGCACGCGGGCTGCGGCGGCGGGTCGCCGGCGCCGGCGCGGCCGCCGAGCAGCGGCCCACCGACGCGCAGAAGGCGGTCCGTCTCGCCGATGTAGAGGTCCCCGTCCGCGTCGACGGCCAGCGACCGCACGAAGCCGAGCCGCGCGCTCACGGCGCGCCCGTCGCCCCGATGGGTGCCGCGCACACCCGTTCCCGCCACGACGAAGCGCCGTCCGTCGCGGAGGGCGACGATGCGCGGGAGCACACGGTCACTGACGTAGACCGTGCCGTCGGGGCCGACGGCCACGCGCGTCGCGTCGAGGTCGGCGACGACTGTCTCGGACCGCGCGGCCGGATCGACGCGCACCACCCGGCCCTCGCGGGCGAAGTACACGGCGCCGTCCGGGCCGACGGCGAAGTCGCGCGCGCGTATGCCCGGGACCACGGGCCGCAGCGATCCGTCACGCCAGCGCAGCAGCCCTTCCTCGGTGAGCAGGTCGACCCCGCCGCCGGGCGCCGGGGCCAGTCTGGACGCGCGCTGACCGAGCGGTTGCGGTCGATCTCCGGCACCGAAGCGCACGACCGTGCCGTCGCGCTCGGAGAGACCGAAGAGCGCGCCGCCGGAGGCCGCGACCAGCTCGAGGTCCTCGCGCGCGACGGCGGGAAGCTCCGTGCCGCGCGTGATCACCTGCACGAACCCGCGCTGGCTGAAGTAGGTGTCGCCGCCGTCGAACCAGATCGCCTCGGCGCCGTCGGTGGCGATGACATCCAGCTTGCCCTTGGGCACCGGATCGCTCGGCCACAGCAGGACGGCCGTCAGCGGCCCGAGCGCGACCGCCAGCCACATCGTCGAGAACCCGCTCACCACGAGCGCCGCTCCGCCGGCGGCGGCAAGGACGAGCCCCGCGTCCGGGGCGGTCTCGACCCACGGGCCGCCGGTGAGGGCCAGGTGGAGACCCGCGCGCGCGGCGAGCGCGATCAGCGTCACACCCGCGACGCAGCGGGCCGGCCGGCAACGGACGAGAGCGGTGGCCAGGATCACGACGAGCAGGTACGGGAACGAGAAGCCGTCCTCCACGCGCGGGTCCCACAGCGCGGGCGTGTCCCACTCTGCCCACGGCGCGAACACCGCGACCCAGGCGAGCAGAAGACCGAAGAACGCGACGGGCATCGCGTGCAGGTGTCGCCCCGGTGGTCGAATCTGAAACGCTGGTGCGCGACCCTGTGTGGTGGCGCAAGAGGATGCGTGCGGACGCTCGCGCACCTCGCGCCCGGGCGGCGACGCGGCGCCTACGGGAGGCTCGGATTCGTCGCGGTGCCCGGCGTCAAAGTCTTCGTGAACCAGTAGTCGGCGTACGGCTCGGCGTTGAAGGCCTCGACCTCGACATAGCCGGAGGAGCGGTACAGCGCCTGCGCCTCGGTCAGCGCGCGGTTGGTCTCGAGCCGGATCGCCGTCGCGCCCTCCAGCACCGCGTGGCGCTCGAGCTCGGCCAGGATGCGCCGGCCGACGCCCAGCCCGCGCGCCTCGGGCGCCACCCACATCCGCTTGATCTCCGGCGGGTCGGCCGTCTTGAGCGCGCCGCAGCCGATCGGCTCGCCGCGCAGCCGTGCGACCACGAACACGCCCGAGTCGAACGGCAGCGCGACGTCCTCGCTGAAGCCCGCCTCGAAGCGCTCGTCGATCTCCGCGAAGTACCGCTGCAGGCACGCGCGCGCCCCGTCGCCGGCTGGGTCCTCGGCCGCCAGCTCGACGATCCCCGACGTCAGGAGGCGCTCGACCGTGCGCATCGCCTCGACCAGCTGCGTGCGTCCCCGCTCGTTGAGCGGCTCCAGCAGGGAGCGGGCGAGGTCGTCGCTGCGCTCGTCCAGCCGCGCGCGCTCGGCCCGGCCGGCGGCGGTCAGCGTGATCGTGCGCCGGCGCCGGTCGTCGGCCCCGGCGCGCACGGTCACCAGGCCCTCGGCCTCGAGCGTGCGCAGCAGCCGGCTCAGGTAGCCCGAGTCCAGGTCCAGCCGCGCGCGCAGCTCGCGCACGTCGGTCACGGCGCCCACCTCCCACAGCACGCGGTTGGCCCCGAGCGGGCGCCCGAGGTCCAGGTAGGAGTCCATCAGCGCGCCGACGCGTTCAGTCACGGTGCGGTTGAAGGAGCGGACCTGCGCGACCGGTTCCATGGTCTCTGACTTTAGTCAGATATCGGTTCGCTGCCAACCTACGCCTTCGGTATGGCGAGAGCGCACGAGGCAGGCATCGATTTCCGCGCCGTCGGCAAGCGCGCGCTGTTCTTCGCCGTGGTGGCCGTGCTCGCGATCGTGGCGCTCGCCGAGCTGCCCGGGATCGACGAGGTCCGCACCGAGTTCTCGCAGGCCGAGCCGGGCTGGATCGTTGCCGCGGCCGTGTTCCGGATCGGCTCGATGCTGGGGTTCGTGCGCGCGCTGTGGTCGGCCTTCGACCGCGTCATGCCGTGGCGGCGCGCGCTCGTCCTCGGCCTGGCCGAGCAGGGCGCGAACGTCCTGCTGCCCGCCGGCGGCGCGGGCGGGCCGGCCTACGGCGCGTACGTGCTGACGCGGCTCGGCGTGCCCGCCGACCTCGCCGCCCAGCGCCACGCCGCGCTGTTCCTGGTCACCAGCGCGGTGAGCTTCGCGGCGATCATCGTCGCCGGCACGCTGACGGCGATCGGTCTGCTGCCCGGCGAAGTCGCGCTGATCTGGACGCTCGGCCCGGCCGCGGCGATCGGGGCGCTGTTCGCGCTGGTGGTGCTGTTCGGCCGCAGCGATCCGCCGCAGGAGCCGGAGAGCGGGCGCGTGCGGCACCTGGTGTGGCGCGTCTGGGGCTTCGTGCGCGACGGGGTGCGCACGTCGCTTCAGCTCGTCCTGCACGGTGACCCGCTGCTGATCGTCGGCTCGATCACCTACTTCGCGTTCGACGTCGCGAGCCTCGCCTGCATGTTTCATGCCTTCGGCGGCGGCGCGCCGGACCTCGGCGTGTTCGTCCTGGCCTACGCGCTCGGCCACGCCGGCGCGCTGATCCCCACGCCCGGCGGCGTCGGCGGCACCGAGGGTGGCCTGATCGGCGCCTTCGTCGCCTACGGCACGGCGCTCCCACTGGCCACGGCGGCGGTTGTCGGCTACCGCGTCTTCCAGCTCGGCCTGCCGGCGCTGTTCGGCGCGGCGGCGCTCGTGCGCGTGCAGCACGTGCTCGCGCACCCGCCACCGCGGGAGGAGGTCGCGGCGCGCTTCGAAGCGCACCGCTGGCGCTGAATCTTCACGGGATACCCGCGCCGCTCGCCTAGCGTCGCCGCGGTCACTGGCCCTGCGGGAAGGGCCTCTGAATTCAGGAGGAAGCGCATGCGCGCACGTATCGCCGCCCTGATGTTGGGCGGGTTGCTCTGCACCGCGGTCCCGGCCGAGGCGAGGGACCGGCCGTTGCCGGCCGACGGCGGACCGCGCCAGTTCGACCTCGAGGCCCACCGCGGCGGGCTCGGGCTCACGACCGAGAGCACGCTGCAGGGCTTCCGCAAGGCGCTGGAGCTCGGGGTCACCACGCTCGAGCTCGACGTCCAGATCACGCAGGACAAGTACGCCGTCGTCACGCACGACCGCCGCGTGTCCGCCCAGAAATGCAAGGACACCACGCCGGTCACGGCGGGTGACCCGGAGTTCCCGTATGTGGGCAAGTTCATCAAGGACCTCACGCTCGCCCAGGTGTGGACGTTGGACTGCGGCCAGCCGCTCGCCGACTACCCGCTGCAGGAGGTCATCCGCGGCGTCAAGATGCCGCTGCTGCGGCAGGTGTTCGCGCTCACCGAGTGCATGCGCGGCGACCGCACGTGGATGAACATCGAGACCAAGGTCGAGGCCGGCGCGCCGCACGAGACCGCGCCGCGCGAGGAGTTCGTCCAGATCACGGCGCAGGAGATCCGCCGCGCGCGCGTCCAGGACCGCGTCACGATCCAGAGCTTCGACTGGGGCAGCCTGATGCGCTGGCGGCAGGTGATGCCGCGCCTGCCGATCGTCGCGCTCACCAACGGCGACTTCCTGCAGGTCGGCCAGCCGGGCGCGTCGCCGTGGCTGGGCGGGATCGACGTCGACGACTTCGGCGGCTCCTACGTGCGCGCCGCGCACTCCTTCGGCGCCGACGCGCTCTCGCCCGTGCACGGCAACCCGCAGAACGGCAAGGTCGGCGACCCGAACTACGTGCCGTACACGACGCCGGCGCTGGTGCGCGAGGCGCACCGCGTCGGCCTGCCCGTCGTGCCGTGGACGGTCGACGATCCCGCGACGATGGCGTCGCTGATGGACGCCGGTGTCGACGGGATCATCACCAACTATCCGGACCGGCTGCGCGCCGTGATGGCGCAGCGCGGCTACAAGCTCCCGCGCGGGGAGCGTGAGCCGCGCCACACCGACTGCGTCGGCTACGCGATGTCGGCCGCCAAGCCGTGAGCTGACTCAGGCACCGGGCCGGAGCAGTCCGGCCCGGCGCTGCCGCTCCACCCACGCCTTCAGCGAGGTGAAGGAGGCGTCCGGCGAGCCGTCGGGGCGCAGCAGCCCGGTGTTCCACTGCACCTCGGGGTTCTGCAGCAGCCCGAAGTAGAGGAGCTCGGAGACCTTCGGGTTCTTGCGCGCGAGCTCGAAGGCCTGCGTGATGTAGCGGGCGCGGGTCGAGCGCGGGAACGCGAGCGAGCCGGACGCGAAGTAGGCGAACTCGGTCAGGTGCACGGCGGGCTCGCGGCCCTTGGAGGTCGACAGCGCCTTGGCCCGGCGCAGGCGCGTGAGCGCGTTCGTGAGCCGGCTGACGGTGCCGATCGTGACGTCGTCGGCCGGGATCTTCTTGTACGTGGGCGAGTGCCGGTAGTCGTACGGGTGCAGCGAGACGGCGTCCGCGCGCACGGTCCCGCAGCCCGAGCGCTTGCGCCAGCGGGTGTCGACGCACAGCACGTCGCGCATGAACCGCAGCGGCGCGTACGCCGCCCCCGGTCGGGCCTGCGGGGCGAGCTCGCCGAACGAGACCTGCGCGCGCGAGTCGGCGCGCTTGATCGCCGAGTAGGCGCCGCGGTACAGCGCCCGGTACTGCTTGGCGGCCGTCCGCGCCGGGCTCAGCCACGAGTGCCAGTTCGGCTCGTTCCAGATGCTGTAGCGCTCGACGTCACCGCGGTAGCGCTGCGCGACGAAGGAGGCAAAGCGCGCGTACTCCTTCGCCGACGGCCCGCGCGTGGACGGCCCGCGGCGGTCCGCCGTCGCCCAACGCGGCGCCGGACCGGTGAGCGTGAACTCCAGCCGCATGTCGTGCTGCTTGGCCAGCGCGACCAGGAAGTCGAAGTCGCCGAGCTCGTAGCGCACGCGCGAAGGCTTGGAGCGCTGGTTGGCCTGGCCGCTGGCGAGCACGCGCGACCAGATCATGTTCGCGCGGAGCTTGGTCACGCCGAGCTCCTTGGCGCGCACCATCGCCGCCTCGCGGGTGAAGGTGGCGCTGCTGTCGCCGAGGAAGACGAAGTCGTCCTGCAGGCCGATGTCCATCGTGCGCGAGGCGTGCGCGGGCGCGCACAGCGCGAAGAACGCGATGAGGAGGCTAATCGAGCGCTTGAAGTTCATCTGTGAGGAAGGGTCCCAGGGTCGCGGCGAACGTCGGGGTGACGTGCGTGAGGTCGTGATAGGCAAGAACACCGCCGATGACAGGAAAGCACCGGTGCTGGTCGCAGAAGTAACGGCTCAGGTCGATCACGGGCGCTTGGCGCTGCCCGGCCGCGGCCACCGCCGGGTCGGGCGCCAGGGCGGTGTCGCGGGGGACGGCGCAGCTCGACCCCGGCTTCTCCGTGGCGGCGTTCACGCACGCCAGCGTGTCCTCGCGCAACTCGGGCGTGTCGCGGAGCACGACGAGCTTCACCGTGGGCGGGAGGCGGTCCCAGGCGGCGAGCCAGTTCGCCGGGTCCTGCGAGGCGGCGTTGCGGGGCAAGCCGATGATGAACACGGTCCTGACCTCGGGGTGGGCTGCGAGCCACTGCGGCACCTGCTGCTTCCAGGTCGCGCATTCCGAGAACGCCGGCTCCGGCAGCGGGCGGCCGTCTGCGACGAACGGACAGCCGTTGCGGGTGATCGCGTAGCCGCGCCGGCCGAGCCGCTCGGCCGCGACCGCGAACGCCGAGCGCAGCGCGTTCGCGTGGCTGTCACCGACCAGCGCGAACGTCTCGTCCCCGCGGCCGAAGGCGCACGGCTCGACCAGGCCGAGCGGCTGCGCGCGCTCGCACGGCGCGCCGCGGGCGCCGCTGCGCTCGACGGTGTCGGGCTCGGGGCAGCCGTTGGCGAGCGCCGCGGCGCCGGCGCAGCCCTCGGCGGTCGGGGCCGGGGTCGCGCGCGGCGGCGCGGGCTGCTCACCGCAGCCGGCGAACGCGAGCGCGAGCGCCACCACGCTAAGCGAAGCCGACGACCGCACGCAGCAGGAACGGCCCGAGCGTCTCCGCGAAGTGCCGCGTGAGGTGGTTGAGATCCTTGTGTACCAGGACGCCACCCACGACCGGATAGCAGTTGCGCTCATCGCAGAAGTGCGGGGTGAGGTCCACGAGCCGGAACCGCGACGGGTCCGCCTGCGTGATCGCGACCTCGACGGGGTCCGGCGGCAGCGCCGTCGCGCGCGGGATCGCGCAGTGGGTGCCGGGCGTGCGGCGGCGGTTGAGCGCCCGCTGCACGCAGCGCATCGTGCTCACCTGCGCGGACGGGTTGTCGCGGATCACGAACACGCGCGTGACGGACGCCGGCAGCCACGACCAGGCCCGCACGTGCCCGGCGACCTGCGCCTCGAACGCCGGCATCGGCCCCGGCGCGTAGTCCCGCGGGCCGGGCGTCTTGGTCGCCAGGAAGACCGTCGTGACCTCGGGGTGCCGGTCCAGCCACTCCACGACCTGCTGCTTCCACGCCGCGCACTCGGAGAAGAACGGCTCGGGCTGCGCGAGCGGCACCGTCGTCAGCGAGCAGCTGTTGCGCGAGAGCTGGTAGCCGTGCCACTGCAGCCCGCGTGCGAGTTCCGCGAGCGTCGGGCGCCAGTGCGCGGCGTGGCTGTCGCCGAACAGCGCGAAGTGGGCGCGGGCGTTCGGGCTCAGCACGCCGAACTCGCACGGCACGACGAGCCCCTCCGGCACGAGCTTGGTGCACGGCGCGCCGCGCACGAGCGGCGCGTTGCGCGGGTGCGGGGTGACCTTCAGGCGCAGCGACGGGTTCACGCACGGCAGCATCGGGTCGCGCGCCGCGGCGCCGAAGCAGCTCGGCGCCGCGCCCGCCGGCGGGGTGAACGCGGCCAGCACCGCAAGCGCCGCGAGCGCGACGACCCAGACCTTCATCGGGCGGCCTCCTCCAGCCGCACAGCGACCTCGTCGGCCGCCAGCTCGATCATGGCGTCTGTAACGCGGGCCCCCGCCTCGAGTAGTGCGGTTGTCGCCTCCAGGTAGCCGTCGAGCCTCTCAGGGGCGCCGCGGAGCTCCCGCGAGCCCCACGCCGTCCAGCCGAGCGGCGGGCCGTGGATGGAGCCGGCGTGCGAGTCCGCGCCGCGCGCGAGCAGCAGCCGTACCGTGCTGCCGCGGCCCCACATCCCCGCATCGTGCAGCGCCGCGCGCCACGAGTCGATCGCGAACGTGCACGGTGATCCGTCGAGCGATGGGCCTCAGGCCCTTCCCGCGAGCCGGGCGCGCTCACCTCCGCGCGCCCGCGAAACCCTATTGCAAACCCTGACGGGCTTCGCGCACGAGCGTGACCGCCTCGGGGAAGACGGTCGCCATCACCGACCGGATCTGCTGAGCCTGTTGCTCGGTGGTGCCCTGGATGTTGACGCGGTTGATGGCTGCGACGGTCATGTCGACCGCGAGCTTGATCGCGTTGTCCGCCCACGCCAGCGTCTGAGCCGACTGCATCTGCTCGGCCATCTCCTGCATTCGACGCTGAAAGTCTGGGTCGTTGAAGAACCCGCCAAAGCCTTCCATGGCTCAACTGTACTGGTGGCAGAGCGCGCCGCGGTGCGCGCGCTCGCGCTTGCGGCGCTCCGGCTCCCGCTCGCCGGCGTCCTCGGCCTCCCAACGGGCGACCGTGCGGCGCAGGGTCGCGAAGGCGACCGCGCCCGGCGCGATCGGCAGCCAGAAGGAGAAGAAGCGGTACGCGAGCACGGCGACGATCGCGGTGCCCGGGTCCACCCCGAACGCGATGAAGGCGCCGATCATGCCGCCGTCCACGCCGCCGACGCCGCCCGGCAGCGGGAGCGTGTTGGCGAGCATGCCGATGAAGTAGCCCAGCACGAGCGCGCCGAACGCGGGGGAGGCGCCGAAGGCCTCAAAGCACGCCCACAGGCAGGCGATGTCGAAGCCCCACTTCATCAGCGAGCCGAGCAGGCCGGCGTTGCCGGACGCGATCAGGCGGCGCGCGTCGCGCACGCCCTGGCCGACCGGCGCCAGCCAGCGCCGCAGACGGCTCTCGCCCGGCTGGACGAGCTGCGCGCTCGCGACCAACGCGATCACCGCGCCGCCGAAGATCGCGGGGACGATCGTCAGCGAGAACGAGCCGCCTCCGGGAATCAGGCCGACGTACATGCCGAGCCCGCCGAACAGCAGCGCGCCCATGTAGACCATGTACAGCAGCACCATGAACGTGGTCATGCGGGCGGCGACGTCCCGGGCTTCCATGCCCGACTTCCGCAGCGCCCAGGCCGTGAGCGCGATGCCGCCGGCGCCCGCGGACGCGAACAGGCGCGTCGCGGCGTGGCCGGCGAGGGCGATCTCGGTGCTCGCGCGGAACCCGATCCGTGTGCCGTTGCCGTCGCGGTCGATCGAGACCGCGCGGAACAGGATCGCGTAGCCGACGAAGGACAGCGCCTCCAGGATCAGCGCGAACGTGAGCCAGCCGAGATGTCCGGTGGAGAGCTTGGACCAGACATCGGGGAGATCGGCCAGCGCGGGAGCGATCACCACGAGGCCGACGACCATCAGCGCGCTCGCGAGGACGAGCACGACGATCTGCCGAGGGGAGACGCGCCCGATCGGCGGGCGCTCGGCGGTGGTCGCGGCCATACACGGAATGGTCGCGCCGAGGCGGTCCGTTTCCCAGGCAGGCAGGCACCCCTCTTTAGGTTCGGGTTACCCGTAGGTGTCGGTCAACCACTCGGTGCGATGCGTCAGGGCGGGCGCGATGACCGGCAGCGCGGCCACGCCGTGCAGCGCCCGGGTGGGGAGCAGCGCGAGGCCGTGTCCGGCCGCGACGAGCGCGAGCAGGCCGGCGAGATCGGCGCCGTCGTAGTGCAGCGCGGGGCGGAAGCCCTCGGTGCGCGCGAGCGAGGCGAGGTCGGCGAGCGGCGCGCAGATCGCCGGCGCGTCGATCCAGCGGGCGTCGACGAGGTCCTCGAGGCGGACGCCGCGTCCGGTTTGGCGGGGCGCCGTGGTGGCCGGCCGCGCGCGACCCCCGTCTCGCGGAACCGGCTTCGCCGAAAAAGGGGGATGTTCCGCGAGGACGGGGGTCGCGCGCGCCCGGCTGGAACCGCGTGGCGACTCGCTGAGGGCCGCCAGCGGGTGGTTGAGTGGCGCGGCGACGGCCAGCGGTTCCTCTTTGACCCGTGCCACGCGGGCGCCCGTCTCCGGGAGGCGCAGCGGGTCGTTGGGCGCGGCGACCCCGTCGACGACGCCCGCGTCGAGCTCGCCGACGGCCACCGCGCGGGCGATCTCGTCCCGCGCGCCCACGCGGACGGTCACGGCCAGCGCGGGCGCGACGAGCTCTGCGGCGAAGGTCGCGGCCAGGGGCGTCGCGCCGATCCGCAGCCGCGACGGCGGCCCGCTCGCCACGCGCGCGACGTCCGCGCGGGCCGCGTCTAGCCGCAGCAGGATCGGCTCCGCGTGCTCGAGCAGCCGCGCGCCCGCCTCGGTCACGCCGACCGGCCGGCGCGTGAGCAGCGGCACGCCGACGTCGCCCTCGAGCACCGCGATGTGCTGGGAGACGGCGGACTGCGTGTAGCCGAGCTCGGCCGCCGCGGCGCTGAACGAGCCGAGCCGCACGACGCGCACGAACGTCCTCAAGAACCGCGGGTCCATAAGCGAAGCTGATCGTACTCGCAGGAATCATCGTTGGACGTGAACTCGACCAGACGCGACGATGCACCGCATGCCCGCCGCCACCATCGCCCTCGTCGGAGACCGCTCGCCCACCGTTCGCGCCCACGGACGAATCCCGCTGCTGATCGACACGCTCCGCCGTCGCGACGGGATCGTGCTCGACCCGTATTGGATTCCGTCCACCGAGGCCGAGGACCTGGACCGCTTCGACGGCATCTGGGTCGTGCCCGGCAGCCCCTACACCGACCGCGAGAAGGTCATCGACGCCGTCGGCACCGCGCGCGCGAATGGGATCCCGTTCCTGGGCACGTGCGGCGGCTTCCAGCACGCGATCATCCACCTCGCCCGTGAGCTGGCGAACCTCCCCGAGGCCAACCACGCCGAGTACGGCTCGACCGGCACCGACGTCATCGTGCCGCTGGAGTGCTCGCTCGTCGGCCACGAGGGGGTGATCCGCTACACGCCCGGCACGCTGATCGCGAAGATCGCGGGCGTCGACCAGCGCCTGGAGCGCTACCACTGCTCGTACGGGATCGCGCCCGAGTTCGTCACGCGGCTCGAGTCCGCCGGCGTCGTGTTCGGGGCCCACGACGAGGACGGCGCGCCGCGCGCGCTGGAGCTCCCGGGCCGCCCGTTCTTCCTGGGCACCCTCTTCCAGCCGGAGCTCGCGGGCGACGGCAGCCGCGCGCACCCGGTGATCCGCGCGTTCGCGGAGGCGGTCGTCAGCCGCCGCGAGCGTGGAACAGATACTCGGGCAGCGCAGCTCGTGTGACGCGCGCCGACAGCTCCGGCTCCAGCCCGCGCGAGGACAGGTCGTCGAGCGTGACGACGCCGACCACGGAGCCGCCGCTGACCACGACGAGCCGCCGCACGGCGTGGCGGATCATCCGCTGGCTGGCCTCCTCGACCTCCATGTCGGGCTCGGCCTTGATCACGGGCGAGGAGGCGTGCTCGGCCGCGCGGTCCTCTCCCGTGCGGCCCTCGGCCACGACCGACAGCGCGATGTCGCGGTCCGTGATGAACCCGACGGGCGCGCCGCCGTCGCGCACGAGCACGACGGAGCCCACGTTGCGCTCGCGCATGAGCTCCGCGATCTCGCGCACGGGCGCGTCAGGGTTCGCCGTCACCACCGACTCCGTCATCACCTCGCCGACCAGCATCGGCGGCGAGTGTACCCTTGCGCGATCGTGGCCTACAGAAGCGCGGCACAGCTCCGCAACACCCGCCGCATCGAGGCGCTGATCAAGCTCGCGGCGCCCGCGCTCAACGTCGTCCTGTACGCGGGTGACAAGGCGTCCCGGATCGCCGGCCGCGATCAACTCGGCCCGGAGCCGGCGCGCCGAGTCGGGCTTCCCCCGAGCATGCGCGACTAGAGTGTCAGCGGACGTGGCCGCCGCAACGCTGGATCCTGAAAAGACGCTCTCGTGGGAGAGGCGCCACCGTACGCGTGCCGCCATCGCGGCGCTGCTCGGAACGCTCGGCCTGCTCGTCTACTTCATCTCGGGTGAGGTGCTGCGCGCCGACGGGCCGCGCATCAGCGGCCTGGACGCGATCGTGCGCGGCGCGCAGCCCGGCCGGGTCGCCGAGCTCGAGTCACTGCGGGTCGCCGAGTTCCAGTACCTGCAGGACAACCAGCTGCTCGTGCTCGGCATCGGCATCGGCGGGCTCGTCGGCTTCATCGGCATGGCCTGGGTCGCCGGCTTCCTCGGCGTCGCCGTGCGCGGCCGGGCAGCCGAGTTCAAGCGCTTCCTCGTCTACGTCCCGATCATCGGCGGCGTCGTCCTCGGCCTCGGGACGCTGATCGTGCAGGGCTCGGTCGTCGTGCTCACCAACGAGTTCATGGACGGCACGCGCACGGTCGAGGAGGCGACCCGGCCGCAGAACAGCTTCCAGCAGTTCGGCCAGATCATGTTCAGCATCGGCTCGCTGCTGCTGGCCGTCGGGCTCGTGATCATCTCGCTCAACGCGATGCGCGTCGGGCTGCTCACCAAGCTCTTCGGCTACCTCGGGATCGTCGCCGGCGCGATGTTCGTCATCTATCCGCTGCCGGTCGTGCAGGTCTTCTGGGTCGCCGGTCTCGGCGTGTTGTTCCTCGGCCGCTGGCCGGGAGGAGA
The DNA here is from genome assembly GCF_027587175.1 of Solirubrobacter deserti. GTDB lineage: Bacteria > Actinomycetota > Thermoleophilia > Solirubrobacterales > Solirubrobacteraceae > Solirubrobacter > Solirubrobacter deserti. The sequence goes on from NZ_JAPCID010000007.1 coordinate 61,099, forward strand.
TCCGCCCGCGTGGAGAACGGGTAAGGCGGAGCCGTGGCCGACCGCGGCCGAGCTCGCGCAGGCCCGCGCCGAGCGGCTCGGCCATGCGGCGCCGCAGCCGGCTCCGGCGCAGGCGCCCAAGGCGCCCAGCGCGGGCCGCAGCAAGCGAAAGAAGCGTTCCTAAGACACACCAGGGGAGGAGATCGCATGGCGACGCTCGAGGACCAACTCGAGGAGCTGCTGGACCAGGAGACGTTCTCGCCACCGGACGGCTTCAAGGAGCAGGCCGTCGTCTCCGACGCTGCGATCTACGACCAGGCCGAGGACTACGAGGCGTTCTGGGCCGAGCGCGCCGGGGCGCTGCACTGGGACACCAAGTGGGACCAGGTGCTGGACTGGTCGAACCCGCCGTTCGCGAAGTGGTTCGTGGGCGGCAAGCTCAACGTCGCCTACAACTGCGTCGACCGCCACGTCGAGGCCGGCCACGGCAACCGCGTCGCCTACCACTGGCGCGGTGAGGAGGGCGAAGAGGTCGACATCACCTACGCCGACCTGCACCGGGACGTCCAGAAGTTCGCCAACGCGCTGACCGACCTGGGCGTCGCGAAGGGCGACGTGGTCGCGATCTATCTGCCGATGATCCCCGAGGTCGCGGTCGCGATGCTCGCGTGCGCGCGCATCGGCGCGATCCACAACGTGGTCTTCGGCGGCTTCAGCGCCGAGTCGGTCAAGGAGCGGATCGAGTTCTCCGAGGCCAAGACGCTGATCACGGTCGACGGCGCGCGCCGCAAGGGCAAGACCGCGCCGATCAAGGAGACGGTCGATGAGGTCATCGGCGACCTCGTGGACCGGATCGTCGTCGTCGAGAAGACGGGCAACGGCGCGCCGATGAAGGACGGGCGCGACCACTCCTACGCGCAGCTCCTCGAGAACGCCGCGGCCGAGCACACGCCGGAGCCGATGGACGCCGAGGACCCGCTCTACATCCTCTACACGTCCGGCTCGACCGCCAAGCCGAAGGGCATCCTGCACACGACGGGCGGCTACCTCACCGGCGTCGCCTACACGCACAAGGCCGTCTTCGACCTCAAGCCGGACGAGGACATCTACTGGTGCGCAGCCGACGTCGGCTGGGTCACCGGCCACAGCTACATCATCTACGGACCGCTGGCCAACGGCGCGACGTCGGTGATGTGGGAGGGCGCGCCGGACTACCCCGCCAAGGACATCTGGTGGGAGATCGTCGAGCGCTACAAGGTGACGATCATGTACTGCGCGCCGACCGCGATCCGCGCGTGCATGAAGTGGGGCGCCGAGCACCCTGAGAAGCACGACCTCTCGAGCCTGCGCCTGCTCGGCACCGTGGGCGAGCCGATCAACCCCAAGGCCTGGCTCTGGTACTGGAAGGTGATCGGCGGCGGCAAGGCGCCGATCGTCGACACCTGGTGGCAGACCGAGACGGGCTCGATCATGATCACCACGCTGCCGGGCCTGCTGGACACCAAGCCCGGCTCGGCCGGCCGCCCGCTGCCCGGCATCGAGGCCGCGGTCGTCGACGAGGAGGGCAAGGACGTCGACGAGGGGCAGGGCTACCTGATCCTCAAGCGGCCCTGGCCTTCGATGCTGCGGACCCTCTACAAGGAGGACGACCGCTTCGTCGAGACGTACTTCTCGAAGTTCGGGAAGGATACGTACCTCGTCGGCGACGCCGCCCGCAAGGACGAAGACGGCTACTTCTGGATCATCGGGCGCATCGACGACGTCGTGAACGTGAGCGGCCACCGGCTCTCCACCGCCGAGGTCGAGTCCGCGATCGTCTCGCACCCGAAGGTCGCCGAGGCCGCCGTCATCGGCCAGGCCGACGAGGACACCGGCCAGGCCATCACGGCGTTCGTGACGCTCGAGGGCGCCGACGACGACGGCGACGACGCGCTGATCGGCGAGATCCGCGAGCGCGTCGCCGCCCGCATCGGCAAGTTCGCCCGCCCCAAGCGCATCATCTGGGCCGGCGACCTTCCCAAGACCCGCTCGGGCAAGATCATGCGCCGCCTGCTGCGCGACATCGCCGAGGGCCGCGAGCTCGGCGACGTCACGACGCTGCGCGACCCGGACGTGATGGCGCAGCTGGAGGGCAAGATCAAGGAGCGCGACGCCTCCGGCGAAGGCTAGGTGCGGGCACCCGCACCCGAGAACTTCAGGGATAGGTTCGGGGCCGGGTGCCGATGTCACGGCGCCCGGCGGCGCCGATGATGGCGCCATGAACCGACTCTTCCTCAGCCTGCTGGCTGCGCTGATCCTCACCCTGGCCGGGGCGGGCACCGCCTCGGCCGCCAACGCCCCGATGGGGCTCGTCATCGACGGCGGTGGCTGGTTCTCGGTCACCGACGAGGACGTCTGGAGCAAGGAATCCAAGACGTGGAGCCTCGGCGGCATCACCGTCGGCGTCCTCGGGTCCGGCAACAGCACCTTCAACTACAAGTACTCGCGCTGCTACGGCGGTGAAGTGCGCGCCGAGCTCATCATCACCGGGTATCGCTGGAAGACGTCCACCGAGGCGACGGTCACCGCCCACATCGACCTGTACGAGGGGGCGAGCTGCGCGACGACCGACTTCGACGGCCAGTCCGAGCTGTACACGTTCAACATCAAGATGGGCCAGACGATCGGCGTGTACCTGAACGCGATCAACGACCACGAGGACGCCGCCGACGGTGGGCACACGCTGTTCCGGCTGCGGGCGGTGCCCGCGTAGGGGGAATCCGTCCGTCGTGGTGGCGCGACCGTTCGTCGCGCCACAACCACCGTCCGTCGATTGCGCGTTTCGATACTTGCGCGGTCGCGCAAGGCTCCTCCAAATCGCTGCAAGGAGGAGAGAGACGCGATGCCGGACTGGGAACGCATCGAGCGCTCGGACGAGTTCAGAGAGCTCGTCAAGCGCCGGAAGAGCTTCGTCGTACCCGCGACGATCTTCTTCCTCGCGTACTACATGGGCTTCATCCTGCTCGCGGGGTACGCGAGCGACTTCATGGGCGAGTCGGTCTACCAGGGGCTGACCGTCGGCTACTGCCTCGCGCTGACCCAGTTCCTGATGGTCTTCGTGCTGGGCATCTGGTACCTGCGCAAGTCCGAGAACGAGTTCGACCCGCTCGCGGACAAGGTCGTCGAGGCGGCCGCGGAGGCCGAGGACGCGCGCTTCGTGCGTAAGGACGAGGGAACCGGGGTGAAGGCCTGATGGTGTCCCTCTTCGCTGAGGTCAACGTCGAAGCGCTGGTGATGGCGGCGATCATCCTCGCCATCACGCTCGGCATCACGTTCTGGGCGTCCAAGAAGGCGTCCAGCGCGGTCGGCTTCTACGCTGCCGGCCGGCAGATCACCGGCCGCCAGAACGGGCTCGCGATCTCGGGCGACTACCTGTCGGCCGCGTCGTTCCTGGGCATCGCCGGCCTGATCTTCCTGTACGGCTTCGACGGGTTCCTGTACTCGATCGGCTTCCTCGTCGCGTTCCTCACGGTCATGTTCCTGCTGGCCGAGCGGATGCGCAACGCGGGCAAGTACACGATCGCCGACGTGCTGTCGTTCCGCCTGAACGAGACCCCGGCGCGCGCCGCCGCCGCGCTCGGCACGTTCGCGGTCGTCACCTTCTACCTGATCGCGCAGATGGTCGGCGCGGGCGTGCTGATCGAGAAGCTCGTCGGCATCAACTTCTCGCTCGCGGTGATCCTGACCGGCGTCTTCATGCTCTGCTACGTGATCTTCGGCGGCATGGTCGCCACCACGTGGGTGCAGATCGTCAAGGCCGTCCTGCTGATGGCGGGCATCTTCATGATGTCGGTGTTCGTGCTCGCGAAGGTCGGCTTCAACCCGGTGGAGCTGTTCAACCGCGCGGACGCGAACAAGGGGCCGGACTCGACCTTCTCGCTGGCGCCCGGCACCTACCTGCCGAAGCCGCTGGACACCGTGTCCCTGGGCCTCGCGCTCGTGCTCGGCACCGCCGGCCTGCCGCACATCCTGATGCGGTTCTTCACCGTGCCCAACGCCAAGGCCGCGCGCTCGTCCGTGGTCTGGGCGATGTTCATCATCGGCTTCTTCTACCTGCTGACGACGTTCATCGGCTTCGGCGCGCGCGCCTTCCTGGGCGAGGGCGGCGTGGAGGCCGCGGGCACCGGCGGCAACCTCGCGGCCCCGATCCTGGCCGAGTTCCTCGGCGGCGGCGAGGGCACGTTCGGCGGCTCACTGTTCCTCGCGTTCATCGCCGGCGTCGCGTTCGCGACGATCCTCGCGGTGGTCGCGGGCCTCGTGCTCAGCGCCTCGGCGGCGTTCAGCCACGACATCTGGTCCTCGATCGTCCGCAAGGGCAAGGACTCCGAGCACGAAGAGGTGCTCGTGGCGCGGATCGCCGCGTTCGCCATCGGCGTGATCGCGATCATCATCGCCGTCATCGGCGGCTCCGGCCTGAACGTCTCGTTCATGGTGGGTCTGGCGTTCGCGGTGGCCGCGAGCGCGAACTTCCCGGCGCTGCTGCTCGCGCTGAGCTGGCGGCGCTTCAACACGACGGGCGCGATCGTGGGCGTGGTGACGGGCGTGGTCAGCTCGATCTTCCTCGTCATCGTGAGCCCCAAGGTGTGGCCCGGCGCGGACACCGTCACGGGCTCGCCGATCGGCTGGACGCTCAACAACCCGGGCATCATCTCGATCCCGCTCGGGTTCCTCGGCTGCTTCCTCGGCACGATCCTCAGCAGCGGCAAGCCGTCCGAGCACAGCAGCTACGACGAGCTGTTCGTGCGCGCGGAGACGGGCCTGGGCTCCGAGCGAGCCTTGGAGAAGGTCGCCTAACAGGCATAGGGTCAGGGGGACACCGGCTCCGGAACGTGCAGCGCCGCCATCACGGCGCTCACGTTCTGGGGCGGCCTGCGCAGCGAGATCACGATCATCGCCGCGAACGCGATCGGCACGGAGACGGCCGCGGGCTGGGTGAGGATGGCGCCCGCGGCCGTTTCCTGCGACACGTCGCCGATCAGCCCTGCGGCGATCATGCCGGTCGCGACCGTCGCGCCGGCGAGCATGCCCGCCGCGGCGCCGGACGCCGTCAGGCGCGGCCACCAGACGCCGAGCAGCAGCAGCGGGCAGAACGTGCTCGCCGCGAGCGCGAAGGCCCAGCCGACGAGCACGCTGATGTCCACGTTCGGCGTGGCGAGCGCGAGCAGCGCGGGCGGCAGCATGCCGACCACGCTGACGATGCGAAAGCGCGTGCGTCGCTTGCGCGCCTTCCCGGGCACGACGTCGTGGGAGACCGTGCCGGCGATGCTCACCAGCAGGCCGGAGGCGGTGCTCATGAACGCCGCGAATGCGCCGGCGGCGACGATCGCGGCCAGGATGTCGCCCATCGGGCCGGGCCACGCGGCGGCCGGGACGCGCAGGACCACGGAGTCGGTGTCGCCGGTGACGTAGAGCTCGGGCGTGAACGCGCGGCCGAGCAGGCCGTAGACGGCGGGGAACAGGTAGAAGACGCCGAGCAGGCCGAGCACGCGCACCGTGGTCCGGCGCGCGGCGCTCCCGTCCGGGTTGGTGTAGAAGCGGACGAGGATGTGCGGTAGCCCCATCGTGCCCAGGAAGGTGGCGAGCAGCAGGCTGTAGATGAGGATCGGCGAGCCGCGGCCGGACTCCGCGACGGGGCGCGACCACTCGTCGCCGGTCTGGGCGTCGATGCCCTCGGCCACGGGGAACGCGTCGCCGCGCGCCAGCTCCACACGGCTCACGACCCGCGTCTCGCCGGTGTCGGGGAACGTGACGGGCCGCGGCGCGTCGAGCTCGATCACCATGGCGCGGTCCGCGCGGGGGATCTCCTCGCCGAACAGCGCCGCGCGAGCGGGGAGGCCGCCGAGGTGGATCAGCAGCAGCAGCGCCGGGAACGCGATCGCGAACACCTTCACCCAGTACTGGAAGGCCTGCACGTAGGTGACGCCGCGCATGCCGCCGAGGCTGACGTTGAGCGCGACGATCAGGCTCACGAGCGCGACGCCGACCCAGTACGGCGCGTCGGTGATGGCGCGCAGCGTCACCCCCGCGCCCTTGAGCTGCGGCACCAGGTAGCAGCCGCTGATCAGCAGCACGATGCCGGCGGCGAGCAGGCGCATGTACGGCGCGGGCAGGCGGGCCTCGGCGAAGTCGGGGATCGTGTAGGAGCCGAACCGCCGCAGCGGCGCGGCCACGAACAGCAGCAGCGTCAGGTAGCCCGCGGTGAAGCCGACCGGGAGCCACAACGCGCTGGCTCCGAACTTCAGCATCAGCCCGGAGACGCCCAGGAAGCTCGCCGCGCTCAGGTACTCGCCGGAAATCGCGGCCGCGTTCCACCACGGCGAGACGGCGCGCGACGCGACGAACAGGTCCGACGTGGTGCGGGCGAGCTTGACGCCGTAGGTGCCGATGCCGAGCGCTGCGCCCGTCACCGCGATCACGGCGATGATCGAGAGCGTCATTCGACGAGGTCGCGGAACGCTTCGTCGAGCCCGTCGGCGCGACGCTGTTCGAGCCAGCCGATGAAGAAGAACAGTGGGAACGGCGGGACGACCACGAGCCAGATCGGCACCGGGACGCCGAGCACCTGGGTGTCGTGCAGGCCGGGCAGCAGGTAGAGGATCAGCGGCAGCGCGCCGATCGCACCGCCGAACGCGACGAGGCTCAGAAGCGCGAGCCGCAGCTGCTCGCGGCGCAGGCGGCGCAGATAGACCGCGGCGTGGGCGGTCGCCTCGGAGAGGTCTTCGGAGGGGAGCCGGCTCACAGGACCACCCGTTCCGAGGGATTCCCTGACGGCACGCTCACGAGCGCAACCGCCGGCGCAGCTCGGCCACCTCGCGGCGGGCGATCGGGAGCTCGCCGCCGTCGGCCAGGATCAGCACGGCGGTGCCGTTGAGCTGCGGCCGGACCTCGGTCACGCGCGAGAGGTTGACGAGGTAGCGCCGGTGCACGCGGTGAAAGCCGTGCGGCGCCCAGCGACGCTCGATCTCGTTCAGCGTGCCGCGGACGAGGTGGCGGGCGTCGGCGGTGACGACGCGCACGTAGTCCCCGTGGGCCTGCAGGTAGAGGATGTCCGCGCGCTGGACGAGGCGTGTGCCGCCGCCGGGCGCGTCGACCGCGAGCGTCTGCGTCGTGTCCTCCGGCTTCGCCTCGATCCGCCCGAGCGCCTCGGCCACGCGCGCCTTGGACACCGGCTTGAGCAGGTAGTCGAGCGCGCGCAGCTCGAACGCCTCGACCGCAGCGGACTCGTACGCCGAGACGAAGATCAGCGCCGGCGGCGCCGCGAAGCGCCGCAGCACGCGGGCGAGCTCGACGCCGTCGAGTCCCGGCATGCGCACGTCGAGGAAGACGGCGTCGTAGTGCTCGCCGCCGGCGAGCGCGTGCAGCGCCTCCTCACCGGACTCGGCCGTGTCCACCTCGGAGACCGACGGCTGCGCGCGCAGGACGCGGGCGAGGTCGTCGAGCGCGGGCCGCTCGTCGTCGACGGCCAGGATCTTCACGGGCCGCCCGCCTCCGGCGGCCCCGCGGCTTCGCCGCGCGCCGTCACGCCGCGCGCACCCCGGCGCGGAACTTCGGCACGAGCATCTTCACGACGGTCCCCTGTCCGGGCGTCGACTCCACCTCCAGACCGTACTCGGGCCCGAACGTCGACTGCAGCCGCGCGTGCACGTTCGCGAGCCCGATCCCGCCCGCGCGGCCGTGCAGCGCGGCGTCCGCCGCCTCGGCGTCCATGCCGGCGCCGCCGTCGCGGACGGTCAGCTCCACGTCGGTGTCGAGGTCCGCGCCGAGGATCTCCACGCGGCACGGTCCGACCGCCTTCTCCACGCCGTGCCGGACCGCGTTCTCCACCAAGGGCTGCATGCTCAGCACGGGCACGACCGCGGTGAGCACCTCGGGCGCGACCGACACGCGCACGTCCAGCCGGTCGCCGAAGCGCGCCTGCTCGAGCCGCAGGTACTTCTCGACGTAGTGCAGCTCGTCGGCCAGCGTCACGTAGGAGCGGTTGCCGCGGAACGCGTAGCGCGTGAACTCCGCGAACTCGGTCAGCAGCTCGCGCGCCTCCTCCGGCTTGGTGTGGATGCTGTTCGCCACGGCCGCGAGCGCGTTGTAGATGAAGTGCGGCGAGATCTGCGCGCGCAGCGCCCGCAGCTCGGCCTGCGCGAGCCGCTCCTCCTGCTCGGCCAGCACGGACAGCTCGACCTGCGCGGACACGAGTGCCGCGACCTCGCTCACCACCCGCGTGTCCTCCGGCCGCAGCCGCCGCTCCGGCCCGTAGAACGCCGCCAGCCGGCCGATCCGCTCGCCGCCGACCATCAGCGGCGCGACCACCGTGTTCCCGAACGGCGCCGGCCCGCTGTGCACCTCCACCCGGCTCGAGTCCGGCAGCCAATCGAGCGCGTTTCCTAAAGAGGGACAGTCCCTCTTTAGCGACACATGTCGCGTTTCCGCCGGGAGGCCGTCGGCCGCGAGGACGGTCTCGCCGTCGTCGATCAGCACGCCTGCGGCCTGGGTGAGCGCGTGCAGGTGGCCGATCGCCTTGCCGGCCGACTCGCGCGTGAGCCCTTTGCGCAGGTGTGGGAGGGTCGCCGCCGCGGCGTGCAGCGCCGCGCGCACGCCCTCCTCGCCCGGCGCCAGCACCCGTCGCGGCGCGAGCAGCCGGCTGACCGCGAACACCGAGGCGCTGAGCACGACGCCCAGCAGCACGCCCAGGAGAACGTCCACGGACGAAAGCTATCCGCACCCGACCCGTGCGGGAGCCCACACCCGCAAAGATCAGGGGGCGATCACCGATGCGCCGCGCATCGCGGGCCACGAGCATGCGTCCCATGAGAACGACACTTTCCCGGCTGCTCCTGACCGCCCTGACCGTCGCCGCCTTCGCGGGGCTCACGACGTCCGCCTCGGCCGCGTCGTGGGGCAACGAGCACGCCAAGGTCCGCGCGTACCTCGGCCACATCGGCATCACCGACCACGAGGGCAGCGGCAACCATGAGTACAAGCAGTACAAGTTCGACGGTCGGGTGTTCGGCAAGCTCTCGCCGACGAGCCTGAGCTTCAAGGCGTCCCCGGCCTACTGCGCCGGCGACGAGGTGCGGGTGCACGTCGTCGTGACCGGCCAGACCTGGGTCAACGACCGCACCATGAAGGTCACCGCCCAGCTGGTGATGTATGAGGGCGCGAGCTGCAACAGCGACGACCTCGACGGCGTCAGCGCGCCGATCACGTTCAACATGCAGCCGGGCGACATGGCGACCAAGTACCTGCACGTCGACAACACGGACGAGGGCGGCGACTGGGCCGGCGCCTGGATCACGTTCGAGGCGCTCAAGGGCGTCGGGGTCTGAGAGCATGCGGCGCGCGATGCGCCGCGCTCCGTGGGTCCTGATCGCGTTCGTCCTGCTCGTCCCCACGCGGGCCGACGCCGCCTGTGGCGTCAAGCCCGCGCGGGCCGAGTACGAGACGCCCGAGGTCCAGGTCTACGCGCGCGGCTCCAAGCTCCTCGCCTGCCATCGCGCCACGCGGCGTGAGCGGCAGGTCGGGGTGCGTGTCAACGACGGTATGGGCACCGACGAGTCCTCCTACGTCAGCGGGATCGTCGGGCGGCGCTGGCTGTGGACGACGATGCACGCGTCGTTCGCCGAGTCGCCCGACGTGCGCGAGGACACGCTGACCGACCTGCGGACCGGTGACTCGGTCACGGTCGGCAACGAGGAGGCGGACGTGGTCGCGTTGCCGGGCATGCTGGTCTTCGCCTCCGACGAGGGCGTCACCGCGCACTTCAGCGACCGGCGACCCGTCGAGCGGCTGAGTGCGGAGCCGGCCTCGCACCCCGCGGGAGCCGGAGCGCGGCTGTACTGGACGGAGGGGACGACGGTGGCGCGCACGCGGGTCTTCACGCTGCCCGCGGGCGATCCGCCGCGGCCACGTCCGCTCGCCCGCACGGTCGGGCGCTGCGCGCCGCGGCGCGGCGCACGGCTGATCCTGCGCGACGGCAACCTGGTGGTGAGCCGCGCGGCCGGGGCGACGTGGGCGTGCCGCGGCACGAAGCAGCGCCGGGTCTCGGACTCGCCGGAGGTGACCGCGCTGACGCCGCGCCATCTGCTGCACCCTGGCGGCGTGTTCTCCGTCTCCGACGGCCGGCGGCGGACGCTGGAAGGCGCCGAGCCCGCGACCGACCTCACCACCCGCTACTGGCTCGACGGGGCCGGCGTGCCGCAGCGCGCGGACTTCTGAGTTCGTCGCGCGGTCGGCGCCCGGGGACAAGGGCACGGATCAGTGAGGTGCCTGATGCCGGCGCCGACGACGGCCGCGAGCATCGCCGGCATGAGCACGACCCTCTCCCGATTGCTGCTCGTCGCGCTGACCATCACCGCGTTCGCCGGTCTCTCCTCGTCCGCGAACGCGCAGACCCCGTGGCAGTTCCCGTACTGGAGCGATGGTGAGACCCTCAAGCTCGTCGCCATGCCCGGCTCGTCGATGAAGATCGTCGACGACGAGTGGGGCGCCGACGAGGTCCAGATCCACGACCTCTACGGCACCGTGTTCGGACCCGTCGGCTCCCTCCCGACCTACAAGCTGCAGTCCTTCTCCCGTTGCACGGGCGACGAGGTCCGCGGCGCCGTCTACTCGACCGTCACCGCGGCGGCGGACCACCAGATCCGGCTCAAGAAGCTGCGGCTCGAGCTCTATGAGGGCCAGAACTGCGCCGCGCCGATCATGAAGGACTACATCCAGCTGCCCTATTCGATCTGGTTCGACGCCTACGACAGCCACACCGTCACGCTCTACGCCAAGAACTACATGGACGGCGACGACTCGATCACGCTGACGCTCAAGCTCAAGGCCTATCCCCAGGTGCTCTGAGCGGAAGGCGCCGGCCCCACGGTCGGCGCCTATCCTCTTTCTGGCCGTCGCGAGACCGAGGGAGGAGCCGTGTCGCCGCAGTCCTACGAGGAAGCTGTCGCGAGCCACGCGTGGCACGTGCCGGAGCGGTACAACATCGCGCAGGACGTGTGCGACAAGCACCCGGCCGACAAGCCGGCGATGATCCACGAGCACTTCGACGGGACGGTCCGCGAGGTGCTCTGGGGCGAGCTGCAGGAGCGCTCCAACCGGTTCGCGCACGTGCTGCGGGCGCACGGGGTGCAGAAGGGCGACCGCGTGGCGATGCTGCTGCCGCCGACGCCCGAGACCGCGGCGGCGTTCTTCGGCACGTGGAAGTGCGGCGCGATCCTGCTGTCGATGTCGGTGCTCTACGGGGATGACGGGATCCGCCACCGCGTCAGCGACTCCCAGGCCAAGGTCCTCGTCACCAACGAGGCGAACAAGGACCGCGTCGACCCGGCGCTCGTCGAGCACGTGCTGGTGCTGGACGATGCGGTGTTCGCCGGCGGCGAGCCGGAGTTCGAGCCCGAGGACACGCTGGCCGACGATCCGGCGCAGCTCTACTACACGAGCGGCACGACGGGGCTGGCCAAGGGCATCATCCACGCGCACCGGTACCTGCTCGCGCACGAGGAGTTCATCTACTGCCACGACGTGCAGGACGGCGAGCGCTTTCACGGCATGGGGGAGTGGGCGTGGGCGGCGGGCATCGCGCCGCTGCTCGGGCCGTGGCGGCTCGGCGCGGTGCAACTCGTCTACCAGCGCGAGGGCGGCTTCGATCCGCACAAGCAGCTCGACTTCCTCTCCCGCCACGAGGTCTCGAACGTCTTCACGACGCCGACCGCGATGCGCTCGATGATGTCGATCGGCGACGCCGGGACCCGGTATCCGCAGAAGTTCCGGATCGTGTGCAGCGCCGGCGAGCCGCTCAACCCCGAGGCCATCCGCTGGTTCCGCGAGCAGTACGGGGTGACCGTGCTCGACTATTACGGGCTCACCGAGTCCTACCCCCTGTGCGCCAACTTCCCGTTCATGGAGGTGCGCGAGGGCTCGATGGGCAAGCCGATGCCCGGCTGGGACGTGCAGATCCTCGACCAGGACGAGCACCCGGTGCCGCAGGGCGAGCGCGGCGAGATCTGCCTGCGCGCGCGCTCGAATCCGCACTATCCGCTCGGCTACTGGCGCAACGAGGAGGCCGCGCGCGAGACGTTCGGCGGCGAGTGGTTCCACACCAAGGACGCCGCCCGCTTCGACGAGGACGGCTACGTCTGGTACGAGGGCCGCGCGGACGACGTGATCATCGCGGCCGGGTATCGGATCGGCCCGTTCGAGGTCGAAAGCGCCTGCTTGGAGCACCCCGCGGTGAAGGAGGCGGCGGCCGTCGCCTCGCCCGACGAGCGGCGGGGCAGCGTGGTCAAGGCGTTCATCGTGCTGGCCGAGGGGCACGACGGCTCCGACGAGCTCGTGGCCGAGATCCAGGCTCATGTGCGTAATCGCCTGTCCGCCTACGCGTACCCTCGGAGGATCGAGTTCGTCGACGACCTCCCGAAGACCCTGACCGGCAAGATCCGGCGCATCGAGCTGCGCCAGCGCGAGCTGGAGGGGAACGCCTAGCCCGTGGCCACGGCGGTCGTTGCAGGGCGGCGCGACCGGTCGCGCCCGGCCAACCGCGTGCTGTTGCCGCAGTGGGGCGCGCGGCTCTTCGGGCTGGCGGCGCTGAGCACGGTCGGCGCGCTGGAGTGGCAGCGCCTCGTGCAGGGCCTGTCCACGGGGCGCGTGCTGCTGTGGGTGCTCGCGGCCGTCGGGGCGGCGCTGGCCGTGCTGCTGGTGAGCGCGCCGCCGCGCCGGCACTGGCGCCTCGGGCCGCGCACGCGCGCGGCTGCGCTGCTCTTCATCGTGCTCGCGGCGCTGTTCGCCGGCTACCTGTTGGCCGGTCCGGAGCTGCGCCTGCTGCGTCCGCGCCACTGGGACGAGCTGGTCTCGGGCCTCGCCAGCGGGCTGCAGGCGCTCGGCACCGTGCGGCTGCCGTACGCGAGCGCCGACCCGTGGCCGCGGATCGTGCTCGAGCTGCTCGGCGCGCAGCTGCTGATCCTCGCGGGACTGCTCACGTTCTGGCCCCGTGTGGCGATGCGCTCGAGCGAGCGCGTGCCGCTGAAGGTGCCCGAGCGCGGCTATCCGTTCGTCGCGCTGGCCGTGATGATCGTCGTGGTCGCGTCGCCGATCATCTCGATCGGCGGCACCCGCCCGGTGCTGCTGGGGCTGATCATCGCCGCCCTCGCCGTGTGCTTCTTGTGGCTGGAGCGGCTGCCGCTGCGGCCGGGCCTGGGCGTGGCGGGGCTGCTCCTGCTCGCACTCGTGGGCGCGCTGCCGGTGGCCGCGACGGCCGACCGCGGCCAGCCGTGGTTCGACTACCGCGCCTTCGCCGAGAGCCTCGGGCCCGCCGATCCCGTGCGCTTCTCGTGGGCCCAGAGCTACGGGCCGATCACGTGGCCGCGCGAAGGCACTGAGGTGATGCGGATCGTCTCCGGTGACCCGCTGTACTGGAAGGCCCGCAACCTGGACACCTTCAACGGCGACGCCTGGCAGGTGCGCGAGGACGTGCAGGACACCGCGTTCTTCGACGAGCCGTGGGAAGCCGACGTGCCCGAGGAGTGGGATGACCGCCCGGCGTGGTCGAGCGAGATCGAGGTGTCGGTCAAGCGCGTGCAGACGACGGACGTGATCGGCGCGGGCACGATCACGGAGGTCAGCGACAACTCTGACCTGGTTCGGCCTGGCTTCTCGCCCGGCACCTGGGACGCGCCGAACGGGTTGCGCCGCAACGACTCCTACCGCGCACGCGTGTACGTGCCCAACCCGGTCGGGGACCGGCTCGAGGAGGCGACGACCGGCCGGGCCGAGCGCCAGGACGGCTCGCGCACCATCACGGTGCCGTTGCAGACCGGGCAGGAGATCGTGCAGGAAGGCGCGTTCGGCGGCAGGATCGGCGAGGCGCGCGTGTACTTCGCGCCGTTCGGCTCGATGGAGCCCTCCTACGCGACCTACCCGCGGCGCGGGGGACGGATCGAGCGCTCGATCGACGAGGTCATGGAGCGCTCGAGGTACGAGCGCACGTGGCAGCTCGTGCAGCGGCTCAAGTCCGAGTCCGACACGTCGCTGGACTTCATCCGCGCCGTCGACGCCTACCTGCACCAGCCCGAGTTCCGCTACGAGGAGCGCCCGCCGACCACGCCGCCGGGGAAGGAGCCGCTGGACTACTTCATCAACGAGTCGTTCCTCGGCTACTGCCAGCACTACGCGGGCGCGATGGCGCTGATGTTGCGCATGGGCGGGATCGCCGCGCGCGTCGCGACGGGCTTCTCGCCGGGCGGCTACTCGGAGTCCAAGCAGGCGTGGATCGTCCGCGACACCGACGCCCACGCGTGGGTCGAGGTCTGGTTCGACGAGATCGGCTGGGTGACGGTCGATCCGACGCCGGCCGCGACGCCCGCCCGCTCGCGCGTCGCCGGCTCGATCACGGCCCCGCCGGCCGCGGCGCAGGCGACGCCCGACAGCGGTGGCAACAGCACCGCCCCGGGCGCCGACGGGACGAACCCGCAGGCGGTGCGCCCGGACCTCCAGACGGGCACGGGCGACACCACCGCCGCGGACGACGAGGGCGGCAGCTGGCGCTGGCTGCTGTGGGTCGGCCTCGTGATCGCGGCGATCGCCCTCGTGCTGGCCGTGGTCCTGTTCATCCGCCGCCCGCGCGGGGCGACCCCGATGGACCGCGCGATCGCCGAGGTCGAGGACGCGTTGCGCCGCGTCGGCCGGCCCGTGTCCACGGGTACCACGTTGCGCGAGCTCGAGCGCCGGCTGGGATCGTCCTCGCCGGAGGTGGCTTCATACCTGCGGGCGCTCGCTTCGGGGCGCTACGCGCCGGTTCCGGAACGGCCCTCGCGGTCGGGGCGCCGCGCGCTGCGGCGCGCTCTGGCGCAGGGCCTGGGCTTCGGCGGCCGGCTGCGCGCGCTGTGGGCGATGCCGCCGCGCGTCGAGCGCGGCTGGTCCTCGCCGCGGTCGCGCACCCTGGAGGTCGACGCCTCCGTGCGCGCCTGAACCGGCATCGAGTGCTCAATTGGTCAACCAGAGGTTGACCAACCGACCGCTCGGCGACTAGGCGGCGCGGTGGAAGTCGCCGTTGCACGCGCCGTACACGCCCGCGCCCCGCGCCCGCGCGTCGGCCGCCGCCGAGCGGTATCGACCCGCCCGCGCGAACTCGACGTCCCCGTACACGTACGGCTTCGCCCAGCCGGACGCGACCATCGCCTCGCCGGCGTCCTTCCCGGCGACGCTCACATAGGCGAGCGTACGGCCGAACCGGTCGGTGGCGTCCTGGGTCGGGTCGCGCACGAGCGTGACCGTGCGGCCCTCCACGAGCCGGCGAAGGGCCGTGGCCGCCTTCTTGGAGCCGCACTCGACGGGCGTCTGCGGCCGGCGGCTCTCGGGCGTGTCGATGCCGAGCAGCCGGACCGTCTCGCCGCCGAGCTTGACCGTGTCTCCGTCGACGACGCGCGTCACACGGCCCCGGCGCTCGGTGCGGTCGGGCTCGGTGGTGACGGAGACGTCGGCGCAGCCCGCGCCGGCCAGCGCTAGGACCGCGGCGGCCCAGCGTGCGCCGCGAGCACGCGCCACGTCCCCTCCTCGCGCACCCAGGTCAGCGTGAGCGGCATGTCCAGCGTGCCCGGCTCGCCCGCGCGCTCGAACTCGTCGTGGACGACGCCGACGAGCACCGCGGTGTCGCCGTGCACGAGCACCTCGACCTCGAGCAGGTGCTGCGCCCGCCACACGAGGTCGCCCTCCGTGTTGCCGGCGATGTACGCGGTGCGGTCGCGCACGTCGCCGCGGTGCGTCGTCCAGCGCAGATCGGGGTGGTGCAGCTCGCGCAGGACGACCGGGTCGCGCGCCACGAGCGCCTCGGACCGCCGCGCCGCGGCGGCCAGGACCTCTTCGGCCGCGCTCACGCCGTGAGCTGCGCGCGGCGGGACTCGCCGCGGATCTCCGCCAGGATGCGCTCGAGGCGGGGCTCGGTCGAATGGTCGACGTGCTTCATCGTGGCGGCCACGGCGGGGTGGACGTCGGCGATCGCGGTGTGCATCGCCTGGGCGACGGCGCGGTAGCTCGAGTGGCCCTCGCGGGCGCTGCGCAGCTCGCACAGGTGCATCGCCTCGCGGGCATTGAGGTCCAGCACGTAGCGGATGCGGTAGCCGAGGCAGAGCGCGTACGGCGCCGCGTCCGTGAGGCCGGCCTCGTGCAGGCGCGCGTACTCGGCGCGGGAGCGGTCCAGCGCGCGCTCGTACAGGTCTCCGCACCCGGCGGCGACGACCTCCTCGGGCACCTCGGCGCCGAGGTCCGGCGTGAGGCCCTGCCACTGCACGGTGAGCATGCGGTGGCGCTGGAGGTCGCGGAACGCGCCGTAGTCGGAGACGATCTCGAAGCGGTAGCGTAGCGCCTCGAACCCGCGGCCCGGGCGGTGACGGCGGTTCGCGCGCTCGCCGACGAGGTCGCTGAGCATCGCCGCGCGCGCCTCGCTGTCCAGGTCCGCGACGGCGGCGAGCGTGCGCTCCTCCGGGACGCCGGCGGCCTCGAACAGCAGCGCGGCGAGCAGCTGGTCCTCGGTGCCGTCCACGTGCACGAGCCGCACGGACGAGCGCTCCTCGGCCGCCTCGTCACGGTCCAGACCGAGCCGCTGCACCCACGTGCGCTCGGCGGTGCGCCGGCCACTGAGGTAGTCGACCCACACGTCCCCGCGGCCCTCGCGCTCCACGCGCGAGACGAAGCTCGGGATGACCGACTTGACGGCCTCCAGCATCCGCTGCCCGCACAGCCGCGCCTCCGGCAACGGATGCGCGAGCAGGTGCAGGATCAGCTGCTCGTACATCTGGCCGCTGGCATAGATGCCCATGTGCGACAGTGACGCCGCGGGCAGCAGCCCGCGCAGCAGATCGAGCGCCTTGGCCTTCACGGCCCGCCGGCGCGCGGCCTCGGACTCCCCGGACGACGTCGGGTAGGACTCGTCCACCCACGCGCTCACGCGCGGCAGCGCCTCGGCGTAGGCGTCGAACAGGAAGTCCATCGACGCCGCGTACTCCGCCCCCAGCGACGCTTCGCGGTAGTAGCGGTAGCCGCCGCCGGGCATCGGCGCGTCGTAGGCGATGTAGCGCGTGGACTGCTCCAGGTAGCCCGCGATCCGCGGCCGTTGCAGCACCTTGGTGAGCACGTTCGAGCACCACTCGACCGCCAGGTGCGCCCCGCCCAGCTGCGCGACCGAGTCGTCCCCGTAGCCGACGAAGATCCGCTCGAACAGCTCCGCCGCCCGCGCGCCCTCGACGTCCTCGCCGCCACCGCGGCCCGCCGGCAACGTGTCCGCGAACTCGTCCAGGAACAGCCGCCGCAGCGTCCCCGGATAGCGCGAGTAGCGGGCGAACATGGCCGCCTTCACGGTCTCCGGCAGATCGACGAGCGCGAACACCGGCCCGTCGACGTTCGAGAAGTACGGGGCGAGGCGCGCGCGTTCGTCAGCGGTGAAGGACTCCACGGCTTCGACACTAGCGGGCAACACGGCAGAATCGGACCGATGGGCATCCCAGTTACCGGTGTTAGCGAGCTCGTGCTCGAG
The DNA here is from genome assembly GCF_027587175.1 of Solirubrobacter deserti. Classification (GTDB taxonomy): domain Bacteria; phylum Actinomycetota; class Thermoleophilia; order Solirubrobacterales; family Solirubrobacteraceae; genus Solirubrobacter; species Solirubrobacter deserti. Next base: position 78,632 of record NZ_JAPCID010000007.1, read on the forward strand.
GTGGTCGATCTCGAGGCCGCCGAGGCCTTCTACAACGGCATCCTCGGCCTGCCGGTGGTGGACCGCTGGCCGGACCGCGAGGCGATCTGGGTGATGGCCGGCGACCGCACCCGGATCGGCCTCTGGCGCCCGCAGGTCGGCCTGGCGAAGGGCCGCGGCGGCATCCATGTCCACTTCGCCATGCACATCGCAGCCGACGACTACGAGGACGCCGTAGCGCACCTGCGCCAACAGGGCCTCGACGTCCTCGAGCACGAGTTCGGTACGCGGCCGCATTCGAGGGCGGCCTACGTCGACGACCCCGACGGCAACGTCGTCGAGCTGTGGACCTGGGACGTCGCGCATCACTTGACGCAGTCGTAGCGCTGTCGCTCGAACCCGCCCGCCCGCGCGGAGGCCGAGACCAACGAGCGGTGGACCTTGATGCGCTTGACGCTGCCGCCGAACTTCCAGCCGCCCTTGACCGACCCGGAGATGCCGCGCGTGTCGTCCTCGACCGAAGAGACGGTGCGTTCGATCGTGCCGTGCGTGGAGATCCGCTCGGCCGCCGCCGCGAGCGCCGCGCGATCGCGCCACGGCCACTTCATGGCCAGCAGCGGAGCGGCGACCGCCCGGTTCGCCGGGTCGCGCAGGTCGAGCCGCGACACGGTCTCCGTGACGCGGCTGTCCAGCTCGGACGCCGCGGCGTGCCGGAACGCGAGCTCGCGCGGGCCGTCCGGCCCGAACGTCACCTCGGCGAGCCACTCGTGCTTGCCCAACCCCGTGGACGGGGTGAGCGGCAGCTGCAGCTCCGGGCCGTCGGTGGCCACGCGGCCGTAGACCGTGACCACCCGGCCAGGCGCGATCCGCGCTCCGAGCGCGGCCTGGCCCGACGCGGCGACGCCGATCAGGTCGGCCTGTTCCTTGCCGCCGAACGCGAGGCCGAGCGCGGCGCTGACCTCCTCGCCGCCCTCGATCGAGTTCCACGCGGGAGGAAAGCGCTCCCACCGGAAGCCGTTGACCACGGCGTGGCGGAGGAACTCGTCCGCGGCCGCCTGGTCCGGGAACACCCACGCCCGCGCGGCCTGGACGCGGGCGGTCAAGCCGGCGTTGCCGCCGAGCTGGAACGCGACAGGGCCCACCGCGACGTCGTACCCCACGCCGCCGGAGCCTCCGGCGGTGCCGCTGGCGGACCGCACCACGGTCACCGTGCCGTCGGAGTTCGGCGTGACGGTCAGCGTGAGCCGGTGCCCGAGCTCGATGCTGAACGCGGTCCCCGTCGCCTCGTGCCCCGTGACGTCCGTCTTGAGCGGGCACGGGGCGAGCCCCGCGTCGCGGGCCATCCGCGCGTCGCAGATGTCCAGCCCCGCGATGCAGAGCGCGCGCTCCATCTGCGCGACGACGGCCGCGGCGACGGACGGCGCGCCCACCGCCGGCGCGGCGACGACGAGCAGCGCCGCGATGAGGGCGATCGCGGCGACGTACTCGATGGTGGCCTGGCCGGCGGTGGAGCGCACGACCGATAGAGGCGGCCCCGGAAGAAGTTCGCCCCCGGGGATCAGCCGGGGGCGAAGATTTCACGAAGCGAGGGTGTTTCGGCGCGAACTCACCGCAGCGACTGGAGCGCCTCGCCCGCGTCGCGGGCGACGTCCATCAGCGGCTCGGGGTAGACGCCGAACGCGATCGTGACGAGCGCGCAGAAGACCGCGACGAAGATGACCTCGGGCTGGGAGATCCGCGGCCCGCTCGTGATGATCGAGGGCTCGCCGAAGTCCTCGGACACGACACGGCCGACGTCGGCACCGGGCTCGCGGCCCGCGGCGTACGCGGCCTCGTCCCCCTCGGGCGACCCGCCGGCCATGATCGGCACGGCGGAGAGCGACGTGGAGGCCGCGGGTGCCTCGCGCATCCACACGGCGGCGACCACGCGCAGGTAGTACGCCAGCGAGATCGCCGAGCCGACCACGATCACGACGCCGAGCCAGCCGTAGCCGTTGTTGACGGCCGCGTTGATCAGGTAGATCTTGCCGAAGAAGCCCGCCGTCACCGGGAAGCCCGCGAGCGCGAGCATGGCGATCGTCATCGGCCACGCCAGGAAGGGGCGGTCGCGGCCCAACCCGTACAGCGAGGAGATGTCGTCGCCGAGCCCGGTCTCCCGCTCGCGCGCGGTGATGACCGCGAACGCGGCGAGGTTCATGACGACGTAGATCGCCAGGTAGAAGACGGTGGCGGCGATGCCGAGCTGGGTCGTGACCACGACGCCCGCGATCATGTAGCCCGCCTGCGCGACCGACGAGTAGGCCAGCATGCGCTTCAGCGACGACTGGCCGAGCGCGCCGACGTTGCCGACGATGATCGTGATCACGGCCAAGGTCGCAAACGCGGGAGCCCACGTGGTCGTCGCGTCGATCAGCGGCCCGACGAACAGGCGGATGATCACGCCGAAGGCCGCGGCCTTGGTGGCGACGGCCATGAAGCCGGTGACCGGGGTCGGCGCGCCCTCGTAGACGTCCGGCGTCCACTGGTGGAACGGCGCGACCGAGGCCTTGAACGCCAGGCCCGCGAGCACCAGGCCGATGCCGACCATGAACAGCGTGTCGTCGGCCATCTCGGCCGCGACCGCGGCGATGTCGCCGTAGTTGGTGCCGCCGGCGGCGCCGTAGAGCATCGCCAGGCCGTACAGCAGCGTCGCGGAGCCGACCGAGCCGATGATCAGGTACTTCAGGCCCGACTCGAGCGACTGCTCGCGCCGCATGTGCGTCGCGCACAGCACGTACAGCGGGATCGACAGCAGCTCGAAGCCGATGAACAGCACGACCAGGTCGTTCGCCGCCACCAGCACGAGCATGCCGAGGATCGACATCAGCATCAGCGCGTAGTACTCGCCCTCGCCCGCCTCGGCGGAGGCGATCGAGCGCCAGCTCAGGAACACGGCCGCGATCCCGCCCGCGACGAAGATCATGGTCAGCGCGAGCGTCAAATTGTCGACGACCATCGCGTTGGCGACGATCCCCTCGTTGATGTCCCACTGCCAGACGCCGAGGCCGGCGGTGGCGCCGAGCGTCAGCAGGGTCAACACCGGAACGACCTGGCGGCGGATGAACGCGCTGCGCGCGAGCCCCACCAGGAGCACGATGCAGCCGCCCGCGACGAGCGCGATGAAGGGAGACAGCGCCTCCCAGTTGATCGGCGGACCCTTCGTGGTCGCCTGGGCCAGCAAGCCGGTCATCGCAACACCGCTTCCACCGTCGAACGAACCGTCGCCTCACCCGCGTCCAGCGCGAGCTGCGGGTACAGCGCGAAGGCGATGATCGCGAGCACCAGCGGCACGAGCACCAGGCCGTCGCGCAGCGTCATCTCGAACGAGGTCACCTTCGGGCCGACCCGGTTGTGCATCGAGCGGATGTACATGCGCAGCGCGTAGACCGAGGCCAGGATCACGCCGATCGAGGCCAGGAAGGCGAGCGCCTGCACCGACGAGAAGGCGCCGAGCAGGATCAGGAACTCGCCCGCGAAGTTCGCGGACCCCGGCATCGCGAGCGTCGCCAGCGCCACGATCAGGAACAACGCCGCCAAGACCGGTGCACGGAACGCGATCCCGCCGTAGTCGCGGATGTCCTCCGAGCCCTCGGCGCGCTCGGCGAGCAGCGCCACGACGAAGAACAGCGGCGCGACCACCAGCCCGTGGTTGATCGACTGCAGCAGCGCGCCCTGAGCGCCCTGGCCGGACGCGTCGATGGCGAAGATGCCGAGCGTGATGAACCCGAGCTGGGCGATCGACGAGTAGCCGAGGATCAGGCGCGCGTTGGTCTGCGTGAAGGCCTGGATCGAGCCGTACAGGATCGAGATCACGGCCAGGATCAGCAGGATCACGTTCCAGTCGTTGGTCGCCGCCGGGAACAGCGGCAGCACGAGCTTCAGGAAGCCGTAGGCCGCGACCTTGGACACCACGCCGGAGAAGAACGCCAGCGCCGGCAGCGGCATCGAGCGGTACGCGTCCGGCATCCAGCCCTGGAACGGGAACGCCGGCATCTTGATCAGGAACGCGAGCGCGAAGGCCACGAACAGCCACTTCTGCTGGGACTCCGACAGCAGGTTGGCCTGCAGGTCGGTGAGCACGAACGACAGCTCGCCGCCCGGGTTCGACAGCACCGCCGTGGCGACCGCCGCGGCGAGCATCAGCAGCGAGCCGACGAGCGTGTAGATGACCATCTTCAGCGCCGCCGCGGCACGGTCGCCCGAACCCCACTGGCCGACGATGAAGTAGAAAGGCACCAGCATCAGGTCGAAGAACAGGACGAAGAGCGCGAGGTCCTGCGCCACGAACGCGCCGAGCACGGCCGTCTGGCCGAGCGCGAAGTGGAAGCAGAAGAGCCCGGCGCGCTCGGGCGTCCGGACCGACAGCCAGACGGCGGAGGCGAACGCGACGACGCAGGTCAGCGCGATCAGCCACAGGTTCAGGCCGTCGATGCCGAGCTTGTAGCGGATGCCCAGCTCGGTGATCCAGGCGTCGTCGGTGACGTACTGCAGCCCGGCGCCGGCGTCGAAGTCCGTGATCATGTAGATCGTGTACGCCAGCGGGATCAGCGTCCCGACCAGCAGGATCTTCGGCGCGAGGCTCCGCGGCGAGAACGCCGACACGAGCCCCATCAGCGCGGGGAAGAAGACGAGGATGCTCAGGTGGATGGTCATGCGGAGATCAGGAAGTAGGCGCCCAGGCCGCTGAACCCGATCAGCAGCAGCGCGGCGTAGTAGCGCAGGTAACCGGACTGGATGCTGCGCACCGCGGCCGACAGCGCGCGGATCGCGCCCGACGAGCCGCCGACCAGCGCTCCGTTGACGAACAGCCGCTCGAACGTCGAGTTCGCGAACCGGCCCATCCAGGCGGCGGGGCGGACGATCAGGAAGTCGATGGCCTCGTCGAAGAACCACTTGTTGACGAAGAACGTGTGGACCGGCTTCAAGCGGGCCTGGAAGCTCGCCGCGTTGCCGCCCTTGCCGTAGATGGTCCAGGCGGCGAAGATGCCGGCGGCGCCGATCAGCGCGCCGATCGCCAGCCCGATCCACTCGGCCGTGTGCGACGGGTGGATCTCCTCGAACAGCTCCGAGTCATGGAACGTCGGGTGCAGGAAGTCGTGGAGCGCGGACGTCACGCCCGGGATCTGCACGAAGCCGCCGACGATCGCGAGCACGGCCAGGCCGCCCATGGCGATCTTCATGCCGCCCGCGCGCTCGGCGATGTGGTGCTCCGGGCCGGGGAAGCCGACCTCGGTGTCCTCGACCTCGCCGTTGGCCGGGTTGGTCGGCTCGGGCGCGTGGTAGAGGTGGCCGTGCGAGAGCTCCTCGGCCTCCGGCGACATCTTCCCGAAGAACGCGCGGAAGATCATCCGGAACGTGTAGAAGGCCGTCATCAGCGCGCCGACGTAGCCGAGGATCGCCATCACGAGGTAGACCCCGCCGCGGTCGATCATGTAGGCCAGGATCTCGTCCTTGGAGAAGAAGCCCGAGAACGGCGGGATGCCCGACAGCGCGAGGCCGCCGATGACCATGCACGCGAACGTGAACGGCATCACCTTGCGGAAGCCGCTCATGCGGTCCAGGTCCTGGTTGCCGCCCATCGCGGAGATCACCGAGCCGGCCGCCATGAAGAGCAGCGCCTTGAAGAAGGCGTGCGTCATCAGGTGGAACATGCCCGCCGCGTAGACCGCGGAGGACACGGCCATGATCATGTAGCCGATCTGCGACATCGTCGAGTAGGCGATGACGCGCTTGAGGTCGGTCACGACCAGGCCGATCGTGGCCGCGATCAGCAGCGTCGCGCAGCCGATGATCGAGCCGACCATCGCGGCGTCCGGCGCGTGCTCGAACAGCGGGTGCAGGCGGGCGATCAGGTAGACGCCCGCGGTGACCATGGTCGCCGCGTGGATCAGGGAGGAGACCGGCGTCGGGCCCTCCATGGCGTCCGGGAGCCAGGTGTGGAACGGCACCTGCGCGGACTTGGCGAACGCGCCGACCAGCAGCAGGATGCAGCCCGCGACGAGCTCGGTCTGGTTCTCGGTGAACGCCTCGCCGACGCGCTCGAAGCTCGTCAGGAAGTCCAGCGAGTTGGTGCCCTGGAAGATGAAGTAGGCGCCGAGCACGAGGCCGACGTCGCCGGCCACGTTGATCACGAACGCCTTGATGCCGGCGGCCGTCGCGGTCGTGCGCCGGTACCAGAACGAGATCAGCATGTACGAGGCCGCGCCGACGAACGCCCAACCCACGATCAGCAGGAAGAAGTTCGCCGCCAGGACCAGCAACAGCATGCTGAACACGAAGAAGTTCAGGTAGGCGAAGAAGCGCGTGTAGCCGCGGTCGCCGCCCATGTACGAGAACGAGTAGAGGTGGATCAGCGTCGAGACGCCCGTCACCACCAGGCACATCAGGACCGACAGCGGGTCGATCAGGATCGCGAGCTGGGCGTCCACGCCCACCGTGTTCGCGTAGTCCCAGGCGACGGAGACGAGCTGGCGCTCCTCCTCACCGCGGTCCTGCAGGCCGAAGAACATCAGCACGGCGAAGACGAAGGCGAGGCCGATGGCCGCGGTCCCGAGTGCGCCGTGCACGCGCTGGGGCAGCGCCTTGAAGGTGAGGCCGATCAGCACCGAGCCCGCGAGGGGCGTCAGGAGGACGAGCCATCCGAGGGTTGTCACGCTCATCCTTGAAGCTCCCGCAGCTCATCCACGTCGATCGGCAGGCGGCGCCGGTAGATCGCGACGACCAGGCCGAGGCCGACGGCGACCTCGCAGGCCGCGACGACCATGACCATCAGCGCGAAGATCTGCCCGCCCATGTCCCCGTGCGCGCGCGCGAAGGCGACCAGCGCCAGGTTCGCGGCGTTCAGCATCAGCTCCAGGCACAGCAGGACCACGAGCGGGTTGCGGCGGGTGAGGACGCCTCCGGCGCCGATGCAGAAGATCAGCGCCGAGACGATCAGGTACCAGATCAGATCCATCAGATGCCCCGGGGCCCGCCGGCTTCGATCATCTCGCCCGTCTCGCCCTGGCCCTTGGTCAGCTCGTCGCGCTTGAGGAAGTCGGTGACGGAGATCTCGTTCGCGTCGCCGAGCCCGGAGCGCCGGCGCGCGAGGATCACGGCGCCGACGGCCGCGACCAGCAGCAGCAGCGACGCGACCTCGAAGGCCACCAGGTAGTCGGTCAGGAACAGGCGGCCGACCTCGGAGGGCTCACCGAACGGCGCGCGATAGCCCGCGCCCTCGGTGTTGATGGCCTCCAGGCCCGTGCCGACCAGCGCGATCGTCAGCTCGACGAACAGCGCGGCGGCGAACAGCACGGAGATGACCCGCAGGGCCGGACCCGAGCGGCCGGCAAGACCGGCCTCCAAGCCGCCGACGTAGCCGACGACGAAGACGTAGAGCACCATCACGGCGCCCGCGTAGACGATCACCTGCGCGGCCGCGACGAACTCCGCGCGCAGCAGCAGGAACAGCATCGCCAGGAAGATCAGGTGGGTGACGAGCGCGAGCACGCTGTAGAAGGCGTCGCGCAGCATCACCGTGCCCGCGGCGCCGCCCACGGCGCCGATGGCAGCGAGGAAGAAGAAGAACTCAGCCACGCTTAGCCCGCCGCGTAAGGTCGGATGATCGGGGTGGGGTGGAGGGGCTGCATCGCCTTACTCATCTGGTGTCCGCAAGGGAGTGCGCTCGAGCGGCTCGGCGAGCAGCATCTCCTTGGTGAAGATCAGGTCGGACCGGTTGTAGTCCGCCATCTCGTAGTCGTGGCCGAGCGTGATCGCGTCGAACGGGCACGCGATCTCGCAGTAGCCGCAGAAGATGCAGCGCGAGAGGTTGATCTCGTAGACGGCGGCGTAGCGCTCACCGGCGCTGACGCGGTTCTCCGGCGTGTTCTCGGCCGCCACGACGCGGATGCAGTCCGCGGGGCAGGCCGCCGCGCACAGCGAGCAGCCGACGCACTTCTCGAGGCCCGTGTCCTCGAAACGGTGGAGCTTGTGCCGGCCGCGGAAGCGCGGGTACACCGGCGTCTTCTCCTCGGGATAGCCGATCGTCGTCGTACCTTCCACCGCGCGGGAGAAGGTCATCTTCAAGCCCTTCAGGGTCGCGGCGAATGCGCGGAAGGTCCCGCTGGCCGCGCCCTCACGGGGCTGATGGATGACGACGACGTCGTCGCCGGGGTCATAGGGCATCAGTCGAGCACCACCACGAGAACTGCAGTGACAAGGGCATTGAGCGTCGCGAGCGGCAGCAGGATCTTCCAGCCGAACGACATCAGCTGGTCGTAGCGCAGGCGGGGGAGCGTCGCGCGCACCCAGATGAAGAAGAAGATGAAGACCCACATCTTCGCGAGCACGACGATCGGCTCGATCCAATTGGGCTGATCCCAGAACGGCACGTCCCAGCCGCCGAAGAAGATCGTCGTGAACAGCAGCGAGACGACGACCATGTTCAGGTACTCGGCGGCGAAGAACGCCGCGAAGCGGCCGCCGCTGTACTCGGTGAAGTAACCGCCGACGAGCTCGGCCTCACCCTCGGCGAGATCGAACGGCGGGCGGTTGGTCTCGGCGAAGCCGGCGACCAGGAACACGAGCCAGCCGACGAACTGCGGGATGAACAGCCAGACGTTCTGCTCCTGCCACGTGACGATGTCCACCAGTGACAGCGAGCCGACCATCATGATCACGCCGATGATCGAGAGGCCCTGGGCGATCTCGTAGGAGATCAGCTGGGCGGCGGCGCGCATCGAGCCGAGGAACGAGTACTTCGAGTTCGACGACCAGCCGCCGAGCATCAGGCCGTAGAAGGCGATGCCGCCGAAGGCGAAGGCGAAGAGGATGCCGATCGACGGGTCGACCCCGTAGAGGCCGGTCTTGACGCCGAAGATGTCGACGGTGTCCGAGAACGGGATGATCGCGAGCGTCGCCGCCGCGGTGACCATCGAGATGATCGGCGCCGCGATGAACAGCCACTTGCGCGAGTCGCGCGGGACGAACTGCTGCTTGAACAGCAGCTTGCCGATGTCCGCCACGGCCTGCAGCAGGCCGAACGGGCCGACGCGCGTCGGGCCGTAGCGGTGCTGGAAGCGGCCGAGCAGCTTGCGGTCGGCCAGCAGCGCCATCGGCACCATGTTGAAGACGACGAGGAAGATCGCCAGTGCCTTGGCGATCTGCATCCACCACGGCTCGAAGTAGCCGATCTCGGCGTAGAGAGGCGCGCTCATGTGACTTCCCGGGGCGGAATCGGCAGGCCGGCGGAGGGCGGCATCTCGGCCCGGCCCTCGACAGCGGGGGTCGACTGGATCGGGATCGACGTCGCGTCCGTCGAGCCCGGGCCGACGCGGTGCACCTCGACGATGCCGTGCGTGAGCACGTTCGCGTTGTGCTCGGCGATGCCCTCGGCGACGAACACGCTGCCGGCCGGGATCGCGGCGCGGATGCGCGCGGTGCCCGGGATGCGGGTCCCGTTGCCGATCTCGACGCGGTCGCCCTCGCCGATGCCGCGCGCGTCGGCGTCGGCCTTGGACAGCTCGACGACCTGCTTGGCGCGGATGAACTGCAGCGCGGGCGACAGGTCGACGTCCTTGTGCGCCCACAGCGGGCGGAAGGTGCCGAGCCGCAGCTCGCTCTCGCCCTTGGCCGGCAGGGACGCGGGGACCGCCAGCACGAACGGGTCCGACTGCTCGACCTCGAACGTCGCGTGCTCCTGCCAGCGCAGGCCGCGGCCGCCGATGCCGTCGAGCGTCATGCCGTTGTAGAACGGCACGGCTTCGAACACGCGCTTGGACACGACGGCGCCCGCGATCGCGGTGCCGGCGCTGTGGCCCAGCTCACGCGCGACGTCCGAGATGACCTGCCACAGGGCGCGCACGCCCGAGCCGGGCACGTCGCTCGCGGCGCGCGGGTGGCCGATCGCCTGGCGCAGGCGCTGCACGCGCCCGTCCGGATGCGTGATCGTGCCTTCCTTCTCGGGGTAGGCCTCGGCTGGGAAGACGACGTCCGCGTACTCGCGCACCGTGTCCGTCAGCTGGGACTCGACCGCGATCACGGTCTGGGCCGTGCCCAGGGCCTTCTCCCACGCGGGGCGGTTCGGGTAGTTGCGCAGCGGGTCGACGTGGTGCAGCCAGACCGTGTGCAGGTCGCCGGAAGCGAGGCCGGAGGCGATCGCCTCGGCGCCGTGGCCGGGTGCGGAGATCGTGGAGAAGCCCGGGCCGTGACCGGCGGCGAAGCCGACCTCGCGCAGGCCGCGGCCGTTCGGCGTCGAGGGCAGCTCGAGCAGGCCCGCGTTGGCGACGTTCGCGAGGTTCAGGCGGGAGGCGATGTTCAGCAGCGCCCGGCCGGCGGAGCCACGGAGCGCGCGGTCGCCGTACACGATCACGACCTCCTCGCCGCCGGCGCGCAGCGCGTCGGCGAACTCCTGGATCGCGGTCGCGTTCGTGCCGGCCGCGGAGGCCGCGCCGCCGAGGTTGCCGGCGTCGCCGCTGAGGGCCGCGTCGAGCGCGACGAGGAAGCCCTCGGCGCCACCCGGCGCGAAGCGCAGCGTGGCGGCGGCGTTCTGATCGAGCGCGGTCGGCCGCGCGGACGCGACGACGAGCTTGGTGCCGTGGCGGCGCACTCCCTTGCGGATGCGCAGGTCCCACACGGGCGCCTCGTCGATCGGATCGCAGTCGACGAGCAGGACGGTGTGCGCGAACTCGAGGTCCGGCACGGTCGCCTGCAGCTTCGGGTCGGCGAGCGCGCGCACGACGTCCAGCGGCTGCTCGCCGCCGACTCCGGTGGCCAGATGGCTGGAGCCGAGCTTGTCGCGCAGCAGGCCGGAGAGCAGGAACGCCTCTTCGTTGGTCGTCGTGCCGCCCGCGAGCGCGGCGGCACGGTCGCCCGCCTTCTTGAGCGCGGCCGCGGCGGCCTCGATCGCCTTCTCCCACGAAGCGGGATGCAGCTCGGCGCCCTCGCGCACGAGCGGCTGCGTGATGCGCTCCTCGGCGTGCACGGCCTGGTAGCTGAAGCGGCCCTTGTCGCACAGCCAGCCGTCGTCGACCTCGGAGTGGTCGCGGCTGAGCACGCGCAACACGCGCTCGTCGCGGACGGTCAGCTCGACGTTGCACTGGGCGGTGCAGCCCGCGCACACGGTGCCGGCGCCCTCGATGTCCCACGGGCGCGCGCGGAAGCGGTAGGCCCGTGACGTGAGCGCGCCCACCGGGCACAGCTCGATGATGTTGCCGGAGAACGGCGCGACGTACGGGTGCCCGTCGAACGTCGAGACGTAGGACGCGGCGCCGCGCTGCTGGAGCACGAGCTGGTAGTCCTCGGCGACCTCCTGCGAGTAGCGCACGCAGCGGTAGCAGAGGATGCAGCGCTCGCGGTCGATCGCGATCAGCGGGCTGAGCTCGAGCGGCTTCTTGAAGTGGCGCTTGGGCTCGATGAAGCGGGACGTCCCGGGACCCCACCCGTAGGTGATGTCCTGCAGGGGGCACTCGCCGCCCTTGTCGCAGACGGGGCAGTCGAGCGGGTGGTTGATCAGCAGGAACTCGACCACCGCGCGCTGCGCGTCGTGCACGCGCTGCGTCTGCGTGTGGACGACCATGCCGTCACGGATCGGGGTGGAGCAGCCCGTCTGGAGCTTCGGGATGCCCTCGATCTCGACCAGGCACATGCGGCACGCGCCGACGGGCTGGCCGAGCTTGGGCTCGTAACAGAAGACGGGGATCTCGGTGTCGCCGTACTTGCCGGCGGCGTCCACCAGGATCATCCCCTCGGGCGCGGTGATCTCGCGCCCGTCGAGGGTGAAGGTGATCTCTTTGACTACGGGGCGAGGCATCTATGCCGCCTGGGCGGGTTGCAGGAGCGGGCCGGGGCCGGCGTGCGCGCCGCGGTTGGTCTGCGGGATGGCGACGCCGAAGCCCGCCTCCTCGCGCTTGGCCTCGATGTAGGCCTCGAACTCCGGCCGGAAGTGCTTGATCATCGACGAGACCGGCATCGCCATGGCGTCGCCGAGCACGCACAGGCAGTTGCCCATGATCTGGTTGCAGACGGACTCGATGATGTCGAGGTCCATCGGGGTCGCGTCGCCGTTCTTGATCCGGACGAGCATCTTCTCCGTCCAGTTGCAGCCCTCGCGGCAGGGCGAGCACTTGCCGCAGGACTCGTGGCGGTAGAAGTGCGCCGTCTTGTAACAGACGTCAACGATCGAGGTGGAGTCGTCGAAGACGATGATCGCGCCCGAGCCGAGCATCGAGCCGGCCTTGGCGATCGAGTCGAAGTCGTACGGCATCTCGAGCACTTCCTCGGTGAGCGGCATCACCGGGGAGGACGAGCCGCCCGGGAACCACGCCTTGAACGTGCGGCCCTCGAGCGGGCCGCCGCCGAGGTCGAAGAGGATGTCCCGGGTCTTCATCCCGAGCTCGATCTCGTAGTTGCCCGGGTACTTGATCTGCCCGGAGATCGAGATCATCTTCGTGCCCGTGGAGGTCTCGGTGCCGATCTTCGCGTACTCGGCGCCGCCCATGTTCAGGATCACCGGGACGTTCATCAGCGTCTCGACGTTGTTGATCAGCGTCGGGCCCTGGTAGAGGCCCTGGACGGCCGGGAACGGGGGCTTCAGGCGCGGGTTGCCGCGCTTGCCCTCGAGCGAGTCGAGCAGCGCGGTCTCCTCGCCGCAGATGTAGGCGCCGGCGCCGCGGTGCACGACCAGGTCGATCGTGTGATCGGAGCCCAGGATGTTCTCGCCCAGGTAGCCGGCCGCGCGGGCCTCGGCCACCGCCGCGTCGAGGATGTCCGCGACGTAGTCGTACTCGCCGCGGATGAAGATGAAGGACTTCGAGGCGCCGATGCAGTAAGCGCCGATGATGATGCCCTCGATGAGCAGATGCGGGTTCTTCTGCATCAGCTCGCGGTCCTTGAAGGTCCCGGGCTCGGACTCGTCGGCGTTGCAGACGAGGTACTTGTCCATCGTCCCCTTGGGGATGAAGGACATCTTGCGGCCCATCGCGAAGCCGGCGCCGCCGCGGCCACGCACGCCCGACGCGAGCATCTCGTCCAGGACGGCGCTGGGCTCCATCTTCAGGGCCTTGCGCAGCATCTCGTAGCCACCGCGGCGCTCGTAGACCTCACGGGTGTTGAGGCCGGGCTCGTCGATGTCCTTGAAGAGGATCGTGTCGATGTTCGCGGGCATTTATCGGTTCCAGTGCTTGGAGGCGGCCTTGCGCTTGGCCAACTGCTTGTCCGGAAGGACTTCGCGGCCTTCCTTGATGTCTGCCTTGATCTGCGCGCAGTCGTCCTCGGTCAGCGGGCCCACGTAGACCCCGTCGACGGACGCCATCGGCGCGATGTCGCACGCGCCCAGGCACTCGAACGCGCGCACGTTGAAGTCCGGGTCGCCCTCCATCTCGTCCTTCATCCGCGCGTAGACGCCGTCGGCGCCCAGCAGCGAGCACGAGATGTTGGTGCAGACGTACACGTCGTGCTTGCCCTTGGGGGTGAGCTCGAACATGTCGTAGAAGGACGCGACGCTGACCATGTAGGCGGGCGTCAGGCGCAGCACGCACGCGGCCTGCTCCATCGCCGTGGGCGACAGCCAGCCGTGCTCGCGCTGGACGATGAACATCGCCGGGATGGCGGCGCTGCGCACGTCCGGGTACTTGGCCATGAGCGTCTCGATCGCCTCGCGCACGTGGTCCGGGACGTACGTGGTCGCGGGATCGGGGACGACCGACGGGTCCTTGCTCAGGTCCGCGGCCTCGTCCCAGCCCGGGACGCGCGAGCCGTGCGAGTAGCGCTTGATCTTGCTCGGATCGATGGCCATCAGCGATCGATGCCTCCGAGGATCGGGTCCAGCATCGCCAGGCAGGCGATCAGGTCGGCGACGTAGGTGCCTTCGACCATCGGCTTGAACGCCTGCAGGTTCACGAACGAGGGGTCGCGCATGTGCACGCGTGCCGGCTTGGAGGAGCCGTCGGAGCGCACGAAGCAGCCGAGCTCGCCGCGCGGGGACTCGATCGGGTAGTAGGCCTCGCCCGGCGGGACGCGGAAGCCCTCGGTCACCAGCTTGAAGTGGTGGATCAGGGCCTCCATCGACGTCGCCAGCTCGTGCCGCGGCGGCAGCGCGTACTTGCGGTCGCTGGTGATGTAGTCGCCCTCGGGGAGCCCGTCGACGGCCTGGTCGATGATCCGGACCGACTCGCGCATCTCGGCCATGCGGATGCGGTAGCGGTCGTAGTTGTCGCCGACCGTGCCGATCGGGATCTTGAAGTCGAAGTGGTCGTAGCTCGAGTAGGGGTGCGCCTTGCGCAGGTCCCACGGGTTGCCGGCGGCGCGCAGCAGCGGACCCGTCACGCCGTACTGCAGCAGCGTGTCCTTGTCGACGATGTTGGTGCCGCGCAGGCGCGAGAGCAGCAGCTGGTTGTTGTCGATCAGCTCGGCGTACTGGTCCAGGCGCTTCGGGAAGATCGACGTGAACTTCTTGACGTTGCGGACCCAGCCGGGCGGGATGTCCTCGGCGACGCCGCCGACCTGGAAGTAGCGCGGGTGCATGCGCTGGCCCGACGACATCTCGAACAGGTCGAGGATGGTGTCGCGGTCGCGCCAGCCGTAGAAGAAGACGGACATCGCGCCGAGGTCCAGGCCGCCGGTGGCGAGCCACAGCAGGTGGGACGCGATCCGGTTGAGCTCGAGGTGCGCGACGCGCAGGTACTGCGCGCGCGGCGGGACGTCGATGTCCAGCAGCGTCTCCACGGCGCCGCAGTAGGCCATCGCGTTGAAGTAGTACGACAGGTAGTCCATCCGCTCGACGAGCGGGATGACCTTCCAGTACGCCTTGTCCTCGCAGTTCTTCTCGATGCCCGTGTGGACGTAGCCGATGACCGGCTTGATGTCCCGGACGATCTCGCCCTCGAGCGTCGAGATCAGGCGCAGCACGCCGTGCGTGGCGGGGTGGTGCGGCCCGAAGTTGAGGGTCAGCAGCTCCTCGTGCTCGGGATGCTCGACGTAGGAGACGTCGTAGGACTGCTCCATCTCCCGGTAGGTCGCACCGGGGATCGCGGACTGTGCGCCGGAGCGCTGCTGCGTGACGTCGCTCACTACTGCCACCACCCGGGAAGACGCGGCTCGTTGTGGGTGAAGAGGATCGCCTCGCCGCCCATCGGGAAGTCGCGGCGCTGGGGGAAGCCCTCGTAGTCCTCGGGCATCAGGATGCGGCGCAGGTCCGGATGGTCGTCGAAGATCACGCCGAACATGTCGTAGACCTCGCGCTCCTGATGGTTCGCGGTCGGCCACGCGTCGGTGACGGAGGGGACGTGCGGCTCGTCGAGCGGGACGCGCACCTTGACGGTGAGGCGGTCCACCTCGTGCATGTCCAGCATCTCGTAGTGGACGCCGAGCCGCGGCTCCTCGGGGAAGTAGTCCACGCCGTGCACGGACGCGAGGAAGTTGAAGCCCTTCGTGCGCAGCCACTCCAGCGTCTCGCGGATCGAGCCCGCGGTGACGGTGATCGCGGCCTTGTCGCGGAAGTGGTTGGTGTCCAGCACCGAGTCCGCGTCGCGCTCGCGCAGTTCCTGGGCGATCAGCTCCAGGCCGGTGGCGTCAGGCACTGGTGCCCGTCCTGCCGAGGGCGCCCGCGACGTTGACCGCGTTGGGGTCGACCGCGATCTCCTCCGGGTCGAACTCCTCGGTGCCCTTGCCGCCGTAGCGGGTGCGCCAGCCCTGGTCGGGCTTGGCCAGGATCATGTTGCGGAGCTTGAGGATCCCGTACATCAGCGACTCCGGCCGGGGCGGGCAGCCCGGGATGTGGAGGTCCACCGGCAGGAACTTGTCGGCCGGCACGATCGCGTAGTTGTTGAAGACGCCCGTCGACGAGCTGCACGCGCCCATCGCGATCGCCCACTTGGGCTCGAGCATCTGGTCGTACACACGGCGCACGACCGGCGCCATCTTGATCGAGACCCGGCCCGAGATGATCATCAGGTCGGCCTGGCGCGGGGAGGCGCGGAAGGCCTCGAAGCCGAAGCGCGCGACGTCGTAGCGCGGGCTGACCATGGCCATCATCTCGATCGCGCAGCACGCGAGGCCGAACGTGGCGGGCATGAACGCGTTGCCGCGGGCCCAGTTGCCGGCCTTCTCGAGCGTCGTCGTGAGCAGCCGCTCCTCGACGTAGTCCTGGAGCTCCTGGCCTTCGAGCTCGTTGTTGAGCATGCGGCGGGCAGAGAGCTGGCGCGAGCGGAACTCGCCCTTGTCGCCGCTACCCAGCTGCTGGCGAACTATTTCCATTCCAGAGCACCTCTGCGCCACACGTAGATGAAGGCGACGAACAGCAGGACGATGAAGACCGAGATCTCGATCAGGGCGAACGTCCCGAAGGCCTTCAGCTGCATCGCCACCGGGAACAGGAAGATCGTCTCGATGTCGAACAGGATGAAGAGCATCGCGACGAGGTAGAAGGAGATGCCGAAGCGCATCGTCTTCTTGACCTCGGAGGGCAGCCCGCTCTCATAGGGCTCGGCAGTGGCCCGGCGCGCGTGCTTCGGCTTGGGGCCGAGCACGCTGTTCAGCGACGCGAAGACAGCGCCCAGGCCGATGCCAAGGACCACGAAGACGATCGCCGGCAGGTACGCGCGGATCACGTCTTGGATTTGTAGCACCTTGTGCGCCGGTGTTACTTAGTTACAAAGCGCACCTAAAGACCTACCGGAATGGTCGGAATAGAGCCAAATCTAACGGGTGTGGCCGTGGCGTGCGTGGTGGGTCGCGGGGGTCAGCGCGCTCAAACCCGTTGAGCGGTCAGCTATACGACGGCGAATCTGGCGCCGGCCGGCTCAGAACCAGAGCTGCGCTCGTGCCACCAGCGTGGCCACGACGCCGGCTGACGTGGCCATGATCGCCAGCTCGCGCCGGAGGATCGCGCTGACGAGCGCCTGCTGCTCGATCTGCGGGAGCTTCGCCACGTCTTTGCCGCTTTCCAGCCCGCGTTGCTCGAGGAACGTCGGGGTGGTCACGATCCGCAGCTGCTCGGCGAGGAAGCTCACGGCGACCGGGGTGAGCGCGTAGACGAGGTGCAACCGCGGGAGGTCGCGGCCCTCGAGCAGGAGCACGGAGCCGATCACGGCGGAGACGATCACGAGCGCCTGGCCTGCGCGCAGCGTCCACCAGAACGCCTTCGGGTTGGCCCAGAACGCCCAGGCGATCGCGCCGATCACGCACGCGATCGCGTTCGCGCCCACCGTGGCGCCACCGACCCAGACGTGGATGTCCCTCATCGGTACTCGCCCCGGTACCAGATCAGCGGGTCGCGCTCGGCGGCCTTCTCGGCGGCGATCACGGCGCCGAGCCCGATCGTGTGGTCGCCGCCCGGAATCAGCTGCTCGAGCGTGCATCCGACCCAGGCGAGCGTCCCCTCGATGACCGGGATGCCCTCGTGCACGGTGTGTTGCACGCCCGCGAACTTCTCGGACTCCTCGACCTTGGAGGCGAACAGGCGGGCGAGCTCCTGCTGGCCGGCGGCCAGCACGTTGATGCCGAAACGGCGCTGCTCGCGCACCACGCGCAGCGTCCGCGCGCCGTTGTCGAAGCACACGAGCGCGAGCAGCGGGTCCAGCGAGAGCGAGCAGACGGCGTTGGCCGTCATGCCGACCGGGCCGTCGGGGCCGGTCGCCGTCACCACGGTGACGCCCGTGGCGAAGTGGCCCATCACGTCGCGGAAGCGCTGGGGCTCGACGACCTTCATCCGACCTTCAGCGACCCGTTCAAGCCGAGCTCCTCGTGGTTGGCCAGCACGCAGTAGATCGTGTAGGTGCCTGGCCCCGGCTTGAAGGTGCGGGTCTCCGACGCGCCCGGCCGGGTGAAGTCGAACGCGAGGATGTTTCTGCTCGCGCCGCGGATTCGCAGCGAATGTCCCAGGCGGCCGCGGTTGATGACGGTCATGGTGAGACGCTTCCCTTTCGGGACGCGCAGCTGCTGCGGGCGGACCAGGTAGTCGTCGACCGCGACGGTGAAGCTCGTGCCGCGCTCGCGGACGGGCTCGCCGCCGTCGCCGCAGCCGGCGAGGGTGAGCGCGATCGCGACGAGCACGAGTGGGGTAAGAGTCCGCAGACGCATCTCTCCCCTATGCTGTCGCACCCGATGAAGAGGTTCCGCCGCGCCCTGCTGCTCGCCACCGTTCTCGCCGCGACCGCCGGCGGTGTCTCCGCTTGCGGCCAGGAGGGGATCAGCGTTCCCTCCGATCAGTCGGCGGCCGCGGACATCTTCAAGGAGAACTGCTCGGGCTGCCACACCCTCAGCGTGGCGGGGACGCAGGGCTCCACGACGAACATCCGGACCCGTGAGTACAAGGACGGGCCGAACTTCGACCAGCGCCACGTGTCGGTGAACTGCGCCTTGTACGCAATCCGCAACGGCGGCTTCTCGTCCGGCCCGATGCCGCAGAACATCATCACCGGCGAGGATGCGCGGATGGTCGCCGAGTTCCTCGAGAAGTATTCCAAGCCGGAGGTCGTCGGCGGCGGCTCCGGCCAGGACTGCCCCGCCACCGAGTAGAACCTGGCGATGCTGGACCTGCGGGCGATCAGCCGTGATCCCGAGCCGGCGATTGCCGCGCTCGCCCGCCGCAAGGACGGTTCCGACGACCGCCTGCGCGCCGCCTTGGCCGCCCGGGAGCGCCTGAACGCCATCCGGCCGGAGCTGGAGGCCGCGCAGGCCGAGCGCAACGCCGGCGCGAAGGCGATCGGCGACGCCAAGCGCACCGGCGCCGACGCGTCCGAGGCGATCGCGGCCATGCAGGCCGTCAGCGCCAGGGTGAAGGAGCTCGAGCCCGAGAAGGACCGGCTCGAGGAGGAGCTCAACCAGCTCGCCACCTCGCTCCCGAACCTCACCGACCCGTCCGCGGCCGACGAGGACACCGCACTGCGCGAATGGGGCGAGCGCGCCGAGTCCGGCAAGGACCACCTCGAGCTGGCCGGCGCCATGATCGACATGGAGGCGGGCTCCAAGACGTCCGGCTCGCGGTTCGCGTACCTGAAGGGCGACCTCGTGTTCCTCGAGCTGGCGCTCGTGCGCTGGACGCTGGAGAAGCTGCGCGGGCACGGCTTCGAGCCCGTGATCCCGCCGGTGCTGGTCAAGGAGGACGCGCTGTTCGGCACGGGCTTCCTGCCGGACACCGAGCAGCAGATCTACCGCCTGGCCGACGATCCGCTGTACCTGTCGGGCACGTCGGAAGTGGCGCTCGCGTCGCTGCACGCGGGCCAGATCATGGACGAGGTCCCGCGCCGCTACGCGGGCTTCTCGCCCTGCTTCCGGCGCGAGGCGGGCGCCGCCGGCAAGGACACGCGCGGCATCTTCCGCGTGCACCAGTTCGACAAGGTCGAGATGTTCTCGTTCGTGGAGCCGCAGGACTCCGCCGCGGAGCACGACCGCCTGCTCGCGATCGAGGAGGAGATCTGGCAGGGCCTGCAGATCCCGTACCGCGTCGTCAACATCGCCGTCGACGACCTCGGGAGCTCGGCCGCCAAGAAGTACGACATCGAGGCCTGGCTGCCGTCGCAGCAGAAGTTCCGCGAGGTGACCTCGACCTCGAACACGACCGACTTCCAGGCGCGCCGGCTGGACATCCGTTACCGGCCCGGCGGCGGCAAGCCCGCCCACGTGCACACGCTCAACGGGACCGCGGTGGCCGTCAGCCGCGCGCTGATCGCGCTGATGGAGAACCACCAGACCGAGGACGGCGGGGTCGAGATCCCGCAGGTGCTGCAGGATTGGGGCGCCCCTGCGCGCCTGGGTTGACCTCGAGGGCGCGGCGAACGTCCGCGACGTCGGCGGGCTGCCCGTCGAGGGCGGCGGCGTCACCGCCTCGGGCGTGCTCATCCGCAGCGACAACCTGCAGGGCCTGAGCGCCGCGGACATCGTCCGGCTCGTCGACGAGCTCGGCGTCGGCGTCGTCGTCGACCTGCGCACGGCGTACGAGATCGACCGCGAGGGCCCGGGCCCGCTCGTGGCCGACGGCCGCGTGGAGATCCGGCACCGCGACCTCTACTTCGACCAGCCCGAGCGCGGCAAGGTGGTGTTCGGCGCCGACGACGAGCTGCCGTTCGTGAACTACTACCTGCGCTACCTCGACCACCGGCCGGACTCCGTGCTCGCCGCGCTGAACGACATCGCCGAAGGGCCGGGCGCCGTGCTGGTGCACTGCGCGGCGGGCAAGGACCGCACGGGCATGATCGTCGCGCTCGCCCTGTCCGCCGTCGGCGTCGAGCGGGACGCGATCGTCGCCGACTACGTCGCCACCGCTGAGCGCATCACGCCGATCATGGCCCGCCTGCGCGCCTCCGAGACCTACCGCGCCGACCTCGAGCCCTACACCGACGCGTCCCGCGCCCCGCGCGCCGACGTGATGGAGTCGGTCCTCGCCGCGCTCGACGAGCACCACGGCGGCGCGGCGGGCTGGCTCGCGGAGCAGGGCTTCGACCCCGCTCCGCTGCGCGCACGGCTGCTGGGTTAGGCGAGGGCGAAGACGCGGGTCGGCGACCCGGTGCCGCCGACGAGCTTGAGGGGCGCGATCACCGCGATCGCCCCCTGCGGCGGCAGCTCGGCCAGGTTCGCGAGCTGGGTGAGCCCGTACTTGCCGGCGCCGAGCAGCAGGTGGTGGACGGGAAACGCCGGGTCGAAGGAGTGGGCGAGGCCCGCGTCGGTGCCGACGGTCTCGCAGCCGAAGCCGACGATCGGCGCCCGCTCGGCGAGGTAGCGCGCGGCGTCGACGTCCGGGCCGGGCGTCTCGCCGCCGTTGAGGAACGCGGCCTGGTCGTGCGCGCGGGCATCCCAGCCCGTGCGCAGGAACAGCCAGCCGCCGTCGGGCAGCGCGCCATGCTCGTTCTCCCACGCCTGGATGTCCTCGACCGTGAGCAGGTAGTTGGGGTCGCTGCTCGCCTCGGCGGACTTGTCGATCACCGCGCAGGGCGCGACGAGCTTCTCGGGAGGTGCGCTCGCGACGTCCTCGAGGTCGCGACCCGTGACCCAGTGGATCGGCGCGTCGAAGTGCGTGCCGACGTGCTCGCCGACGGTGAGCGTCTTCCACGCCCACGCGGGGCCGGCGTCGTCGTACTCGCTGATCGTCTCGCGGCTCAGCCCGGGCGTGTTCGCGAACGGCGGCGGGAGCTGCAGCACGGGCGTGCTCTCGCTCAACGGCTGCGTGAGATCGACGACGCGGGTCGCGCCGCTCGCCAGCGCGGCGGCGAGTTCTTCAGTGGCCACGAAATGCCTCCTCAAGCCATTCGGCACAGATGTTGGGATCGACTTTGGCGTCCACGACGAGCGGGCGGTCGCGGTCGTGCAGCCAAGCCTTGACGCCTTCGAGGTCGTCCTCGGTGCGTACGGTCAGGCCCTGGCACATGCTCGCCTCGGCGAGCGCGGCGAAGTCCACCGGCGGGAACTGGGCGAGCTCGACCGGGACGCCCAGCGGGCGGAAGTGGTGCACCTCGGCGCCGTAGGCGTCGTCGTTGTAGACGATCACGACCATGTCGAGGCCCAGCCGGCCGAGCGTGTCGAGCTCGGGCAGCGACATCTGCAACCCGCCGTCGCCGACGGCGCACACCGTCATGCGGTCCGGCCGCGCGACGGCCGCGCCGATCGCGTTGCCCAGCGCCAGGCCGACGCACTGGAAGGCCTGCGGGAACACGAACCCGTGCGCGTCCGGGACGCCCAGGTACATCGCGGGGTAGCCCATGAACGCGCCGCTGTCCACGACCACGGTGCGCTCGGCCGGCAGGATCTCGTCGAGCGCGATGGTGAGCGTCCGCGGGTCCAGCGCGTCGCGGCTCTCCTCGTAGGGCTCGTCCCGCCAGCGGCGCGCTTCGGGGAGCGGCTCGCGACCGCGTCCGGTCACGTGGGGGAGCAGCGCTTCGGCGACGGCGCGGGCGTCGCCGACGACGCCGAGGTCCACCGGGCGGTGCGCGCCGATCGCCTCCACGTCGCGATCGACCTGGATCACCGTGCCGTTGACGAGCTTGCCGTGCCGCGTCGTCCACACGTTCAGCGCGGCGCCGAACGCGATCACGACGTCGGCGGCCGCCAGCTCGCGCTGCGCGAGCGGGGTCGAGAACCCGCCGGAGATGCCGAGGTCGAGCGGGTCGCCGGTGAACAGGCCGTTGGCGACCGCGGACGTGGCCAGCACGGCGCCGAGCCGCTCGCCGAGTGCGCGCAGCGCCGGCCCGGCGCCGGAGAGCACCGCGCCGCGGCCGGCGATGATCGCGGGCCGCTGGGCTCCGTTGAGCGCCTCGATGACGGCGGCGAGGTCGGTGGGTGCGACCGACGCGAGCTCCGGCGCGGGCGGCGGCGGCACGAGGTCGATCTCGGCCGCCTGCACGTCCAGCGGGAGGTTGAGGACGACGGTGCGGCGCTCCCGGACGGCACGGCGCACGGCGCGGGCGGTGTCGGCGACCGCGGTCTGCGGCGTGTGCACGCGCTCGGGCACGGCGCCCACGGAGGCGACCAGCGCGTCCTGGTCGATCCGGAAGTTCGACCGCAGCTGGGCGGACGGCGTGTCCGCGGCGAGGAGCAGCACCGGTGTGCGGCTCTTCGCGGCCTCGGCGAGCCCGGTGATCGCGTTCGTCAGGCCCGGCCCCTGGTGCACGGACGCGACCCCGAGGCGCCCGCTCACCCGCGCGTATCCGTCCGCCATGCACACCGCACCGGTCTCGTGGCGCGAGGAGAAGAACCGCCCGCCGGCGGCCACGATCGCGTTCGTCACCGCGAGGTTGCCGCTCCCCATCAGCCCGAAGACGACCTCGCCGCCGAGGGCGTGAACAGTGCGGCCGACGGCCTCGGAGACGAGCATCGGCGGAACGCTAGCGTTTGACGCGATGCGAATGGCGGCGTCGTTGCTCGTGCTCGGCGCCCTCACGGCGGTGGTCGCGTTCGCGCTCGACCTCGCCGGGCTCAGCTCGGCCACGCTGTTCGCCGCGCTGCTCGTCGGGCTCGCCGTCGCGCTCGCGCGGCCCGGGAAGGTGACCTTCCCGCGCGGCAGCTTCGTCTCCGCGCAGGCGTTGCTCGGCGTCACGCTGGGCGCCTACCTGGAGCCGGACGCGCTGCAGGCCGTGGGCGGCGAGTGGCTGCCGGTGGCGCTCGTGAGCGCGGGCACGCTCGTGGCCAGCATGCTCGTCGGGCTCGTGCTCGAGCGCCGGACCGAGCTCGACCGCCCGACCGCTCAGCTCGGCATGATCGCGGGCGGCGCCTCCGGGATCGTCGGCATGTCCGACGAGCTCGGCGCCGACGACCGGCTGGTCGCGTTCATGCAGTACCTGCGCGTGCTCGTCACCGTCCTGCTGACACCCTTGCTGGCGGCCGCGTGGGGTGGTGGCGACGGCGGCGGAGGACCGAGCGAGGCCATCCTCGCGAGCCCCACCGACTGGCTCGTCACCGCCGCGGTCGCGCCCACGGCGGCGCTCGCCGCGCGGCGGCTCGGCGTGCCCGCCGGCACGCTGATGGGACCGATGGTCGTCGCGGGCGCGCTGACGCTCGCGGGCGTGGACTTCGTCGTCCCGCCCGTCGTGCGCGAGCTCGCGTTCGCGTTGATCGGCCTCCAGGTCGGCCTGCGGTTCACGACGGACACGGTGCGCCAGATGGGGCGGCTGCTCGGGCCGGTGCTCGTCGGCGTCTTCGTGCTGCTGATCGCCTGCTTCGGGCTGGCCGTCGTCCTGCACCTGCTGACCGGCATCAGCCTGCGCGACGCCTTCCTCGCCACCACCCCCGGCGGCATCTACGCCGTGCTCGCCGTCGCGTTCA
This sequence comes from Solirubrobacter deserti, assembly GCF_027587175.1. GTDB lineage: Bacteria > Actinomycetota > Thermoleophilia > Solirubrobacterales > Solirubrobacteraceae > Solirubrobacter > Solirubrobacter deserti. Next base: position 102,377 of record NZ_JAPCID010000007.1, read on the forward strand.
GCTCGGGCGGGAACATCACGTTCATCATCGCCGTGCAGAGCCTGCGCGTGATCGTGTCGGTCGTCCTCGCACCGCTCGCTGTGCGCCGGCTCGCCCGCCGGGGTAGGCCCGCTGCATGAGCGAGACCCCGATCACGCCTGAGGACCCCGACATCCCCGACGATCCGCCGCCCGCCGAGGACGGCTCGCCCGAGACGAACGACCAGCCGATGGGCCCGCCCGCCGACATGGACGAGGACGACGCGCCGCTGCCCGGGTTGCCCGAGAACGAGCCGCCGCAGGCCGATTGACATGCGCCCGATCGAAGAGCAGCTCATCAAGTACCTCACCGATTGCCACGCCATGGAGGTGCAGGCGCTGGCGCAGATGCGCAAGGCGCCGGAGCTCGCGGGCGACCGCGACGTGGCCGCGGCCTTCGAAGTGCACTGCACCGAGACCGAGCGCCACGAGGAGCTGATCCGCGAGCGCCTCGCCGCGTACGACGCGTCGCCGTCCCAGCTGGAGGACCTGCTCGGCCGCGTCAGCGGCAAGGGCTTCGTGCTGTTCGCGCAGCTCAATCCCGACACGCCGGGCAAGCTCGCCACCCACGCCTACTCCTACGAGCACATGGAGCTCGCCGCCTACGACCTGCTCGAGCGGGTCGCGCAGCGCGCCGGTGACGAGGAGACGGCGGCCGTGGCGCGGACGATCCGCGCCGAGGAGGAGGCGATGGCGATCCGCATCGGCGAGTCCTGGGACAGGACCGTCGCGGCCTCGCTGCGCGACCGTGAGGCCGGCGAGCACATCACCGACTACCTCGCCGACGCGCACGCGCTGGAGGCGCAGTCCAACGCCCTGCTCGACCGCGGCCCGAAGCTCGCGGCGGGGACGTCGCTGGCGGCGGTCCTGGAGAACCACCACGCCGAGACGCAGGGCCACAGCGAGCTCCTCGAGCGCCGCCTGGGTGAGCTCGACAGCTCGCCGAGCCGGCTCAAGGACGCCGCGCTCAAGCTCGGCGGCATCAACTGGGGCGGGTTCTGGGCCGCGAACCCGGACACGCCGGTCAAGCTCGCGATGTTCGCCTACGCCGTCGAGCACCTCGAGATCGGGGCCTACGAGCACCTCACGCGCACCGCCCGGCTGGCCGGGGACGGCGACACCGCCATGGTCGCGGACACGATCCTCCCGCAGGAGCGCGCCGCCGCTGAGTTCATCTTCGGGACGTTCGACGACGCCCTGAACGCGTCACTTCAGCGGGGGTAGATGCAGAAGGCCTCGTGGCTCTTGTTCAGGCACACGAGGCCTTCGAGCCGGTCCCCGTCGGTGACGACGGGGATGCGGCTCATCTCGCGCTCGTTGAAGAGCTCGAGGGCCTTGTCCACCGGGTCGTCGGGCTTCAGCGACGGCGTGTCGGCGCGCACGTGCGGGCCGATCGGGCCGTCGTCGTCCGCGGGCAGATCGTCGCGCGTGACGGTGCCCAGGAAGCGCTCCCCGTCGGTGACGAGCATCAACTTCACCGACGGGCTGTCGAACGTCTCGCGGATCTGCGCGATCGGCGTGTCCGGGCCGACGGACCGCGGCTCGAGCATCATCACGTCCTTCACCGCCGGGCCGGCGTCCTCGAACGGGATGTGGACGGTTGAGCTCATGGCTCCAGCACCACCTTACCGGTCGCGCCGCGGCCGTCGATGAGCTGCAGCGCCCGGCTCGCCTCCGCAAGCGGGAAGCGGGCGCCGATGAGCGGGCGCACGTGGCCGGACTCGATCAGCGCGTCGAGCGCACGCGCCGTCTCCGCGAGCGTCTCCGGGCGCTGGGAGATGTAGGCGCCCCAGCCCGCGCCGACGACGCTGATGTTGTTCAGCAGCAGCCGGTTGACCTTCACCTCGGGGATCGCGCCGCCCGTGAAGCCGACGACGATCAGCCGCCCGTCCGGGTTCAGCGTGCGCAGGCTGTCGGTGAAGCGGTCGCCGCCGACCGGGTCGAGCACGAGGTCGACGCCGCCGAGCGCCTTCGCCTCGTCCTTCCACGCACCGTCCGAGCGCAGCACCTCGTCCGCTCCGGCCGTGCGCGCGACCTCCGCCTTCGCGTCGCTGGACACCACGGCCAGCACGCGGGCGCCCAACCCCTTCGCCACCTGGATCGACGCCGTCCCGACGCCGCCTGCCGCGCCGTGCACGAGCACCGTCTCGCCCGCGCGCAGCCGCCCGCGGTCCACGAGCGAGAAGTGCGCCGTGTGGTAGTTGAGGATCAGCCCGGCGCCCTGCGCGAAGTTCAGCGCGTCCGGCAGCCGGAACGTCATCTGCGGCTGCGCGACGACCGTCTCCGCGAACCCGCCGAGCCAGCTGAGCGCCGCCACCCGCTCGCCCGCCGCGAAGCCGTGCGCGTCCGCGCGTACGACGCCCGCGACCTCGCTCCCCGGCACGAACGGCAGGTCCGGCTTGAGCTGGTACTGCCCGCGCGACTGCAGCACCTCCGGGAAGGAGACGCCGCACGCGCGGACGTCGATCACGACGCCGTCGCCCGCCGGCTCGTCGATGTCCGCGAGCTGCAGCGACTCGGGGCCGCCGAGCTCGACGATCTGGATCGCCCGCATGGAGCGGAGACTACGGACCCTGATCCAGGATGCGGCAGTCGGGCCCGCCGCAGTCGCGCAGCTGCGCCAGCCGCCGCGCCAGGCGCTCACGCTGCTCCTCGGGGAGCGTCGGCCACAGGTTGTGCTGCTCGTGGGGATCGGTCCCGTGCTCGTAGTACTCGGGCGCCCGCTTGGGGTTGTCGTACTGCACGTACAGCGCCGCGTCGAAGCGCAACGCCGCGTAGCTCGGCGGCTTGCCCGCGAGGCGGTCCTGCGCGTCGGGATCGGACGCGTCGTGCGGCGGGCCGTGGTGCTCGACCAGCGTCGCGTCCCGCCAGCTCAGCACGGGCTCCTGCAGCAGCAGCGGCGCGAGGCTTCGGCCCTCGACGTGCGCGGGCGAGCGCACGCCCGCGAGGTCCTCGAACGTGGGCCGCAGGTCGACGTTGGCGGCGAGCTTGTCGATCACCCGCCCACCGGTCACGCCGGGCCCGACGACCACCAGCGGCACGCGGATGTCGTGGTCCCACGGTCCCTGCTTGCCCGCCGTCAGCCGCCGCTCGCCCATGTGGAAGCCGTTGTCGGAGGCGAAGACGACGTACGTGTTCTCGTCCACCCCGAGCTCGACCAGCTGCGCGCGCAGGTCGCCGAGCATGCGGTCGATCGCCTGCACGGACTGCACGCGCTTGCGGTAGTCGCGGTCGATGCGGGCGATCTCGTCCGGGGTGAGCGGGTCGCGCGGCAGCCAGTCCGGCGCGCCCGGCAGCGGCGCGGCGTCGAACAGCGGGCCGCGTGGGGCCTTCACGCCCGGGAAGCGGTCGCGGTCGCGCGGCGCCGGGGTGAACGGCGCGTGCGGCATGTAGGGCGCGAGCTTGAGCAGGAACGGGCGGCCGGAGCGCACCGACTCGGCGATGAACTGCCGGCCGCGGCGGGCGATCACGTCCGTCAGGTAGTCGCTCGCCCGGCGGCCGTGCCGGACGGTCTGCGGCGGCAGCGGGCCCAGGCCCTTGACGAGCAGGTTGTAGTTGAAGCTCTCGTACGCCTCACCCGCGACGACCCACTCCGTCCAGCCCGGCGGGACGAACCGCGAGCCGGGCCGGTAGCCGTTGAGGTACTTGCCCATCATCGCCGTGCGGTAGCCCGCGTCCTGCAGGGAGGTCGCGAACGTGCTGCGCTCCTCCATGCGGGTGAAGACCTCGAAGCCGCCGTCGGGCGGCTGGTTGCGGAAGATGCCGGTGCTGTGCGAGTAGCGGCCGGTGAGGATCGAGGCCCGGGACGGGCAGCACAGCGAGTTGGTGGCGACGAAGCGCTCGAAGCTCGCGCCCTCGGCCATCATCGCCTGCACGCGCGGCATGTACTGGACCAGGTCCATGGAAAGGTCGTCGGCGAGGACGAAGACGATGTTCGGGCGCTGCGCATGCGCGGGGGCCGGGACGGCGAGCGCCAGGAGCGCGAGCGCGAGCACAAGACGGGCGAGCATCCGGCGTGGCATCGTAGGGGGCATGAGCGCAACCGCAGTGAACGAGCGTCTCGCCGCCCTGACGGCGGCGGGCACGTCGATCTGGCTCGACCAGCTCTCGCGCGGGCTGATCGAGACCGGCGAGCTGGCGCGGATGGTCGAGCAGGACTCGCTGCAGGGCGTGACCTCCAACCCCGCGATCTTCGAGAAGTCGATCGGCCACGCCGACTACGACGAGGACATCCAGCGTCTGGTCACGGAGGGCAAGAGCGCCGGCGAGACCTACCGGGCGCTGGCGTTGCAGGATGTGCAGGCGGCCTGTGACGTCCTGCGGCCCGTCTATGACCGCACCGACGGCTTCGACGGCTACGTGTCCTGGGAGGTCGACCCCGACCTCGCGCACGACACCGAGCGCACGATCACGCAGGCCCGGGAGTACTGGCAGGCGGTCGACCGCCCGAACCTGATGATCAAGATCCCGGCCACCGAGGCGGGGATCCCGGCGATCGAGCAGGCGATCTACGACGGCCTGAACGTCAACGTGACGCTGCTGTTCGCGGTGGAGGCCTACGAGGCGGTCATGGAGGCCTACATCAAGGGCCTCGAGCGGCGCCAGGCGGAAGGGCTTGCGCTGGACCGCCACTCCGTCGCGTCGTTCTTCGTCTCGCGCGTGGACACCGAGGTCGACAAGCGCCTCGAGGCGGCCGGCAACTCCGAGCTGCAGGGCCGCGCCGGGCTGGCCAACGCGCGGGCGGCGTACGCCGCCTACCAGCGCATCTTCGAGGGCGAGCGCTTCGCGGCGCTGCGCGAGGCCGGCGCGCCGGTCCAGCGCCCGCTGTGGGCCTCCACCGGCGTGAAGAACCCCGCCTATCCGGCGACGCTGTACGTGTGGGGCCTCGTCGCTCCCAACACGGTGAACACGATGCCGATGGCGACGCTCGAGGCCGCGCGCGCCGAAGGTGGCGTGGCGGGCGCGACCGGTGCCGAGGACCCGAGCGCGGACCTCGCCGCGCTGGCCGACGCGGGCATCGACCTCGAGGACGTCACCGACAAGCTCCTGCGCGACGGCATCGACGCGTTCGTGACCCCGATGGAGAACCTGCTGGCCCGGATCGAGGCCAAGCGGGCGGAGATCGCCGCGTGAGCGACGGCTACTCGATCGTCGGTGCCGACGACGCGCAGGACGTGTACGCCGGCACCGACGTCCCGGGCGAGTTCCGGCCGTTGACGGACGCGCTGGACGCCGAGCAGGTGGCCGTGACGCTGATCCGCGTCCCGCCGCACTCGGACTTCGAGCAGGGCACGGGGCACTTCCACCAGGAGATCGAGGAGCTGTACATCGTCGCGCGCGGGACCTTGACGTTCCGTGCGGGTGACGATGTGCATCGCGTGTCCGCGCCCTCGGTGGTACGCGTCGCGCCGAAGACCGCGCGCTCGCACCGCAACGAGGGCGACGAGCCGGTCGAGCTGTGGGCGATCTCCAAGCAGCTCGGGCGCGGCGACGCGACGAAGATCGACGACTTCTGGGAGGCATCGCCGGAGGCCGCGCAGAAAAGGGGGTAGTGGACCCCTACGAGGCGCTCGGCATCGACCCGTCGTTCGACGGCGACCTGCGGGTCGTGCGCAACCGCCTCGTTAAGCAGTACTCCGAGGTGGGCGCGACGCCCGACGAGGAGCGCATGAAGGCGGTCAACCTCGCCTACGCGGCGTTGCGCGACCGGCACGTGAGCCGGCCGCCGCGGGTGGTGTTCCGCGGCGGACCCGGCTCCTCCTTCGTGCTGGACGGGCAGCGGTTCGTGATCGCCCGCCGCCCCCGGCAGCCCGCGGCGATCGCGGCGCCGGTGCTCGGGGCGGGAGCGCTGGTGCTCGCGTTCGGGTGGGCGGGCGCGGCGGTCGTCGTCCTGATCGCGCTAGTGCGGCAGTACCAGCGCATGCACCGCCATCGCCGCCGCCATCGAGCCTGAGGCGACGGCGGCCGCGACCGACGGCGGCTTCCCGGTGAGGTCGCCCGCGGCGAACACGCCGGGGACGTTCGTGGCGTGGCGCTCGTCGATGACCAGGCCGTCCTTGAACATCGGGTTGGGCTCCTGGGCGGTGACGCCGAGCTTGGCCGCGAGCCCGTCGCGCTGGGCGAGCTGGACGCCGACGAGCAAGCCGCCGCACGGGCGCGTGGTGCCGTCGGCCAGGACGATCTCGTCGTCGCGCAGCTCCTGCGGCGGGGCGTCGAGGAGCGTGACGTCGTCGCTCCAGGCGCTCAGCAGCTGCGCGCGCATCGGGCCGTGCTCGGACGGGTCGAGCACGAACAGCGGGCGGTCGCGCACCTCCCAGCCGTGGCAGAACGGGCAGTGGAAGGCGGTGCGGCCCCAGCGCTCCTGCAGCCCCGGCACGTCCGGATAGACGTAGTCCATGCCGGTGGCGAGGATGATGCTCGTCGTGGCTTCGCTGGTTCCGTCCGCGAGCGTGAGCGTGAAGCCGGGCTCGCCGTCCGTCACCTCGCCGCGCCGGTACTCCACGGTCGGATACTTCGCGAGCTCCGCGCGGCCGTCCGCGTAGAAGTCTTGCGGCGCGCGCCCGTCCTGGCCGAGCAGGCCGCCGATGCCGTGGGCGAAGCGGTTGCTCGGCTCGCCCTTGTCGATGATCAGTGTGCGCCGGCGCGCCCGGCCCAGGACGAGCGCGGCGCTCAGTCCCGCGGCCCCGCCGCCGACGACGATGCAATCCCAAGTCATTGCGGTTCAGGGTGGTGCGAGGCGAGAGATGTGTCAAGATCGTTTGCCATGACGGCAAACGAAGCGGTGGACGCGCGGGTCCGGCGGCGGCTGCGCGAGCTGCGCGGTGAGCAGGGGCTGACGTTGCAACAGGTGGCCGAGCGGGCGAACATCGACGTGTCGACCTTGAGTCGTCTGGAGTCCGGCAAGCGTCGGCTGGCGCTGGACCATCTGCCCGGGCTGGCCGCGGCGCTGGGCGTCAAGGCCGACGACCTGCTGGGCAGCGCGCCGCCGCCCGACCCGCGCGTGCGGGCCAAGCCGCTGAAGATGGGCGCGATGACGGCGTGGCCGCTCACGAGCCGCGGCGGCGCCGGCGGGCTGCAGGCGTTCAAGCTGCTGGTGCCGTTCGACGGTGCCGAGCCGCCCGACGAGCTGCCCGTGCACGAGGGGCACGACTGGATCTACGTGCTGTCCGGGCGGCTCCGGCTCGTGCTCGGCGAGAAGGACTTCGTGATCGAGCCGGGCGAGGCGGTCGAGTTCTCCACCTGGACGCCGCACTGGTTCGGCGCCGTGGACGGGCCCGTCGAGCTGATCGGCATCTTCGGGCCCCAGGGGCAGCGCCTCCACGTCCACGGCTGAGGCTCAGCCAGGCGAGCGCCGCCCGGATGCGGTGGGCGTCGGCGATCCAGTCGCTGCGGCTCGGGGTCAGCCGTCGCGTGAGCGTGACGAACGTCCGACACGGTGCACCTCTGCTCTGCGGCTCGAACCTAAGCGCTCAAGGATCGCTGTGTCAATCGGCCCAGAAACCGGGTGCGCGTTCGGTGTCGCCACCCGCCGGCCGCCGGCCGCCGACGCACAGCAGGTCGAGACCCTCGGGGCCGGCGGCGAACGAGCGCCACACGTGCGGGCTCACGCGCAGCACGTCCCAGGTCGCCAGCTCGACGATCTCGTCGTCGAGCTTGGCGTGACCCGCGCCGCCGACGACCACGTAGACCTCCTCCTGCTCACGGTGCCGGTGACCGAACGGCATCCGGGCGGCGGGCTCATACGTGAACCGGCTCACGCCCAGCTCGCGCGTGCCGAGGGCGTCGCGCGCCATCTTCCACTGCATCGGCGCGTCGCTCGGGCTCTTGTCCTTGAGGCGGTGGAAGCTCGTCTTGGTCCAGTCGGTGGCCATGCGGCGCAAGGGTCGTTGCACGCGGGCCGCCGGCCAAGGGATCTTGCCGATCGGGCAAGGGCGGAGCGGAGGGGGTGGGATTCGAACCCACGGTCCGCTTACACGGACTCCGGTTTTCAAGACCGGTGCGATCGACCACTCTGCCACCCCTCCGGAGGTTCGTAGGGTACGCCCCTGTTTCGAGGGGCATCGCCGCCGCGTGTGCTTGAGTGGGCGGCCGAATGTCCCTCCGGCTCTTCGGCGGCTCCGGCCGACGACGTCATGTCGGCCGCCTGCGGTCGGGTGGCGACGTTGCGGTCGACCTTGGCACGGCCAACACGGTCGTGTACGTCCGCGGGCGCGGGATCGTCCTGTCAGAGCCGTCCGTGGTCGCGATCGACCAGCGCACGGGTGAGGTGCACGCGGTCGGCGCGGACGCCCAGCGGATGATCGGCCGCACGCCCGCGACGATCTCCGCCGACCGGCCGCTGCGGCACGGCGTGATCGCCGACTTCGAGGTCACCGAGGCGATGCTCCGCCAGTTCGTGGGCAAGGTCTTGCAGTCGCGCTTCGCCCGGCCGCGGATGGTCATCTGCGCTCCCTCCGGCATCACCGAGGTCGAGCGGCGGGCGGTCGAGGAGGCGACTTTGAGCGCCGGCGCGCGCGAGGTGCACCTGATCGAGGAGTCGCTGGCCGCCGCGATCGGCGCCGGCGTGGACATCGCCGAGCCCAAGGGCCGGATGGTGGTCGACATCGGCGGTGGTACCTCCGAGGTGGCGATCATCTCGCTCGGCGGGCTCGTGGTCGCCAAGTCGCTGCGGGTCGGCGGGTACGACCTCGACGACGCGATCACCAACCACATCCGGCTCGAGCACCGGATGGCGATCGGGTCGCAGAGCGCCGAGGCGATCAAGCTCGCCGCCGGGTCCGCGATCCCGCTGCGCGAGGAGATCAAGACGTCGATCCGGGGGCGCGACCTGGCGTCCGGATTGCCGCGCGAGATCGTCTTGACGTCGGAGGAGGTCCGCCAGGCGATCGCTTCGCCGCTGGCCGAGATCATGGCGGCGATCCACGCGACGTTGGAGGAGACGCCGCCCGAGCTCGCCGCCGACATCACCACCGAGGGCGTGCTGCTGGCGGGCGGCGGGTCGCTGCTGCGCGGCTTCGAGGACCGCGTCGCGCGCGAGACGGGCATGCCCGTGCGGGTCGCCGACGACCCGCTGGCGTGCGTCGCCACGGGCGCCGGCATGTCGCTCGAGGAGCTGGACACGCTCCCCCGCGGGCGACGCAACCGCGCGAGTTGACGCGCGGCTCTCTACACTCCCGCGGACCGGGACAGGTGGCCGAGAGGCTGAAGGCGCTCGCCTGCTAAGCGAGTATGGGGTAATAAAGCTCCATCGCGGGTTCGAATCCCGCCCTGTCCGCTGTTTCAGACGCCCCGCTCGGTTGCGGGGCGTTTGCGTTCTAGGCGCGCTTCCACGCGGGATACAGCTGGTCCACGACCTGCTCCGGCCACTCCGGCCCTGGGCGTCCGTGCTCGTAGAAGCGGGTGAAGAACGAGCCGAACACCGCGTCCGCGGCGAGTTCGACGTCGAGGTCGGGTCTGAGTTCGCCGGTCTCGACGCCTTTGCGGATCGCGCGCCGGAACCGCTCCACCGCGGGCCGGATCATGTTCCGCCGCGCCACCTCGAGGATCTCCGGGTGTGTCTGCGCCTCCACCAGCACCGTCGCGGTAACGGTCGGGTCGACGCGCTGACGGACCGCCTCCAGCGTGGCGATCAGGTCCGTCCGCGCCGAGCCGGTGTCGGGGTCGGCCGCGTCGGCGTTCAGGCGCGCGATCGCGGCCAGCGCCAGCTGCGCGGGCGAGGGATAGCGCCGATAGACCGTCGTCTTCGCCACCCCCGCCGCGGTCGCGACGCCCGGCACCGTCATCCGCTGCAGGCCGCCCTCGAGAAAGATCGCCACCGCCGCCCGGACGATCGCCTCGTCGATGGCGGGGTCGAGCGGGCGCCCCCGTCTTGGTTCGGCTGGCACCCCTTGCACCCTAATGCCGATCACCGCTACCGTCCGTATCGAAACTACCGGTAGCGAAAAGGACGGCGCTCATGGGATATCCGAAGACGATCGACAACGGCCACGGCGAACGGCTGACCTTCGTCGGTCTGGACGGGGACCACCTGCTCGTGGAATCGACCGTTGAGCCGGGCGCCGGCCCGCCCATGCACGTCCACTGGCTCCAGACCGAGCGCATGCGCGTCGAGTCCGGTCGCATGGGCGTCTCGATCCCGGGTCAGGCCGACCGCTTCTACGGCATGGGTGAGATGGCGACCTTCAAGCCCGGCGTCGAGCACCGCTTCTGGAACGCGGGCGACGAGCCGCTCCACCTCGTCGGCGAGGTGTTCCCGGCGCACAACCTCGAATACTTCCTGTCCGCGGTCTACGCGTCGATCGCCGAGAGTCGTGGCGGCCGGCCGGGGGCGTTCGACGCCGCGTACCTGCTCACCCGCTACCGGAGTGAGTTCGCGATGACCGCGATCCCGCCGCTCGTGCGCCGATTCGTCCTGCCGCTCCAAGCGCGGGTTGGGCGCCTTCTCGGCCGCTACGGGAAGTTCTCCGACGCCCCGGACCCGGTCGTCCGCGAAGCGGGCGCTAAACTGGCTCGCCGCAGCGCGACCAGCGCCCGTAGCTCAGCTGGATAGAGCGTCGGTCTACGGAACCGAAGGTCAGAGGTTCGAATCCTCTCGGGCGCGCTGAACAGAAGGCCTCGCATTTGCGGGGCCTTCGTCGTTCTCGGGATCAGCATCGATCTTGGTTGCGTCCGCAATCGTGCCCACAACGTGCCCACGGGCGTTCTCGGCGCCGTCGTAGCGGTCGAGCAGGCCGCGGTCCTGATCCTCGGCGTCGCGCGCGAGATGGCCGTAGGTCTGATCGATCATCTGCACGCTCGTGCCCATCCGGCGAGCGAGGGTGAAGATGCTCATCCCGGCCGCCAGGCTCCACGTCGCGAACGTGTGGCGCATGTCGTAGATGCGGCGGTGCTCGATACCGGCGGCGATGAGCGCCGGCGTCCACTCGCGCCGCCGCCAGTTGTCGATGTTGATCCGGCCGCCCCCGGACGCCGGGAACAGGATGCCCTCGCGCGGGTGGAGGCTCTCCAGCGCGTCGATCACCTTCGCGCGCAGCGGGATGCGCCGCCGTGAGCGCGCGGTCTTGGCGTACGGCTTGAGCCGGCCCTTGGCGAACGAACGCCGCACGGTGAAGACGCCGGCCTCTAGGTCGACGTCGACCCACTCGGCGCCGAACGCCTCCTCCGGCCGCACGCCCGTGCCGATGCTGAAGATCATCAGCGGCCCGAACGGACCGAGCTCGTGCGCGACGGCCTCCACCTCCTCCCAGGTGTCGAACGGGACGAACTCCTGCCGCGCGTGCATCGGGTTCGGCACGTCCAGCGCGACGTTGCGCTCGATCCACTGCCACTTGTGCGCCGCGCCCAGCGCCTGCCGCAGCGAACGGACCGCGCCGTGGCGCATCGTCTCGGGCAGGCTCGCCCGCCAGCGCGAGAGGTCCAGCACGTTGATCTCGCTAACGGGACGATCGCCGAACTTCGCCGTCGCCTTGCCGAGGTACTGATCGAGCCGATCCTTGCTCGACGGCGCGCCCTGGTACTGGTCGAGGAACGCGTCGACCAGCTCCTTGAGCGTCACGTCCGGCCGGTACAGCGGGCCGAGGCGCGCCTTGCGCAGCTCCTCGTCCAGGACGGTCTTCGCCTCGGCCTTGGTCCTGAAGCCGCCTTTCTGACGGCGTACGCCCTGCCCGTCGCGGTACCGGATCGCCCAGCCGCCGGCCGTGCGCTTGATCTCGCCCGTGCGCGCCTGGCCGCGGCTGTTGCTCACGGCCGGTTCTCCTCGATCAGCGCCGCCTCGACCTCGCTCCAGCGAAAGCGGACGGGGCGCCGCGGACCCTTGCGCAGCCGCCGGCCCGGCAACACGCCCTCGTCGTAGTAGCGGAGCACCGTGGTCGGAGCGATGCGGAGTCGCTCGGCGACCTCGCGGGCGGTCAGGAACGGCTCGAACTCGGCCGGGTCAGGCATGTCGGCTCCCTTCGGGGTGGTGGTTGGTCGCACAGCTCTTCGCGGGCGATCCGGCGCATTTCGCGCTCTCTGGCGCGGCCTTGCTCGGCAAGAAGGGCCTCGACGTCGGTTCGGTGGCCCTGGCCGACGAACTCGAAGCGCCCACGCCGCTGCTCGGGCGCCGCCGTGGCGATCGCACGTTGTGATTCGTCGCGCGAGCGCGCAAGGATCTGCTCCAGGACGTGCGCCTCGCGATCGGCGCGGAGCTGCTTGAACGTCGTGGAGTAGCGGCGCGACTTGGTCAGGCAGTGGCCGCGGTAGCCGAAGGCGTGTGCGTTGCGCGCGAGCTTGCGGTTGTCGAGCTGCGCGTCGAGCGCGAACGCGTGGCGCAGATAGTGCTTGACGTGCTCGCGCACCGGGAGCTGGTTGACCTCGTGTTCGGTTACGCGGTGGAGCACGCCGCCGGCCTGCTCGGTCGCCTTGGTCGCGTACTTGGCGAGGTAGCCCGCGCAGTGGCCGGGTTCGAGCGCGCGGCCGGTGCCGATGTGCTGGACATCGAGCTGCGCGCCCCACGTCGCGTAGCCGCCGCCGATCTCCTGCGGCACAGGGACGGTCACCGTGGCCGCGGCGTTGCGCAGCGCGTCCTCGAGCAGCTCGACGGTGAACCGCAAACCGGGCGGGCGCACGTCGCCGGCCCGGTACTTGGGCATCGCGCGATCGAGCCGGATCACCAGGTGCAGGTGCACGAGCCCGCGCTGCTGGTACTCGGCGACCTTGACGTAGGCGACGCGCACGCGGGCGCGAAGTTGCTTCTGCGTGAGGCCGACGAGCCGCGCCAGGGCGCGCGGCAGGTAGATCGTCGTGCGCCGCCACAGCTCGCCCAGGAGGTTGTTCCAGACCAGCGCGCTGTCGTAGTCGAAGCACTCGCGGCACAGCGGCTCGCCCAGGCACGGGTCGCCCTCGCGATGGAGGCGCGTGCAGCTGAGCGAGTTCCCGTGCGGGCAGACCGGCGCGTCACGCCGAGGACGACAGCGGCGCGGCTGCCCGTCAGGACCGGTCGCGCGCGAGTGCACCGCCCCGAACGTCGGCGCCGTCAGCGTCGCGAAGATCATCGGGTGCTCGGTCACCGTGTCCGGCACGCCTTTGCCGCCCCGCAGCCCTGCCGCGATCAGGTGGTAGGCGTCCTGGCGGTAGCGCTCCGCGCACGCAGGGCAGATCGCCTCGCGCCGGTTGCCGCAGGCCTTGCGGAGCACGCCGTCCGGCTGCGTGAGCGTCGACCAGGTAGAGCGCCAGCGCCCGTCCGCGCCGCACGTCTCGACGTGCCCCTTGAGCCGGACCGGCCGAGCGCAGTACCCGGACGAGCGCAGCTGCTTCTGCAGCGTCTCAAAGTCCGGGCGAGCCGCGCGCTCGGCCAGCTCGACATGCACCGGAGACGGCGCGACGGTCACGCGGCCTGCCCGCCCGTCGTGGTCGAGTGCGCCTGATGCCGGCCCGTGCCGCGACGACGCAGACTTCGCCGAGCCTCACGCGCCGCGGGGAGTCGGTTCACCCAGCCGTAGACCGCGCCCTCGTTTACCCCGACTGCCGCCGCGGCGGTCGCGACGGTCCCGCCCTTGCGGATCACGCGCAGCGCCCGAGCGATCACGACCGGTGGGTGCACCTGCGAGACGTCCGGTTGGCAGGCCAGCTCGACGGCCTCGGGCAGCTGGCGCACGAACATGCGCAGCTGCTCGCGCACCAGGACGGCCACCGCGGGGTCTGTTCCCTCGACGGCGGGCATCTCGTCGTTGCCTCCGTCGAGCCAGACGGCGTCGTTGAGCACACGCGCGCCGGCCTGCCGGGTCCGCTCCCGCGCATTGAGCACGCGCCAGCGGACCGTTCTCGCGGCGATCGCCGCGAACGAGCACGCCGTCTCCACGCGGCAGGCCTCCAGTAACCCGACAAGCGCTTCCTGACGGAGATCGTCGGCGTCCAGGCCGAGCGGGGGAGACCAGCACACCGACCGCAGCAACGGCTCGTAGCGAGTCACCAGAACGCGGAACGCCAGCTCGTCGCCGGTCCGCGTCCGCTCCGCGAGCACCTCGTCGGTCACCTTCCGGCGCGCGCTCATGACCGCGTCTCCCCGTTCGAGAGCCATACGTCAGCCCGCAGCGCCGCTGCGCGTGCCGCCAGCTCGTCCGCGTCGGCGTCGTCCAGGTGGAACCCGCGCATCCGGACCGGCAGGCCGTCCTCGGCGAGCAGCAGCCCCACGCCACGCTGAACGGGCGCGATCGTCGCCGCGTCGTGCCCGAGCGACGCCCAGCCCTGCCCCAGGATCGTGTCCGACGCCTGTGGCGTGTTGCAGCGCAGCGCGAGCCGGAACCCGAAAAGATCGCGGAGCGCGCTCGGGACTACGTCCGCCGCGGGCTTCTGCGTGGCGGCGCAGACGATCACGCCGGCCGCGCGGCCCCTGGCGACGAGATCGCGCAGCAGCTCCGCGAACTCCTTCTGCTTCCTGCGGTCCTCGTGCCCGAGGTAGAACGCCAGCTCGTCGCACGCCACCAGGTTCAGCGGCAGCCCGTCCTCCCGCGCGACCTTCCGCTGACCGCGCAGGAGCAGCTCGCGGTACCGCTGCTCCATCTCGCCACGCAGCTCACGCAACAGCTCGATCGCCTCATCGATGTCCGGGCCCGCGAGCCGCTGCGCACACGGAGCCCACACCGACAGCTCCACGAGCTTGCCGTCGAGCAGCCACACGCGCGTGCTCGGATCGAGCGCCGCGGTCGCCACGAGCAGCGAGAGCGCCGCACTCTTGCCCGCCCCTGGCTCACCGCCAAGCAGCACGTTGCGCTCGGGCAGCGCCACCGAGACCGTCGCACCCAGCTCGTTGACGCCCATCGGGATCGGCTCCCACAGCGACAGTTCGGCCGCGTCGCGCTGAGGCCAGCGGACCGACGCCACACCCGCGAGCGGGTCACGCCGAACGAGCGTCACCGTGCCCGTGGCCGCGTTCTCCCGATCGCGAGTCACGCGGACCTCGCGCACCTGCAGGCACACGGCCAGCTCCTCCGCTCGGTGCTCGACATGCCCCAGCGACGAGCCACGCGACGCGCGCACCCGCACCAGCTCTCCGGCCGGGATCGACGTCACTCGCCCCGCGCGTACACGGGGGAGACCGCAGTCCGTCCAGGCCGCCCACCACTTGCGCCGGACCCGAGCCGCCCGCAGCGCCGTCCGCAGCCAGCCGCGTGCCCTCGGAACTGCGAGCACGACAGCCACCAGGCCGAGAACGAGGCCCCACGCGGCCGCGGCACCCACGAGCCCGGCAAGCACGCGCTGCACGACGACGATCGCGCCGACGAGCGTCAGTTCCAGCCGTGATCGCCACAGCGCTCCGACCAGACCGCCCAGTAGCCGCAGCCACACGTCGCCTTCCGTAGCCCGTCGCGGCGTTCGCACACGGGACAGCTCGCCGGTCATCACGCCGCCGCCTTCTCCCCGCCGGCCCGAGCGTTCGTCGAACGGATCGCCGTGGCGCGAAACGCCATGCCCGAGCGCCCGTCCATCTCCCATGCCTGCGCGGTCATGCCCTCGATGCGCACCATCACGCCCTGACCGACGCCGGGGTCACCGGGGAGGGTCACGCGGATGATCTCCGCCTCGTTGTCGCCGAACGCGACGACCTGGACACGCCAGAGCAACTCCCCGTTCTCATCGGTGCGAGGCGCCCAGGCCTCACGCGGCTTGCCGTCCTCGAACTTCTTCAGCGGCTCCGCGGCGCTGACCACGAGGAACTGCAGACGGCTCGTGTCGATCGGCAGACGCATCTGCTCGAACCTCCTTCACGTCGCCCATACGGGACGATCACTCGACTTGAACAACATAGACAGCATGGCTAGCCATGTCAACCAAGTCAGGTCGCCTAGTCCGCAAGTAGACTTCGCCGTGTGAGCGCTCTCGATCCCGACGATCCGCGTCCGCCTTACATCCAAGTGGCCGGCGCCCTTCGCGCTGCGATCCTCACCAAGACCCTGCAGCCGGGAGACCAGCTGCCGTCCGGCAGTCAGCTCGCGACCCGCTACGGCGTCGCGCGCATGACGGTCCAGCAGGCGATCCGCATCCTGCGCGACGAGGGCCTCGTCGTCTCACGCCAGGGCAGCGGGGTCTTCGTGCGCGAGCGCACCGCCCGCCCGGTTGGCCTGCGCCCCGTCGTTGAGCGAGCGTTCCAGCGCCCGAACGTCACGATCGACTTCTTCGGCTTTACCGCCGAGACCCTGCTTGGAGCCGTGCAGGAACCGCTCGACAAGATCCGGGCCGGTGCGGCCGCTCCCGAGTCGATCGCAATCCGCATCCTGGTCCCGGACAGCACCAAGCCCGCCGCATTGCCGTGCCGCGCCGACGACCTCGCCGACGACCCCGCCTTCCGCGAACGCTCGCGCGCAATGACGCAGCGCCACAACGAGGCGATCACCGACGCCGTGCACGAGCTCGACGAACTCGGCCTCGTCGGCAACGGCACCGTCGAGGTTCGCGTGCACCAGCTCTCGCCCCTCTTCAAGGCCTTCATCCTCAACCGCGAAGAGCTGTTCCTCGGCTTCTATCCCGTCGTCCGCCGCCAGGTTCAGCTCCACGCCGAGCCTCACGACATCTACGACCTCATGGGCAAGGACGCCACGCTCTTCCACCACGCAGCCAGTGACGACGACACGTCGACCGGCTCGCAGTACGTCGAGCAGATCCAGGCGTGGTTCGAGACGATCTGGACCACCGTGGCGCAGTCGCTCATCCGATGAAAGCCCCTCCAACCGCCGAGACGGCCCTGCTGTTACAACGGGCGCGCTTCCTGCTGCTCGACTTCGACGGGCCGGTTTGCTCCATCTTCGCGGGCACTCCGGCTTCCCGAGTAGCCAACGATCTTCTGGGCGCACTTCGTACCGAGGGCGTCAGCATTCCGGAGCGAATCAAGGCGACATTGGACCCGTTTGAGGTGCTGCGCTTCGCGCACTCGATCAACTTCGCGGCTGCGGACCGCACAGAACGTCGACTACGTGAGGCTGAAGTCGCCGCGGTCCCTACAGCAATGCGCACGCCACACGCCGCCGACCTCATCACAGCTTGGCGTAAGACCGGAAAAGCCGTGGCAATCGTGAGCAACAACTCGGAGGCCGCCGTCGTGGCTTTCGCTTGCCTTCATCGCCTCACGCTCGACGCGGTCGTTGGTCGTACCTCTTCCGATCCGTCGCTTCTCAAGCCCAATCCGCATCTGGTCGAGCGAGCGGTCGACGCTCTCGGTGCTGCCGGCCCTGACACAGTGCTCGTCGGAGATTCTCCAAGCGACATCGTGGCCGCCAAGGAGTCCTGCGTCAACGCGATCGGCTATGCCAACAAGATCGGAAAGTACGCGCGTCTTGTCGACGCAGGCGCGGACGGCGTAGTGGAAGACCTCGGCACGCTGCTAGATGCCCTTCGATAGGCCGCTCACGCGATTCGAGTCAGCGCGCCCGCTGCACATCCCACAGGAAAAGGTCGAGCTCGGCCGGTGAGGCATCGAGTTGTTCCGCCCACTGGAGGTACGCTCGCTCTATCTCGAGATAGTCGCGCGCGCTTGACGGTCGCTTCTCGCTAACACCGGCTTCGGCCAGCGCGCGCAATACGTGCACATCGAGAATCGCGAGTCGCTCGGCCCAGCCGCAATTGCGCAGCAGCCAACTTGCGGTTTTTAGACCGACGCCGGGGCAATCGCATAGCCACTGCCGCCGCTCATCTTCGCTCTGCTGCGCAGCGAGACCCGAGCGTAGGCCGCCACGGTCTCTGACCCACACGACAGCGTCGCTCACCAGCCGCGCCTTGCGAGCCGGGAATCGATACCGGCGCCAGGCACCATCGGCGCACGCCGGCTCGAACTGCGGCTTCCTCAGTTCGTGCTCGAGTCGCTGGCGGAGCTGATCGTGCGACCACAGGTCGTGAAACGGGTCCAGAGCCATCACCACTCTCGTAGCGGACCGCCCTAGCTCATACGTGACGCCATGCCCGCCCAGCAGGCAGAAGACCAACTCACGGCGAAGGTCTCTCTCGTCCGCTGGGACAGACGGTGCGGTGACGGCGTACTTGACCTTGTGACGCTCCCACACCGGGGACCACCACGGTTCGGAGAGTTCTGCCACACGGGCGGGGTCTACGTGCATCGTTCTTGGTTTCTCGAACCGCGCCCGGATCTCCTCCGTACACCGAGGCGGATGACGCGTCAACTCGACCCGCCACCAGGATCGCGTGGGCCGCGATAGATGCACGATGCAGTGCACGTTTCCGCGACTCGTACGGCAACCAAACCCGGCAAAGTGCTCTCGATCTGGGTCCAGATCCATGCGGCGAGAAGCTCGGACGTGGGATTCTCGAGGCCCGCCACCTCGTTGAGGTAGTGGTGATCGAGTTGATCGTGCAGCGGGGCCCATGCGCTGGCGAGATCTGCGAAGTCGCAAACCCATCCCTCAGACGACAGGTCGCCGGCCACGGTGAGTTCTACGACGAAAGAATGACCGTGCAGTCGCCGGCATTTATGGCCATGTGGGGCCTTGGGAAGCAAATGCGCCGCCTCGAACCGAAATGCGCGCGTAATCTCGAAGCTCACGGGATACCAAGCACCTTGTGCCACTGGCGGCTTAGCTGCCAGGCCGGTCGGTCGCGGCACGTGGCGATCGTCACGGCGGTGTTGTGGTCCACGTCAGGGCCATCAATCGGCTGCAAGAACCGGTGTGAGAACTCCAAACGCTCGAGTTCCGCGAGGTCCAGGCCCGACTGCGGCCAGGCGATCTTGATCTCGTCACCGCTACGTTGACGCAACGGAGCTCCGGATTTGGGACTCACGCAAATCCAGTCGACGCCCTCTGGGACAGGATTGGTTCCATTAGTCTCGATCGCCAATACTGCACCGTTCTCGCGTACTGCTCCGATTAGTGCCGCGTCCAACTGCAGTGTCGGCTCTCCGCCGGTGAAGACGACAAACGCGGGGCTGCTAAACGACCAGCACGCATGAATCGCCGCCGCCAGCGTCGCCGGAGATTCGAATCGGCCGCCTCCCTCGCCGTCTGTCCCAACGAAGTCGGTGTCGCAGAAGCCACAGATCGCGTTCGACCGGCCGCTCTCACGCCCATTCCACAGGTTGCAGCCGGAGAAGCGGCAGAAGACCGCCGGACGCCCGGTGTTGTAACCCTCGCCTTGAAGAGTCGGGAAGATCGACTTGACCATGTAGCGGCGCCGCCTCACGATCTCGGACGATCCGTGTCGGCGAGCCCCTGTTCTCTGGGGAGATCCGGAGTCACGGGGTCCGCTTCCGGCGGAGCCGTGATCTTGGCCGCCTTTCTGCTCTTCTGTGATCCGAACATGCTTCGCCAGAGCACGGTGCATCGAAGCCACCAGGTCGGTGACCCGGGGCGTTGGTCCGCGAGGGTGAAAACCTCGCGCTTCCGGTTGTGACGGGCCTTCAGCGATGCGGCCTTCATGTCCGGGATCGGCGCGATCGCCCCCATGACCCGCGCGTATTCGACAGCAAGATCTTTGTCCGGAACTGACCATCGTTCATTCTCGACCTCGGCGCGCGCGAAAACCAAGTTGAGTTCTCCAAGCTGCTTCGCGGCTTCGGCATGCGCCGCTGCTTGTGTCGGCCAGCCGACAACGAGATCAACAACGGAGACGAAGAAGGTCACGCCCGCAAGCGCCGCAAGGAAACTCTGCAGTCGTCCCTCGAGTCCGAGGATCGAGATCTGCTGGTCGTCGTTGGCCAACGCGAGCACGAGGCTCGTGATCGAGAACGCCATCACGCCCAGCACGAGAAGACGCGCTCGCCGCAAGTATCGATCGCGCAGCGTCGCATGCGCCGTGAGCATCCAGCCGATTACTCGACGGCAGCGGTTGTACTCCTTCTGAGTCATCTTATTCGAGCAACCGCCGCCACTCCTCGGCGCTCCTCGCATTCTGCATTCGCGAAGCGATCCGACGGAGCGCGGTGGCGACCCGCTGTCGATGTGGCGAGTTCTCAGCCCCGAAGGTCTCATCGATACGCGTCGATTGACCCGTCACGTCGGCGATCGGCCGTTTGATCCTCTCGGCGGCGTGACTAAAGAAGTGCCCGAGCATCGCTTTGGCGTTGCGGGGACCCTGGTAGCCACGAAAGGCATCGACCGCGAGCGCTTCCATGTGGTAGCCACCAGGACGGTCGCGTTCTCCGAGCGACGCGTCCACGACCGCCTTAGCAAGCTTGATCGTCGGTACAACGCGTCCCCCTTGTTCACGGTTGGTGTGCGTCAAGCGCTCCTCGAATGCGCGTGGCCGGATGAACGACCACCCCGTGCCCGCCTTGTCGGAAATTGCAATGTTGCCGCCTCGCTCAACCGCCGGGAGCAGCTGAATCTGGTTGCCGTCCTTATACGTGACCGTGACTGCAAAACCCGCATCGATCGAAGCGACCCGGCCCATGTCAAGGCCCTGACGAAGGGCGCGCTCCATCGCGGAACGAAGCGCGCTCGGCGTATCCCCGTCAAGCGCCTCATGCTTCAAGACGACGAGGGAATCGACATCGGAGAGACCGTCGACGTAGGTGTGCTTGGCGACCGAGCCGCCATAGAGCAAGCGATCAATTCCAGCTATGCGGTCTCCGAGAGCGTTCGTGATCTCGTCGAGCCGCTCGTTGACGAGTTCCGTGTCGCGGTTGTTGATGAGCGCAAGCTGCTCGTTGAGCAGGGCGTTGACATCGCTCTCGAGGCGAGCCTGTTCTAGTTCCTTCTGAACCTCGGCTCGGAGCTCATCGGCACTTCGACTGCTATGGAGCCCCCCGCCACCGCTCCCGCCCATTCAGGTTCTCCTTGCCATCGCAGAAAGGTACGCGCTCTGTAGGACGTCACCGAGGTGCTCGCCGGGCCGGCCCACCATGGGATCGTTGAAGATCGTCCAGTCGTACGACTCGGCTACGAATCGGCGCAGCCGCGACTGCAGCTGACCGAGAAATGTCAAGTTCGATGCCAGCGCGGCGAACCGGCGAACGTCGTCTCGCTGTTCGATCAAGCTCTGCAACAAGGGCGCTTGCTCGCGATGCACTGCGAGTCCGTGCCAGTACGCGTACCGCAACCACGTCAATCCGTCGAAGATGTCCGCGCCGGCAGCGAAGTAGAGCGGCACGAACAGGGGATCGAGTGCCCCGAAAATATGGATCGGCGTGCTCAGTCTCGCCCGATCCAGTATCGAGCGCAGGCGCATGACACCGACTATGCGGTCGAGTAATGTCGCGCCGAGCTCGTGCTCTGTGATGCCTATGACTCCGAAGAACGCGAGCTTCGACGCGCACGCTTCGAGCTCTTCCAGGTCGTGGATCGAGCCACGGCACGGTTTGAGGAGCACGATTGGAGTTAGAGCGCGACGACCAGCAAGAAACTCCTGCGCGGACCGCAGCTGCGCCGCGTAGCTCTCGCCGGGACGATCCCAAGCGACTGCAGCACAGTTGACCGCAGCGGCGGGCAGGCGATCTAGCAGGACCCCGTAATCCGCTTCGGTCCACGGCAACGGCTCACGTAGATCTTGAAGCAGCTCGCCGCTGTCGACCTTTGGACGCACCTCATAGCCGCCACTGTCGATGATCAGAACTTCGGGACGCGATAGGAGACTTGCGCTCCAGTCTTCGTCTTCCAGGCTGTCGGCGGCGGCGAGCAAGCCGTGGTGCAGATCGTACGCCGACACCAGGAAGCTCTCGGTCAGGCGATCTGCGAAGAACTCGAGTGCGCTGGAAACCTCCGACCGTTCCGGCTCGCCCGGTTCACGGATCGCTCCGAATCCACGCGATGAGAACGACGGAACGAGAAGCGGGGTCGCGATCTGGTCCCCCGACACCAACCGCAATGACCTGATCTCAGCCGACACCCAGGGCCTCCCGATCTGCACAAGACGAGCAGGCGCCGCACGCATCGTCCGACGCTTCACAGCTATGCGTCACCGAAAGCGGAACATCGAGGCGTAACGCGAGCGCGTGGATATCGCCTTTGCTCCAGTTCAGGAAAGGCGTCACGAGCTGCATCGCACCGTCACGGTGAAAATCGAGTGTGCGCTGCAGCAGATCGACGAAATCCGGCGAGCAATCGCGATAGCCGGTCCCGGCATGGATCCCCAGACCGACTAGTGCCGCATCCGGTCGTAGGGCCGCGGCGCAGGTCACGAGCAGCGCGTTCCGCATCGGGATCTCTCCCGCGCTGATCACGAGACCTTGCACCTGAAGTTCTTGGACGGGAGCGGCGAAGTGGTGGCCAAGTGATCGCACTGCTTCGCGCTCCGCCTCACGCGCTGGCTGGCCATAGTCCACGAAGCAGAGCTCAACCTCTTGGTCCTCCGTAACCGCGAGCGCCGTGAGCGTCGCCGAATCAATACCGCCACTGCATAAGACGACGTAACCCATGATCACCTGGGAGAGCCTCGACCAATAGATTCTGTGACACCGTACGCAACGAGTCGGACGCGATCAACTGAGGCCTACCGGTCGCGAGATATGTCCCCTTGTCGCCCGTGATGACCTCCTCCACGACGTCAAGGGCGGCCTTCGGCCGCCGGCCGGCTGCGCGCGGCTCGCTTCGCTCGCCGTGCTCGCCGGCCAACACCGGCGCGCGCCTTAGGGGTTCGCGCTCGACTGGGCGCGCCGATTCCGTGTCCATTCGATCAAGCGGAAGACGACCTCCACCTGGAACGCCGCCCACAACAGCCCTACGTACCACGGCACGCCCACGGCCACAGCGACGCCCCACAGCCCGACGATCAGCGCCGCGTACACCCAGAACCACTTGCCGCCCGTCATCGTCCAGGACACATCGCGATGCTATCCGCGAACGTAAACCCGGGTCGACTCGTTTACGGCTAGCTCCGCCGTCCGGCGGCGTCAAGTGGACTGCTGCGCAGCTCGCTGCGCTCGGCCCTGTCGGGCTCCGCTTGACCCCACCGGCCGACTCCGCTGATGCGCGGGTCAAGGAGGCTCCGCCAGGACTGCCGCACCAAGGGCGGCGCTGAGCTGAGCTGAGCTGGCGGGCAGACCGGGTCTACTTCCTCGCCTTCTCCCCTCACGGGGACCGGTTTCCACCCCTTACCGCGAGATCGGCTAGGCCGTCAGGGTAGGCCGCGAACGGCGGTCGTCACCGGCCGCGCGTCGTGCCCACAACGTGCCCACTTCCACGAGAGGCCCCATTTCGGGCACCCATCCGACCCACGCTTACCGCGGCGTAGAGCCAAATGAGCGCCCTCAATGAACCGGTTTTCAGCCTACGGAACCGAAGGTCAGAGGTTCGAATCCTCTCGGGCGCGCTGAGCAGAAGACCCCGCCACTCGCGGGGTTTTCTCGTTCTCGGGCCCGTCGACGGTCCTCGGCAACGGGCGCAGACCCTTAGGCCGATCGGTCCGTTGGCGCGTCACGCTCATCGGGAAGTTTGACCGGCGCCGCCACGCCACCATCGCTGCGGGAGCGATGAGGCACAGCGCCACCGCGGACACCGCGCCGCCGGCGCCGACGAGGACTCCGGCGCCAAGGGCGCCGGCCGCGCCCGCCAGCACGGGGCCTGCGAGGCACGCGAGCAGCATCACCGCGCCCATCCCGAGGATGGACCGCATGCCCGTCGCGGCCGCGGACGAGGTTTGATCGGACTTGATCGGGAGCCACATCGGCAGGTCTTCTCCTGGTCGAGGCAGCGTTCGACCGGGACCCTGCACGTTGAACTCGGGTTCAAGTCAAGCGCGTCTGCGAACCTGGCGCACGTCCAGGTCGATGTCCGCGACGGGTGGCAGGAGGGTCGGGTCGACGAAGAGTCCGCAGACGTCGACGCTTCGGCAGTCGCAATGCTGCGCGACCTCGAGCCACTGCTTGACGGCATGGGCTCGCACGATCAGCGCTTCGATCTGCGGCAGCTTGGCGTCGGCGAGCGCACGGATGTGCGTGCTGGCGTCGGCGGTGCGGTTGCCGGGGCCGGTGAGGGGCGCGATCTCGTCCAGGGTGAGGCCGGCGCGTTGAGCGACATCGATGATCGAGAGCCGGTGGAGGACGTCGGGGCTGTAGCGGCGCTGGCCGCTGACGCGGTCCGGTTGGGGGAGGACGCCGGTGCGCTCGTAGAACCGGATGCGCGACGCGTTGAGGCCGGCACGCTGAGCGACCTGGCCGATGGTCATCGAGGGAGCGTCTGTCATCGGGGCCTTGACTTGAAGTCGGGTTCAAGGTTCACGGTAGTCGTATGACCGCCGAGATCCCCATCGCTTGCACGCTGTCTCCGGACGGGTTCACCGCCCGTGTGGGCCTGATCGCCGCCCTTGCGACCGACGGCGTGCTCGAGCGCACGAGCACCGAGACCGGGTTGCGCGTCCGGCTGCGCGACACGCCGGAGATCGAGCGGCGCACCCGCGAGCTGGTGGCCGCGGAGTCGCGCTGCTGCGCGTTCCTCACGTTCGAGCTCCGCCGCCACGACGACTCGCTGATCCTCGACATCTCCGGCCCGGTCGGTGCGCGCCCCGTGATCGAGCAGTTCTTCGCCGACGCTTCGGCTAAGACGGCGGCCGCAGGAGTCGCATGGCGTTGAAGGTCACGAGCAGCGACATGCCCATGTCGGCCGCCACCGCGACCACCAGGGTCACCGCCCCGAACGGCGCGAGCAGGACGAACACCGCCTTGATCGCCAGGGACGCGACGACGTTGGCGCGCATGATCGCGAGCGCGCGACGAGCCTGGCGGAGCGCTTCCGGAAGGCCGTCGAGGCGGTCGGACATGAGCGCGACGTCGGCGCTCTGGATCGCGACGTCGGAGCCGGCCGCCCCCATCGCGATACCGACGCGGGCGGCCGCGAGCGCCGGAGCGTCGTTGACGCCGTCGCCGACCATGGCGACCGCGCCGGTCTCCCGTTCGAGCGCGACGACGTGGTCCAGCTTCTCGGCGGGCAGGAGGCCCGCGCGGATCTCCGCGATGCCGGCGGTCGCGGACACCGCCCGAGCGACGGGTTCGCTGTCGCCGGTGAGCATCACGACCCGCTGCACTCCGGCCGCACGCAGCCGGTCGGCGAGGCCGGCCGCCTGAGCGCGCGGTTGGTCGGCGAGCGCGAAGAGCGCGAGCAGCCGGTCGCCCTCGCCGAGTCCGATGACCGTCTGACCGGCCTCGTGCAGCGCAGCGAGCTCCGGCGGGGGCGAGCCGAGCCGTTCCTGCATCAGGCGAGGCCCCCCGGCCCAGAGCTCCCGCCCGCTGACGACGGCGCGTGCTCCGCGTCCGGGCAGGGCCTCGAAGGCCTCGGCGCTCGGCACGCGCACCCCGCGCTCCCGTGCGGCGCGACGCAGCGCGGCGGCAAACGGGTGCTCCGAGCCGGCCTCGACCGCGGCGACGAGCGCCAGGGCAGCCCATTCGTCGTCGGCGACCACCCGCTGCAGCTGGGGAAGCCCGAGTGTGAGCGTTCCGGTCTTGTCGAGCGCGACGACACGCACACGGCCGAGGTCCTCGAGCGCCTGGCCGCTCTTGATGAGAATGCCCCGGCGCGCGGCGCCGCCCACGGCCGACACCACGGCGACGGGGACGGAGATCACGAGCGAGCACGGGCACGCGACGATCAGCAGCGCGAGCGCCCGGTAGACCCACGTCCCCGCATCGCCGCCGAACGCGACCGGCACGGTGGCCAGCGCCAGCGCGGCCACGAAGACGATCGGGGTGTAGACGCCGGCGAAGCGATCGATGAAGCGCTCGGCCGGCGCTCGGCTGCCCTGCGCCGCTTCCACGAGCGACGCGACGCGGGACAAGGTCGACGCCGCCGCCGGCCGCAGCGTCCGCGCGACCAGCACGCCGGTGGTGTTCAACGTCCCGGCGAACAGCTCGTCGCCCGGGACCTTGTCGACGGGCACGGACTCGCCGGTCAGCAGCGCCTGGTCGACGCTGGAGGCGCCCGAGACGACTTCGGCGTCCAGCGGGATGCGCTCGCCGGGGCGGATGCGGATCTCCGCCCCGACGTCCACCGTACCGACGTCCACCAGCCGCTCCTCGCCCCCGGCGACCACGCGCGCCCGCGCGGGCGCGAGGTCGAGCAGCGAAGCCACCGTGCGTCGGCTGCGGTCGAGCACCATCGCCTCCAGCCCGGTGCCCACGGCGAACAGCACGAGCACCCACGCGCCCTCGGCGTACTCGCCGATGCCCACCGCGCCGAGCGCCGCCAGTGCCATCAACACGTTCATGTCGAGCCGGCGCCGTCGGAGAGCCAAGGCCGCGGCGCGGGCGATGGGCCAGCCGCCGACCGCCATCGAGCCCAGGTACAGCGGCTCGGCGACGGCGCGTGGGGCCGAGAGCAGCGAGGCGATCACCGCCACGACGAGCAGCGTCAGAGCCGCGGTGGTCGAGAGCGCGCGGGCGTCACGGCGCCAGAACGGTCCGCCGTCCGCCTGGACCGCACGCGCGGCCGGATGCGCGCGATACCCGGCGCGGGCGACGGCCCCGGTGATGGCCGCGTCGGGCGCATCGCCGGCAACCGCCAGGGAGCCGTTGCCGAAGGACACCTGCGCGGCGCTCACGCCGTCGAGCGCCGCGACGGCCTGCTCGACGGTCTTCGCGCACGCCCCGCAATCCATGCCCTCGACCCGGAACCGCCGCGTCCCCACCGAAGCCGGCTCCGGCTCGGCGAGGACGGGCGCCATCGGCAGCTCGATCGGCTTCATGCGCTCACGCGGTCGAGTTCCCGGTACGCCGCCGCCAGGGCGAGCCCGAGCTCGGTCAGCTCGTACATGACCATCCGCCCGTCGCGACGCGAGCGAGCGGCGCCCAGGCTCTTCAGCTGTCGAAGATGGTGCGAGACGAGCTTCTCCTCGCGGCCCACCACCCACGAGAGGTCGCACACGCAGCATGAGCCGCCGTCTGCGAGCGACAGCAACACAGACAGCCGCGTCGCGTCGGTGAGCGCCTTGAACGGTGCGGCGCCGGCCTCCAGCTCCTCCGGCGAGGGCAGCGCCTGGCGCAGCGCCTCCGCCTTCGGGAGATCGAGACAGAGGAGATCGCAGGAGTCGTCGCCGGCCATGCCGACGACCCTACCTACATTCGTATGGATATGCGAATGGCGGCGCCTTCGATGCCTGAGGTCGCGCTCGCGCCGGGCGCTTCGTGCCGTACGTCGGTCGTCTTTCCCCGCCGGCCGGGGGATACGAACCGAGGGCTCAGAGGGTCGAATCCTCTCGGGCGCCCTCGTCGTTGAGGAGCAGGCGGTCCAGCCCACGGATCAGGCCCACGTGGCCGCGGGCGCGGCGGACGGCGAGCAGCACGCCGTTGACGTAGGGCTGGGCGGTGCCGCCGGCGTCGTGGCGGATGCTCAGGCGCTCGTCCTCGCCGCCGAAGACGATCTCGGTCGAGACGATGAAGCTGGGCAGGCGGACGGAGTGGATCTGGCTGCCCGCGATCGTCGCGCCGCGCGCGGACGGGTGCCCGGCGACCTGGTCGACCGGGAGGTCGACCTGCGGCGCGCCGACCTCGGCGAGGCGTTCGGCGAGCTCGAAGCTCGTGCCGCTGGGCGCGTCGGGCTTGGTCGACTTGGCGTAGTCGATGATCTCCCAGTGGGTGAGGTGGCGGGCGGCGAGCTCGGCGCCCGCGAGCATCATCGCCGCGGTGAGGCTGAAGTTGCCGGACGCGACCGCGCCGACGCCGGCGGTCCGGGCGGCGGCGTCGATCTCGGCGAAGTCCGCGGCGGTCAGGCCGCTGGAGCCGATCACGACCGCGACGCCGCGCTCGATCGCGGCCAGCGCGACCGCCTTGGCGGCCGCGTGCGAGGTGAACTCGACGAGCACGTCGACGCCGTCGAGGGCCTCCTCGACGGTGGCGAACACCGGGACGCCGAGGTCGTCGACACCCAAGGCGGCGCCCAGGTCCCGGCCGGCGCTGCTGCGGGCGATCGCGGTCTTGAGGTTCACGTCGGGCGCGGCGAGGGCGCCGAGGGCGATGGCGCGGCCGGTCCAGCCGGTCGCGCCGGCGAGGGCGAGGTTGGTCATGGTCTCAGAGGTCGGAAGGGCGTAGCGCCGAGACTACGGAACGAGACGTGCGGGGCACCGCGTCTGCGCCGTGTCGCATGCTGTTCGCGTGACCGCCGTCGAGCGCCACCAGGTCGCCCTCTATCTCGGCGCGCTGCTCGCGGGCGCGCTGATCGGGCTCCTCGCGCCCGGCGCCGACGGCGTGTTCGAGGCGCTGATCTACCCGGTGCTGGGCGCGCTGCTGTACGCGACCTTCCTGCAGGTCCCGTTCACCGCCCTGCGCGCGGCCTTCGCCGACCGCCGGTTCCTGCTCGCCGCGCTGACGCTCAACTTCGTGGTCGTCCCGCCGGTCGCGTTCGCGCTCGCGCAGCTCGCCCCGGGAAACACGGCGGTGGAGCTGGGCGTGCTGATGGTGCTGCTGACCCCGTGCATCGACTACGTGATCGTGTTCACGCGCCTGGCCGGCGGGAGCGACCGGCGGCTGCTGGCAGCCGCGCCGCTGCTGATGCTCGCGCAGATGGCGCTGCTGCCCGCCTACCTGTGGCTGTTCCTCGGCTCCGAGCTGGCGGACATCGTCGAGCCCGGGCCGTTCCTGGAGGCGTTCGCGCTCCTGATCGCGCTGCCGCTCGCGCTCGCGTGGGCGACCGAGGCCCTGACCGACCGGGCACACGCCGCCGCCCGGCTGAAGGCCACCGTCGACCGGCTCCCCGTCGCGCTGATGGCGCTCACGCTGCTCGTGGTCGTCGCCTCGCAGTTCCCGCGCGTGCGCGACGACATCGGCGAGATCGCCGGCGTGATCTGGCTCTACGTCGCGTTCCTCGTGGTCATGGGCCTCATCGGCTGGGTCCTCGCCCGTGCGTGGCGCCTCGAGCCCGACGCCGCCCGCGCGCTCGTGTTCACGGGCGCGACCCGCAACTCCCTCGTGGTGCTGCCGCTCGCGCTCGCCCTGGGAGACGAGTACGCGCTCACGGCCGCGGTGATCGTCACGCAGACGCTCGTCGAGGTGCTCGGCATGGTCGCGTACGTGCGCGCGGTGCCGCGCCTGGTCCCGGCGTAGCCTTCCTCGCGATGGCGCTGCACGTCACCAACGGCGACTCCACGGTGCCCGAGCTGCGCGCGACGGGCCTCGCGCCGCACATCCTCCCGTGGCGCGACGCCCTGCACGAAGGCCCGGTGCCCGAGCAGGACCTGCGGCGCGCCCGCGCCCACTTCCTCGGGATCGAGGAGGAGGAACTGGCCGGGCGCGATCGCACGCTGGACGAGCTCGACGAGTTCGTGCTGTGGTTCGAGGCCGACCTCTACGACCAACTGCAGCTGATCGAGATCCTCGCGCGCCTCCACGCACGACGCGTCCCGGCGGACCGGATCGCGCTGGTCTGCATCGGCGAGTTCCCGGGCATCGCGCACTTCGGCGGCCTGGGAGAGCTCACCGCCGCTCAGCTCAGCACCCTCCCGCGCCTCCCGCTCACCGACGCCGCGCTCGAGCACGCCACCCGCGCCTGGGCCGCGTTCCGCGCCCCCGAACCGACCGGCCTCGCCGCCATCGCCACCCACCACCACCCCGAGCTGCGCTTCCTCGCCGAAGCCTTCGACCGCCTTGGCCGCGAGTACCCGTCGACCCGCGACGGGCTCTCACTCAGCGAACGGCGCCTGCTCGCCGCCGTCGCGGCGGGAGCCCGCACCCGCGGCGACGCGTTCCTGCGCGCCGCCGCGCGCGAGCCGCGCCCGTTCATGGGCGACACCTGGGCCTTCGACCGCCTCGACCGGCTCGCCGCCGGTCCGCACCCGCTCCTCGACGGCCTCGAGCTGACCGACCTTGGTCGCGACGTCCTCGAAGGTCGCGCGGATCACGTCGCCCTCAACGGCATCGACCGCTGGATCGGCGGCGTTCACCTCACCGCCGACCGCTGGCGCTTCGACGAGGGCACCGAAACGGTCACGCGCCGCGCGTAGCGCCCGCCGACGCGGCGACCACGCACAGCACCGCCACCCACTGCGACCAGCTCAGCGTCTCGCCGAGCAGCGCCAGCCCGATCAGTGCGGCCGCCGCCGGCTCGAGGCTCATCAGGATCCCGAATACGCGCGGCGGCATGCGGCGCAGCGCCTCCAGGTCCAGCGTGTACGGGATCACCGAGGACAGCAGCGCGACACCGAGCCCGGCCGCCAGCACCCACGGCTCCAGGAGCGCCGTCCCGCTGTCGGCGACGCCGACCGGCACGGCCACCGCCGCGGCGACGACCATCCCGAGCGCCAGGCCGTTGCCCTCCGTGGTGTGACGCCCCAGGGCTGCGCCGACCACGATGTACAGCCCCCAGAACGCGCCCGCGGCGAGCGCGAGCAGCACCCCCACGGTGTCGAGCGCTCCGCGGCCCTCCATCAGCAGCACGACCCCGCCGCCCGCGAGCAGCACCCACACGCCGTCCAGCCAGCGCCGCGAGCCGGCCAGCGCCACCGCCAGCGGCCCGAGGAACTCGATCGTGACGGCGATGCCCAGCGGCAGCCGGTCCAGCGACAGGTAGAAGCACAGGTTCATCAGGCCGAGGACGAGCCCGTACGTGAGCACGACGGTCCACGCGCGCCGCTCGATCCGCAGCGAGGGCCGCCACAGCGCGAGCAGCACCGCGGCCGCGAAGCACAACCGCAGCGCCACGGTGCCGAAGCTGCCGACCTCGTCGAAGAGCTGCTTGGCCAGCGCGGAGCCGACCTGCACGCTCAAGATCCCGAGCAGGACCAGCGAGGCTGCCGGGATGCGCCCGGCGAGCGCGGTCAGGGCAGACCACGTCGGCGTGTGCCGCGAGTTCCCCTGTCGACGCTCATGTGAGAAGTGTCCCCCGTCGGGCGAGGTTGTGCACGCAACTATCTCCGCCTATACTTGTCGTAGCAACCACCTTCGGAACGGCGGCTCTCCCATGACTGACATCGTCTTCGGCCTCGACAACTTCGGTGATGTCCCGGAGGACGACTCCGGCACCCTGGTCACACACGCGGCGGCGATCCGCCAGGTCGTCGACGAGGCGGTCCTGGCCGACAAGCTCGGCATCGACGTGATCGCGCTGGGCGAGCACCACCGCCCCGAATACTCGATCTCCACGCCCGAGACCGTCCTCGCCGCGATCGCGGCGCGGACCGAGAACATCAAGCTGGCGTCCGGCGTCACCGTGCTCAGCTCCGACGACCCGGTGCGGGTGTTCCAGCGCTTCGCGACGGTCGACGCGGTCTCCAACGGGCGCGCGCAGGTGATCCTCGGGCGCGGCTCGTTCACCGAGTCGTTCCCGCTGTTCGGCTACGACCTGGCCGACTATGACACGCTCTTCGAGGAGAAGATCGCCCTGTTCGTGCAGCTGCTGAGCGAGCGGCCGGTCACGTGGGAGGGCACGACGCGCGCGCCGCTGGTGAACGCCGACGTGTTCCCGAAGACCGAGTCCGGGCGCCTGGATACGTGGGTCGGCGTCGGCGGCTCGCCGCAGTCGGTCATCCGCGCGGCGCACTACGACCTCCCGCTCATGCTCGCGATCATCGGCGGCTCGCCGGAGCGCTTCGCGCCCTACGTCGACCTGTACCGCCGCGCCACGGAGCAGTTCGGCACGACGGCGCACCCGGTCGGCATGCATTCGCCCGGCTTCATCGCCGACACCGACAAGGAAGCGATCGACCTCTTCTATCCGCACTACAAGATCCAGCGCGACCGGATCGGGGCCACGCGCGGCTGGCCGCCGCTGCGCCGCCACGAGTTCGACGAGGAGGTCGCGCACGGCTCGCTGTACGTCGGCTCGCCCGAGACCGTGGCGCGCAAGATCGCGAAGGCGATCAGCGCCCTCGACGTCGGCCGCTTCGACCTGATCTACACCGTCGGCGCGCAGCCCGCGAGCGCCCGTATGCGTGCGGTCGAGCTCTACGGCTCGGAGGTCATCCCGATGGTGCGCGAGCTGCTCCCGGTGGCGGCGCGATGACGATCGGCATCATCGGCGCCGGCAAGCTCGGCACGGTGCTGGCCCGCCTCGCCGTCGCGGCGGGCCACCGGGTGCTGATCGCGAGCTCGGGCGATCCCGACCGGATCGCGCTGATCGTCGAGGTGCTGACGCCGGGCGCGGTCGCCACCACCGCGCGCGACGCCGCCGCCGAGGCGGACGTCGTGATCCTCGCGCTCCCACTCGGCAAGTTCCGGACGCTGCCCGCCGACGCGTTCGCCGGCAAGCTCGTGATCGACGCGATGAACTACTGGGAGGAGGTCGACGGCGTGCGCGACGACCTCACGGACCCGCGGACCTCCTCCAGCGAGACGGTGCAGGCCTTCCTGCGCGAGTCGCGGGTGGTCAAGGGCTTCAACCACATGGGCTACCACGACCTCGAGGAGGGCGCGCGGCCCCCGGGCGCGCCGGGACGCAAGGCGATCGCGATCGCCGGCGACGACGCTGAGGACGTCGCCGCCGTCGCCGCGCTGGTCGATCAGCTCGGCTTCGATCCCGTCGTCGCGGGCACGCTCGCGGACGGCGCCAACCTCGGGCCGGGGCGCCCGATGTTCGGCGCCAATGCGACGGCGCTCGAGGTCCGCGAGTTGCTCGCCCTCTCAGCCGCCCCGTAGGACATCGTCTGTTTGTCAGACATTGACACAACCACCGCGCCCGGATAGGTTCGGCTTCTCATACAACAAACAAGGGCGCCCTCGGGTGGCGCCCCTGTGAGGGGGAGAGGGATGCGGAGGAGAATCGCAAGCCTGGCGCTGCTGGGCCTTGCTTTCGCGCTGCCGGATGCAGCGTCGGCCAAGGTCGAGGCGCAGGCCGCTGCGCCGCCGAACGTGCTCGTGGTCACGAGCACCAGCGACGAGGTCACGACGGCCGGCCTGGCTGCGATCAACGCGGCCGCGGCGGGCGACACGTTCACCGTGACGGCGCCCGCGCCGAGCGCCGTCGGAGCTGAGCTCACGCCGGAGAAGCTGGACACCTATCGCGCGGTGGTGTTCCTGAACACGGGCCAGACGAGCCCGTTGACCGACGCCCAGAAGGCCAACTTCGAGGCGTACTTCAAGAAGGGTGGCGGCTTCGTCGGCATCGGCTCGGCGATCGAGACCGACGCGTCGTGGTCGTTCCTGACCGACGTGCTCGGCACCCGCTCGACGAGCCGCACCGAGCTCCAGAGCGGCTCGGTGAAGGTCTTCGACCGCGTGCACGACGCGAGCAAGGACCTCCCGCTGGTCAGCGACCGCACCGACCACTGGTACAACTTCATCACCAACGATCCCGCGCGGCGGATCCGCGGCAACGCGCACGTCCTCGCGTCGGTCGTCGAGGACCCGTTCGGCCCGCAGCCCCAGGGCCAGACCCTGGACGGCATCGCCGGCGGCACCATGGGCGCCGACCACCCGATCTCCTTCTGCAAGGACTACCTGGGTGGCCGCTCGTTCTACACCGCGCTCGGCAACACGGCCGCGGCGTTCGACGCGAACCTCACGACGCACCTGAAGGGCGCGATCAAGTGGGCGACGGGCAACAGCGACCCGACGTACAGCGACTGCGGCGCCACCGTCTGGAAGAACTACCAGCAGACGAAGATCGGCTCGCCGCCGAACCTGCAGGAGCCGATCGGCTTCGACCAGCTGCCCGACGGCCGCGTCCTGCAGACCGACCGCCTCGGCTCGCTGCGCCTGCACGACGCCAAGACGGGCCGGACCACGGTGATCGCCGACTTCGCGAACCCGCGCCTGCCCTCGACGCAGCGCATCTACTCCGCGGGCGAGGACGGCCTCTACGGCCCCGCCGTGGACGCGAACTTCGCCACCAACAAGTGGGTCTACCTCTTCTACTCCCCGCAGACGGTCACGGACGTCAAGCTGTCCACAGGTCAGGTCGTCACGCAGACCACGCCCAACACGGCGCCGCCGAACTCGGCGCCCTCGAAGACCGCGTGGGACCCCTACGTCGGCTACCACCAGCTCAGCCGCTTCAAGTTCGTCGAAGGCACCGCGACCACCGATCCGCGCCTGGACCTGACCACCGAACAGCAGATCCTGCGCGTCCCGATGAACCGGCAGGAGTGCTGCCACGTCGCGGGTGACATCGACTTCGACAAGCACGGCAACCTGTGGATGGTCACGGGCGACGACACGCCGGCCGGCGGTATCAACGCCAACGGCTGGGGCCCGTTCAACTCGCAGAAGACCGACGAGCAGCAGACTGTGCGCGTTACCGGCGCGACGGCCGGCACGTTCACGCTGACCTACGAGGGCCAAACGACCGCGCCGCTCGCCTTCAACGCGACCGCCGCACAGGTCGACGCCGCCCTGGAGGCGCTCTCCAACATCGAGGAGAACGAGATCCAGACCAGCGGCGGCCCCGTGCAGACCGGCAACGTCAACGTGTTCTTCCGCCGCGGCAAGCAGCAGGCCAACCAGACGCAGATCACCGCCGACGGCGCCGCGCTCACCGGCGGCACCGTGGCGACGACGACCGCGCAGGAGGGCGGCTGGTACCAGCGCCTCACCGGCGACGCCCGCCGCAGCTCGCTCAACACCAACGACCTGCGCGGCAAGATCCTGCGCATCAAGGTCAAGGACGACTTCGCCGCCGCCGACGCCAACAAGGCCGACTTCACCGGCAGCGGCGCCGGCGCCTACACGATCCCGGCCGGCAACCTGTACCCGCTGGTCGCGGGCGCGCCGCAGGCCAAGACGCGGCCCGAGGTCTACGCGATGGGCTTCCGCAACCCGTTCCGCATCCAGGTGGACGAGAACGACGTCGCGTATGTCAGCGACTACTCGCCGGACGCGAGCTCGCCGGCGCGCGGCCGCGGTCCGGGCGGCGTCGGCCGCTTCGAGATCGTCCGCAAGCCGTCCAACTACGGCTGGCCGACGTGCTACAAGCGCGACCTCGCGTACTACGAGTGGAACTTCCACGAGTTCGCGCCGAACACCTCCAACGCGGGCACGCCGCTGCACAACCCGCCCAAGCTGCACGAGTGCGACGGGCCGACGCAGCGCAACGACTCGCTCTGGAACCTCGAAGGCGGCCCGACGGTCGAGCCCGGCCTCACCGAGGTGCCGCCGGTGACCAACCCGGACATCTGGTACTCCTACCAGGACAACCCGAACCTCAGCGGGGCCAATCCCCGTCTGGTCGGCCTCGGCACGCCGTGCCAGGCCAACTACGCGCCGACGGCGGGCACCCCCGCCCCCGGTTCGGCCACCGAGTGCCCGCGGCTGTTCCCCGAGCTCTACAGCGGCGGCGTCGGCCCGCACGGCATGACGAAGTACAAGTACGACGCGGCCAACCCGAACCCGAAGAAGTTCCCGCCGTACTACAACGACGCGGTCGTCTTCGGCGAGTGGACGCAGGACACCCTGCGTGAGATGCGCCTGGACGAGCAGGGGCGGATCGTCAAGATCAACGGCTTCCTGGACTGCGGTCCCGTCAACCTGGCGAACCCGCCGATGTTCGAGTGCGACAACCCGATGGACATGCAGTTCGGGGCCGACGGGGCGTTCTACCTGCTGACCTACGGCAACGGGTTCAACGTCATCAGTCCGCAAGCCGGCATGTACAAGTGGGAGTACAGCAAGGGCAGCAAGACGCCCAAGGCCGTGCTCACGGCGGACAAGACCGACGGCGCATCGCCGCTGACGGTCAACTTCTCCAGCGCCGGTTCGATGGATCCCGACCCGTTGGACTCGATCCGCTACGAGTGGGACTTCGGTGACGGCTCGCCGATCTCGACCGAGGCCAACCCGACGCACACCTACACGCAGCGCGGCCGCTTCACCGCCGTGCTGACGGTGATCGACTCCACGGGCGAGCGGGCGTCGACGAGCACGCTCATCACGAGCGGCAACACGGCGCCGACGATCACGATCGAGGCGCCGCTCGACGGCGGCGTGTTCTCCTTCGGCGACGAGCTGGCGTTCAAGGTCACGGTCACCGATCCCGAGGACCCGACGATCGACTGCAGCAGGGTGCAGGTCAAGTACGTCCTCGGCCATGACCAGCACGGCCACGAGCTGCAGAGCGTCTCAGGCTGCACCGGGCTCCTGCAGACGGGCGTGGACGAGGCGTCGCACGGCGGCAACGTGTTCGCCGTCATCAGCGCCGAGTACGTCGACACGGGCGCCGCGGGCGACGTGCCGGCGCTCAAGACGACCAGCCAGGTGCAGCTCCGCCAGCGGCGCCAGGAGGTCGAGCTGGCCACGTCGCAGTCCGGCACGTCGAATCAGAACCAGGCCCAGTTCCCGGCCACCGCGGACGTGCCAGTCGGCACGCACCGCAGCAACATCTCCAACAACGACTGGGTCCGGTTGAACGGCCCGTTCAACCTGCACCAGATCGACGGCCTGACGGTCCGCTACACGGACGCCGC
Organism: Solirubrobacter deserti; assembly: GCF_027587175.1. GTDB lineage: Bacteria > Actinomycetota > Thermoleophilia > Solirubrobacterales > Solirubrobacteraceae > Solirubrobacter > Solirubrobacter deserti. The sequence goes on from NZ_JAPCID010000007.1 coordinate 138,622, forward strand.
GGCCGGGCGGACGGTCAACTCACCGCTTGCGGCGATCGAGGTCCGCACGGGCTCGCAGACAGGCCCGCTCGTGACCACGATGAACCTGACCTCGACGGGTGCGACCAACGCGTGGAAGAGCGAGAAGTTCCCGATCTCCCTGGCGGGCAAGCACGAGCTGTTCCTCGTGTTCCGCGAGGTCGCAGGCGGCGCGACGGGCGGCAGCCTGTTCCTGCTCAACTGGGTGCACTTCGAGGGCAACGGCGTCACGGTCCAGAAGGTCGAGGCGCCGGGCACCGCCACCGGCACCGTGCCGCCGACGCTCTCGCTGTCGCTCGGCGCGCCGGCGTCGTTCGAGCCGTTCATCCCGGGTGTCACCAGGACCTACGAGGCGAGCACCACGGCCGACGTGATCTCGACGGCGGGTGACGCGACGCTGTCGGTGTCCGACCCCGGGCACATGACCAACGGCGCGTTCACGCTGGCGAAGCCGCTGCAGGTCGCCTTCTCCAAGTCGACCTGGAACGCACCCGTCTCCAACGACCGGGTGACGGTCACGTTCAAACAGGACATCGGCGACAAGGACCCGCTTCGCACGGGCACCTACTCCAAGACGCTGACGTTCACGCTGTCGACCACGAACCCGTAGCAAGGGGGTAGACCGCGGCGGCCCCCTGGTCAGGGGCCGCCGCGGTTGCCGTGGCTATTGCGTGGTCTGCCGGCCGAGCTCGCGCGGATGGAAGTAGGCCATGAAGCGCGCGATGCCGCCGTCGCCGAACTCCATCACGGAGACGCCGGCGTACTCGACCGAGCCGCCGTCGCGGGCCGTGCCGTGCCGCGTCCACTCCAGCGCCGCGCGGTCGCCGTCGACGATCACGTTGCGGAACTCGGATCGCACCTCGTCGAAGAGCTTGCGGTCGTCCTGCCAGAAGCCGCGGGCGCCGTCCTTGCCGTGGTGGTCCTCGCCGACCGTGACGTTCTGCAGCGTGCAGTCGTCGGCGAACAACTCGACGAGCGGCTCAAGGTCGCGCTCGCTCTCAAGGCGCCCGAGGGCGTCGATGAACTGGTCAGTCGCGCTCATCACCGGATGTTGCCCAGCGGCGTGACCGGCGCGGTGCCAGGTCGCGCGCGCCCTCGCCGCGGCCGGGTACAGGGCGCAGATGCGGCGGATCGTGCTCGGTGGCATCGCGGCGTTCGTGGGCCTCGTCGCGCTCGAGCACCTGCTGCGCACCGACCTCCCGCCGGGCGAGCACTTCGTCAGCGAGTACGCGGTCGGCTGGACGCGGCCGGTCCAGACGGTGGCGTTCCTGGCGTGGGCGGCGGCCACCGCGGCCTGCGCGCTGCTCGCCGCGCGCGTGCCCTGGCGCCCGATCGCGCGCGGGCTCGTCGTCCTCATGCTCGTGGCCGCGACCGCCGGGCTGCTCGTCGCGGCGGTGTGGACGACCGAGACCGTGGGCGGGCAGCTGCCGTCTGACGTGCAGCGCACGCTCGGCGGACGCCTGCACGACCTCGGCACGCTCGGCATCCTCGCCGGGTTGCTGCTCGCCGCGTTGACGTCGCTGCGTTTGATCGCGAACACGCGCTACCGGCTGACGGTGCTGGCGCTCGGCGTCGCGTTGGTGGCGATCGTCCCCGCGCTGATCGCGTTGCGCCTGGATGCACCCGGCATCGGCCAGCGCGGCTTCATCCTCGTCGGGCTCGCGTGGCAGCTGGCGTTCGCATCCCGGGCCGAGCAGATGGGTAGCGCATGAGCCATGAACAAGTTGATGAAGCTCTTCGCCGCCAAGAAGGCGTACGACTGGTACCGCAGGCGCAGCGCCCGGCGCCGCTAACGCGCGAGTTCTACCGTCGTCGCCACGCGCCGGAAGCGCCCGGTCGCGTGGCTCGGCCGCACGCGGCGGCCCTCGGCCTCGAGCGCGCTGTACGCCGCTTCACCGAGCGCGAGGCGCGCGTTCGACAAGGCCCGCTCGTGGATCGCGGCCACTGAGGCCCACGCCGGCGCGCCGATCTTCTCGTGCAGCTCGGCGGACGTGCCGGCCAGCCGCGCGGCGTCGATGTGCCGGCCATCCAGCGCCGCCTGGGCGGAGAGCCCGGCCAGCGCCTCGGCGGCGTTGAACTGGTCGCCGACGTGGCGAGCCAGCGCGAGGCAGTCCTCGAAGCCGCGCCGGGCCGCCTCGCCGCTGCCGCGGACGAGGTCCAGCCAGGCGTTGTCGAGCAGCGGCTCCACCAGGCAGCGGTCGTCGCCGAGCCGGCGGCGCAGCTCGACAGCCTCGCCCAGCCGCTGCTCCGCGCGCTCCATCCGCCCGTGCACGAGGTCGTAGAAGCCCTGCTCGCCGAGCGCGGTCGCGACGCCGTACAGGTCGCGCACCCGGCGGTAGAGCGTGTACGCCTCGTCGGCCATGGCGATCGCGCGCTCCCAGTCCTCGGCGCGCTCGCACGCGCCCGCCAGCGCCAGCAGCGCGTCGGCGAGCAGGCCCGGGTCGCGCAGGCCGCGCGCGATCGCGACCGCCGTGTCGCACAGCCGGGCCGCCGCGGGGGAGCGCGTGAGCGCGGCGCGGCGCCCGAGCGCGGTCAGCACGCGCGCGACCAGGGCCGCGTCGCCGAGGTCCTGGGCGACGGTGAGCGCCTGCTCGAGCGGCGCCTCGGCCTCGGCGAACCGTCCCTGGGAGATCGCGAGCTGCCCGTCCCAGTACAGCGCGGCCGCGCGTCGCACGCTCGGCCCGGGGTCGTAGGCCGCGAGCGCCTGCTTGAGCCAGGTGCGGACCTCGTGCGCGTGCGCGTCCCACGGCAGCGTCCGGGCGAACGCGATCGCGATCCGCAGCGCGTACTCGGACGCGCCGGCCCGCAGCGAGCGCTCGAACGCGAGCCGCAGGTTCCCGCGCTCGCGCGCGAGGCGGGCCAGCCACACGCGCCGGTCGGTGCGCGCCGCCTCCAGCGCCGCGCGTTCGGCGTAGGTGAGGAAGAAGGTCGCGTGGCGGCGCACCAGCGGCTCGAGGTCTTCCGCCTGCGAGGCGGCGAACTCGCGCACGGAGTCGAGCATCGCGATCCGCGGCTGCGCGTCCTCGCCGGCGTCGACGATCACGAGCGACGTGCGGTCCATGATGCCCGCCAGCAACGCCTCGGCGGGCGCGCCCGCGTCGCAGACGGCGAGCACCGCCTCCAGCGACGCGCCGCCCTCGAACACGCTCAGCTGCGAAAGCAGCGTGCGGTGCGGGGGATCGAGCACCTCCCAGGACCACTCGAGCGTCGCGCGCAGGGAGCGCTGCCGGTCGGGCAGGTCGCGCGGACCGCAGCTCAGCAGCTCGAGCCGGTGCTCGAGCCGCTCCAGCAGCGCGGGCAGTGACAGCAGCCGCGCGCGGTCGGCGGCGAGCTCGATCGCGAGCGGGAGCCCGTCGAGGCGCTCGCAGATCCGGGTCACGACCGCCTCGTCGTGGTCCACGGACCAGCCGCGGCGGGAGGCGGCCACGCGCGCCTTGAACAGCGCGGCGGCGTTGGAGACCGCGAGCGGCTCGACGCGGTAGGCATGCTCGACGGTCAACCGCAGCGGCGCGCGGCTCGTGACCAGCACGGTGAGGTGGCCGACGATGGTGAGCAGCGGCGCGACCTGCCCGGCGTCGCGCAGGAAGTGCTCGAAGCCGTCGAGCACGAGCAGCGTCTTCGCGCCGGAGGTCGTGCGGGCGAGCTCGTCGCCGAGCTCGGCCGGCGTCTCGGCCGCCAGCCCGAGCGCGCCCGCGACGGCGGGGACGAGGCGTGCGTCGACGCCCGCGAGATCGACGTAGCCGATGCCGCCCGGGAAGCGCCCGCTGACGGCCCGCGCGGCTTCGACCGCGAGCCGCGTCTTTCCGACGCCGCCGGCGCCGACGAGTGTCAGCAGGCGAACATTCGGCCCGGTGAGGAGCGCGGCGATCTCCGCCAGCTCGCCCTCGCGCCCGATCGTCGCGTTGGCCGGCGCGGGCAGCGGGGCGGCGAGCACGTTGGCCGGCGTCTCGGCGTCGAGCCCGGGGTCGTGGGCGAGGATCATCGCCTCCAGCCGGCGCAGCTCGGGCCCGGGCTCCAGGCCCAGCTCGTCGACGAGCCGCCGCCGGCCCTCGCGCATGACCTCGAGTGCCTCGGCCTGGCGGCCCGTGCGGTAGAGCGCGAGCATCAACCGCCCGCGCAGCCGCTCGCGCAGCGGGTGCTCGGCCACGAGTGCGCGTAGCTCGGCCACCTTCTCACCGGCCTGCCCGCGCTCGAGCTCGGCCGCCAGGTGCTCCTCGGTGGCCTCGAGCCGGAGCTCCTCGAGCCGCTCGATCTCGCCCTGCGCGAAGTCGTCGAAGCGATGGTCGGCGAGCGCGTCGCCGCGCCACAACGCCAGCCCCGCGGCGAACTCGCCCTGGCCGCTGAGCGCCTCGAAGCGGCGGCTGTCGATCGCGTCGCGGTCGATCTCGAGCGCGTACCCAGGGCCTTTGCGGCGCACGGGCAGCGCTTCGCCCAGCCGCGCCCGCAGGCGGGACACCTGCTTCTGAAGCGCCTGGTCGCGGCCCTCCGGCGGCTGGTCGCCCCAGACGGTGTCCACGAGCGCGTCGACGTTCACCGGCTCCGGCGCCCGCAGGGCGAGCGCGACGAACAGCCGCCGCTGCTTGGGACCCTCGAACTCGACACGGCGATCCCCGGCCACGACCTCCAGTGGCCCGAGCAGGTTGACCTGGATCCCGGTGTTCATGGGAAGAACACCGGGACCGTAACCGCCCGGGCGGGCGGGCGCTAGTCGACCTTGCCGACCCGCGTGGTGATCAGGCGCGGCTCGGTGACGGTGGCGAACTGGCCGCCGTCGGTGGAGTCGCAGTTGAGCTCGATCGTCGCGCCGTCGGTGTGCGTGGCGCCGACCACGCTGATGGCCGCCTTCTGGTTGTCGGCGAGGGACACGACGACCTCGCCGAGCGTGGCGGTCAAGTCGCCGACCGGCTCGAGGATCGCGCACGTGAACTCGCCGTCGGAGCCGCTCGTGTTCTCGATGCCGGCGGACGCCATGAACGTGTAGTCGCCGGCCGCCAGCGTCTCGGTGAGGACGGTGTGCGAGGCGGCGGGGATGCCGACGTTGTGCGTCGCCTTCTCGGCGATGAACGCGTTGCTCGGGCCGATCGGGCCCTGCGGGCCGGCGGGGCCGGTCTTGCCCTCGGGGCCGGCCGGGCCGACCGCGCCGGCGGGGCCGGTCTTGCCCTCGGGGCCGGCGGGCCCGGCGGGGCCCGCGGGCAGCTGGCCGGCCTTGAAGTCGGCCGCGAGCAGCGTGCCGTTCTTGACCTTGGCGCTGGTCACGGCGTTCGATGCGAGGTCGGCCGACTTGACGCCGCTGTTGCGGATCTGGGTCGAGCTGACGCTGTTCTTGGCCAGCGTGGCCGCGGCGTAGGACGTGCCGCCGAACGACGCGACGAGCGCGGTGACGGCGACGACCATGGCGGGGGAGGGGCGGAGCGTCTTGAACATGGGGAGAGCCTTTGGGGAGGAGTGGCTGTTGCTGCTCCCTAAGACGCGCCCGGTCCGCGCGGCCTTACGCGAGTTCTTCGACCGCGCTCTGCAGCGCCCCGGCGAGCTCGCCGCGCGAGGAGATCCCGAGCTTGGAGTAGGCGCGGGCGAGGTGGTTGTCGACCGTCTTGGTGGTCACGAACAGCAGCTGCGCGATCTCGCGATTGCTGTGCCCGCTCGCCGCCAGCTCGGCGACGCGCCGCTCGCTCGGCGTGAGCGCCTCGGGGCCGCTGAACATCAGCCGGCGCGGACGCCCGCCGGCGACCACGAGCTCGTCGTGGGCGCGCCGCACCAGCGCGTCGGCGCCGCAGCGGCGCGCCAGCTCGAGCCCTTCCCGCAGCGGCTCGCGGGCGGCGGCGCGCTGGTTCGTCCGCCGCAGCGCGCCCCCGAGGTCGACGAGGCAGCGCGCGTGCTCGAGCCGCGCGGGCGAGTCCGCCAGCACGTCGGCGGCGGCGCGCAGCGCGTCCGGCGTGCTGCCGTGCGCGAGCGCGTGTGCGTGGAGCGCGACGCCGAGCGCCGACGCGGTACCCCAACGGCGCGCGAGCTCCAGCTGCTCGTCCACGAGCCGGGACGCCTCGGCGTGCGCGCCGCGCTGGCGCAGGCAGTCGGCCGCGCCCAGCCGCCACGGGTCGCCCGGGTTGCGCAGGCGGATGCGGGCGGAGCGCTCGCCGAACTCGGTGAAGTCGGCCAGCGCCTCGTCGTAGCGACCCTGCGCGGCGCGCAGCACCCCGCGGGCGTAGAAGGCGGGGTTCAGGCACACGAACTCGGGCAGCGAAGGGCCGCAGCCGCTCTCGGCGATCGCCCGCTCGGCACCTTCGAGGTCCCCGCGGGCGACCAGCGCCAGCGCGAGCGTGCCGAACAGCGGCGGGCGCACGAACGCGGACAGGCCCGGTAGCACCGCGGCGGTGCGGGCCTCCTGCTCGGCGGCGGTGACGTCCCCGCGCTGCCACGCGATCAGCGCGCGCAGCGCGCACGAGGTGGAGACGCCGAACACGGAGCCACGGGCGCGCGCGTCGGCCAGTGTGTCCTCGAGCACCTCCAGGGCGAGCTCGTGCGCGTCGGCGTACGTGAGCACCCACAGCGCCTCGTAGATGGGGATCGAGTCGAGCGCGTCCGCGGCCTGTGCGCGCGCGTCGGCCAGTGCGCGGCGGCCGTGCTCGACCGTCTCGGCCGCGGTTCCCGCCGCCCACTTCCAGCAGGCGACGTTCGCGAGCTGCAGGCCCTCGCCGGGCGTCGCGCCCTCGAGCTGCTCGAAGCGGGCCAGGCGGCCGTTGGCGCGGCCGACCGTCGCGGGGTTGAGCAGGCCGATCGAGCTCAGCGCCGCCTCCATCCGCCATACGTCCTCGGGGTCCGCGGCGCCGCGGGCGAGCTCGATCTCGCGTTCGAGCAGCTCGTAGGCCTCGACGAGCCGGCCCGAGACGAAGATCGCCTGGTGCAGCGCGAGCGCGCGGGCCGGCCGCCGCTTGGGGTCGGGCGTGCGCGCGAGCGCCTCGCGCAGGTGCTCGGTGGCCGCCTCGAGGTCCTCGCCGCAGCACCACTCCGCCTCGCCGAGCGCGCTCAGGATCTCGCCCACCGTGCCCGGCTCCGGCGGCTCGCGCAACGCGCGACGCAGGTACTCGCGCGCGGTCTCCGGCGCGCCCTGGTGCAGCGCGCGCGTGGCGGCGGCGCGCAGCAGGCGCACGACCTCGGCGTCCCCGGCCGGCTCGGTCGCCAGCAGATGCGGCGCGACGAGCTCGGGGCGCAGACCCGCCGCGCGCAGCAGCGTCGCCGCACGGGCGTGCAGGTCGGCCCGCTCGGCGTGCGTCATCTGCTCGCGGACGGCGCCGCGCACCATCGTCTGGGCGAAGCCGAGCGGCCGGCCGGGCTTGAGGAACCCCGCCTCCACCAGCGCCTCCACCGCGGCCGGGGCGTCCGGGACCTGGGCCAGCGCGGCGACGTGCCGGAGCTCGGCGTGGCCGTCGAGCACGGCCACGGCGCGGGCCACGGCCGTCGCGGCGGCGGGCAGGCGGGCGAGCCGCAGCAGGACGGAGGCCATCAGCGTGCGCGAGGTCTCCGCGGGCGCGCGGGCGAACTCCTCCAGCAGGAACGGGATGCCGCCGGTGGCGCGCTCGGCGGCGGCGACGAGCTCGGGCGCGCCGAGGAACGCCGCGATGCCCTCGGTGGAGAGCGGCGGCAGCGGCACGACGGTGTCGGCGGCGACGGTCAGCTCGTCCAGCAGCGGTGCGCGCTCGCCGGAGCGCACGGTGACGACGATCGCGATCGCCTGTCCCTCGAGCCGCGTGGCGAGGTACAGCAGCGCGCGCAGGCTGGCGGGGTCCGCGAGGTGCGCGTCGTCGACCGCGAGCAGGACCGGCTCGAAGCCGGCGGCGAGCCAGTGCAGGCCGTGCAGGACCGAGAACGGGGCGTCGACGACCGCCGGGGCCTTGCCGTCGAGGCCGAGCGCGGGCGCGGCGAGCACGGCGGCGTCGCTGAGCAACGCGGCGCGGCGGTCCGCGGACGCGCTCAGCAGCTCGCGTTCGAACAGCTGGCGGATCACGCCGAACGCGAACGCCTGCTCGAGCTCGCTGGCACGCGCGGCGAGCACGGTCATCCCGCGCTCGCGAGCGGCGCGGCGGGCGGCCTCCAACTCGGTGGAGCGGCCGATGCCCGCGGGGCCTTCGATCAGCACCAGCGAGCCGTTGCGGTCGAGCGCCCGGTCGAGCGCGGCGGCGACGCGCGCGCGCTGTTGATCTCGCTCGATCACCGTCGCGATCATAATGCGGACTCTGGTGCTACTGGAGCGGGGTGCGGAGGAGGCAGCGCTCGCGGAGGCCGTCGCGCGGGTCGCGCGCGGGTCCGGTGCCCTCGTGATCCTCGAGGCGGCGGGCGGCTTGGGCAAGACGAGCCTGCTGCGGGGCGCCGGGGCGGCCGCGCGTGAAGCCGGTCTGCGCGTGCTGCACGCGCGCGGCTCCGAGCTCGAGTCCGGGTTCCCGTTCGGGGTGGTGCGACAGGTGTTCGAGCCGTTGCTGTTCGGGGCCGCGGGCGAGGAGCGCGCGCGCTGGCTCGCGGGTGCCGCCGCGCTGGCGGGGCCGATGTTCGAGCCCGCGGCCGAGGGGGCGACCGCCGACCCCTACCAGCGGCTGCACGGCCTCTACTGGCTGACCGCGAACCTGTGCGACGACGGCCCGCTGGTGATCAGCGTCGACGACGCGCAGTGGGCGGACGAGCCGTCGCTGCAGTTCCTCGGCTTCCTCGCCCGGCGGGTGGAGGGGACGCCCGTCGGGCTGCTCGTCGCGACCCGGCCGATCAGCGACGTGACGCCGCCCGCGCTCACCCAGCTCGTCGCCGATCCCGCCGTTGAGGTGCTGCGCCCGCGCCCGCTCAGCAGCGAAGCCGTCGGCCGGCTGCTCGCCGCGCGGATCGGGACCGAGGCGGACGCGGCGTTCGTGCGCGCGTGCAGCAGCGCGACGCAGGGCAACCCGCTGCTGCTGAGCGAGCTGGCGCGGGAGGTGACCGCGCTCGGGATCGAGCCGACGGCGGCCGCGGCCGAGCGGGTGGAGGCGCTCGGCCCGCAGGGCGTCGCGACCGTGGTGCTGGCGCGGATCGCGCGCATGCCGGCCGCGGCGAGCGCGCTGGCGCGGGCGCTCGCGGTGCTCGGTGACGGCGCGTCGCTGCGCACCGCGGCGCAGCTCGCGCAGCTGGGCGAGGAGGCCGTGCCGGCGCTGCGCACGCTGCTCGCCGCGGAGGTCGTGGTCGAGGGCGAAGGCCTGGCGTTCGTGCACCCGATCGTGCGCGCCGCCGTGTACGAGAGCATCGCGGACCGCTCCGCGCTGCACTGGCGGGCAGCCCGCGTGCTCGAGGCGGCCGGCGACGCCGACGAGGCGATCGGCGCGCAGCTGCTCGCCGCGCAGCCCGCCGGCGATCCGTGGGCGGTGGAGCGGCTGCGGGCGGCAGCGGCGCGCGCGCTCGGGCTGGGCGACCCGCGCGGCGCGGTCACGCACCTGCGGCGCGCGCTCGCGGAGCCGCCGTCCGCACGGGGCGAGGTGCTGCTCGAGCTCGGCCGGGCGGAGGCGCGCGCCGGCGACCCGGAGGCGATCGCGCACCTGGAGCGGGTCATCGCGGAGACGTCGGACGCGCGGCTGGCGGCGCGGGCGGCGCTCGAGCTGGCGCCCGTGCTCAAGTTCGCGGGCGAGTCGGTGCGGGCGGTGGCGGTGGTCGAGCAAGCACTGGAAGGGCTGGACGATCCGGAGCTGCGCGAGCAGCTCGAGATCGAGCTGTTCGGGTCCGCGTACATCTCGATCGCGGCACGCAGGCTGCTCGCGCAGCGGCTGGCGGCGCTGCCCGAGCCGCCGGCGGTGCCGGCCACCGACTTCGACCGCTTCCGGCTCACCGGGATGGCGTTCGACGCGTTCGCCGCCGGCCGGCCCGCCGACGAGGTCGCCGACCTCGCCACGCGCGGGCTCGCCCATGGCTTGGCAACCGACCCCACCGCGGGCGGACACGCGTTCGTGTCCGGCGTGATCGCGCTGATGTTCGCCGAGCGCTACGACGACGCGGATCGCCTGTACTCGGGTGCGCTCGAGGACGCGCGGCGGCGCGGATCGGGGATCGCCTTCGCGACGGCGTCCAGCCTGCGCTCGCTCGTCGCCTACCGGCGCGGACGGCTCACGGACGCGCTCGCCGACGCGTCGGCGGCGCTGGAGTTGGCCGCGGACGTACACGGGTCCCAGGGCTTCCTGTCGGCAGCGCTCGGCACGCTCGTCTACACCGCGCTCGACCAGGGCACCGTGGACGCCGAGCTGGAGGCGCTGGTGGAGCGCTTCGTGCGCGAGGCGGCCGCCGATACGCTCCCGTACAGCCACGCCATGCACGCGCACGCGTGCCTGCGCGTGCACCGCGGCGAGCTCGAGGCGGCCTACCAGGAGCTGCTCGCGACCGGCCGCCGCGAGCTCGAGTGGGGTGCCCGCAACCCGGCGGTCACGCCCTGGCGCTCGACCGCCGCGCTCGTCGCGTACGAGCTGGGCGACGTGGCCGCGGCGCGGGAACTCGCGTTCGAGGAGGTGGACCTGGCGAGGGCGTTCGGCGCGCCGCGCGCGCTCGGGATCGCGCTGCGGGCCGCGGGGCTGGTGGCCGAGCGCGAGCAGGGCATCGCGCTCCTGGCCGAGGCGGTCGCCGTGCTGGAACGCTCGCTCGGCGCGCTCGAGCACGCGCGCGCGTTGATCGACCACGGGCTGCTGCTGGTGGCCGTGGGCGCGGACGCGCAGGCCCGAAAGCGGCTCACGGCCGGGCACGCGCTCGCGATCCGCTGCGGGGCGGCCGCGCTGGCCGCGCGGGCCGGCGTGACGCCCGAGCCGGTGCGCGACGCGCCGGCCGCCGCGGGGGCGCTGACGCCCGCGGAGGCCCGTGTCGCCCGGATGGCCGCCGACGGGATGACCAACCGCGACATCGCCCAGGCGCTGTTCGTGACCCAGAAGACGGTCGAGATGCACCTCGGCAGCGTCTACCGCAAGCTCGGTGTGCGCTCGCGCCGCGCGCTGCCGGACGCCCTCGCGGGCTAGGCGGCGACGGCGCCGCGGAGCGTCCGGCGCGTGCGGTGCAGCAGCTGGGCGACAGAGTTCGCGTTCATGCCGAGGTGATGCGCGACCTCGTCGTAGGTCAGGTCGCCGATCTCGCGCAGGACCCAGGCCGTGCGCTGGCGCTCGGACACCGTGGCGAGCGCGCGGTAGACGGCGTCGCGGGTGGCGGCGTCGATCACGGCCTGCTCGGGCTGCGCGCGCGGCTCGACCGGCTCCGGCACCGCCCCGGCCTCACGCAGCGCGTCGAGCGAGGCGTCGCCGCGCCGGCGGCGCTGCAGGTCGAAGCACGCGTTGCGGGCGGCCGCGAACACGTAGAAGCGCAAGCGGGCGTCGTCGCAGTGCGGGTCCACGCCCCGGCGGGCGAGGTTGGCGAACGTGTCCTGCAGCGCGTCGGCGGCGTCGTGCTCGCAGCCGAGCATGCGGACGCAGTAGCCGAACACGCGGTCGCCGTGGAGGGCGTAGAGGCGAGCGAGCGTCTCGTGGGTGAGGGGCTGGGCTTCCGTGCGATCGGTCATCACGGGGCGAGATACTCCCGGCGGCGCGCCGCGCGCTCATGAGGCGCCCGTCCTCATCTTTGAACCCAGGGACCCCAGGGCACCCTGGGGTGAGGCGTAAGGGTTGGCGCCTGAACGCCGTCTTGAGGGTGGGATGATCGCCGCCGTGCACACCGCCAACGCCGCCCTGCCCGGACCCGAGCGCGAGGTGCTCGCGCTGCTGGCCGAGAGCGGGTTCGGCTATGACGGCATCGCGGAGCTGCTGGGCATCACCCGCGCGGACGTGGGCGAGCTGGCCGCCTCTGCACGGCTGCGGCTGGCCGAAGCCCCGCCGGTGCCGGAGCCGTGCCGAGCGCAGCTGCCCCGGCTGGCGGGCATGATCGACAGCGAGGTGCTGCCCGCGCCCGATCACGGCGCGGGGTGCGCGAGTTGCGCGGCGGCGCTGGACGCGATGCGCCGCGCGGACGCGGCCTATCGCGCGTGGCAGCCGGGCAGGCGCTGACCGCGCTCGACGATCGCCCTCGCGGCGGGCGCGAAGTTAGAGTCACACCGACCAAAACGGTGCTACCGTCTTTTAGGTCAAGCAGACCAGAAAGACGATCATGGCTGAGATCAAGCGCTACCCCTTCCTCCGGCACCTCCGCGCCGAACCCACGAGCCACGTCCTCGCCTACAAGAACGGCCGCCTGCGGACCGAAGGGCCCGGTCAGGCGTTCTGGTTCCGCGCGATCAACACCGCGATCGCGGAGGTGCCGATCGACGACCGCGAGCTCCCGTTCCTGTTCCACGTACGCTCCGCCGACTTCCAGGCGTTGACGGTGCAGGGCGTCGTCGGCTACCGCGTCGTGGACCCGCAGCGCGTGGCGCGCCGGATCGACTTCGCGGTCGACCTCGAGAGCGGGCGCTGGACGCAGACGCCGCTCGAGCAGCTCGCCGGCCTCGTGATGCAGCTCGCCCAGCAGTTCGTCATCGACGAGCTCGTCAAGCGCGACGTGCGCCAGATCCTGGCGGACGGCGTCGCGCCGATCCGCGCGCACATCGCCGCCGGCCTCGCGGCCGAGCCGGCGCTGGCGGACCTCGGGATCGAGGTCGTCGCCGTGCGCGTCGCGTCGGTCGCGCCGACCGCCGAGATGGAGAAGGCGCTCCAGCAGCCGACCCGCGAGGCGATCCAGCAGAGCGCCGACCAGGCCACGTTCCAGCGCCGCGCGCTCGCGGTCGAGAGCGAGCGGGCGATCGCCGAGAACGAGCTGCACAACCGGATCGAGCTCGCCCGCCGCGAGGAGGAGCTCGTCGGCCGTGAGGGCGCGAACGCGCGCAAGCGAGCGCAGGAGCAGGCCGCGGCGGCGATGGTCGAAGCGCAGGGCGCCGACGAGCGTCAGGCGCTGGCCGCGGCCCGCAAGGCGGCAACGATCGACGAGGTCCAGAGCGCGCAGCTGCGCGTGGACGCCGAGCGGGCGCGGATCGACGCCGCGATGCCCGCCGACGTGCTGCTCGCGCTGGCGCTGCGCGAGCTGGCCGAGAACCTCGGCAAGGTCGAGCACCTCACCGTCACGCCCGACATGCTCACGCCCGTGCTGGCGCGGCTGGGAAGCCGATGACCCTGCTCCCCCGCTGCGTCCTGGTCGAGCGCCCGACCGAGTTCCGCGAGCTGCTCGCGCGTCACGGCACGCGCGAGCAGGCGCGCTTCTTCCTCGCCCAGCGCGGCCTGGATCTCGCGGACGTCGAGGAGCGCCACCTGCGCTACGAGGAGACCCGCGCGCGCGTGATCGGCGCGATCCCCGTGTCCTGGCGCAGCGCCACCGTCGAACGCGCCGACCTCGACCGCTTCCTGTTCGCCACCGACGACATCGTCGTCGTCCTCGGCCAGGACGGCCTGGTCGCGAACGTCGCCAAGTACCTGGACGGCCAGCCCGTCATCGGCTTGAACCCGGAGCCGGAGCGGATCGCCGGCGTGCTCGTGCGCAACCGCCCGGAGGCGATGGCCGACCTGTGCGCCGACCTCGTCGCGGGCCGGGCCGGCGTGCAGGAACGGACGATGGTCCGGGCCGCGCTGGACGACGGCCAGGAGCTGCGGGCGCTGAACGAGGTCTTCGTCGGGCACCGCACCCACCAGTCCGCCCGCTACGCGCTGACCGTCGGCGAGGTGAGCGAGCGCCAGTCCTCCTCGGGCGTGATCGTCGCGACCGGGACGGGCGCGACCGGGTGGGCGCAGTCGATCAACCAGGGACGGCTCCCGCTCCCAACGCCGACGGCCTCCGAGTTGGCGTGGTTCGTGCGCGAGGCGTGGGCGAGCCCGTCGACGGGAGCGTCGCTGACGGCCGGGCTGCTGGGGCCCGGGCGCGAGTTGTGCGTGACGAGCGAGATCGACGGCGTCGTGTTCGGAGACGGCATCGAGGACGACCACCTCGCGGTCACGTGGGGCCAGCGTGTGGTGGTGGGGGCGGCTGAGGCGCGGCTGCGGCTCGTGAGCGCGTGAACGGTGGTCGACGGAAGTTTCGGATAACGAAACAAACGTCGACGACCCCGGGCGAATGGGCCCGCGCTACGCCGTCAGCGCTCTACCCGATCCCGCACGACCTCGGCCGGCAGGTTCGAGACGAGCGCCCCGAACGCCGTCCGCGCCCACACCGTGTCCCGCTCCAGGTACGGCCGCCCACCGTCGTCGAGCACCTCCGGCGCGCGCTTCGCGCGCACGTCGGCCAGACATGCCTGGCACAGCGGCAGCTTCGGGCTCGAGCCCCAGCGCCCGCTGCCCGCGCTGCGCCCGTGCAGCGGGTTCAACGCGCACAGCGCGCGCACCTTCGTCCCGCGGCCGAGCGCGTCGGCGAGCGCCTGGCGGGCGACGTCCTCGAGTACGAGCGCGCCGACCAGGTCCGCGTCGGAGGCGTCCGGGTCCTCGGTGATGCGGCGGGCGGCGTCGCGGGCGTCGAGCGCGCGCTGGTAGTGCTCCTGCGCGGCGGGGAGGTCCGGGACGGGCTGGGCGTCGAGCTCGCCGACCAGCTCGACGAGCTCGTTCTCGACGGTGCGCCGCAGCTCGCGGCGGCGGGAGCCGTGGGCCGCCTCGAAGACGTGGTCCGGGAGGAAGAGCGGGCCGTCGGGCGCCGGGCGGGCGCCGCGGCGGCCGCGCACCACCAGCAGCGAGGCCGCGGACAGCAGCGCAACGCCGATCACCACGACGAGCGCGGTCGGGAAGCCGCCGTCCGCGCCGGCGGCACCCGCCGCCGGGACGGACGGGCGCGACGGGGTGTCGTCCAGCCGGTCGTCGAGGTCCTCGCGGGCCTGCTCGGCCTTGGCGACGATGTCCGGATCGGCGAGCGCGTCGAGGTAGCGGTTCAGGGTCGTCGCGATCCGCTCGCCGTAGTCGTGCTCGACGAGGTTCGTGTAGCTCGACGCCGCGTACAGCTGCTCGTCCTCGTCGTCGGGCAGGTCGGCGGTGAGCGAGCCGTCCTTGACCGTCACGAGGATCGCGTCCCGCTGGCCCGTGCGCCGGCGCAGCACGGTGAGCAGCGCGCGCGGCTTGCCGTTCACCGCGTCCCCCGGCACGACCGGGACGAGCGCGACGAGCACCGGCGGGCGCTGCTCGGCCAGCCGGGACTCCAGCTGGGTGCGCTCCTGCTCGGTGATCGCCGAGCGCAGCGACGGGTCCACGTACAGCGGGCTGCGAGCCAGGCCCGCGGCGGCGGCGCCGACGTCCTGGGCGCTCGCGCCGGCCGGGAGCAGCGCGACGAGCGCGACCACGAGTGCGAGGAACCTAGCCAACGGTCAACCACCGCAGGAAGACGAACAGGCACCAGCCCACGAGGCCCGCGAACAGGCCACCGAAGCCGGCACCGACCAGGGTCGCCCACGCCGGGGCGTCGTCGTCGGACTCGTAGTAGTCATCGGGCCGGTCCTCGGGCAACGGGTCGAGCGGTTCGGTGGGACGGTCGCGCTGGTAGGAGAAGCCGTCGTCGGCGCGGGCCGCGAGCTGGAACACGGCGCGCAGGCGCGGGACGATCGTCGTCAGCGACGCCTCGCCCGACGGCCCGTACTCGATCTCGAACGGGACATCGATGTCGCGCTCCAGCCGCGCTTTGACCAGCGTGAAGTTGCCGCGCTGGTCGACCGCGATCAGCAGGCGCGGCGCCTTGAACAGCCGGTCGTCGATCGCCCACAGCAGGCGGTCGGGCTCGCCGCCGCTCTCGTCGGCCTCCAGCAACGGCATCGCGACGACCTTGACGTCGAACGGCACGTTCGCCGCGCGCAGATGGCTGACGATCAGCTCCCGGTCGCGCTCGCTGAGCAGGAACCCCACCTCGGGGTGCACGTAGAGCGGGGACGCGTTCAGCCCTTCGGCAGCGCGGTCCAGGCGGTCCTCGGCGCGCGCCGGCGCGGCCAGCACCAGCATCGCGAGCAGCATCCCCACCGCCACCTTCACGATCGGTCCTCCGCCAGCGCGCGGCGCATGTCCTCCCGCAGCGCACCGAAGCCCGTGCGCGCCCACACGGTGTCGCGCTTCCAGTACGGGCGCTCGCCGTCCCAGACCGACTCGGGCACCTCGCCCTTGGCGATGTCGGCCGCGCACCGGCTGCACGCGGGCACGTCGATCGTCGCGCGCGAGGACTGCCAACGCGTCGGCGTCGCCCGGCCCTTGTGACGCGGGTCGAAGAAGCACCGCTGACGCTCGGCGCCCTTGAGCGCCTCGCGCCCGCGCTGAGCGAGCACGAGCGCGCCGAGGTCGTCGATCGGCGAGCGCCGGTCGAGCGCCATCGAGGCCGCGGCCTCCAGCTCCAGCGCACGCTCGGAGGGATCGCGCCGGCGCGCGATCTCCCGCGCCAGCCGTGCGTGCTGATTGAGCGCCCGCTCGCGCGTGTTGATCTCCGGGTGCGCGTTCGCGCGCAGCCCTGGGCGCTGCTTGCGGCGCCGGCGCAACCGCTCGAGCCCGGTCACCGAGAGCGCGCCGCCGAGCAGGAACACGCCCAGCGCGGGCAGCGCGAGGCTGGAGTCCTCCTCGTCCTCCTCCTCGGCCTCGCCGAAGGTCGGCATCGGCCCGCCCTCCGACGGCGAGATCCGCGCCCGCTGGGACTTCGGCATCCGCGGCTCCCCCCGCGCGAGCGCGAGCGCGTACCGCAGCTTCTCGAGCGCCGGATCGTCGCGGTCGTGGTCCCAGTAGGCCGCCATCGTGATGTCGTGGTCGCTGATCGGCAGCTGCACGCCGAACGCGGCCAGCTCGAGCGTGTTGCCCCGGTCGTCGCTGTAGACGTACAGCCCGTCCTCGCCGAGCTGGTCGCGCAGCAGCGCGAGCTGCTCGCTACCGGTCAGCGACTCGCTGAGGTACGGGGCAACGACCACGTAGGTCGGGAACGGCATCCGTTCGACCTCGCGCAGGAGCGCCGCCCGGTCCGCGTCGCTCACCCGGCGCGTGACGGAGTCGCTGACGAACACCGGCGACTGCTTGAGGCTCGCGGCGAAGACGTCGGTGCGGTCCTGGGCCCGCGCGGTTCCGCCGCCGAAGAGCGCGAGCGCGAGCGCGATCGCGGGCACGGCGAGACGACGAGGCACCCGCACCAGTATGACGGCAACCGGACCGACGAGTTCTAGTCGTCGAGGTCCACGCGCACGACCAGTTGCTCGGTGCCGACGGTCAGGAGCAGCGAGTCGTTGATCGGCCGCTTGAGCGCACGCATCCGCGCGTAGGGGTCCTCCTCGGGCAGGACGAGCGCGCGCCCGTCGCGCCAGCGCCCGCCCACCTTCACGCGCACGCGCGGCTCAGCCAGGATGTTGCGGACATAGTCGGCGTGGTAGCCGTGCTCGGTGATGATCCAGAACACGCCGTCGCGCAGGCCGTTGCCGACCGGCACCACGCGCGGCTTGCCGGAGCGCCGCCCGCGCGTCTCGAGCAGCGCCCAGCCGGGATCGAGCAGCCCGCGCTCCACCAGCGGGCGCACGAGCGGGTTCACCACGCGGTTGGTGACCGGACGGGCGAGCCGGCGCTTGACGGCGCGCACGCCGCCGGGCCGGTTGTCAACGGCGCGGCCGGTGCCGAGCAGGTGCACGAGCGGGGGCATGCACGGGATCTACCCGATTCGCGGCGGCTGCGGCGGCGGACCGTGCGCTCCTGGTCGCGCGGCCAGTCCGAGAAGGAACTGCCATCGGCGCGAGGCCAACGGGCACCGTCCCGCAGGACTCGGGGGTGCGCCGCAGACTCATCGGCGCTCTTCGGGCACCGGACGCAGGAGTGCCGGCCCGAGCGACACCGCGCGCTTGCCGGCGCGCAGCATGTTCTTCGTGAACGCGATCACGTCGCCGCTGCGGCGCGCCGGATGGCCGTCGCCGATCCGCGCGCGGTCGTTGCCCGTGTAGAGGCTGCCCGGCCTGTCGGCGGGCTCGCCACCGATCCGGTACCAGCGGTCGACGAACACGAGCGCGAGCTCTCCGGCCGGGCGCACGGTCTCGTACAGCGCGGTCATCAGCTTGGACTCGCCGCCGACGACGCGCTCGCGGCGGCCCGGGTGCGCGAGCGCGCGCTCCACGGCCTTGGCGATCTCGTCCGGGTGGTAGGCGTCGAACAGCCGCGCGGGGCTGCGCCCGGTCGCGCTCGTCGCGCGGCCGTAGATCGGCGTGTCCAGCGGGCCCGGGTCGACCATCGTGATCCGGACGCCCGTCTGCTGCTCGCGCTCCTCCACGGCGAGCGTGTTGAGGAAGCCGCGCAGGGCGTGCTTGGACGCGGTGTAGCTGGAGAACGCGGGCAGCGGGAGGCGCGCCATCATCGACGAGACGGCGACGATCGTCCCGCACGTGGCGCGCAGCTCGGGCAGGGCGGCACGGACGAGGTTGACGGCGCCGCCGAACGTGACGTCGACCGTGCGGTCGAAGTCGTCGGGGTCGACCTCGAGGAAGTGGCCGAAGACGACCGCGCCGGCGTTGGAGATGACCACGTCGAGGCCGCCGAGGCGATCGATCGCCTCCGCGACGACGGCGTCCGCGGCCTGGCGGTCGGACAGGTCGGCGGGCAGCGCGTGCGCGACGGCGCCGAGCCGGCGCGCGCGCTCCGCGGCCTCCTCGAGCGCTACCTCACCGCGGGCGACGAGGGCGAGCGAAGCCCCGGAGCGGGCCAGCCGCTCGACCGTGGCCAGGCCGACCCCGGAGCTCGCTCCCGTGAGCAGAATTCGCATGCATGGGGTACGGACCAGCCCTGCTCACGGCGCACTCGGGTGTCGCTCAGGCGACCGCGACGGCCTGGATCTCCACCAGGTGATCCGGCTCGAACAGCGCGTCCACGCCGATCAGCGTCGCCGGCACGCGCGGGAGGTCACCCGCGGCCGCGAGCCCGGCGCCCAGCTCCTCGAGCAGCTCGGGCCGCCAGCCCGCGACGTAGATCGTCAGCGCGGCGAGATGCTCGGGGCCGAAGCCGGCTCCCTCGAGCGCGATCACGACGTTGCGCAACGCCCGCTCCGCCTGCGCGGCGAGCCCGCCGGGCACGAGCTGCGCGTTCTCGTCGGAGCCCGTCTGGCCGGCGACGTGGATCGTGCGCGTGCCGGAGGCGACGCTGACGTGGTGGTAGAAGGGCGACACGGGGCGCCCGGGAGGGTTGATGAGTTCTACGCTCATTTCATAGCAACGATATAGCATTGCTATGCTTCGCGTCGTGTCCCCTCGCAAGGCCGACCCCGCCGTCCGTTCCGTCCTGATCGCGACCGCCGCGCGGCTGCTCGCGCAGGACGGCTCGAACGCGCTCACCCTGCGCCGGGTGACGAGCGACGCGGGCACGTCGACGATGGCCGTCTACACGCACTTCGGCGGGATGGACGAACTCAAGCGCGAGGTGCGCCGCACCGGCTACGCCGCGCTCGCCGAGGCGCTCACCGCCGCCGGAACGGAGATCGAGCCGCTGTGCCGCGCCTACGCCGCGTTCGCGCGCGAGCAGCCCGACCTGTACCGCGTGATGTTCATGGAGGCGCCGCTCGACGAGCAGGACGCCGCCGAGTGCGCGGGCACGTTCGCGATGCTCGCGGAGGGCGCGCAGCGCCACCTCGGCCCGGAGGGTGACGGCGAGGCCCTGGCGATGGAGCTGTGGGCGGCGGGCCACGGCGTCGTGACGCTCGAGCTGTCCGCCCTGCTCACCCCCGAGCAGGCCGAGAGCCTCGCCGCGTCGCTGCGGGCGAAGCTGCTCTAGACCTTCTAGGCGCCGAACTCGTCGCGCATCGCGTCGGCGATCTCGCCCTGCGCCCGGCCGCGGCGCTGCCCGTCGAACACCACGTCCACGCGCTCGTCCCAGAACGCGACCAGCCCCGTGATCTGCCTGAGGTCCGGCAGCGGGTCCTCGTAGCTCCAGGCGATGTCCCGGTGTCCGCCCGCCGACCAGTAGCTCGCCTCGCCCTTGTACGGGCAGTAGGAACGCGTGTCGCTCGGCTCCAGCGGCACGAGCACGTCCTCGCGCGGGAGGTAGAAGCGCGTGTGGATGCCGGTCTCGAACAGCAGCCGCGCGCGCGTGGACTCAGCCAGCAGCCGGCCGTCGCGCTCGATGCGCACCAGCCGCGACGTGACCCGCACGTCGATGCGCGAGAACGGGTCGCGCGGGTGGCCGCGGATCGGCTCGTCCTCCTCCAGCCACTCGAACGGGTGGAAGTCGAGCAGGACGTAGCCGTCGAGGTCGGGGTCGGCGAGCCGGAAGCCGGCGCCCGCGTGCTCGCCCACGGTGAGCGGCTCGCCCGGCGCCGTGTGCGCGGCGAACGGGATGCCCGGATGCAGGACGCCGTCGGGCGCGGGCAGCGTCTCGCCGCCCGGCGCCACGGGCACGATGAGGTCCTCGGCCGGGACGGCGTACAGCGGCGTGACGCGGCGCGGCTCCCACACCAGCACGGCGCGCGTGGTGTCGACGACGCCGTCCGCGCGCACACGCTTCGCGACGGGCTCGTGCTTGAGCCCGGCTCCGAACAGCAGGTCCGTTACGCGTGTGCTCATGTCCGGCAGGACGTTACGCGGTGCGCCACTATTCCCGCATGACAGGGGACGCCGCACGGCTCTATCACGCGCTGAGCGCCTACAAGGCCGGCGACGACTTCCCGGCCACACCCGCCGACCACCCGCTCGTCCTGCAGGACCTGGTCACCAACGACTTCGCGCGCTGGCCGTATCCGTACAAGCGGTACGACCTCCCGCGCGTCCCGCTGCCGCGCGAGCTGGAAGGCCTCGGCCGCGTGCTCTACCTGTCCTCCGGCGTCGTGCGTACGACGCAGCGGCCCGGCCGGCCGAACGTCTTGTTCCGGGCGGCGGGCTCGGCGGGCGGCCGCTTCCCGCTCGAGCTCTACGTGTCCGCGCTCGACGGCGTGCACTGGTACGACCCCGAGCAGCACGCGCTCGTGCGTATCGCGCCGCCGGCGGGCGGCGAGGCGACGACGCTGATCGTCACCGGCGTCCCGTGGCGCACCGCCTGGCGCTACGCCGAGCGCGGCTTCCGCCACCTCTACTGGGACGCCGGCACGATGCTGTCGCACGTGCTCGCGCTCGCGCCGGGGGCGCGGCTGTTCACGCGCTTCCCCGACGAGCCGGTCACGCGGTTGGTGGGCGCGGACGGCGTGCACGAGTTCCCGCTCGCGGTCGTCGCGCTCGACGACGGCGAGCCCGCGATCGAGCCGGGCGGGGAGGCGGCCACCGGGGCCGTGGACGCCGCGCCGCTCGAGCTCCCGCTGATCACCGCCGCCCAGCGGGCGGGCGACACGGACGCGCTGGGCGAGCCCTGGCCGCTGCGCGCGGAACCGGTGGCGGACGACGTGATCCTCAAGCGCGGGTCGACGCGGCTGATGGACGAGACGGCGACGATCCCGCGCACCGTCTTCGAGACGCTCCTGGGCGCGCTCGACGGGGTCCGCCACCCGCACTTCGTCGCCGTCCACGGCGTGGACGACGTCGCGCCGGGCCTCTACCGCTGGCCCGAGCCGCTGCGCACCGGGAACCTGCGCGACGAGCTCTACCGCCTGTGCTGGGACCAGCCGCTCGGCCGCACGGCGGCGTTCGTGGTCATGGGTGCCATGGACCTGGCCGCGCTCGACGACCGCGGCTACCGCGAAGCGCAGCTGGAGGCGGGGATCGTCGAGGGCCGGCTGCACCTGGCGGCGTACGCGCACGGGCTCGGCGCGAGCGGCATGACGTTCCTGGACGGCGAGTTCGAGGCGACGATCGGCGCGCCGCTCGCGGCGACGCTGTTCACGTGCGTGGGCGTCCCGGCCTACCGCAACACGGCGGGCGGCCGGCCGGGCGCGCCGGTCGCGGTCGTCGTCCCGTCTCCCGAGTGATCAGTCGATCGCGTCCTCGATCGCCTCGTTGGTCTCCTCGATCAGTTCGTCGGCGTCGGCCTGCGCCTCTGCGGCGATCTCGGCGGCCTCGCGCTGGGCCTGCGCGGCGTCGGCGTCGGCCGGGGGCACGTTCTCGGTCATGGCCTTGGTGACGTCGCGCTGGTACTCGAGCGCGCGCTGCTGGATGTCGTTGACGGTGCGCTCGGCCTCGTCGTTGCGCTTGTCGACGACGAACAGGGTGCCGCCGGCGATCAGGGCGGACACGAGCAGAGCGGTGAGGGGGCGACGCGGGTTCATTGGGAGGCTCCGGGGAGGGGGTTGCTTGACGTCCGGAAGCCTCCCGAACGGCGGCCCCGCGGTCCGTGGAGCCAGCCAGCCGACTGAGTGGCGGCGATCCGCCACGACCCGGCGGTTCGCCTCCTGCGACAGTACGGGCCATGCGCGTAGGGCTGCTCGGACCGCTCGAGATCGAGCACGAGGGTGAAGCGGTCGCGGTCGGCGGCGGGCGGCTGCGCGCGCTGCTCGCGCGCCTCGCCCTCGACGCGGGGCGGCCCGTGACCACCGGCGCGCTCGTGGAGGCGGTGTGGGAGGACGAGTTGCCCGCCGATCACGTGCACGCGCTGCAGTCGCTCGTCTCGCGGCTGCGGCGGGCGCTCGGCGACGCGGCGCTCGTGGCGCCCGCGCCGGGCGGGTACCGGCTGGAGGCGCAGACCGACGTGCAGGAGTTCGAGCGCGAAGGCGCGCTCGAGCTGTGGCGCGGGCCCGCCCTCGCGGACCTGCGCGGGTACCGCTTCGCGCAGCTGGCCGCCGAGCGGCTGGAGGAGCAGCGCGTCGCGGCGCTGATCGCGACGGGCGACCTGCCGACGCTGGAGGCGCTGCACGCCGAGCACCCGCTGCACGAGCGGCTCGCGGCGCGGCTGATCGGCGCGCTGTTCGCGGCCGGGCGCCAGGCCGACGCGCTCGCCGTCTACGAGCGCACGCGCCGGCGGCTGGACGACGAGCTCGGCGTCGCGCCGTCGCCGGAGCTCCAGCAGGCGCACCTGGCCGTGGTGCAGGGGGAGCGCAAGACGCGGCGGACCAACCTGCCCGCGCCCGTGACGAGCTTCGTAGGGCGCGAGGCCGAGCTCGAGCGGATCGATGAGCTGCTCGACCGTGCGCGGCTGATCACCCTGCTCGGCCCGGGCGGGGCGGGCAAGACGCGCCTCGCGCGCGAGGCGGTCGCGCGCCACGTCGACGACGTCGCCGACGGCGTCTGGATGGTCGAGCTCGCGCCGATCACCGACGAGTCCGAGATCGTGGGCGCGGTCGTCGGCGCGCTCGGGCTGCGCGAGGCGGTCCTGCCGGGCATGGCGCCACGGGACTCGCTGCCGCGCCTGCTCGACGTGCTCGCCGAGCGCGAGACGATCGTCGTGCTCGACAACTGCGAGCACGTGATCGCGGGCGCGGCCGACCTCGCCGACCGGCTGCTGGCGAGCTGCCCGCGGCTGAAGGTGGTGGCCACGAGCCGCGAGGCGCTGGCGATCGACGGCGAGGCGCTGGTGCCGGTGCCGCCATTGGCCGAGTCGCCCGCGGTCACGCTGTTCGCCGACCGCGCGGCCGCCGCGCGGCCCGGCTACGTGATCGATGAGGCGGGCCGCGAGATCTGCCGCCGGCTCGACGGGCTGCCGCTCGCGCTCGAGCTGGCCGCGGCGCGGCTGCGGACCTTGACCGCCGGCGAGCTGGCGGAGCGGCTGGACGATCGCTTCCGCGTGCTCACGGGTGGCTCGCGCACCGCCCTTCCGCGTCACCGCACGCTGCGCGCGGTGGTCGACTGGAGCTGGGAGCTGCTCGACGACCCCGAGCGGGTGCTCGCGCGCCGGATCGCACTGTTCACCGCGGGCGCGACGGTCGCCTCGGCGAGCGCGGTCTACGGCGCGGACGCGTTCGACGGGCTGGCCGCGCTGGCCGAGCGGTCCCTGGTTCAGGTCGTGCCCGACTCCGAGCCCACGCGCTACCGGATGCTGGAGACGATCCGCGAGTACGGGCTCGAGAAGCTCGAGGCGGCGGGCGAGCTGGAATCGACGCGCGGCGCGCACGCGCGCTACTTCGCCAAGCTGGTGGCGGAGGCCGAGCCGCGACTGCGCGGGCCCGAGCAGGCGCGCTGGTTCGCGCTCGTGGATGCTGAGCGCGAGCACGTGCTCACGGCGCTCCGGCACTTCGGCGAGCTGCCCGACGCGCGCGCCGCGGTCGCGCTGGCCGTCGATCTGCTGTGGGTGTGGGTGCTGTCCGGCAGCCAGCAGGAGGCGCTGACGTGGACGCGCTTCGCGGCCGCGGTGCCCGGTGACGCCGATCCCGAGGACCGGGCGATCCTCGAAGGGATGCTCGCCATCGCCGCGCTCGAGGATCACCCCGACCAACCGGGGGCCGAGGCGACCCTGAAGGCGCTGCACGAGCGGGCGCTGCCGCTCGACGATCGGCGGCGGCCGCTCGTCGCGCTCGCCAAGGTGATGCTCGAGATGTTCGCCGCGCCCGAGGAGCGCGCCTGTGAGGCGGCGGCCCTCGCGCATCCCGACCCGTGGGTGCGGGCGACCGTGCGGCTGTTCCTCTCGGTCCGGGCCGAGAACGAGGGCGACATCGCGCTGATGGGCGAGCAGCTGACCGCGGCGCGTGAGCAGCTGGAGGCGCTCGGCGACCGCTGGGCGCTCGGCATGGCGCTGTTCTTCGAGTCCGGCCGCTTGATCCTGATCGCCGACCTCGAGGGCGCCGAGGCGGTCCTCGAGGAGGTGCGCGAAGCGCTCTCGGCGCTCAGCCCGGACGCCATCACGGGCATGCTGGACATCCGGATCGCCGACATCCGCACCCGTCGCGGCGACCTTGACGGCGCGCGCTTCCACATCACGCGCGCCCGCGAGCGGCGGGACGTCGGCCGCGACGACCTGGCGTTCATCCAGTCCATGGAGGCGCGGATCGAGTGGCTGGCGGGTGACATCGACGCGGCGGCCGCGGTGCTCGAGGACGCGCTGGAGCGGCTCGGCCGGGCGCCGCTGACGATGCCGCAGGCGCAGCACGGGCACGCGCTCCTGCACTCCATCAGCGCGTCGGTCGCGGCCGAGCGCGGCGACTTCGAAGCCGCCGACCGCCACTTCGCCGCTGCCTACGCGGCGGGCGCCGGCACCAAGGACATGCCGATGCTCGCCGCCGTCGCCGTGGCGGGCGCGACGGTGGCCGCCGCGCGCGGCGAGCGCGTGGCGGCGGCCGAGTTGCTGGCGGCGGCGACGGCGATCCGCGGCGCCGAGGATCCCACCAACCCGGAGATCACCCGGCTGGACGTCGGGATCGCGCCGCCGGTCACACGCGCGGACGCGCTCGCGGCGCTCGAGGCGGCCGGCTCACGCGCGGCGCCCATAGCTCCGTAGCGCGAGCGGGACGAAGACCACCAGCAGCACCGCCATCGACACCAGCGTCCAGAGCAGGTGGTTGCCCATCGGGTCGCCCAGCATCAGCGCGCGCAGCACGCCGATCAGGTGCGTGAGCGGGTTCACGTCGGTGAACGTCTGCAGCCAGTCCGGCATCGTGCTGGTCGGGACGAACGTGCTGGTGCCGAACGTCAGCGGGAACATCGTCAGCAGCACGATCCCCTGCACCGCGCCCGGCGTGCGCGCGATGGTGCCGATGAAGACGGACGCCCAGCTCAGGCACAGCGCGAACGCGATCACGATGCCGGCCGCGGCGAGCACCTCGAGCGGGCTCGTCTCGGCGCGGAAGCCGATCGCGTAGCCGAACCCGATCGTCACGGCGCACATCAGCACGTAGCGGACGATGTCGGCGAACACGGCGCCGACCAGCGGTGCGGCGCGGGAGATGGGGAGGCTGCGGAAGCGGTCGAAGACGCCCTTCTCGATGTCGGTGTTGAGGTTCACGCCGATCGACACGGACGCGAATGCGACCATCTGCGCGAGCACGCCCGGGAGCAGGAACTGCAGGTAGTCCTGCTGGGAGCCGCCGGCGAGCGCGCCGCCGAAGATGTAGGTGAACAGCGCGAGGAAGATGACCGGCTGGAACGTGACGTCCAGCAGCGCCTCCGGGTTGCGGGTGACGCCGATCAGGTTGCGCTTGGCCAGCACGAGGCTGTGCCGCGGGAGAGCGAGCGCGCTCATGCGAGCACCTCCTGGGGGTTCTCGGTGCGGCCCGTGAGGGTGAAGAAGACCTCGTCGAGGCTCGGCAGGTGCAGGGACAGCTCAGTGACGGCGATGTTCGCCTCGTTGAGCCGGTAGATCGCGTCGCCGAGCACCTCGTCGCCGGCGACGGGGACGCTGACCACGCCGCGGCCGGTGTGCTCGGCGCGGGTCCCGGCGAGATCGCCGATGATCGTGGCGGTCTCGTCGAGGCGGTCCGGATCCACGGGGCGGACCGTGAGCCGCTGCCCCCCGACGACGCGCTTGAGCCCGCTCGGCGTGTCGTGAGCGATGACGCTGCCGTGGTTGATGACGGTGATCTCGTCCGCGAGCGCGTCGGCCTCCTCCAGATACTGCGTGGTGAGCAGGACGGTCGACCCGTCGTGGACGAGCGAGCGCACGACGCCCCACATGTCCTCGCGCTTGCTCGGGTCCAGCCCGGTCGTCGGCTCGTCGAGGAAGATCACGGACGGGCGCCCGACGAGGGACGCCGCGAGGTCGAGCCGGCGCCGCATGCCGCCCGAGTACGTCTTGGCGGGGCGCTTGGCCGCGTCCGTGAGGTCGAACCACTCGAGCAGCTCGTGCGCGCGGGCCTTGGCCCGCTTGCCGGACAGGTTGAGCAGCTGCCCGATCATCGTCAGGTTCTGCTCGCCGGTGAGCAGCTCGTCCACGGACGCGTACTGGCCGGTCAGGCCGATCGTCTCGCGGACCTTGGCCGGCTCGCGCGCGACGTCGATCCCGTTGATGCGCGCGCTGCCCGCGTCGGCCTGGATGAGGGTGGCGAGGATCCGGACGGCGGTCGTCTTGCCGGCCCCGTTCGGGCCGAGCACGCCGAGCACCGTCCCCCGGCGCGCGGCGAGGTCCACCCCGTCGAGCGCCTGCGTGTCTCCGAAGCGCTTGCGCAGTCCTTCGGCTTCGATGGCGTAGTCCATGCCGGGAGCTTCGGCCGCGCCGCTCACACGGCGCGCGCAGATCGCTCACACCGGCTCACACGGCTGCGAGCTCCTCTGCGAGCAGGCCGTAGCGGACACCGTCCTGCCAGGCGCCGGCGCGGTCGTACGCCTGCCGCCGGCGGCCCTCTTCGGTGAACCCGGCGTTGGCGAACACGCGCTGCGCGGCGGTGTTGAAGCCGTAGACCTCGGCTTCCACGCGGTGGATGTCGTGGTCGGCGACGAGGTGGCGCGCGAGCTGCTTGATGGCTTGGGTGGCGAGGCCGCGGCCGCCGTGTGCCGGGTCGATCATCAGCGTGCGGATGTCCGCGATCCGGCTGCGGCGGTTGACGAGCACCCAGCGGACGCCGCCGACCAGCTGGTGCTCGTGCTCGATCACGAGCAGCTCACCGGTGTCTTCGCGCAAGGATTCGGCCGCGGTGGTGGCAAGCGTCGCGGCGATCTCGGGGTGCTGCGCGAGCGCGACGAGCGCGTCGCGGTCGGCGGGCGTGGCCGGGCGGAGCATCGCGTCGCAGCGTACGAGCTCGGCGCGCGTGAACTCGGCGCCTGGGTAGCGCCGCATGAGCAGACAACTCGACCCTGGGAGGTTCCGATGATCAAGGGCGTTGCGGCCGTGTGGGTGCCTGTGACCGACATGACCCGTGCCGTGCAGTTCTATGGCGACACGCTGGGGCTGAACGTGACCGAGCACGACGGCGACTGGAGCGAGGTCGACGCGAACGGGCTCAAGATCGGGCTCAACAGCAGCGAATCGCCGGCCGGGGACGGCGGGGCGGCGATCGCCTTCCAGCCCGGCGGCGACATCGAGGAGGAGGTCGAGCGCCTGAAGGGCGAGGGCGTGGAGTTCCCGGACGGGATCGCCGATCAGCCGTGGGGGCGGATCGTCACGTTCAAGGACCCCGACGGGAACGACCTGCAGCTCTTCCAGCCGCCGCAGTAGGAGCTATCGTCGCGCGCCCCGTGGAGCGCGCACCCGCACTGGAGACGCTGGACGACCTCCGGCGCCTGCACGAGACGCTGGTCCGCAGGCGACGGGCCGGCGTCGTCGTGCCCGTCGAGCTGGGGGAGCTCGACGACGCGCGCTTCGTCGAGCCGGGCTTCGAGTACGCGTACACGCTCGAGCGGCTGCGCTGGCTGTGCGCGCACGAGCAGCCGCGCTTCGCCGCGCCGACCGACCTCGCCCCGCACCGCCCGCTGGACGCCGAGCAGCTCGCGGCGGCGAAGGCGCCCGGAGGCGTCGTGCAGGTGATCGCACCCGCGGGCTCCGGGAAGACGACGGTGCTCGTCGAGCGGGTCCGCGAGCTGCTCGCGCGCGGCGCGCAGCCGGACCGCGTCCTGTGCATGACGTTCAACGAGGCGGCCGCGGCCGAGCTGCGCACACGGCTGCGCACGGCGGGCGCCGGAAGCGTCGCGGCGCGCACGTTCCACTCGGTCGGGCGGCGCATCATCGCCGCGCGGCTCGAGGGCCGCGAGCTCCAGCACGAGTGGACCGTCGCGCAGTGGGCGCGCTTCGCCCGCCAGGCCGCGGCGGAGCTCGGCACGCAGCCGCCCGACCCCGCCGAGCTGCCGGCCGCGATCAGCGCGATCCGCCTCGGCGAGCTCGCGAGCCCGGACGAGTGGGAGCCGCGCTGCCCGGAGGAGGACCGCACCGTCGCGCGCGTCTACCGCCTGGTCGAGCGGGAGAAGGCGCGCCGCCGGCTCTACGACTTCGACGACATGATCGTGCACGCCGTCCGGCTGCTGCGCGCCGACCCCACCGCCCGCGCGCAGTGGCAGTCCGCGTTCCACCACGTGCTGGTCGACGAGTATCAGGACATCGAGCCCGCGCAGGAGCTGCTCGTCCGCATGCTGGCCGCGCCGCACGACGATCTGTTCGTGGTCGGCGACGAGGACCAGACGCTGTACGGCTGGCGGCGAGCGAGCGTCCGCACGATGCTCGATCTCCAGAAGGCGTACCCGACGCTGCACCGCGTCGCGCTCGAGCACAACTACCGCTGCACGCCGGAGGTGGTCCGCGCGAGCGCGACCCTGATCGGCCACAACGCCCGGCGCTTCGCCAAGCCGATCCGCTCGGCTCCGGACCGCACGCCGGGCGGCGAGCGCGCGATCCGCGTCGCCGCCGGCGGCGCGCCGCGGCTGCTCGCGCGCAAGCTCGCCGCCTACACCCGGCCCGACATCGCCGTGCTCGGCCGCACGATCAACGCGCTGCGCCCGTTCGCGCTCGCCGCCGCGGACGCGGGCGTGCGGATCTCCGGGCCGCAGGAGCTGTTCGAGGCAACGGGCGCGCAGGAGACGCTCGAGGCGTACTTCGCCGTGCTCAGCTCACCCCGCACCGCGACCGAGGCGGACCTGCGCGTGCTGCTGCGCCGCCCGGGCCGCGGCCTGCCGGTCGACGCCGCTCAGCGGCTCGCGGATGCCCTCGCGCGCGGCGCGTCGCTCCCGCAAGCGGTCGAGCGGCTGCCGGGCGTCGAGGGCTGGCGGCTGGACCGCGCCGCCGAGCAACTCTCCGCGCTCACCAGCGCCCGCGACGCCGCGACCGTCATCCGCCGCCTGCGCAAGGACGGCCTGGACCGCCACTTCGACGAGGTCGCGCGCGCGTCCGCCCGCCCGGACCGCGACGACCGCAAGGTCCTCGACGAGGCCGAGCAGGAAGCGCGCGGGCACTCGGTCACCGAGTACGCCGCGCTGCTCGAGACCCGCCGGCTGTCACTGCGCCGCGCCCGCGACGACCACAGCGGCATCGAGCTCACCACCGTCCACCGCGCAAAGGGCCGCCAGTGGCCGCGGGTCGTGCTCGTGGCCTGCGACGAAGGCGTGCTCCCGCACCGCAACGCGCTCGAGGACGACACGCCGGGCGAGGGCGCGGAGGCCGAGCGCCGGATCGCCTACGTCGCCTTCACGCGCGCGATGGAGGAGCTGTCGATCCTGCATACCGAGGGCCGCCCGAGCCGGTTCCTGCACGAGGCCGGCCTGATCGAGGCGCCGCCCGCCCCGAAGCCGGAGCCGGACTCGCCACCGGTCCGCGCCTCCACGTGGCAGCCGCCGACCCTGCACGGCGCCGCGACCACCGACCACGGCAAGGCCCTCGAACACGCGGCGCACGCGCTCACGGGCGAGGCGGAAGGCACCGTCGGCGAGCTCGTCGGCGCGCTCACGGAGGCGGAGCGCCGGCGCCTGTTCCGCGCGGTTCCCGGCCTCGATGCCCGGCAACGGGTGCAGGACCTGCCCGCGCGCACGCGCCGCTCGCTCGCCGCGACGCTGCGGGTCATGGCGAGGCGCTGATCCGGGTACCTTCGCCGGATGGATCTCGATGCCGTCCGCGCGACGCTCGAAGCCCGCCGCGACGACACCCGCGCGCGTGTGGCGGTGCTGGCCAAACGCCCGGAGCGCGGCGCGTCGCAGGGCTTCGGCAAGCGGATCGGCGACGGCACGGTCGAAGCGATCTCCCGCTTCAACGACATCGGCGTCGGCACCGCGCTGGAGACCGGGCTCGCACGCACCGAGCGCGCGCTCGCGAAGCTCGACGAGGGCACCTACGGCTGCTGCGACAACTGCGGACAACCGATCGCGGAGAAGCGCCTGCGCGCGATGCCCGACGTGGTCCTCTGCATCGACTGCGCTAAGCGCGGCGCGTGAGCGCGACCAGGTAACGGCACGCGCCGCGCGCGAGGAACGTGCGCGCCGACGGCACCGGGAACTCGATGCAGTCGCCGGGCTCCAGGTCGTGCGCCGACCCGTCCTCGCGGATCGTCAACGAGCCGTCGAGCATCCAGATCTGCTGGTGGATGAACGCGTAGGCGTCGGCCGGGTACGCGATCTCGGCCCCGGCGGGCAGCTCGACCTCGACCAGCTCGAGCGGGCCGCCGGCCACGGGCGAGAGCGCGCGCCGGCGGTAGCCCGTGTCGGGATCGGTCCACGTCGGCTGCTCGCCCGCGCGCACCAGCCGCCGGTCCGAGCGCTCCGCGCGCGCCACCAGCTCGGACAGCGTGAGCCCGAGCGCCGCCGACAGCCGGCCGAGCAGCGCCGCTGTCGGCTGCGCCTCGGCCCGCTCGACCTTCGCGATCATCGCCCGCGACACGCCGGAGCGCTCCGCCAGGGCGTTCGCCGACAGCCCGCGGGCCTCGCGCGCGGAGCGCACCGTCTCGGCGATGGACGCCGTGAGATCACTTGACACGATAGTGGACAGTACCGCTACTATCGGCGACATGGAAGTACGGCAAGCCACCGCGGACGACGCCCCCGCCTGCGCGGCCATCTACGCCCCGTACGTGACCGACACGGCGGTGTCGTTCGAGCTCGAGCCGCCCGACGCGCACGAGATGGCGCGGCGGATCGCCGCCGCGCACGCGTGGCTCGTGCTCGAGGACGAAGGCCGCGTCGTCGGCTACGCGTACGCGGGCACGTTCCACCCGCGCGCCGCCTACCGCTTCGCGTGCGAGACGAGCGTCTACCTGGAGCGCGGCTTCGAGCGCCGCGGCGGCGGCCGCGCCCTCTACGCGGTCCTGCTCCCGCTGCTGCGCGAGCGGGGCTTCACGACTGCAATCGCCGGCATGACGCTCCCCAACCCCGGTAGCGAGGGCCTACACCGCGCGCTGGGCTTCGAGCCCGTCGGGACCTACCGGCGGGTCGGCTTCAAGTTCGACGCCTGGCACGACGTCGCGTGGACGCAGCTGATGCTTCGGTAGCGCCAGCCCCACCAGCGCCCCCGCGAACGACAGCCCGGCGGTGACGCCGAGCGCAGGCGCGAACCCGTCGACGAACTGGGCGGGGGAGCCGTAGCCGCCGGCGCCCGCGAACACCGCCACCAGCAGCGCGATCCCGAACACGCCGCCGAGCTCACGCAGCGTCGAGTTCGTGCCCGCGGCCTTGCCGACCGCCTCCGGCGGCACCGCGCCGACCACCGAGTTCTGCCCGGCCGGGAACGTCATCGACACGCCGCAGCCGGCGATGATCAGCGGCGCGATCATGGACGCGTACGCGATGCCCGGCTCGGCGATCAGCGCGATCCATCCCATCCCGGTCCCCTGCAGCGCCAGCCCGGCGACCATGAACGGACGCTCCCCGTGGCGGTCGACCAGCGCGCCCGCGAGCGGCGCCACGAAGAACAGCGTCAGCGTCCACGGCAGCAGGCGCAGGCCGGCGTCCAGCGGCCCGTAACCGAGCCCGGTCTGCAGGAACTGGGCGAGGAAGAAGACGGCGCCGAACAGCGAGGCGACGGCGAAGAACACAGCCGCGTTGCCCGCCGCGAACGCGCGCGAGCGGAAGAAGCGCAGCGGCAGCATCGGGTCGGCGACACGCCGCTCCCACGCGATGAACAGCGCCAGGCAGGCGACGCCGGCCGCGAACGCGAACACCACCTCGGCGCTGCCCCAGCCCGCGAGGTTCCCGCGCACGAGGCCCCACACGACGCCGAACGCCGCGACGCCGACGAGCCCCAGCCCGACGAGGTCGAGCGCGCCGTCCGGTCCGTGCGACTCCTGCATGCGGCGCGGGATGAGCGCCAGCAGCGCAAGCCCGAGCGGCACGTTGAGCCAGAAGATCCATTCCCAGGCGAGCCCTTCGGTGATCGCGCCGCCGACGACCGGCCCGCTCGCCACCGCCAGCCCGGTGACGCCGAAGTACACGCCGAGCGCCTGGCCGCGCTTGTCCGGCGCGAACGCGGAGCTGACGAGCGCCATGCCGAGCGGCATCACCAGCGCGGCGCCCGCACCCTGCACCGCGCGCGCCGCGATCAGCGCGTCCACCGAAGGCGCCAGCGCGCACGCGGCCGACCCGGCGACGAAGATCGCTAGCCCGACCGTGAACCCGCGCCGGCGTCCGAACCGGTCGCCGAGCGCGGCGCCCGTCATCAGCAGCACGGCGAAGCTGAGGTTGTAGGCGTTGACGGTCCACTCGAGCGCCGCGAGCGACGCGTTCAGCTCCACGCGGATCGTCGACAGCGCGGTGGACACGACGAGCGTGTCGAGCGCGACCATCAGGGAGGCGGCCGACGCGAGCGCCAGCACCCATCTCGAATCGTGTCTCATGCCGGGGTAGACACCGGCCCGGCCGCGGATCGGCCGATGAGTTCGCGCCCTCGGCGGTGTCCGTACGGATATGAGCGCGACCGCCGAAGCCGTCTTCCGTGCCGAGACCGAACCGCTGCGCCGCGAGCTGGAGCTCCACTGCTACCGGATGCTCGGCTCCGTCCAGGACGCCGAGGACCTCGTGCAGGAGACGTTCCTGGCCGCCTGGCGCGGATTCGACGCCTTCGAGGGCCGGTCGTCGCTGCGCACGTGGCTGTACCGGATCGCGACCAACCGCTGCCTGAACGCGCTGCGCGACGCCGCGCGCCGGCCCGACGAGCACGAGTTCCCGGCCGAGCCGCCGGAGCCGACGCGGTGGGGCGACGCGCCGTGGCTGCAGCCGCTGCCGGACGAGATCTACGAGGCGCGGGAGGCGGTCGGGCTCGCGTTCGTCTCCGGTCTCCAGCACCTGCCGCCCACGCAGCGGGCGGTGCTCGTCCTGCGCGACGTGCTCGGCTTCCAGGCGGCCGAGGTGGCGGAGATGCTCGACACGTCCGCCGCGGCGGTCAACAGCGCGCTGCAGCGCGCTCGCGCGACGCTGGAGACGCGCGTCCCGCCGGCCGACCGCGCGCCCGCCCCGCGCTCGGCGGCCGAACGCGTCGTGGTCGATCGCTTCGCCGACGCCTTCCAGGCCGGCGACGTCGACACGATCGTCGCCCTGCTGACTGACGACGCGTGGCTGACGATGCCGCCGGCGCCGCACGAGTACCGGGGCGCGGAGCTGATCGGGCGCTTCCTGCGGACCGTCCCCGCGGGCGGTGACGTGCGCCGCTTCCGCCTCGTGCCGACCCGCGCCAACGGCCAGCCCGCGTTCGGGCTCTACCTGTCCCGCCGCGCGGTCGGCATTCTCGTCCTCACGGTGGCCGGCGAGCGCGTGAGCGCCATCACCGCCTTCCACGACACGAGCGTGATCGCGCGCTTCGGGCTACCCCGCACCCTCCCGTACGAGTAGGCAGTCGAGCTCGAGCAGCCCGAGCCCGGCGTCACGTCCGACGCTCGTGAGCTGCGCGGGCCGGAACCCGAGCGCGCGCAGCCGGTCCAGCGTCTCCAGCCAGCCGGGCGCGCCGTCGTAGATCGCGCGCACGGACAGCTCGACCTGCAGCGCGACCACGTGCTGCAGGCAGCCCGCGGCGCCTTCGATCACTTCCAGGTCCCAGCCCTGCGTGTCCGTCTTGAGCAGCACGCGGGCCGCGGGGACGTGGGCGGTGACGTCGGCGAAGAGCGCGTCGAGGCGCTGGACCTCGACCTCCTCCTGACGGTCAACCTCGCTGCCGCCGAAGTGCTCGACCGAGAAGCGGTTCGGCTCCAGGAACGACGTGAAGTTGCTCTCGCGCGCGACGTTGATGGTCGCCACGCCGGCCTCACGGCCGAGCGCCAGGCGGTGCGCGCGCCACGCCGGATCGCCGTCCACGCCGAGCGCCGCGAAGGACGTGGAGACCGGCTCGAAGGAGACGATCTCGCCGCGGTAGCCGTTGGCGCGCAGCAGATGGTGGAAGCCGCCGCGGTGCGCGCCGACGTCGAGCACGCAGTTCACGTGCGCGCGCTCGATCACGGCGCGCAGGAGCGCGGCGTGCGCGGCCTGCTCGACCGGCAGCGGGTTCGCGGTGTCGCGCGGGACGTCGCGGTAGAGCGTGTAGCCGAGCCGTTTGAGGCCGCGCTGGACGAGCGCCTTCATCCGAGCACCACCCGGTCCAGCTCGTCCAGCACCGGGGCGCCGGGCTCGAACTTGCGCGCGAAGTCGGCGCCGGAGGCGAGCATCGCGTCGAGATCCTCGCGGCCGAGGACCGCCGGGTGCGCGGCCCCTGGGGACCAGGTCGAGAAGCGGAGCGGGTCACCGCTCAGCCGCAGTCCGGACGCGTACAGCGCGGTGTGGGGGAGCGACTCGGTCGGCACGATCGCCCGCTCGTAGTAGCGCAGGAGCGCGGCGGGCGGCTCGGCCACGAGCTCGGCCGCTCGCCGCGAGAGCGTCAGCCAGTCCGTCCCGCGCCGGACGGTGACGCCGGGCCCGCGGCGCCGCAGCCCGATCGCGGTGCCCCACGGCATGTCGCGCAGCGTGAGCAGCGGGCGCGCCGCGGCGACGGCGCGCCGCACCGCGCGGCCCGGCGGGCGGACCTGGCGGTAGCGGTAGAAGTAGCGGCGCCCGAACTCGTCGGTCTCGCCGCGCGTCCAGGCCGGCGGCGCGACCGGCGCGCCCTCGACGAACGCGTCGAACCCGCTCTCGCGCCAGCGGCGCTCGATGTCGGCCAGTGGCCGGAGCGGATAGTCCTGCCCGGAGATCACGGTCAGCCACTCGAACCGGCCGCGCAGCGCCTGGCGCAGGCTGCGCCGGAGCGCCTGCAGCTGCGTCGGGCCGCCCCAGCCCACGGGCGTCGCCGGCAGCACGCGCTCGACGCCGAGCGCCCGCAGCGCGGCCTCGTCCACGCGCGTGCGGCGGTCGTCGTGGTGCAGGACGATCGTGCACGCCGGGCTTCCGCGGCGGAGCGTCCGGACGAGCCGCAGCACCTGGTCGGGGTACTGGTGCGACAGGACGACGTAGACCGTGGTCACCAGACGTCGCCGTCGCGCCAGTCGGCGCACAGCAGCTCGCCGTCGAGGTCCAGCTCGCCGCCGAACACGAGGATCCAGCCGAGCTCGTCGGGCGTGTCCTCGACGCCGTCCGGCGTGAGGATCCGCAGCGCTCCGCGCCACGGCTTCCAGCCGCGGGCGGTGTAGAACGGCAGGCCTTCGTCGCTGGAGCCGAGCGCGCCGAAGTCGTGGGCGCGCCGGATGATCTCCTCGAGCTCGCCCATGAGCTCCCCCGCGATCCCCTGGCGGCGCCGGTCGGCGCGCACCGCGACGCCCTCGACGTAGCCCGCGCGAAGCGGGCGGCCGTTGTGGGCGATCGAGCGCTGGACGACCGCCGCGTGGCCGACGAGCTCGTCGCCGTCCCACGCGAGCGCGTGCATCCCGCCGAGGCAGTGCTCCCAGTCCTCGGGCGTGAGCTCGCCGTCGAACGCGTCCTCGAGCAACGCGCGGGCGGCGCGCAGCGTGGCGTTGTCGAGCGCGCAGGTGTGAAGGGTCCGGATCACAGCGTGGACGAGGGTAGGGGACGCAGCGCCTGGAGCCGGTCGGCGAAGCCGAGCAGCTCGTCGCGCAGGTGTACCCGCTCCAGCCAGCGGGCGGGAATGCCCTCGAGCCCGTACAGCGCGCCGGCGAGTTGGCCGGCGATCGCGGCGGTGGTGTCGGCGTCGTCGCCGAGGTTGACCGCGGCCAGCACGCACGACTCGTAGTCGTCGGTGGAGGCCACCGCCCACAGCGCCGCCTCCAGCGCGAGCACGATGTAGCCGTTGCCGCGGATCTCCGGCGGCGCCTTGTCCAGGAACGAGCCGGCCGCGACCGCCGCGACCTTCGGGTGCAGGTCCGGCAGCTCGCGGCGGCGCAGCACGTCCTCCTTCGCCGCCCCGTTGAGCGCCTCCACGAGCAGGAGCGCGAAGTGCCGGGTCGCGTCGACGGCCTCCGGCGCCCCGTGCGTGGTTCGCGCGCTGTCACCCGCGAAGCGCACGGCCGTGTCGAGGTCGTGCGCCCACGCCATCGGGATCGGCGCGAGCTTCATCAGCGGGCCGTTGCCCGCGGCGTCCCGCGCCGCATCGCCCGGGAAGGGCTCGCCGGTCTTGCGGAAGCGCTGCAGCGCCTGCCGCGTCGCCCGCCCGATGTCGAAGCACGTCCCGGTCGACGACCAGTGCCCTTCGCGCCACCACCGCACATAGCGCTGAAGCTGGTCCACCGGATCGAACCCGGCCGTCTCGAGCACACTCTCGGCCAGGCACAGCGCCATCGACGTGTCGTCCGTCCACGCGCCCACCGGGAGTTCGAACGGGCCGCCGCCGACCATGTCCGTCACGGGCGGAAACGACCCGGGCGGGGAGAACTCGACGGTGGTGCCGACGGCGTCCCCGACCGCCAGCCCGAGCAGACTTCCACGGAAGCGATTCACGCGCGAGAACGGTACTTCGCCACCGCCAGTGGGAGGAACACCGCGCAGATCAGGATGGGCCACGCGAGCGCCAGCTCGACCGCGTGCGTCGCGGCCCACGAGTCACCGCCCCAGCCGGGGTTGCCGAACAGCTCGCGGGCGGCCGCCGCGGTCGCCGACAGCGGGTTCCATTCCGCGATCGCCGCGAGCCACGCCGGCATCGAGTCCGGATCGGTGAACGCGTTGGACAGGAACCCGAGCGGCCACACGAGGATCTGCACGGACGCCACGGCCTCCGGCCGCCCGGCGACCAGGCCGAGGTAGATCCCCATCCAGATCAGCGAGAAGCGCAGGAGCATCAGCAGCCCGACCGCCGCCAGCGCGTCCGCCGGGCCGGACTCGATCCGCCACCCGATCGCCCACCCGCACGCCATTAGCACGGCCAGCCCGGCCAGCGAGTTGACCAGGTCCGCGACCGCGCGCCCGCCGACCACCGCCGCGCCGCTCATCGGCAGCGAGCGGAACCGCGCCGTGATCCCGCGCGAGGCATCGGTGACGACGGCGGTCATCGTCGTCTCCAGCCCGAACACGCACGTCAGCGCCAGCAGGCCCGGAACGAGGATCGACGGGTAGTCGTCGCCGTAGCCGCCGCGCAGCAGGTACGCGAACATCAGCAGCACCAGCACCGGGAACAGCACGCCGACCGCCAGCACGAACGGCTGCCGCGCCCAGTGCGAGAAGGCGCGCAGCGTCAGCGTCCAGGTGTCGGCCACCAGCCAGCGCACGCTCATCGCGTCAGCTCCAGGAAGACCTCGTCCAGCGTCGGGCGCCGCAGCGCGACGTCCTCTGCGTCCAGCTCGCCGACGACCGCGGCCAGCGCGCCCATCCGGTCACGCACCGGCGCGCTCACGCGCAGCCCGGCCTCGTCGACCTCGGGCTCAGCGCCGCTCACCCGCCCGAGCAGCGCGACCGCCGTCGCCACGTCGTCGCGCTCGCGCAGGACGACCTCGATCCAGTCGCCCGCCAGCGCGTCCTTGAGCTCGGCCGGCGTGCCCTCGGCCACGACCCGCCCGCCGTCCACCACCGCGATCCGGTCCGCGAGCCGGTCGGCCTCCTCCAGGTACTGCGTCGTCAGCAGCACGGTCACCCCGTCCGCCGCGAGCTCCCGCACGCTGTCCCACACCTCCGAGCGCGAGCGCGGGTCGAGCCCCGTCGTCGGCTCGTCGAGGAACAGCACCTCGGGCGAGCGGATCAGCCCGGCGGCGAGATCCAACCGACGCCGCATCCCGCCCGAGTAGCCGCCCGCCGGGCGGTCGGCGGCGTCCTCGAGCCCAAAGCGCTTCAGCAACTCCTGCGCACGCGCCCGCGCACGCGCGACCCCGAGATGCTGCAGGCGCCCGAACAACACGAGGTTCTGGCGGCCGGTGAGGACCTCGTCCAGCGCGGCGTGCTGCCCGACCAGGCCGATCCGCGCGCGCACGCCGCCCGGGTCCGCCGCCACGTCGCACCCGGCGACGACGGCCCGCCCGCCGTCCGGGCGCACGAGCGTCGTCAGCACGCCGACCGTCGTCGTCTTGCCCGCTCCGTTCGGGCCCAGCAGCCCGTACACGGCGCCGCGCGGCACCTCCAGCGAGAGGCCCGCCAGCGCCTCCGTCTCGCCGTAGGACTTGCGCAGCCCTTCGGCGACGATCGCCATCTTCTCTCCGTACGCCATACGGAGTAGCGTACAGCATACGGTGTTGCTCGTGACGGAACCCGGCGATCCCATCCGCGGGCTCGAGCTGCTGTGGCGGGTCCACACGACGCCCAAGCGCGGCCCCAAACAAAGGCTCGACCTCGACCAGATCGTCAGCGCGGCGATCGCGGTGGCCGACGAGGAGGGCCTGGACGCGCTGTCGATGCGAAGGGTCGCCGAACGGCTGAAAGTCGGAACGATGTCGCTCTACACCTACGTCCCGGGCAAGCCGGAGCTGCTGGACCTGATGCTCGACGCCGCGATCGAGCCGTCAACCCCGCATGACGTGGCGCACTGGCGCGCCCGTCTCGAGCGTGTGGCGCGCGAGAACTGGGACCGCTTCCACCGGCATCCGTGGCTGCTGGAGATCACACCGACGCGGCCGGTCCTCGGGCCGAACACGATCGCCCGCTACGACCACGAGCTGCTGGCGCTGGACGGGATCGGCCTCTCGGACGTCGAGATGGATTCGACCCTTACCCTGCTCAACGCCCACACGGAATCCGCCGCCCGCCGCGCCCTCGAGGCGGCGCGCGCGGAGCAGCGCACCGGCATGACCGACGAGCAGTGGTGGGCCGCCCGCGCGCCGTTCCTCGAGCGGGTGATCCAGCCGGGCCGCTTCCCCACCGCGAGCCGTGTCGGGACGGCCGCAGGCGAGGCCCACAACGCCGCCTACGCACCTGAGCACGCGTTCACGTTCGGGTTACAGCGGGTGCTCGACGGCGTCGATTTCCTCATACGGAACCGAGCTTCCGACGGCTGAATTCGAATGTTCTCGCAACATTTACCGAACCCGCTGGACTTATTTCCGCTCATTTGAAATAAGTCCCTCTCTCAGGAGAGTGGAGTCCAACGGAGGAGAGCCGTTAATGCGCAGGATGCGGTACGCGCTGCTCGCGGTCGTCGCTGCCATCGCATGGGCGATGGCTGCGTCACCAGCCCGAGCGGCACAAACGGTCGTTATCGACGCAGTCGATTCGCCCGCTTCGGCCTTCAGCCCCGCCAACGTGAGCGTCGAGGTCGGCGACACGGTCCGGTGGGAGTTCGACCAGGCCCAAACCACCCACGACGTCACGTCGCAGGGGACCAACTGGGCTCAGCCCATCGATGAGGAACGCGCTCCGAACGGCGAGCCGATCACCCGGACGTTCAACACGCCCGGCACCTACACCTTCTTGTGTGACCGGCACCCCGGGATGACCGGGTCGATCACGGTCCAGGCCGCGAACCTCGACCGCGTGCTGGTTTTCTCGAAGACCGGCGGTTTCCGCCACGACTCGATCCCGCAGGGCATCGCGGCGATCCAGGCGCTCGGCACCGCCAACAACTTCACGGTGGTCGCCACCGAGGACGCGGCCCAGTTCACCGACGCGAACCTCGCGACGTTCGACGTCGTCGTGTTCCTCTCCACCACGGGCGAGATCCTCAACGACACCCAGCAGGCCGCCTTCGAGCGCTACATCCAGGGCGGCGGCGGCTTCGCCGGCGTCCACGCGGCCTCGGACACCGAGTACAGCTGGCCGTGGTTCGGCGAGCTCGTCGGCGGCTACTTCCGCAGCCACCCGCCCGGAACGCCCGCCGCGGCGGTCGACATCGAGGACGGCGACGAGCCCTCCACGACCGGCCTCCCGACCCGCTGGCAGCGCACGGACGAGTGGTACAACTTCCAGCACCCGACGACCCCGGTCGTCAACGGCAACGGCACCGTCGCCGACTTCAGCCCGCGGGCCCGCCACGTGAAGGTCCTCGCCACGGTCGACGAATCGACGTACGACGAGCAGGACGGCAACGCGGTCGACGACGATCACCCGATCGCGTGGTGTTCGGACTTCGACGGCGGCCGCTCGTGGTACACGGCCATGGGCCACACGCAGGCGTCGTTCAACGACGCCCAGTTCCGGCAGCACCTGCTCGGCGGTCTGCGCACCGCGGCCGGCGTCGCCGGTGACTGCGGCCGCGAGCGAGACGTGCCGCCGACCGCGGCGGACTTCGAGAAGGTCACGCTCAGCGACGACACTCAGGCTCCGGTCGAGATCGACATCGCGGAGGACGGGCGCGCCTTCTACCTCGAGCGCGACGGCCGCGTCTACATGTGGTCGCCCACCTCGCAGACCTCGCAGCTGATCGCCGACCTCCCGGTCACCAACAGCCACGAGAACGGCAACCTGGGCATCCAGCTCGCGCCGGACTTCGAGACGACCAACCACATCTACATCGCCTACTCGGCGCTCCCGGACGCGTCCGGCACCAACGTGCTGTCGCGCTTTACGCTGAACGGCAACACGCTCGGCAGCGAGCAGCGGATCTACACCTGGCAGCAGCAGCGCCTGCAGTGCTGCCACAACGGCGGCTCGCTCGACTTCGGTCCCGACGGGAGCCTCTACATCTCGACGGGCGACAACTCGAACCCGTTCGCCCACAACTACAACCCGGCGGACGAGCGGCCCGGCCGCGAGCCGTGGGACGCACAGCGCACGTCCGCCAACACGAACAACCCGAACGGCAAGATCCTGCGGATCAAGCCGATCCCGAACGCCACCGGCGTGCCGGGCATCGGGACGACGTACACCATTCCTGAGGGGAACATGTTCCCCGAGTCCCAGGACACCCAGAACAAGACCCTGCCCGAGATCTACGCGATGGGCTTCCGGAACCCGTTCCGGATCCACGTCGACCAGAAGACGGGCTGGGTGCTGCTCGGCGACTACGGTCCTGACGCGGGCGCGGCGAACGCCGCCCGTGGTCCCGCGGGCCACGTCGAGTTCAACGTCGTCAAGGAGCCCGGCTTCTACGGCTGGCCGTACTGCATCGGGCCCAACCTCCCGTACCGCGACATCGTCTACCAGAGCGACGAGGGCGGCGTTGGCGGCCAGTACACCTACGACACCCCCGACACCCACAACTGCGCCGCGCCGGTCAACGACTCGCCGAACAACAACGGCCTGACGAACCTGCCGCCGGCCATCCCGGCGTCGACGTGGCAGACCTACAGCACGTTCGACCAGCGGTTCCCGGACCTCGGTGCCGGCGGCGCGCCGATGGGTGGCCCGCGCTACTACTTCGACGCGGACAACCCGTCGAACACCAAGTTCCCGCCGTTCTACGACGGCCACTGGTTCATGGGTGAGTGGAACAACGACTGGATCAAGACCGCGAACCTCAACGACGACGGCCTGATCACGGGCATCGCCTGCTTCGCCATCTGCCAGGGCTACCAGAGCCCGATGGACATCGAGTTCGGCCCCAACGGCTCGCTCTACGTGGTCGAGTGGGGGCAGGGCTTCGGGTCCAACAACGCCGACTCCGGCGTCTACCGGATCGACTACATCCAGGGCGCGCGCTCGCCGATCGCGGTCGCGAACGTCAACAACGACGCGGTGCCGGTCGGCACCACGGTCCAGTTCTCGTCGGCCGGATCGAGCGATCCGGACGGCACCCCGATCAGCTACCTGTGGGACTTCAACGACGGCACGCCGACGTCGACGGCGGCCAACCCGACGCACACGTTCACGCAGGCCGGCACCTACAACGTCACGCTGACGGTGAGGGACGAGTCGGGCGACACGGCCGTTGACACCGTGCGCGTGGTCGTCGGCAACCAGCGGCCGGTCGTGACGATCGAGATCCCCGAGAACGGCCGGGTCGCCAACTTCGGCGACCGGATCCCGTACAAGGTCTCAGTCGTGGACCCGGACGGCGGCTCGACCGGCGCCGGCACGATCGACTGCGACGACGTCGTCGTCAAGTTCAAGCTCGGCCACGACTCGCACGCGCACGACCTGGAGTCGATGACGGGCTGCCAGGGCGAGTACACGATCACGGGCGTGGAGGGCCACAGCACCGAGCTGAACATCTTCACGGTCGTGACCGCGTCCTACACGGACGAGGGCAACGGCCCGGCCGCTCCGGTGACGGGCGAGGCCGAGGCGATCCTGCAGCCGAAGCTCAAGCAGGCCGAGTTCTTCTCGACGACCGGTCGCACCGCGGACAGCCGCGCGGCGGGCGGTGACCCGGGCGTCGCGCTCGAGGCCACCACGGACGTCGGCGGCGGCAACTCCGCGGCGTTCATCGAGGACGGCGACTGGATCTCGTTCAACCCGTACAACCTCGAGGACCTCTCGAAGGTCACCTTCCGCGTCGCCTCCGAGAGCACCGGAGCGACCATCGAGCTCCGCTACGACGCCCCGGACGGGCCGCTGGTCTCCTCGACCACGTTCCCGGCGACGGGCGGCTGGCAGACCTGGGCGGACGTCACGTCGAACCTGCCGGCGACCATCCCGCAGGGGACGCATCGCCTGTTCGTGGTGTTCCGCCACCCGACGAACACCGGCGGCCTGATGAACCTGAACTGGTTCAAGTTCACGGGCAAGGGCGCGGCCGTCACGGCGCCGCCCGAGGTCAACGCCACGGCTGAGCCGATCAGCGGTGAGGCGCCGCTCAACGTCGCCTTCAACGCTGACGCGACGGACGCCGAGAACGAGGCCATGACGTACGCGTGGGACTTCGGCGTGCCCGGCACGGACGCCGACAAGTCCACGGAGAAGGCGCCGAACTACACCTACACGACGCCGGGCAAC
This sequence comes from Solirubrobacter deserti, assembly GCF_027587175.1. Classification (GTDB taxonomy): domain Bacteria; phylum Actinomycetota; class Thermoleophilia; order Solirubrobacterales; family Solirubrobacteraceae; genus Solirubrobacter; species Solirubrobacter deserti. The sequence goes on from NZ_JAPCID010000007.1 coordinate 181,859, forward strand.
TACACGGCGAGCGTGACGGTGACCGACGCGTCCGGCGGCAGGGCCTCGGACACGGTCGAGGTCCGCGTGACGCGGCCGCTCGACGAGTGCCCGACGGGCCCCGTCCGCTCGGACGAGTTCGACGGCACCACGCTCGATCCGAAGTGGACCGTGCTGCGGCCGGACACGGCCAACCCGCTGAGCGTGTCCAACGGGTCGCTGGTCCTGCCCATCTCGCAGGGCTCGATCTACGGCACCGGCACCTCGGCGAAGAACATCGTCGTCCAGGACATGCCGGACGGCGAGTGGATGGCCACGGCCAAGATCTCGGCGAGCGCGCTCACCGAGAACTACCACCAGGCCGGTCTGCGCGTGTACGCGGGCGACGACAACTGGGCGTCCGTGCACATGATCTACGCCGGCTCGGGCCGCGACTTCGAGTTCATCACCGAGGTCGACGGCGCTCCGCGCAACGAGGGCGCCGACAAGCTCGGCGGCATCCCCGCCGACGCCCCGCTCGACTACTACGTGCGGCTGATGTACGACGGCGAGAACCTGACGGCCGCGTACTCGTACGACGGGTCCACGTTCCAGCCCGTCGGCCGCCCGGTGTCGCTGGCCACGTTCACCGACGCCAAGGTCGGCCCGGTGGCGCTATCCGGTGAGACGGCGACGACCGTGCCGGTGGCCCGCTTCGACTGGGTCCGCTTCGATCCGGACGGCTCGGGTGGCGGCGGCTCGGAGGGCATCGTCGACAACTTCGACGGCAACGCCCTCGACGGGGCCTGGGAGCGCATCCGCGGCGACCAGTCCGCCGTGGTCGGCAGCGGGACGCTGCAGATCCCGGCTCAGACCGGCGACATCTACCAGACCCGCAACGACGCTAAGAACCTCATCGTGCGCGACGCGCCCGACGGGGCCTGGCAGGCGGTGACGAAGATCAACTTCAAGGGCACCGCGCAGTACCACCAGGCCGGGATCATGGTCTACGGCGATGACAACAACTTCACGAAGTTCGGTCGTATCGTGCATACGACGACCGGCACCGAGAAGTTCGAGTTCATCAACGAGGTGAACGCGGTCGCGCGCAACGCGGCGGAGGACTCCTCCGCCAACCTGGCGGCGACCTTCCCGAACGACTACTACCTCCGACTCACGTCGGACGGCACGAACGTGGTGGGCCACTACTCGACCGACGGCTCCACCTGGACCGCCGTCGGGCGTTCGGCGGTGCTGCCGGCGAACGCGAAGATCGGCCTGTTCGCGTTCTCCAACGACGGCACGGGCAACCCGGTCGCCTCCTTCGACTCCTTCGCCCTCACCGGCGACGAGGTCGGCGGCGGTGGCGGTGGCGGTCAGCCGTCCGGTCCCAGCTACGACGATCAGTTCGACGGCGCCACGCTTGACAAGGAGCGCTGGAACGCCATCGTCCGCGACACCCCGGCCGAGTACTCCCTGGCCGGTGGCAAGCTCAACTACACGCTGAGCGCGGGCGACATCTACACGGGTGACACCAACCCGCCGCCGAACAACTTCCTGCTGCAGGATGCGTCGCACGCCGACGAGGACTGGGTGATCGAGACCAAGGTCGACGGCTACACGTTCGACGGCGGCTACGCCCAGGGCGGCCTGCTGGCCTACCAGGACGGCGACAACTACGTGAAGTTCGACGTCATCACCGACCCGAACAACACGGTGGTGAACCGGATCGAGCTCCGCTCGGAGATCGCCGGCGTCATCCAGGAGCCGCAGTCCAACGCGACCGTCACCGCCGCCCAGGCGAACGGGCCGTTCTGGCTGCGTCTCACCAAGGAAGGCAACAGCTACAAGGGCGAGTACTCGTTCGACGGCGTGGCTTGGACCGCGGCGCCGAACAGCCCGGTCACGAATCCGATGGCCGATCCGGACTTCGGTCTGTTCGGGTTCAGCCCGCAGGACCGCGAGGTCACGGACACGGTGTCGTTCGACTACTTCACCCTCAACGGGCCTGACCCGAGCGGGTGCGAGCAGTGCGACGGCCCGGGCGACTCGTTCGACGGCAGCTCGCTGAACGCGGACCGCTGGAACGCCATCGCCCACGACGACCCGACGAAGTACGCGGTCGCCAACGGCGCGCTGACGGTCACCACGACCGCCGGCGAGATCTACCAGGGCTCGACGGGCGGAGGCCCGCTGATCCTGCAGGCCGCGGACCACGCCGGTTCGGACTTCGTCCTGGAGACCAAGCTCACCAACACGCTCGACGGTGGCTACTCCCAGGGCGGCATCCTCGTCTACGGCGACGACAACAACTACGTCAAGCTCAACGCGATCTCCGACGACAACAACGCGAACCGGGTCAACCGGCTCGAGCTGCGGTCCGAGGTCAACGGCACGGTGAGCGCGACGGCGTCCGACCCGCAGATCACGGCCGCTCAGGCCGCGGGTCCGCTCTGGCTGCGCCTGACCAAGGCCGGCAACAGCTACACCGCCGAGTACAAGACCTCCGAGCCCGGCAGTTGGACCGCCTTCTCGGGCCCGGTCACGAACGCGATGGCGGCGCCGAAGTTCGGCCTGTACACCCAGGGCGTGCTGCAGTCCGGCGACACGGTCACGTTCGAGTACTTCTCGGTCGACGGCGACAGCACGGGCTGCCCGCCGGTGGACGAGAACGAACCGCCGACCATCGAGTCGGCCTCCGCGACGCCTTCGTCCGGCTTCGCCCCGCTGAACGTGCAGTTCAACGTCGAGGCCTCTGACGAGGACGACGACGACCTCACCTACAGCTGGGACTTCGACGGCGACGGCGACTCGGACTCGACCGCCCAGAACCCGACGCACACCTACACCACGGCCGGCACGTACGAGGCCGAGGTGACCGTGTCCGACGGTGAGGACGAGCGCACGCGCACGGTGTCGGTCACCGTGTTCGGCGCCGACGACCCGCAGGCGCGCTTCCGCGTGCTGGTGTTCTCGAAGACGACGGGCTTCCGCCACGACTCGATCGACGAGGGCATCGCGGCCATCAAGCAGCTCGGCAACCTCCACGGCTTCCAGGTGGACGCCACCGAGGACGCCTCGCTGTTCCGCGACGACGTGCTGTCGCGCTACGACACGGTCGTGTGGCTGTCCACCACCGGTGACCCGCTCAACGACGCCCAGCAGGCGGCGTTCGAGCGCTACATCAAGGCGGGCGGCGGCTACACCGGCATCCACGCCGCGGCCGACACCGAGTACGACTGGGTCTGGTACGGCCGCCTCGTCGGCGCGTACTTCCTGAGCCACCCGCCCGGGACCCCGCCGGCCACGGTCAAGGTCGAGGACACCGACCACCACTCCACGAAGGACGTTCCGCCCACGTGGCAGCGTGTGGACGAGTGGTACAACTACAAGTCGCCGCTGTTCGCTGACCCGAACGTGCCGGACGGCGACTTCAGCCCGCGGCCGAACGTCCACGTGCTCGCCACGGTCGACGAGGCCACGTACGACGAGCAGGACGGCAACACGACGGATGACGACCATCCGATCTCGTGGTGCCAGCGCTTCGACGGTGGCCGCTCGTGGTACACGGGCATGGGCCACACCGCGGCGTCCTTCTCGGAGGCCGACTTCCTCGACCACATCCTCGGCGGCATCGAGGTGTCCGCCGGCGCGGTCGCGGATGCGGACTGCGGTAAGCAGGGCACCGGCAACCGGCCGCCGACGGTGACCGCGCAGCGGAACCCGTCGGGTGACGTCACTCCGGGCGACCCGGTGGCCTTCACGGCCGAGGGCACCGATCCGGACGGCGACACGCTCACCTACGAGTGGGACTTCGGTGACGGCGCGTCTGCGAACACGCAGAACGCGATGCACACCTACACCACGCCCGGCGTCTGGTTCGCCAAGGTGACGGTCCGCGACGGCAAGGGCGGCAAGACCGAGCAGCTGCTGCAGGTCAACGTCCAGCCGGCCGGTGGGGAGAACCAGGAGCAGGTCGGCGTCGGCGGCCTCGTGCCGGCCACGCTGGCGCTGGACATCCGCGAGTCGGGCAACCTCGGCGTGTTCCAGCCGGGTGTCGGCCGTGACTACGACGCCAGCGTCGACGCCACGGTGACGTCGACCGCCACGGCGGCGGCCCTGACCGTGCATGACCCGAGCTCCACGGCTCCGGGCCATCTGGTCAACGGAGCGGACGCGCTGGACCAGGCACTGCAGGTCCGCGCGACGGATGCGGCCAACCCGACGTCGGCGTTCGCGCCGGTGAGCGGGACCCGCCGCAGCCTGCTGGCGTTCCCGGCCCCGGTCACCAACCACAGGGCCACGGTCGAGTTCCGCCAGACCATCGGCGCCAACGAGACGCTGCTCCGCGGCGGCTACGGCAAGGTGCTGACGTTCACGCTGTCGGCGACGACGCCGTAGCGCAGTAGTGCTGGGGCGGTCCTGCGGGACCGCCCCTTCGTGCTCAGGGCCGTCCTTCGGGGCGGCCCTGGCGCGTTAAGCGAGCCAGGCCTCGAGCTGCTCGTACACCTTGGGGTGATTGAGCAGCGCGAGGTGGTGCGTGCCGCCGAGGGCGAACAGGTCGCCCTCACCGGACGCGCTGGCCGAGAGCACGAGCGTGTCGCCGAGCACCCGGCCCGCGAGATGGCGCGCGTCGCGCGTGACGGTGGCGGAGATGAAGCCGTGCCGGGCCGTGGTGAGCAGCGGGTCGCGGACGCCGCGGCGCAGGTCGCGGATGCCGGCCGAGCGGCGTCCGAGGAACTGGGCGAACGGGCGCGTCTCCGGCGCGCTCCGCAGGACGCTCTCCAGGTGATGGACGAGTTGCGCGAGCGGGGCGCCGTCGTGCGGCGTGCCGAGCGAGATCGTGTGGCTCACGCGGGCCGTCCACGGAGCGTCGCAGGCGCAGGCGCTGCGCGCGACGAGCCCGCCCATCGAGTGCCCGACGAGCGCGACCCGCTCGATGTCCCAGTCGAGCGCTTCGATCAGCCGCGCCAGCTCCGCACCGTTCTCCGCGATCGAGCGGCCGGTGTTGTAGCGGACGTGCACGGAGGTCCAGCCGGGTAGGTGCGGATGCCCCCAGGCGTGCTCGGTCTCGCCGAGCCCGTGCACCCAGACGAGCACGGCGGGCAGCCGGGGCTCGCTGATGCGCGCCGCGGTCATCTCGATCGCGAGCGGGCTCCCGGAAGCGTGCAGCTCGTCGCCGATCAGCCCGTTGAGCGCACCCAGCACCTCGGGCCGGGCGTTGAGCGGTAGCAGCGCCGCGGACCGCAGGCCGCCGGCCACGGCTGCGTAGGTGCCGCGCGCGATCGCGTCGTGCAGCGCTCGGACGGGCAGTGCCGCCGGCCCGACCGTCCGGAACACGCGCCCCGAGATCGCGAAGTGGACGTCGCCGATCCCGCGCGAGAGCCCCGCGAGCTCCGTGCCCGCCAGCCGGCCGAGAGCGGTCCTGGGCATGGCGGACACCGTAGCGGCGCGTTCAGCTCACGCGAAGCTCGACTGATCCCAGATGTTGATGCCCGAGTCGACCGCGTGCTGGTCGATCTGCGCGAGCTCCTCGGCGCTGAACGCGAGGTTGTCGAGGGCCGCGACGTTCGTCTCCAGCTGCTCGACCGAGGAGGCGCCGATAAGAGCGCTAGTAACCCGAGGGTCGCGAAGAACCCACGCGATCGCCATCTGCGCGAGCTTCTGGCCGCGCTTGGCCGCGATCTCGTTCAACGCGCGCACGCGCGCCATGTTCTCCTCGTTGATGAAGTCCTTCTTGAGGTAGAAGTCCTTGGCCGCGCGCGAGTCCTCGGGGATGCCGCCGAGGTAGCGGTCGGTGAGCATGCCCTGGCCGAGCGGCGAGAAGGCGATGATGCCGGCGCCGATCTCCTCGCAGGCGTCGAGCACGCCGGGCTCGATCCAGCGGTTGAGCATCGAGTAGGAGGGCTGGTGGATCAGCAGCGGCGTACCGAGCGAGCGCGCGATCTCGTTCGCCTCGCGCGTGCGCTCGGCCGAGTAGGAGGAGATGCCGGCGTACAGCGCGCGGCCGGAGCGCACGGCGGTGTCGAGCGCGCCGATCGTCTCCTCCAGCGGCGTCTCCGGGTCATAGCGGTGCGAGTAGAAGATGTCGACGTACTCGAGCCCCATGCGCTCGAGCGACTGGTCGAGGCTCGCGAGCAGGTACTTGCGCGAGCCCCACTCGCCGTACGGGCCGGGCCACATGTCGTAGCCGGCCTTGGTCGAGATGATCAGCTCTTCGCGGTACGGGCGCAGGTCCTCGCGCAGGATGCGGCCGAAGTTGATCTCGGCGGAGCCGTAGGGCGGGCCATAGTTGTTGGCCAGGTCGATGTGCGTGATGCCGAGGTCGAACGCGCGGCGGATGATCGCGCGCTGGTTCTGGAGCGGCGTGTCGTCGCCGAAGCGGTTCCACAGCCCGAGGCTGATCTGGGGCAGCTTGACGCCGCTGCGCCCGCAGCGGCGGTAGGGCATCGAGTCGTAACGGTCTTCAGCGGCGACGAAGGGCATGCCCTGGTTAATAGCGGCCGCCGCTGCGCCACCCCAGGGCGATCATGTATGCGGCTGCCAGTCCTTGCCACGGCGCGTAGCGGTCCAGGACGGCCCGGAACTCCTCCTCGGTGACGCTGCCGGTGCGCGCGCCGATGATCCGCGCGTAGGCGTTGCGGATGCCGACGTCCTTGGCCAGCGCCACGTCGTAGCGGCCGTGCCCGAACAGGTCGAGCTGCGCCAGCGTCCACTCGCCGATCCCGCGCACGGTGGCGGCGCGCTCGAGGCCGACGCGGGCGACGCGGGCGAGCGTACGCGCCTGCGTGGGCGCCAGGCCGCACGCCTCGAGCGCGGCCTGGTTGGTGAACGCCTCGCGCGGCGGGGCGGCGTACAGGCCGGACCCGTGGCGGGTCCCGTGCGCGCGCGTGAACGCCCACGCGATCTGCCCCGCGCGGGCCGTGTCGATGAGCTGGAACATCACGCCCCAGGCCAGCGCCTCGAACGGATCCGGCACGCGCTGGACGCGCAGGCGCGGCTGCGCCCGCATCGCCCGGCCGAGCAGGGGGTCGCCACGGTGCGCACGGTGGAACGGGGCGAGGTCGTCGTCGAGCGCGAGCATGAAGCGCATCCGCTCGATCGCGCGCTCGTCGCCGCGCAGGTGCACGACGTCGCCGCGCCAGGCCGCTTCGGCGAGCAGCAGGTCGCCGTCGATGACCATCGCCCGGCGCGCCACGCCGCGCTCGACGCGCAGCAGGCTGCCGGGCAGGTTCCCGTACGGCGGCTCGGATGGCCACAACGGCTTCACGACGACTTCCATAGGCTCCGCAGCATGGAAGCAGTCACGGAGGCGCTGAGCCAGGGCGCGTTCTCGATGGAGCTCAGCGAGGATCAGCGCGACGTGCGCGAGTGGGTGCACGGGTTCGCGGCGAACGTCGTCCGGCCCGCCGCCGCCGAGTGGGACGAGCGCGAGGAGACGCCGTGGCCGCTGATCCAGGAGGCGGCGAAGATCGGCCTGTACTCGTTCGAGGCGCTCGCGCAGTTCTACGCCGACGAGTCGGGCCTGATGCTGCCGATCGTCAACGAGGAGCTGTTCTGGGGCGACGCAGGGATCGGGATGGCGATCATGGGCACGACGCTCGCGGTCGCCGCGATCTTCTCGAGCGGCACCGGCGAGCAGTTCGGCGAGTGGGTGCCGCAGTGCTACGGGAGCGTCGAGAAGCCGGAGGTGGCGGCGTTCTGCGTGTCCGAGCCGGACGCGGGCTCCGACGTGTCCTCGCTGCGCACGCGCGCCCGCTACGACGAGGCCTCCGACGAGTGGGTGCTCAACGGCCAGAAGGCGTGGGCGACCAACGGGGGCATCGCGAACATCCACGTCGTGATCGCGTCCGTCGAGCCCGAGCTGGGCTCGCGCGGACAGGCCGGCTTCATCATCCCGCCCGGCACGCCCGGGCTGACGATGGGGACCAAGGTCAAGAAGCACGGGCTGCGCGCCTCGCACACCGCGGACGTCTTCCTCGACGACTGCCGCATCCCCAGCCGCTGCCTGCTCGGCGGCAAGGAGAAGCTCGACGAGCGGCTCGCCCGCGCGCGTGAGGGCGCGAGCGCGAAGAAGCAGGCCGCCATGCAGACGTTCGAGGCCACGCGCCCGACGGTCGGTGCGCAGGCGATCGGGATCGCCCGCGCCGCGTACGAGTACTCGCTCCAGTACGCGCAGGACCGCTCGCAGTTCGGCCGGCCGATCATCGAGAACCAGGCGATCGCGTTCGCGCTCGCGGACATGGCCCTGGAGATCGACGCCGCGCGGCTGCTCGTGTGGCGCGCGGCGTGGATGGGCCGGACGGGTCGCAAGTTCGAGAACGCCGAGGGCTCGATGAGCAAGCTCAAGGCGAGCGAGGTGGCCGTGTGGGCGACCGAGCGCGCGATCCAGATCCTGGGCGGCAACGGCTACACCCGCGAGTTCCCGGTGGAGCGCATGCACCGCGACGCGAAGATCTACACGATCTTCGAGGGCACGAGCGAGATCCAACGTCTTGTCATCAGCCGGGCGATCTCGGGCATGATGATCCGCTGATGGACCGCGATCTCGACCCCGTGGAAGTGCGCATCCTCGGCTGCCTGATCGAGAAGCAGCGCACGACGCCCGACCAGTATCCCCTCAGCCTCAACGCGCTGCGCAACGCCTGCAACCAGACGACGAACCGCAACCCGATCGTCTCCTACGACGAGGAGATGCTGCGCGCGGCGTTGCAGAAGCTCGGCCGGCGCCGCTACACCCGGCTGACCACCGGCCACAGCAGCCGGGCCGCCAAGTACCGGCACCTGCTGGATGAGGCGCTCCCGCTCGACGCCGCCGAGCAGGCCGTGCTCGCCGTGCTGCTGCTGCGCGGCGAGCAGACGCCCGGCGAGCTCAAGCAGCGCACGGAGCGCATGCAGGCCTTCGACGGCATGGCCGGCCTCCAGGACTGCCTCACGGGGTTGATCGACAAAGGCTTCGTGTCCGAGCTGGCCCGCCGCCCGGGCCAGAAGGAGGAGCGCTTCAAGCACAACCTCTCGGACGACCTGGACCCGGCCGACGTGCCCGCGGGTGCGGAGATGCCGGCCGTGGCCGTCGCGACCGTCCCGCCGCCGCCGCGGCGCGACGAGCGCATGGACAAGCTGGAGGCCGAGGTGCTCGCGCTGCGCACCGAGCTGAGCGCGCTGCGCGAGGAGCTCACCACCCTTCGGGCCGAACTTGGTGCGTAACTAGACCCCCGGCCAGTTCCCGGTGATCCGCGGGGGCGTAGGGTCCCGCACTCATGGAGCAGTGGCTCACGATCGCCCTCATCACCGTCCTGGTGCTGGCGCTCGTCGTCGTGCTCGCGCGACGGGCCTGATCGCGCTCGCCTTCGCCGGCTGCGGGGAGGCGTCGCAGCGGCCCGCCCCGGCCGGACCGAAGCTGCCCTTCCCGCCGCAGGCGCAGGAGCCTGGCCGCGCGCCGGCGTCCCCCGACCCCGCCGGACGGGTCGTGCGCGTGGGCGCGGGCGCCGAGGGGATCGCCGTCGAGGACGGCGTGGCGGCGGTCGCGGTCGACGCCGGGCTCGCGCTGGTCGACGCCGCGAGCGGTGCGCCGCGGAACGTGGTCGAGCTCCCCGCGCCGGCGCGCCACGTGTCGGTGGCCGGCGGCGCGTTCCTCGTCCCGCTGGAGGAGGCCAACCAGCTCGCCGAGGTCTCCCCGGAGGGTCAGGTGCGGCTGGTCGAGACGGGCGCCCACCCGCACGACGCCGCCGGGGACGGTGAGCGGGTGTTCGTGGGGGATGAGTTCGCCGCGTCGCTGTCCGTGGTGGACGACGGGCGGCTGGTGCGCTCCGTGCGCGTCGCGGAGCAGCCGGGCGGCGTGGCCGTGACCGGGGACGTCGTGGCGGTGGTGTCCGTGCGCGCGAACGTCGTCGAGACCTACGATCGCCGCACGCTGAAGCGGCTGAGCACGCAGAACGCCGGCTACGGGCCGTCGCACGTGGTCGCCGGCGAGGACGGACGGCTGTATGTGGCCGACACGCGCGGCGGGGGTGTGAGCGTGTTCAGCACGCGCCCGCGCCTGCGCTTCGAGCAGCGCATCGAGACCGGCGGGCAGCCGTACGGGATCGCGCTCGACGGCGACCGCCTGTGGGTGGCGCTGTCGGACCGCAACGAGCTGCTGCAGATCGAGGGCGGGCGCGTCGTGCGCACGTTCCCGACGGTGTCGACGCCCTACAGCGTCGCCGTGCATCACGGCACCGTGCTGGTGACGGGCCGCGACGACGGCGTGCTGCAGCTCGTCAGTCCGTGAGGACCGTGCCGTCCTCGATCGTGGCGGGCCCGGTGACCTTCACCGCACCGCGCGCGACGACGTCCGCGCCGAACGTCACGTCGCCCTCGACCTCGAAGCGGTCCGCCTCCTTCAGCGACACCGGTCCCTTCGGGAAGCGCGCCTCGAAGTCGCGCATGAGCTTGTAGTGGTCGGCGTCGAGCGTGACGATCGGGACGCTGTCACGCACGAGCTCTACGCGTGAGTCCTCGGTCAGGCGGTAGGCGTCCGAGCGCAGCGCGAGCAGGTCGTCCGTCGTCTTGACCGGCGCGAAGCGCGTGCGCGGGACGATCAGCGCGCGGGCGCCGTCGAAGACCTCGATCGCCGCGCCCATCGCGGTCTCGATCTGGAACACCTTCGGGGAGGACTTGTCCCCGGGGTCGACGGTCTTCTGGTTGCGGATCATCGGCAGCCCGAGCACGCCGTCGCGCTCGCGCATCGCCGCGTCCAGCGCGCGCAGGCTCACCCACAGGTTGTTCGTGTTGGCGAAGCGGTGCTTGCTCAGGTCCTGCAGCGCCTTGAGGTCCTCCTCGGGCGTCTGCGCCGTCTCGCGCAGGATCAGCCGGCCGTCCTGCTTGCGCTTCGCGAGGTGCCCGCCCTTGCGGTCGGCCTCCGTGCGCTCGGTGACCTCCATCAGGAACGGGACGTCGTTCGCGCGCAGCCAGGCGAGGATGCGCGGCTCGAGCACCGCGCCGAGGTTGTCGGAGTTGGCGACGAACGCGTACTCGTAGCCGCGCTCGAGCAGGTCCTCGAGCATGCCGGAGGTCACGAGCGCCGTGTAGAGGTCGCCGTGGCCGGGCGGGCACCACTCCAGCGCCGGGTTGTCGGGCCATTCGGCGGGCGTCAGGTCCTCGACCAGGAGCTTGGGCTCCTTGTTCTGGATGAAGTCGAGCGGGAGGCCGACGTCGAGGTCCGGGTGCTGGGCGAGCGCCTTCAGCGAGTCCTCGCGCGTGGAGAAGGAGTCCATCAGCACCAGCGGAAGCCGCGCGTCGTGCGCTTCGCGCAGGGCCAGGACCTGGCGCGCGATCACGTCGAGGAAGCTCAGCCCGTCCTTGGCCTCCAGCAGCGACTTCGCGCCCGTCAGGCCCATGCTCGTGCCCAGGCCGCCGTTGAGGCGCAGCACGATCGCCTTCTGGAGCGCCTCGCGCTCGGCTTCGGGGTCCGAGGGGAGCTCGTCGAGGTGCGGGAGCTCGGTGACCGGCTCGATCGTGTCCTCCGGGACGAGGCCCGTCTCACCCGCCTCGAGTTGGCGGTAGTAGTGCTCGAAGGCGTTGATGGCGGCGTCCGCCACGCCCTCCTCGCGCATCTTCTCGACCGCGGCGCGCAGCCCGTCTTCGCTCACCGCGAGGACTCTAGCCGTCGGCGGAACGTGCCCGCGCCCTCGACGGTGGCGCCGTTGGCCCGCACGCGGGCGGCGAGCGTGGCGTCGGAGGTGACCACGTGGTCGCCCGGTTGCGCCAGCGCGGCGATCTCGTCGTCGGCGGCGTCGCGGCCTCGGCGCGCGGCTCTGACGACCGTCACCTGGCCGACGGTCCCGATCAAGTCGTCGGGGCCGGCGTCGAGTACCACGGTGACCTCGTCCTGCGCCCACGCGCGGATCTCGTCGACCAGGCGCCGCATCGCGCCCTCGCGGTCACGCCACCAGCCGTCCGGGCGCGAGCCGATCACGTTCATGGCGTCGACGTAGAGGCGCATCTGTCCTTTCCCTTACCCCGCTAAAGCCGATCGGACGAATGGCCGATGGGTTGAGCAAGCCAATGCGCCTCGACACGTCTCTCCTCCAGGGCATCTCCGCCGCGAACACCGCGGCGTCCAAGGCCCAGCAGTCCTCCTCGCTCAAGACGACGGGGACGTCCACCACCTTCTCCAGCGCTCTGAAGACCGCGACGTCCGCCTCCGAGAAGGAGTCGACCAAGCCGGTCGAGGGCGAGAACTACGCCGAGATCCTGACGGGTCCGCGCGCGGGCATGTACATCAACAAGTCCGGCAACGCGCGTGACGGCGAGGCCTTCATCCTGGTCAAGGGCGAGAACGGCAAGCCCGACCAGCACATCTACGGCACGGGCAAGGACCGCACGGTCGTCTCCAGCGGCGGCGACGGCGAGAAGTCCTCCTCGGCGGACAAGTCGTCCTCCAAGGACAAGTCCTCCGCCACGGGCAAGGCGCCGTCCGACGAGACCGTCAAGCAGCTCGACGGCCGCGGCTACGCCGACATCCTCACCGGCTCGCGCAACGGCCTGTACCTGAACACGTCCGGCAACGTCCGCGACGGCCAGGTCTTCACGCTGGTCAAGCGTGAGGGTCGCGAGTACCACATCTACGGCACCGGCAAGGACCGTCAGGTGATCGGCCTGCGTCCGAAGAGCGAAGCGGCGGACCAGACGCCGGCGACGACCGACAAGCCCACCGAGACGACCACGCCGTCGACCGGCACCGGCACGCCGGGTAGCGGCCAGCTCGTCGACACCGCTACGACGTAAAACCGAAGCGGCGCACGTCCAGGGCCGGCGGGATCGCCGCCGGCCGTCCGAGTGCCAGATCCGCGACGAGCCGCGCCGACGCCGGTCCGAGCGTGATCCCCCACGCTCCGTGGCCGCTCGCCACGTAGAGCTCGTCCTCCAGCTGCCCGAGCATCGGCCGCCCGTCGGCCGAGCCCGGCCGCGCGCACGCCCGCAGGCCGCGCACGCGCCCGAGATCCGCGAGGAACCGCTTCGCATTGGCCAGGATCTCCGGCGCCAGCGCGTCCGGGTCGGGCCGGTCGGGCAGGAACGTGGATCCGATCGCGGAGATGCCGCGCGCGGTCACGGCGCTGAACAGCACGTCCGGGACGTCGTCGGTTGTGAGCGCGTCGATGCCGGCCTCCTCGAGGACGTGGCCCGGCGGGTTGTCGAGCTCGAGGTCGACCACGACGCCCCAGACGGGCGTGATCGGGAGGTCGACGAGGTCCTTGGTCCACGGGCCGGCGGCGAGGATGCGCGGGCCGCTCGTGGGGCCTTCGGCGCCGAGCTCGATGCGTGCACCGGCGTTTCGGGCGCGCTGCGCCCATGCGTGCGCGGCGGCCGCGGGCGGCACGGGGCGGCCCGTGTCGATCCGGCGCGCGAACAGGCCGGGCTGGAGCGCGGGCTCCATCCTCTGCGGGTCCTCGATGGGCTCGGCGCCGTCGTGCTCGAACGGCTCGTCGCTGATCAGCAACAGGCCGGACGGATGCTCGGGCAGGTCGAACCCCTCGAGCTCGCGATAGTGCTGCAGCGACTCCTCGTACAGGCCGGTCAGTTCAGGGTCGAGCGGGTCCTGCACGACGCCCGAGTTGCGTCCGGAAGCGCCCGCGGCGATCTCGTCGCGCTCGTAGAGCGTGACGCTCGCGCCGCCCTCGGCGAGGAAGGCCGCGAGCGCACAGCCGACGATGCCGCCGCCGACGACGGCGAAGTCGGGCGCGCTCACGGCCGCGCCTTCGGCGTCGCGGCGGCCGCGCCCGCACCAGCTGCGCCGTCGCCGTCCGGGCCCGGGCCGGCCGTGGCGTCCGGGCCGTCCGCGAGCGCGTGCTCCGCCGCCGCCAAGTCCTCGCGCGTGTTCACGCTCGCCACCTGTTCGCGCGGCGCGCCCAGCACCGCGGGTTGCAGGCGGCCGAGCGTCGCGCGCAGCGAGTCCTCGCGCGCGAGCGCGTCTCGCAGCACCGGTAGCTGCAGCGGCTCGTAGCGGCCCGGGAACGGCTCGCGCTCGACCGCGAGCGCTGGGCCCTCGTGGTCGGCCAGCGCGCGCAGCAGCTCCGGCGTGATCCAGGGCTGGTCGCACGCGACCGCGACCACCGGGCCGCCGTGCCCGAGCGCGGTCACCAGGCCGAGCAGTGGGTGGGTCGGCTCGTCCGGCTCGATCCAGGTGGGCACGTCCGGCAGGACGGTGCCGGCCTTGGCCACGACGACGGCGTCGAGCCCGGCCGCGCGGGCGGCCGCGAGCGGGCGCGCGAGCAACGGTCGTCCACCCAGCTCCACGAGCGCCTTCTCCCCGCCCAGGCGGCGGCCACGTCCGCCTGCCAACACCGCCACGACAACTTTGTGCACGATGGCTACAGGTTTTACCGAGGTGGTCGATCACGGTGATCGTGAAGCCTCGGATTCGCATCCTCGTCCTCATGCTCGCGACCGTGCTGGCGCTGCCCGCGACCGCGTCCGCGAACCCGTGGGACTCCGTGACCCCGCTGTCGATGTGCGCGCTGCCGCCGTCCAACCCGGTCGCCGCCGTCGCCACCGACACGACGGTGGTCCCCGCCGGCCCGACCAGCCAGGGCGGCTGGCACAGCGCGCCCGTGAACATCACGCTGGCCGGCACCGCCGTGCAGGGCTTCGAGTGGACGATCGACTGCGACCCGCTGCTCCAGACCGGTCCGAGCGCGACGATCAGCACCACGGGCGAGCACACCTTCACCCACCGCGTGATCGAGGCGCCCTCCGGCGACCAGACGCCGTGGATCGAGGATACCGTCAAGGTCGACGTCACCGACCCGGTGGACACGACGGTCGTCCCGGCGACCTGGCACGACGACGTCGCCACCATCACCTTCAACGGCCACGACACCGCCGGCACGCCCGACCAGTCGGGCGTCGCGACCATGGTCTACGAGCTCGACGGCGACCCGGGCGTACCGGTCAACCCGGGTGACACGCTCAACATCACCGAGAACGGCACGTTCACGCTGCGCACGTGGATCGTCGACAACGCCGGCAACCAGTCCGCGCCGCGCAACTCGATCGTGCGCGTCGACTCCGCCGACCCGGTGGACACCACGACGGTCCCGGCCGGCTGGCAGACGACGCCGTCGGTCGACGTCACCGTCGAGGGCACCGACAGCGGCGGCGAGGGCATCACGCTCGTCGAGTGGCAGCTGGACGGCGTCCCGCACTCGGCCGCCGGCCCCGGTCCCGTCACCGTGACCGTCAGCGGTGAGGGCGACCATGTCCTGAGCACGCGCCTCACGGACGGCCGCGGCCACGACTCCGGCTGGAAGACCCAGCACGTCCGCATCGACACCGTCCAGCCGACGGACGCAACGACCGCGACCAGCGCGTGGCTCTCGCAGAACTCGCTCGACGTGACCGTGCAAGGCACGGACGCGACCTCCGGCGTCGCGCGCGTCGTGTACAAGCTCGACGGCGGCCCCGAGGTCTCCACCAACGGCGACACCGCCACCGCGACCGTCACCGGCACGGGCGAGCACACCCTGGAGACGCAGGTGTACGACGTCGCCGGCAACGCTTCCGCGTTCAAGACGCACACGATCCGTCTCGACCCGACCAACCCGTCGAACTCGACGCCGACCGGGTCCGACGCCTGGCGCACGACCCCCTACTCCGTGCGCGTCAACGGCTCCGACGAGCTCTCCGGCGTCAACCGCGTGGAGTGGCGCGTCAACAACGGCGCCGCGACGTCCGGCGCGCCCGGCGTCCTCACCGCGCTCGTCACCGGCGACGGCTCCCACACGCTGTCCACGCGCGTCGTCGACAACGCGGGCAACGCGTCCGTCTGGCGCGACGAGACGATCCGCATCGACACGGTCAAGCCGGCCGACACGACGACCGTCCCGGCCTCGGTAGGCCGCGGGCGCAAGATCCCGATCACCGCGACGGACGCGCTCTCGGGCCCGTCGGGCGCGGTCGAGTGGCAGGTCGACGGCGGCGCGATCAAGACCTCCAGCCCCGCGATCCTCGGCACCTCCGGTGCGCACGTGCTCAAGACGCGCGTGCAGGACAACGCGGGCAACTGGAGCGACTGGAAGACCGCCAACGTCACCGTCACCACCGTCAACGAGGACACCACCGACCCGGTGGACACCACGTCGATCGCGACGGGCTGGCGTCCCGGCCCGTACGAGGTCGTGGTCACGGCCGACGACGACGTCGAGCTGGCCGAGGTGCAGTACCGCTTCAACGGCGACATCGTGTCCGGCCCGAGCGGGCTGCGGTTCACCGTGTCCACGGACGGCGTGCACGAGATCGAGACCCGCGCGATCGACACCGCCGGCAACGTGAGCACGTGGCGCCCGCACACGCTGCAGATCGACCAGACGCGTCCCGTGGACACGTCCGCGCTGACGTCCGGCTGGACCAAGACGCGCGCCGTCGAGCTCACCGGCACGGACGAGACGTCCGGTGTGGCCTCCGTCGCCTACCAGGTCAACGGCGGCGCGGTGACGACCGTCAACGCCGACCACGCGAGCTTCACGCTTCCGAGTGACGGCACGTTCGTCATCCGCCACCGCGTGACGGACAACGCCGAGCGCCAGAGCGAGTGGAAGACGGACACGGTGAAGGTCGACACGGCCGTCCCGGTCAACACGAGCCCGGTCGCGCCGTCGACCTGGCAGGCCACGGCGCTGTCGGTGGCCCTGACCGGCACGGACGTCGGCTCTGGCGTGGACCGCTACGAATGGCGCGTCGGGGGCGGCGAGATCAAGTCCGGCAACGCCGCCGTGGTCACCACCGACGGTGCGCAGATCCTGCAGACGCGGGTCGTCGACAAGGCGGGCAACGAGTCCACCTGGCGCAACGACACCATCAAGGTCGACCTGACCAAGCCGGTCAACACGACGCCGGTCGTGGCCTCGCCGTGGCGCAGCTCGAACTTCGCGACGACCGTCAGCGGCACGGACGCGGCGTCCGGCGTGGCGCGTGTCGAGTGGAAGCTCGACACGGGCTCGGTCTCGACGTCCCCGGCCGTGGCCATCGCGGTCGAGGGCAACTACAAGCTGTGGACGCGCGTGATCGACGTCGCCGGCAACGACTCCGGCTGGCGCGCGGACAGTGTCGGCATCGACAAGAGCGCGCCGTCGCTGGCTGCGGACTGCGGTGCCGCCGTGTGGCGCAACGCGCCGGCCGTGTGCAAGGTCGCCGCCGACGGCGGGATCTCCGGCCTGTCCGTGCTCACCGGGGCGCGTGGCGGCGAGGGCGCGACGGCGGTCGCCGGTGGCGCGTACACCGTCGAGGCCGAGGGCACGTCCACCGTCACGTTCAAGGCGATCGACGGCGCGGGCAACGAGGTCACGGCGCAGGGCACGGTCAAGGTCGACCGCACCGCGCCGACGGCCACCGTCGCCTGCACGCCGGACCCGAAGTCGCTCAACCACATCTGCACCGCGACCGGCACGGACCTGCTGTCCGGGCTCGCCGGCGTGACCTGGTCGGTCAACGGCGGCGCGCCGACGCCGATCGCCCCGGGCGCGAGCTTCACCGTGGCCAAGGGCAAGGTGGTCGTCCGCGCAACCGACGGCGCCGGCAACGTGGGCGCGAGCGCGCCCGTCAGCCTGGCCGAGCGGCACGAGGACGAGCACGAGGAGGGCGTCACGCCGCGCAGCACGAGCGAGGCCGTGCTGCTCAAGGGCTCGAGCGCGAAGGGCTCCGCGTCCAAGCGGCTCGTCGGCCAGCTGGCGCTGTCGTCGACCCCGACCGCGACGACCGTCGACCTGCGCCCGCTGGCGCTCGGCAGCGGCACCTTCCAGCTCGTGCTCAAGGTCACGGTCGGCAAGAAGACCAAGACCTTCACCAAGACCCAGAAGACCGTGAAGGGCTACTCCAAGCGTGTCACGGTCAAGGCCGCGGCGGGGGCGGACGCGAAGGTCGCGTTGACCGTCAAGCGCAAGTCCGGCAAGCGCTGGGTCACGCACGCCACCGCCTCCGCGCACCTTTAGGTTGACGTTCCCCGATCGCTTGCGACAATCGTCTCAAGCGATCGTCCGAAGGGAGCGCTCCATGTCGGAAGAGGCCACGCGGGTTCTCATCGTCGCCAACAAGACCGCCGCCACGCCGGCCCTGCTGGAGGCGGTGCGCACGCGGGCCGCGCGCGGGCCGGCGACGTTCACGCTGCTGGTGCCGAACGCCGCCCACGGGCTGCACAAGCTCGTCGACCCCGAGGATCAGGCCCGCAGCGAGGCGGAGACCGTGATCGAGCTGGCGGTGCCGCTGCTCGAGGAGGCCGCGGGCGCGCCCGTGGACAGCATGATCGGCGTGCCCGAGCCGCTCGCCGCGATTCAGGACGCCGTCAACATCCACGGCTTCGACGAGCTGATCATCTCGACCCTGCCGCAGCGCGTGTCCAAGTGGCTGCACCTGGACCTACCGGCCAAGGCCGCCGGGCTCGGTCTGCCCGTCACCACGGTCATCGCGTCGTCGCGAGCGGAGCGCTCCATGGCGTGAGCTGAGCGCGGGCCACTAGCCTCATGGCCGTGAACCGCCTCTGGATCTACATGCAGGTGATCATCGTGATCTGCGTGATCGCCAGCTTCGTGATCGCCCTGATCAAGCTCTGACGCGAACCGACATGGCGCCCCGTCGCGCGTGCGTATGATCGCGCCATGTTCCGCTCGATCGTCGTGGGCACTGACGGTTCCGACACCGCGCAGAAGGCGGTCGACAAGGCGATCGAACTCGCCAAGTCGCTGAACGCCCAGATTTGGATCGTCTCCGCCTACGAGCCCGTCCCGAAGGCCCGCCTGCGCGAAGAGGCCCGCCAGACCCCCGCCGACCTCCAGTGGATGGTCAACCCCCGCGAGGAGGTCGACGCCACGTTGGGCGAAGCCGCCGAACTCGTCCGCGCCGCGGGCTTGGAGGTCGAGACCTTCGCCCGCGAAGGCGACCCCGCCGACGCGATCCTCGACGTCGCCGAGGAGCGCGACGCGGACCTGATCGTGGTCGGCAACAAGGGCATGACGGGCGCGCGCCGCTTCCTGCTCGGCTCGGTGCCCAACAAGGTCTCGCACCACGCGCCCTGCTCCGTGCTGATCGTGCGCACGACGTAAACGGCGAAGCACACCCACTGGCCGCGCGTCAAGAAACTCGCCGAGGCCGCTCGGGCCCGGACGGTTGCACGGGCTCGGACCGCGAGCCCCGACCCCGGCGCGCGAGGGGGTGCCCAACGTAGGTCCCGCTCAGCGGGACCAGCGTTATGCACCCCCTTACGCTGGCCCGCGTCCGCGCGCACTGACGCCGCGCGCCGGCGCGGAGCGGAGCGCCCGCGCGGTTAGGTGACCGGGATCGCCGGGTCGGTCGCGCGGGCCGCATTGAGGCGACCGGCGCCGTAGTGCGGGTCCAGACCGGGCGGGCCGAGGTCCACGGCGGTGGTTTCCAGGCGGCGTTCGATGGCGGCCGGGGTCGGGTCGGGGCCCAGGATGCCCGACGCGATGACCAGGGCGGCGGTGGCCGCGGCGTGCGGGGCGGCCATGGAGGTGCCGATGTACTCGCTCGGGATGGTGAAGCGGCCCGGGGCGCTCGCGCGGAAGGTCATCTGGAAGATGTCCATGCCGGGGCGGGCCGCGACGCAGTTGGGGTCGCCCTCGAGGGCGGCGTCGACGCCGCCGCCCGGGGCGACGAGGTCGAGGTCGGCGCCCTCGTTGGAGTAGTCGGCCTGGCAGCCGTGCTGGGTGGTGGCGCCGACGGACAGGACGTCCCTGGAACGGGCCGGGTAGGCGACGGCCGCCGCGGCCGCGTTGCCGGACGCGCCGACGACCAGCGTGCCCTGGCGGCGGGCGTAGCTGATCGCGTCCAGGATGTTCGGGATCTGCGAGCGGGTGATCTCCGACGGGAACTCGAACGAGAGGTTGATGACGTGCGCGCCGTTCTTGGCCGCGAAGCGGATGCCGCGGGCGATCTGCTGGGAGTCGCCCTCGCCTTCGCTGTCGAGGACCTTGACGGGCATGACCTTGACGCCGTAGGCGAGGCCGGTGAGGCCGATCGAGTTGCCCGTGCCCTCGGCGATCGTGCTGGCGACGTGGGTGCCGTGGCCGTTGTCGTCGTTCGGGTACGGGTCGTCCTCGACGAAGTCCCAGCCCTTGACGAAGCGGTGCGGCGAGAAGTCCGGCGAGCGATGGAACGGCCCGCGATTGGCGTACGCGACGCCCGTGTCCAGCACCGCGACGACCACGCCCTTGCCGCCGGGCCGGCCGACGCGCGCCAGGTTCGCCCACGCGTTCGGCGCGTCCACGCCGGTCGCGGGCAGGAAGTTCCACTGCAGCTTCTGCCAGCCGCCGATCTCCCCGCCGCGCGGACCGGGATCGGGCGGGATCCAGCCCGACAAGCGCGCGACATAGTTCGGGGTGGCGCTGCGCACACCCGGCCGCCTCGAGAGCGACCGCGCCCCGCGCGCCACGTCCTTGACGCGCACGACCCGCGCGCCCGAGCGGTCGCGCACCACGACCTCGCCCACGCGGTACTGCGCGGGCTCCTGCGCACGCGCCTTCAAGGCCGCCGAGGCGGCCCGCGCGTCACCACTCGAGGCCCCACCGGCCCACGCCGCCGGCGCGGCGACCGCCCCCGCGAAGATCGCGGAGAAGGCCAGCAGGGGAAGGCGGGAGCGAAGTGGCATCAGGGTGTCCAAGACCGAGCGGCGCGAGCGGCGGGGGATCTGCCCGGTCTCGGTTCGTACAACATGATCGGCAGAAGGAAGTTCCGGAACAACCCCCAGTCTGTAACGAAACTGTGCCAATTGTGCCCCGAGATGAGCACGAGAAGTCCATGCGGCTCGCCATCCTCGAGGCCGAGAAGGCGCTGACCCACGACGACGTCCCCGTCGGCGCGGTCATCCTCGACCGCGACGGCACCGTCATCGGCGCCGGGCACAACGAGCGCGAGCTCCTCCAGGACCCCAGCGCGCACGCCGAGATGCTCGCGATTCGCCAGGCCGCCGAGCACGTCGGCCACTGGCGGCTGCTGGACACCACGCTGTACGTGACCCTGGAGCCGTGCGCGATGTGTGCCGGGGCGATCGTCCTCGCCCGCATCCCGCACGTCGTCTACGGCACGACCGACCCCAAGGCGGGCGCCGCCGGCTCCGTGCTCGACGTCCTCGCAGAGCCGCGGCTGAACCACCGCCCACAGGTCACCAAGGACGTCCTGCAGCCCGAGTGCGCGCAGCTTCTGAAGGACTTCTTCGCCACCAAGCGCCGCCGGTCGCTACCCTCAGACGCCGCACGCTCGGAGAGGTGCGAGAGTGGTTGAATCGGGCGGTCTCGAAAACCGTTGAGCGGGTAACCCCTGTTCCGAGGGTTCGAATCCCTCCCTCTCCGCTGCAGCAAGGGCGCCTACGGGCGCCCTTTCTCGTACAGGGCCCGCTGGTCGACGATCGCCCGCGCCACGTCGACCAGCCGCAGGTTGCGCTGGCGCGCCGTCGTCTGGATGCGCGCGAACGCCTCGGGCTCCGTCAAGCCCAGGCCTGAGATCAGCAGCCCCTTCGCCTGCTCGACCACCTTGCGGTCCGCGAGTGCCTGGCGGGTGGAGTCGACCTCCGCCCGCAGCGCCTCCAGCTCGGCCGAGCGCGCGGCCGCGAGGCGCAGCGCCGCCTCCAGCTGACGGTCGTCGACCGGCTTGGTCAGGTGCGCGAGCACGCCCGCCGCGATCGAGCGGTCGAGGACCTCGGGCGCGTCCAGCCCCGTCAAGATCACGACCGGCCGGCGGGGCCCGTCCTCGCTCAGCGACCGCGCGAGCTCGATCCCGTCGCCGTCGGCGAGGTCCACGTCGAACAGGTACAGGTCGGCGCCGTCGGCGAGCTCGCGCGCCTCGACGACCGTCGCCACCGGCCCGAGCACCTCGTGCCCCATCGCTCGCAGGCGGCTCGCCAGTCCGAGGGCGATGATCGGGTCGTCTTCAGCGACGAGGACGCGCATCCCGCGAAGGGTCGAAGGTGATCCGCACGGCTCCATCCTGCAGCTCGACGGTCCCGAACAGCCCGTTCGTGACGACCTGGCGCACCAGCGCCAGCCCGAGACCGGAGCCGCCGTCCAGCGACGGTGGCCCGCCGCCGGCGTCGCGCACGACGAGCTCGCCGGACCGCAACTCCACCGTGACCGGGGGCTTGCCGTGCTGCAGCGCGTTCGCCACCAGCTCGTTGACGACGACGCCCAGGTTCTGCGCGACCGGGAACGGGAGCTCCAGGGGCTCCGCGGACACGGTCACCCCGTCATAGCCCGCCACGACCGCCTCCAGCAACTCGGGCGCGGGCACCCGCCCGCCGCCCTGACGTGCCAGCACCGCGTGCACCGCCGCGATCGACTGGATCCGCTCCGACGCCCGCTCCACCGCCGCCGGCCCGCCCAGCTGCAGCAGCTCCGCGACGACCTGCAGCGAGTTCTTCACGCGGTGGTGGGCCTCGGCGAGCATGGCGCCCTCCAGCTGCGCGCGCCGCGTCGCCTCCCGCACCGCCCGCGCCAGCTGAAGCCCGAGCAGCGTCGAGCCGGCCAGCAGCACCGCGTGGAACAACGCCTCCGACGTGGGCAGCGGGTCGGGCGCGAAGCCGATGCAGACCGCGAAGGCGCCCGCCGCCACGACCATCCACGCGACCAGCGCGCGCGGGTTGTCGTCGTTGGAGATCGCCAGGAACGGGACGACGAGCAACAGCAGCAGATCGAGCCGCGACTGCCCGCCCGCGATCAGCACCAGCCCGCACACGCTCACCAGCACGCCGCCCGCCCACAGGTCGATCAGCAGCCGTCCCCGCGGGGTGGGCAGGAGCGTCGCCCACGGCAGGCGGGAGATCGCGAGGTGGGCGACCGCCGAGAACCCGGTCAGCACCCACACGAGCTCGGCGTCCGCGATCGGCACGCCGACCAGCAGCGCGAGGACGACCGCGGCCACGGAGGTCCATCCGAGCGCAGTCCCGGCACGCCAGGTCTCATGGAGCGGGATGCGCATGCCGACTACTATGTGTAGCGGCCGCTCACGATCGGTGGCCGAGGGTCCAGACGCCCGTTCCCTGGCTCGCCCCTACCCGGGGCCCGAACGGAAAGGACCCACCGTCGTGACCTCGCTCGATCTGGCCCGCTGGCAGTTCGGCCTGACCACGTTGCTGCACTTCGCGATCGTCGGCGTCTCGATCGGCCTCGTGTTCTTCGTCGCGCTGATGCAGACGCGCTACCACCGCACGGGCGATGAACGCTGGCTGCGGCTGACCAAGTACTACGGCAGGGCGATGATCGTCGTGTTTGCGGTCGGCGTCGTCACCGGCCTGCTGCAGACGTTCCAGTTCGGGCTCAACTGGGCGGGGTTCTCGCGCTACGTCGGCGACATCTTCGGCGCGCCGCTCGCGCTGGAAGGGCTGGCGGCGTTCTTCGTGGAGTCCGTCTTCCTCGGGCTGTGGATCTTCGGGGCGGGCAAGCTGCGGCCGCGTATCCATCTTGCATGCATCTGGATCGTGAGCGCGGCGACCATGATCAGCGCCTACTCGATCCTCGTCGCGAACTCGTGGATGCAGCACCCGGTCGGCTACGAGATCGTCGACGGGCGCGCGCAGCTCACGGACGTAGTCGCGGTCATGTTCAACGCGACCATCGGGCTGACGGTCGCGCACGTGCTCTTCACCTCGCTGATGACCGGCGCCGTGATCGTGCTCGGGATCGCTTGTGTTCAGCTCAAGCGGGGCGTCGAGGTGAGCGCGTTCGGCGCCGTCGCGCGGATGGCGACCGTGATCGGGCTCGTGGCCGCGCTGGCCGCGGCCGGCGCGGGCCACTTCCAGGGCGTGCTGGCGCTCGAGCAGCAGCCGATGAAGATGGCCGCGGCGGAGGCGCACTACGAGACCGAGGCGCCCGCCGGCTTGTCGCTGTTCGCGCTCGGCGGGCTTTCGACGGAGTCCGTCCCGCCGTTCCTGAACGTGAAGGTGCCGGCGGCGCTGAGCTTCCTGAACAACTTCTCGCTCAGCAGCGAGGTGCGCGGGATCGAGCAGCTGCAACGCGAGGCCGAGGCGCGCTACGGGCCCGGCGACTACACGCCGTTCGTCGCGCTCATGTACTGGAGCTTCCGCGTGATGGTCGGTGGCGGCGTGCTGCTGATCGCGCTGTTCGCGGTCGGCTGCCGGCTTGCGGCGACGGGCCGGCTGGAGCGCTCGCGCTGGTTCCTGCGGGCGGCGATGTGCGCGATGGCGATCCCGTTCGCCGCCCAGGCCGGCGGCTGGCTGCTGCGTGAGGGCGGCCGCCAGCCGTGGGTGGTCGACGGGCTCCTGCGCACGGACGTCGCCTCCTCCGACGTGAGCGTGTGGGCCGTGGCCGGTTCGCTGGGCGCGTTCCTGGCCGTGTACGCGGTGGTGTTCTGGACCGCGGCGCGCGTGCTGCGCAGCGAGCTGTCGCACGGGTTGCCGGCTGCCAGGCCCGCCCCGCGCGCCACCGCCGACCTCGCCCTGGGGTACTGAGCATGTTCGGCCTCGAGGGACTTCCGGCGCTGTGGCTGCTGCTGTTGGGCGTCGTCTGGGCGCTGTATCTGGGGCTCGGCGGCGCGGACCTGGGCGTCTCGATGCTCACGCGGCGCTTCGAGGACCGCACGGCGGTGCTGCGCTCCAACGGCGCGACGTGGGCGACGAACGACGTCTGGCTCGTGATCGCGGTCGCCGCGACGCTGGGCGCGTTCCCGGGCTGGTACGCGGCGTGGCTGAGCGAGCTGTACGTGCTCGTCGTCGTGATCGTGCTGGCATTGATCGTCCGGCACGCGGGGATCGAGCTGATCGGGCACGTGTCGGCGCGCGCGGGGGAGTGGTGGTCGCGCGCGATCGTCGTGTCCGCGTGGGCGACCGCGATCGGCTGGGGGATGGTGTGGGCGTGGATGCTGCGCGGCGGCTCCGTGCTCTCGGCGCAGACCGTGCTGGCCGGCGTGGCGCTCGCGCTCGCGTGCCGGGTGGCGGGAGCGGCGTACCTGGAGCGCCGGGTCGGCGTGGGCGCTGAGGCGCGCCGCCGGACGGTCCCGCTCGCGCTGGTGTTCGCGGTGCTCGCGGGTATCGCGCTCGAGTCGCCCTGGACCGGGCTGGTGGTGCTCGCGTTCGTGCCGCGGCTCGCGCTCTGGGGCGCGGGGCTCGCGGCGGCGATCGTGCCGCTGGCGGTGCTCGCGGCGGCATCCCCGAGGGTCGCGGGTGTGGACCTGCGCGTTGAGGCGTCCGGCGACTACACGCTCACGCTGATGACGGTGATCGCGGCCCTCGTGCTGCCGCTGATCCTCGCGGCGCACGCGTTCGCGTACTCGCGCTTCAAGCGGGAGCCCGGCTCGCTCGTCGAGCTGATGCGCCGCGGGATGGAGCAGCTGCGATGAGCGCGCGCGGCGAGGGCGCGGGGCGGCGCGGCGCGGGTGGGCGCGGCGAGGCGGCGGGGCAGCGCGGCGAGGGCGGCGGG
>NZ_JAPCID010000074.1 GCF_027587175.1 Solirubrobacter deserti
AGGCCCCGCCGCTCGGCCTCGCGTCGTCGCCGCGCGCCTGCGCGGCCGCGCGGTCCTCGCGCGTCTCCGCGCGGCCCTCGCCGCGCGCCCCCGCGACGATCGCGGCCAACGCCGCGCTCACGGCGAGCAGCGACATGACGGCGACCAGGCGGCGCAACATCAGGCGGGCGACGGTAGGGCGGACGAGATGACGAATCTCTTACGGCGGCGCCCGCGGCCCGAGTCCCAGGGTCCTCTCAGGCTCGTCCCAAGGGGCTCACACGGTGCAGCCCGATGCTCCGAGCATGCTTGATCTCGCTCCCGTCCAACGCCGCCGCACCGGCGTCGCCGCCCCGTCCGCCGGCCGCGACGTCGAGATCGTGGTCCCCGTCTACAACGAGGCCGCCGTGCTCGACCGCAGCATTCGCCGCCTGCACCGGTTCCTGACCGACGGCTTCCCGTTCAGCTGGCGCATCGTCATCGCCGACAACGCGAGCGTCGACGCTACGCCCGAGATCGCGCGCCGGCTCGCTGCGGCGCTGCCTTCCGTGCAGCACCTGCGGCTCGAGCAGAAGGGTCGCGGCCGGGCGCTCCGCGCCGCGTGGGAGCGCAGCGAAGCGCGGGTCGTCGCCTACATGGACGTCGACCTCTCCACAGACCTGCGCGGGCTGCTCCCGCTCGTCGCCCCGCTGCTCAGCGGCCACAGCGACCTGGCGATCGGCTCCCGGCTCGCGAACGGCTCGCGCGTCGTACGCGGCCCCAAGCGCGAGCTGATCTCGCGCTCCTACAACCGCATCCTGCGCACGGTCCTGCGCGCGAGGTTCAGCGACGCGCAGTGCGGCTTCAAGGCCGTCCGGCGCGAGGTGCTCGAGCCCTTGATGGGCGACGTGCAGGACAACGGCTGGTTCTTCGACACCGAGCTGCTCGTGCTCGCGCAGCGGCGCGGGCTGCGCATCCACGAGGTGCCGGTGGACTGGGTCGACGACCCGGACTCGCGCGTGAACATCGTGCAGACGGCGATCACCGACCTCAAGGGCGTCGCGCGCCTGCTCGTCGCCGGCACGGTCGCGCGCTTCATGGCCGTCGGCGTCGCGAGCACGATCGCGTACGCGCTGCTGTACCTGCTGCTGCAGCCACTCACGAACGCGGTCGCGGCGAACATCCTCGCCCTCGCGCTCACCGCCGTCGCCAACACCGCCGCGAACCGGCGCTTCACGTTCCGCATCCAGGGCCGCGACGAGGCCGTGCGCCACCACGTCGGCGGCGCCATCGTCTTCGTGCTCACCGTGGCGCTCTCGACCGGCGCGCTGGGCGTCCTGCACGGGCTCGAATCGACGCCGGCGCGCTCGCTGGAGCTCACCGTGCTCGTCGCCGCGTCGCTGACCGCGACCGTCACCCGGTACGTCGCGCTGCGCTCGTGGGTGTTCGCCCGCCGCCGCCACGCGATAGCGTCCTACGCCAAATGAGCACGACGCGTGGCTTCTTCCGGCGCCGCTCGGGTGACGACGAGCGGCTTCCGCCCGGCCAGTACCTCGAGCGGGGCTTCCCGGTCCTGTCGGCCGGCCCCACCCCGCACACCCCGCTCGACCAGTGGGATCTCTCGATCACCGGCGCCATCAGCGAGGAGCGCACGTGGACGTGGGAGCAGTTCCTCGCGCTGCCGAGCGAGGACTTCACCGTCGACATCCACTGCGTGACGACCTGGACCAAGCTCGACACGGAATGGACCGGCGTCTCCATCGACACCCTGCTCGACGGCGTCGAGCTCGAGGGCGGCTATCTCACGGCGCTGTGCGACGGCGGCTACACGACCAACCTCCCGGTGGAGGACGTCACGGGCGGCAAGGCGTGGGTCGCCTACCGCTACGACGGCGACGAGCTCGAGCCCGAGCACGGCGGCCCTGCCCGCCTCCTCGTTCCGCACCTGTACTTCTGGAAGTCGGCCAAGTGGGTGCGGCGCCTGATCTTCCGCGAGGACGACGAGCAGGGCTTCTGGGAGCAACTCGGCTACCACGACCGCGGCGACCCGTGGCTCGAGCAGCGCTATCAGGGCGATTAACGCTTTCGCTGACTGATAGCTGACACCCTCTACGTACGACCAGTTGGAAGCGTCCGGCGGGCCTCATAGCGTGCCGCGCGCATGCTGCGCCTGTTTACGGTGTGTGTCTTTGCGGCGCTCGTCTGGGCCGCGCCGGCCCACGCGATCAGCTCCGCCGACGCGATCGCGCGCATCAACGTGCTCCGGACCGACAGCGGCCTGCCGCCACTGGTCGAGGACCCGGCGCTCACCGCCGGCTGTCAGGCCCACGCGCGCTACATGGCGCTCAACGGCGGCTGGGACGCCGACGACGCACACGATCAGACGCCCGGGCGTCCCGGCTACTCCGCCGCCGGCGCGGACGCGGCGCGCCAGTCCGTGCTCGCGGGCCCGACGGGCTGGGCCGACCCGCACCCCTGGGCCGCGTCCCCGACGCACCTGCGGAAGGTGATGGACCCGGAGCTCGAGCGCAGCGGCTATGGCGAGCACGACGGCTGGATGTGCCTGCAGGTGCTCAAGGCGCCGCGCCCTGACCTGATGGGCCGCGTGTTCACCTTCCCCGGCCCGCGCGCGACGCTGACCGACCCGCGGACGCTCGTCGTGTTCACCCCCGGCGCGGACGTGAGCTTCGGCGCGCCGCGCCTCAGTGGCCCGGACGGCCCGGTCGAGATCGTGAGCACGGCGCCCTACCTGCGCCCGCGCGGCCGGCTCGCCGCCGGGACCACGTACACCGCCGAAGTCGACCTGCGCTACCCGGCCGAGGACTGCTCGCGCGAGGGCGCGCCGCCCGTGCACCCGCAGTGTCCGGCGCACTTCGCGCCCTGGTGCTACGCCTCCGCCGACGACTTCGAGCCCACCTGGCTGCCGGCCGAGGCCGAGCCGTACGACCCCGTGCTGTGCGCGCCCGGTGAGCGCCCGCCGGCGAGTCCGAACGCGACCGTCAAGTCCCGCACGATGCCGTTCCACTGGCAGTTCACGACGCCCGGCGCGCCCGTCACCTGCCCGCCGGCGCTCACAGCGCCCACCCGGCTCGCCAACGGCACGACCATGAACGTCCACGCGCGCCTGTGCGGCGCCGGCGTCGCCACGGCCGAGATCCTGCGCGGCAACCGGGTCGTGCGGACCCGGACCTCGCGGCTGGCCTTCTTCCGCGTCTCCACACGCACGCTGCCCGCGGGCCGCTACCGGCTGCGCGTGACCGTCGGCGCCACGGTCCTCACGCACGCGTTCTCGGTGCGCGTGTAGCTTCTGAGTCCGTGCGACCCACGGATTGGCGAAAGGCGACGGTCGAGCGCATCCGGCCCGAGACGCCGCGCGCGGCCACGCTCACGCTCAACGTCCCCGGCTGGAGCGGTCACCGGGCCGGCCAGCACGTCGACGTCCGGCTGACCGCCGACGACGGCTACCAGGCCCAGCGCCGCTACAGCATCGCGAGCGCGCCGGCCGACGGCGCGCCGCAGATCACCGTCGTCGAGGTCGACGGGGGAGAGGTGTCGCCGTGGATGGTGAGCGTCGCGCGCGAGGAGGACACGTTCGAGGTGCGCGGCCCGTTCGGCGGCTGGTTCGTGTGGGATCCCGCGCACACCGAGCCGGTGCTGATGATCGGCGGCGGCTCCGGGCTGGTCCCGCTGATGTCGATGGTGCGCGCCGGCGCGCCCGCGCGGCTGCTGGTGAGCGCCCGCGACCGTGACGACGTCCTCTACCTCGACGAGCTCGAGAAGCGCGGCGTCGACCTCGCGCTCACCTACACGCGGCGGATGCCGCTGGGGTGGACGGGCTGGAACCGCCGGGTGGATCGCGAGATGCTGTGGAAGTGGCAGCCCCGGGTCGGCCCGCGCGTGTACGTCTGCGGCCCCACCGCGTTCGTCGAATCCGTCGCCGACGACCTGGTCTTCCTCGGACACGATCCCGCCAACATCAGAACGGAGCGGTTCGGATGACCCACCTGGACGGCAACGCGGTCGCCGGCGACCTCGCCGCGATCTTCACCGGCGACCTCTCGGCGGCGGTCGCGACCTGCGCGGGCTGCGGCGCGACCGGCCCGGTCGCCAACGTCATGGTCTACGAGGGCATGGGCGAGGTGCTGCGCTGCCCCGACTGCGACGAAGTCCTGCTGCGCCTGATGCGTGCGCACGGGGAAACGCGGCTTGACATGCGGGGAATCAAGCTGCTGCGCTGGGGCAGCGCCTCCTAAGCTGCCACGCATGGCCTGGCCTTACCTGCTGCCGCGCTCGGGCAACGACGCGATCTCGTACGCGACCGACCCGCTCGATCCGACGATCTTCCGCGAGTACGACGTCCGCGGGAAGATCGACCCGACGCCGCCCGACCCCTCGTTCTCGATCAACCCGTCCGTCGCGGGCCGCGTCGCGCGGGCGTTCGGCACGTGGCTCCAGCGCGAGCACGGGCGCACGCAGATCGTGGTCGGGTTCGACGGGCGCAGCTACTCCGAGCCGCTCGCCAACGCCGTCTGCCTCGGGCTGCTCTCGACCGGGATGGAAGTGGTCAACATCGGCCTGGCGACGAGCCCGCTGGTGTACTTCGCCCAGCACACGCTCGGGTGGGCGGGCGTGAGCGTCACGGCCAGCCACAACCCGAACGGCTGGTCGGGCTTCAAGCTCGCGTACGCGCCGTCCAAGACGCTCGTTCCCGACCAGGTCGCGGCCGTCAAGGCGCTGGCCGACGAGCGCGACTTTGCGACCGGCAACGGCACCTACGTCGAGCGCTCGTTCGTCGAGGAGTACCTCGACATGCTGGTGGAGAAGCTGCCTGCGCCGCGGGCGCTGAAGGTCGTCGTGGACGGCGCGAACAGCATCTCCGCGCCGCTCGGCGTCCTCGCCCTCGAGCGCGCCGGCTACGACGTGGTGGCGCTCAACGGCGAGCTCGACTGGACGTTCCCCAACCACGAGCCCGACCCCGAGGCGGTCGAGGGCCGCGTGCAACTGCAGGAGAAGGTGCTGGAGGTCGGCGCCGATGTCGGCGTCGCGCTCGACGGCGACGGCGACCGGCTCGGCGTCACGGACGAGCGCGGCGGGCTCGTGTTCTCGGACACGACGCTGGCGATCCTCGCCCAGGACGTGCTCGAGCGCTATCCCGGCGCCCCGGTCGTCTACGACGTCAAGTGCTCGCGCATGGTCGCGGACGTGATCGGCCCGGCGGGCGGCGACGCCGTGATGTGGAAGACCGGCCACTCGCACATCAAGGCCAAGATGCAGGAGCTGGGCGCCCCGTTCGCCGGCGAGCGCAGCGGCCACTTCTTCTACGGCGGCGACGACTACTTCGGCTATGACGACGCGATCTACTCCGCGCTGCGCTTCCTGCACGTGATCGCGAGCGGCACGGCCACGGTGTCCGAGCGCGTGGCCGCGCTGCCGCGGTACGTCGCGACGCCGACGATGAACGCGTTCTGCCCCGACACCGAGAAGTACCGCGTCGTGGAGGAGTTCGGCGCGTGGATCGCCGAGCAGTCTTCACCGCAGCTGATCACGATCAACGGCGTGCGCGCCGAGTGGGAGGACGCCTGGGTGCTCGTCCGCGCGTCCTCGAACCTGCCCGCGCTCGTGCTGGTGGTGGAGGCGACGACCGACGAGCGGCTGCGCGAGGTCTACGGGCTGCTGCGCGACGGGCTCGCGCGCTTCGAGGAGGTCGGGTCCGAGTGGGAGAACGACCCGTTCGCGGCCGTCAGCTGAAGCGCCGGTCGATCACCCGCAGCGCGTTCTGAGCCAGGATGCGGTCGGCGGACCCGGGGTGGCGCGCGCGGATGCCGTCCGCGAGCGCCTGCAGATCCGCCGCCGACTCCACGCCGCCCATCGTCGGCTTGATGAAGCCGTCCAGGTCGGAGCCGAGCGCGACGTGGTCGGGGCCGATCTTCTCGACGTGGCGGTCGATCACGTCCAGCGTCTGCGCGAGCGTCCTGGTGTTGGTGCGCCGGACGCCGTCGTTGAGCTGATGCTGGGCGAGGATCAGCCCGACGACGCCGCCGCGGGCGGCCACCCGCGCGAGCGTGGCGTCGGTGAGGTTGTAGCGCTGGCCGCCGAAGCGGTAGCCGGCGTGGCTGGCCATCACCTGCGCGTCGGGGGAGAGCAGGTCGAACGTCGCGTCGATCGCGTCCTCGCGCATGTGGCTGATGTCGACGACGATCCCGGACTCGTCGCAGGCCTTGACCGCGGCCTCGCCGAGGTCGGTGAGCGGCGGGACCCCGGACTGCGGGAACAGCAGGTCGTAGAGGGCGTCGGGCAGGAACGGGAGCGCCGGCGCGTTGGTCGCGACGCGGCGCCAGAACAGGTGCGCGAGCGTGATGTACAGGACGCCGCGCTCGGCGAGCTCGTGAACGTGCTCGGTCACTTCGGCGGGCGTCGCGCCGAGGTGGAAGCCGCCCTCGACGCAGTGCACGAACGCGATCCTGCCGGTCCGCTGCGCACGCTGAAGATCGTCCGCGGCGCGCACGACGATGTGGCCGCGGGCCTCGACGTCCTGTTCTGTCGCGTCCAGCAGCTCGACCAGCCGGTCGTAGTACGCGCTCTCGGGCGGGGCGCCGTACGGCTCGTCCAGGTCCATCTCGCTGAACGGGCGGTACAGGACGCTACAGGCGACGTTGACGCCGCCCTGCTGCAGCAGCGGCACGCTGACGCGCCAGCCGCCGTCCCAGTGGCGGAAGTTGAACAGCCGCGCGGCGATGTGCAGGACCGCCGCGCGGAGCTTGCCCGCCTCCCGCGCGCGGACCCTGAGCATCTTCTCGGCCACGTCGCGCGGAGCCTCCACGCCGCCCAGCAGGTGCATGGGGTAGTGGCAGTGGAGGTCGACCACGCGCTACATCGTCTTCGCTCCGCGTACGGGAAGCAAGATCGCGTACAGCGACTGGGTCGCGCAGATGTACAGGCGGTTGCGCTTGTAGCCGCCCCACTGGACGTTCGCGACGCCCTCGGGGACCCTCACCTTGCCGATCAGCGTCCCGTCCGGATGCAGGACGTGGACGCCGTCGCCGGCGCTGGACCAGATGTGGCCCTGCTCGTCGAGCCGGAAGCCGTCGAAGCCGCCGGCGGTGCACCGGGCGAACTCGCGGCTGCCGGAGAGCGTCCCGTCGTCGGCGACGTCGTAGGCGCGCATCGTCTTGTTGCCGGTGTCGGAGACGTAGAGCACGCGCTCGTCGGGGGAGAAGGCAAGACCGTTCGGACGCTGCATGTCGTCGGCCGCGATCTCGATGCCGCCGTGCGGTGAGATCCGGAACAGATGCTGCCCGGCCTGCTCGGGCTCGGCCGCGAAGCCCTCGTAATAGCCCTCGATGCCGTAGCTGGGGTCGGTGAAGTAGACCGTGCCGTCCGAGCGCACGACGACGTCGTTGGGCGAGTTCAGGCGCTTGCCGTCGTAGCTGTCGGCGAGAACCGTGATCGTGCCGTCGTGCTCGGTGCGCGTGACGCGGCGCTCGCCGTGCTCGGCGCTCACCAGCCGGCCCTGCGGGTCCACCGTGTTCCCGTTGCTGTAGTTGGACGGGTGGCGGAAGACGCCCACCTGGGCCGTGGTCTCGTCGTAGCGCAGGATCCGGTTGTTCGGGATGTCGGACCACACGAGCGTGCGGTGGGCCGGGAAGTACGCGGGACCTTCGGCCCAGCGGCAGCCGTCGTAGAGGTGGTCGAGCCGTGCGGTCGGCTTGTGGAGCGTCTTGAAGCGCTCGTCGAGCTGCTCGAACGGGTTCATTTGCGCAGCAGGGGAGCGACGTCGGCGGCGAACTCGTCGATGTAGCGGCGCTGGTCGTTGCCGGGGAAGTGGAAGACCAGCTCGGTGAAGCCGAGGTCGATGTAGGGCTGGATCTTGCTCACGATCTCGTTCGGGTCGTCGGAGACGATGAAGCGCGTGTGCGCGCGGTCGAGCGCATTGTCGGCGAGGCGCTCCATCTCGACCGGGTCCTCGACGCCCTCCTTCTCCTCGGGCGTGAGCGCGAGCGCCGCCCACCAGTGCGTGGCCTTCATCGCCGTGTCGATGTCGCGGTCGTAGGAGACCTTGATCTCGATCATGCGCTTGATCGACTCGTAGTCGCGACCGGCCTTCTCCGCGCCCTCCTTGACGTTGTCGAGGAGGTTCACGTACAGCTCCGGGTCCTTGCCGGAGGTGCAGATGAAGCCGTCGCCGACGCGGCCGGCGAGCTTGGCCGCGAGCGGGCCGGACGCCGCGACGAAGATCGGGACGGGCGTGTCCGGCCGGTCGTAGATCGTGGCGCGCCGGAGGTTGTAGTACTCGCCCTCGAAGTCGACGCGCTCCTGCTCCCACAACAGCTTGATGACCTTGATCGCCTCGGCCATCTTCGTCCGGCGTTCCTTGCGGCCGGGGAACTCGCCGCCGGTGATCGGCGTCTCGTTCATGGCCTCGCCGGTGCCGACGCCGAGGAAGATGCGGTTCGGCGCGAGCACGCCGAGCGTCGCGAACGCCTGGGCGACGATCGCCGGGTGATAGCGCATCGTCGGCGTCAGTACGCTGGTGCCGAGCGTGATGCGGCTGGTGGTCGCCGCCGCTGCGCCCAGCCACGGCAGGACCGCGGGCGCGTGGCCGCCGTTGTGGCGCCACGGCTGCAGGTGGTCGGAGACGCCCGCGACTTCGAAGCCGCGCGCCTCCGCGTGCTGGGTCAGCGCGAGCAGCTCCTGCGGGGCGAACTGCTCGTTGGACGCCTTGTAGCCGAGCGTGAGGGAGTTCACAGAGCGGACACTACCCGCCTCAAGGTTTACGATACTGTGTCGTAAACATGAGTGTGGGACCGGTCGAAGAAGCACCCCACCGCGGTCGCCCGCGGGATCCGCGTCGCCGTGAGGCGATCCTCGCGGCCGCCGTCGCACTCGTGGCCGAGGTCGGCTACGACCGTATGACGGTCGACGCGCTCGCCGCCCGCGCGGGCGTGAGCAAGCCGACGATCTACCGGCGATGGCCGGGCGGCAAGTCGGAGATCATCGTCGAAGCGATCCGCGCCAAGCGCGCGGACGGGTCTCAGGCCCCGGACACGGGCAGCCTGCGCGGCGACCTGATCGCCTACATCCGCGGCGCGACCGAGGGCTTTGACCCGCACGTCGCGGCCGGGCTGATCATGCAGCTGCAGAGCAGCCCCGAGCTCGAGCAGCTGTTCCGCGAAGAAGTCGTCTGCGACGAGCAGACGAGGTTCGAATCCCTGCTCGCGCGTGCCGCGGCCCGCGGCGAGCTCGAAGGCGATGGCGTGGTAACCCCACTGTTTGCCGACATCCCCGGGTCCATCATCTTCACCCGGTCCCTGATCCGCGGCCTGCCGATCGACGACGCGTTCGTCGAGGAGCTCGTCGACCGGGTTCTCCTCCCCATCCTCCCTACCACGAAGGAATCAGCTCCCAATGTCGTCTGAGCCCACGCCCGTAGACGGGCAGAACGAAGGGCTTGATCGCCGATTGCTGGCGATCGCCAGTGTCGTCGTGCTCGGCGCGATCATGTCGATCCTCGACACGACCGTCGTCAACGTCGCGATCAACACGCTGTCGCGTGACTTCGAGACCGACCTCGCGACGATCCAGTGGATCGTCACGGGTTACACGCTCGCGCTGGCGACGGTCATCCCGGTCACCGGCTGGGCGGCCGATCGCTTCGGCACCAAGCGCCTGTACATCCTCGCGATCGTGCTGTTCGTCGCCGGCTCCGCGTTGTGCGGCGCGGCCTGGTCGGCCGAGTCGCTGATCTTCTTCCGCGTGCTCCAGGGTCTCGGCGGCGGCATGCTGATGCCGGCCGGCATGACGATCCTCACCCGCGCCGCCGGGCCGCAGCGCGTCGGTCGCGTGATGGCGATCATCGGCATCCCGATGATGCTCGGCCCGATCCTGGGCCCGATCCTCGGCGGCTGGCTCGTCGACGACTTCTCGTGGCGCTGGATCTTCTTCATCAACCTGCCGATCGGCGCGGTGGCGTTCTTCCTGTCGCTGCGGATCCTCCCGAAGGACGAGCCGGAGGCCGGCGAGCGCTTCGACGTGCTCGGCCTGGCGCTGCTGTCCCCGGGCCTTGCCCTGGCGATCTACGGCCTCGCGGAGTCGGCGTCCGAGGGCGGTTTCGGCCACACGATGGTGATCGGTCCCATGCTGGTCGGCTTCGCGCTGATCATCGGCTTCGTGTTCCACGCGCTGCGCACGCCGCACGCGCTGATCGACCTGCGCCTGTTCAAGAACCGCACGTTCGCCGTGGCCGCGGGCACGCTGACGCTGATGATCATCTCGGTCTTCGGCGCCATGCTGCTGCTGCCGCTGTACCTGCAGGCGGTCCGTGGTGAGTCGGCGTTCGACTCCGGCCTGCTGCTCGCGCCGCAGGGCATCGGCGCGATGCTGGCCATGCCGATCGCGGGCACGCTCGCCGACCGGACCGGGATCGGCAAGCTCGTCATCCCCGGCCTGCTGTTGATCGGCGTGACGTTCGTCGGGCTGACGCAGCTGACCGGCGACACGTCCTACTGGACGCTCAGCGCGATCCTGTTCGCCCAGGGCATCGGCATGGGCTTCACGATGATGCCGCTGATGACGGGCGCGCTGCAGACGCTGCGCAAGGTCCAGGTCGCGCGCGCCTCGACCTCGCTGAACATCATCCAGCAGGTCGGCGCTTCGATCGGCACTGCGGTCATGTCCGTGATCCTCACCGTCGCCCTGAGCGATCGCTTCCCGGACAGCGGCGGTTCCGGCGCCAGCCCGGAGTCCGGCCTCGGCGGCACCGGCGCGAACCTGCCGCTGCAGATCCGCGACCTGATGACCGAGGCGTTCACCCACACGTTCTGGTGGGCGACCGCGCTGATCATCCCGGCGCTGCTGGCCGCGTTCCTGCTGCCGCGCCGCAAGCCCGCGCCCGTGGAGGGCGACGAGGAGGGCGGCGCCGGCGACGCCGCGCCCGTCCTCATTCACGCGTAACAAGCCGACACGAACGGCGGCGCGTCCTTTTCGTTCGGGCGCGCCGTCCGATCCTCGGGGTGCCGCGCGTCCAGGCGGCACCGTAGGTCCCCGGCGGCGCCGCTTTCCCCAGCGGCGCCGTCCGTCGTTTACAGGGACGCGTAGAGCGCGGTCTCGAAGTCCACGTAGACCTGGAAGACCTCGGGCTCCACGAACGGGAGCGTCTGGGTGTAGATCGCGCCCGTGATGCCGGCGGCGCGGTCCAACCAGAAGTGGGTGTTGAAGATGCCTGCCCAGGCGCCGCTGCCCGCGCGGCGCATGCCGGGGACGTCCTGGGTGTTGCGGAGCAGGCCGAGGCCGAACTTGTAGCCCGGGCCGGCGTTGAAGTCGGCCGTCGTCGGCGGCTCGGCGGTCGCGATCGCCTCCGGCCAGTCGAGGTCGCCGATCTGGTTGGAGAACGCCGCCTCGACGGTCTCGGCGCCGAGGATCCGCGCGCCGTCGAGGGCGCCGTTGTTGAGCAGCATCCGCTGGAAGCGCAAATACTCGCTCGGCGGGCAGTACAGCCCGTGGCCGCCGGGCCACCAGTCCGGTGCCGCGTTCCAGTCCACGCTGGTGGCGTTCCAGGCGCCGGTCTGCTCGTCGTGCAGGTGCACGGCGACGAGGTTCTCCCGCTGCTGGTCGGTGGGGTGGAAGGTGGCCTGCTCCATCCCGAGCGGGCCGAGGATGTGCTCGTCGAAGTACGCGTCCAGCGGCTGGCCCGAGACGGCCTCGACGACCAGGCCGAGCCAGTCCGTGTTGGTCCCGTACTCGACCCGCTCGCCCGGGTCGGCGACCAGCGGCGCGGTGAACGCGTCCTTGGTCCCGGCCAGCGTGTTGCCCGTGCCGGTCGTGGCCTCCCAGCGCACGAGGTCCGCGTTCCAGAACCAGTAGCCCAGGCCGGACGTGTGCGTCATCAGCTGGCGGACGGTCGCGAACGACTTCGGCTCGCGCAGGCGCGGCTCGTCCCCGTCCCAGCCGTCCAGGACTTTGAGGTCCGCGAACTCGGGCCGGAACTTCGCCACCGCGTCGTCGAGGTCCAGCTCCCCGCGCTCGACCAGCTGCAGCGCGGCGACGGTCGTGACCATCTTCGTCATCGACGCGATCCGGTACAGCGTGTTCACGGTCACCGGAGCGGGTTGGCCCACGGCCTTCGGGCCGAACGCTCCTTCGTAGATCGGACCGTCCGCGTTGGCGGCGGTGGCGACGACGTTCGGCAACGTCCCGGACTCGACGGCGGTGCGCAGGACCTCGTCGACGCGGGTCCCCGTGATGGCGGCGCTCATGTGGGCTCTCCTCCCGTCGGATGCGCTCGACGGGAAGTGTCTCAGGAAGCGGTGAGAACGCCCACCAGGCCGGGGAAGCGGGCGTCGAGATCCTCGGCGCGCAGGCTGATGAGCCGCTGTGTGCCCTCCGCCCGCGTGCGCGTGATCCCCGCCTCGCGCAGCAGCTTGAGGTGGTAGCTGCCCGTGGACGCCGGGATGCCGAGCGCCTGGCTGAGCTCGCCGCACAGGTGCTCGCGCCCGTCCCCGAGCTGGCGCACGATCTCGAGCCGGACCGGGTCGCCGGCCGCCCGCATGATCGTCGCGAGGTCGAGCGCGGACGTATCCGGGTGAGCGATGCGCTCACGTGTCGGGGTGGCCGCCATGCGCGTATGGTACAACTTCGAAAGTTCCATGACTTTGGAAATATCGAAGATTGGGTCGTCCATGTCCCCGCCGTCCCGTTACACGCTCTCGCCGCGGCTGGCGTACGCGCTCGTCGCCGCGGTGATCGGGCTCGCGCTGTTCGCCTCGAGCACGCCTTCGCCGCTGTACGCCGAGTACCGCGAGCTGTGGGGCTTCTCGCCGGTGGTGCTCACGCTCATCTACGCGACGTACGCGTTCGGCGTGCTGCTCGCCCTGCTGCTCGCCGGGCGGGTGAGCGACGAGTGGGGGAGACGGCCCGTGCTGCTGGTCGCGCTCGGCACGCTGCTCGTGACCGCCGTGGCCTTCATGGTCGCCTCGTCGGTGGCGTGGCTGTTCATCGCGCGCGGGCTGCAGGGCATGGCGACCGGGCTGGCGCTCGGCGCGGCCAGCGCGGCGCTGCTCGACCTGCACCCTCGGCGCGACCCGGCGGGCGTCGGGCTGACCAACGGCGTGGTCAGCGCCGGTGGGATGGCGCTCGGCGTGCTGCTGTCCTCGGCGCTCGTCCAGTACGCGCCCGCGCCGCGCGTGCTGCCCTACGTCGCGCTCTTCGCGCTGTTCGCGGTCGCCTTCGTGGGCGCGCTGCTGATGCCCGAGCCGGTCGCGAACCGCTCCCGCCCGCGGCTCACGCCGCAACGGCCGAGCGTGCCGCCCGCGGTGCGCCGCCCGTTCCTGCTCGCCTCGCTGGCCGTGATCTCCTCGTGGTCGATCGGCGGGTTGTTCCTCTCGCTCGGGCCGCAGCTCACGGCCTCGCTGTTCGGGACCGCGAACCACCTCGTGATCGGGCTGAGCGTGTTCGCGCTGGCCGGCTCGGGCGCGGTGGCGCAGGTGGTCTTCGGGCGCGCGGCGCCGTGGGCGGGCGCGGCCTACGGGTCGCTGGCGCTGGCGTTGGGAATGGTCCTGATCGTTTTGGCTGCGGCCTCGGGCTCGGCGGCGTTGTTCTGGGCCGGCGCAGTTGTCGGCGGCGCCGGGTTCGGCGTGGCGTTCCTCGGCGCGCTGCGCGCGCTGTCGGCAGTGATCCCGCACGAGCACCGGGCCGCCGTCATGTCAGCGTTCTATGTCGTCGCGTACCTCGCGATCTCGGTCCCGGCGATTGCGGCGGGTGCGGTCGTGGGGGAGCTCGGGTTGCAGTCGACGTTCGAGGTCTTCGGCTCCGTGGTCGCGGCCTTGGCGCTGGTGGTGGCGTTCGAGGCCTGGCGGACGCGGCCGGTTGCGGTGGTGGCGTTGCGGGCGGCGTAAGCGCGTGGCGTTCACGCCCCCACGCGTTCGGGTCCGTTGCGGTCGCTGAAATCGGCGCCACCGAGGGGGGAAGGGAGCGGCGTTTCCGCCGCGCGCTCGGGCTCAGCGCCTCCGAGCCCCGCGTGGCGCGAACATCCGCGTGCTGCGTACCGTCAAGGTACGGGCTACGGAGACCACGTGGGGCGGGAGTGGTCGTTTCGTCCTGGTCCGGGCCCGAAACGATCACACTCGGGTCCAACCGCGCTCCGACTGACTCGGGTGGTCGACGAAACTATCGGATACCGATACTTCCGTCGACCACCCAGGCCGGCGCGTGTTCGTTTCCACGAGATCCGCAGGAGGCGGGTGGAGATGGTGGCGCTGCACGATGTCTCCGTAGCCCGTACCTTGACGGTACGCCGCACGGCTCTTCTTCATTGCCGTGCGGAGCCCGGGAGGCGATGGTTCGCGCCGCGCCAGTGAAACGCCAGTCACTTCCCGCTCGGTGGCGCCGTTTTCAGCGCCCCGACGAGCACCAACGCGTGGGGGCGTGAACGCCACGCGACCACGAGCACGTTTCCGTCTGCGGCAGATGCGAACATACGTTCGTGCCGCGGCCTGCCCACGCGACGATCCTCCACGCCGACCTGGACTCGTTCTTCGCCTCCGTCGAGCAACGTGACAACCCGCAGCTTCTCGGCAAGCCGATCGCGGTCGGCGGCGGCGTCATCACGGCGGCGTCCTACGAGGCGAAGGCGTATGGCGTCACGGGCGGGATGGGTGGATGGACGGCGAAGAAGCTGTGCCCGGGCCTGATCTTCGTCAAGCCGCGGTTCGAGGCGTACACGGCGGCGAGCAAGGCCGTGTTCAAGATCTTCGAGGACACGTCGCCGCTCGTGGAGGGGTTGTCGATCGACGAGGCGTTCATCGACGTGCGCGGCATGGAGCGGATCGCGGGTACGCCGGCGGAGATCGCGGCGCGGCTGCGCGCGCGGGTGCGGGATAAAGTCGGCCTGCCGATCACGGTCGGGGTCGCGCGCACGAAGTTCCTGGCCAAGGTCGCGTCGGCGCAGGTAAAGCCGGACGGTCTGCTCGTCGTCCCGGTCGACGGCGAGCTCGAGTTCCTGCATCCGCTGCCGGTGGAGGCGTTGTGGGGCGTGGGCAAGGTCACCGCGGGCAAGCTCCACGCGCGCGGGCTCATGACCGTCGCGCAGGTGGCCGAGCTGCCCGAGGAGACGCTGGTCGGCCTCGTGGGCAAGGCCGCAGGGCGCCAGCTGCACGCGCTTGCGCACGGGCGGGACGCGCGGCGGGTGACGACCGGCGTGCGCCGGCGTTCGATCGGCGGGCAGCGGGCGCTCGGCCGGCGCGGTCCGAAGACGCCCGAGGCGCTGGACGCGACGCTCGTCGCGCTTGTGGATCGGATCGGGCGGCGGCTGCGCGCCGCGAGCCGCATGTGCCGCACGATCATCCTGCGTCTGCGCTTCGACGACTTCTCGCGCGCGACCCGTTCTCACACGCTGGCGGAGCCGACCGCCGACAGCCGCCCCATTCTCGCCGCGGCCCGGGAGTTGCTCGCGGGCGTGATGCCAATGATCGAGCGCGAGGGCGTGACGTTGCTCGGGCTCTCGCTCACCAACCTCGAGGACGCGGACGCGCCGCAGCTCACGCTCCCACTGCACGAGGCGAAGGCCGCCAAGCTCGACGCCGCCGTGGACGGGGTCCGCGACCGGTTCGGCGGGGCGTCGATCACGCGCGGCGTGCTCGTCGGCCGGGATCCGGGGATCGCGATGCCGCACCTGCCGGATTGAGGACAGAAATTGACCGCAGGCGACCGTAGGGTGAGTCCATGACCAAGCGAGACCGCTATCCCGCCGGCGTGCCGTGCTGGATCGACAGCGCCCGTCCGCAGGCCGACAAGGCCGTCGCGTTCTACAGCGCCCTGCTCGGGTGGGAGATGACCGACCAGATGCCGCCTGGGTCCACGGAGACCTACTTCGAGGCGAAGGTGGACGGCGGGCTGGTGGCCGCGATCGGCACGTGGGACAACGGGCTCCCGGAGGTGGGCTGGACGACGTACATCGCGGTCGAGGACGCGGACGCCGCCGCCGAGCGCGTGCGCGCGGCGGGCGGGCGCGTGGTCGTGGAGCCGCACGACGTCCTGGACGCGGGCCGGAT
This sequence comes from Solirubrobacter deserti, assembly GCF_027587175.1. GTDB lineage: Bacteria > Actinomycetota > Thermoleophilia > Solirubrobacterales > Solirubrobacteraceae > Solirubrobacter > Solirubrobacter deserti. The sequence goes on from NZ_JAPCID010000074.1 coordinate 16,002, forward strand.
GGCAATGTGCGCCGATCCTGAGGGCGTGACGTTCGCCGTATGGCAAGCGAACACGCACATCGGCGCCGAGGTGGTGAACGCGGCAGGGTCGTGGAACTGGTCCAACCTCGTGACGGCCGACATCGACGCAGCCAAGCAGTTCTACGGCGCGGTCTTCCCGTGGGAGTTCGACGAGATGGAGATCGGCGGCCAGCGGTCGGTGACCATCGTCGTCCCCGAGTACGGGGACTACCTGGAGACGATCAACCCCGGCGTGCGCGCGCAGCACGCCGAGGGCGGCGCGCCGCCGCGCTTCACGGACACCGTCGCCTGGCTGGAGCCGATGGACAAGGGCGGCCCGCGCTGGCACCTGACCTTCACCGTGGCCGACGCCGACGACGTCGCCCGCCGCACACCGGAGCTCGGCGGGGAGGTGCTCGTGGAGCCCTTCGACATCCCCTGGCAGCGGATCGCGGTGATCCGCGACCCGGACGGCGCGACGTTCACGGCCGGCGAGTTCAAGCCGCCGACATAGCCGCCGCAAGTTGTCAGAGCGAAGCCAAACTGGACGCCTCTTGTTCCGATTCGGCATCGTCCAGGCCGCTCAGTGGCCGCTCTGGTCCGCAGGCGGACCGAAATGATCTCCAAACCGCTCAATGAGACGACTCCGATGTTGAGCCCATCAACCCCGAGGGCATATCGTGCAGCAGGCTCGTCGCCGCCATGTAGGGGCGCGATGGGGCTTTGATCACTCAAAGCAATTGAGTAATAGGTCCCGCTGAGCGGAGCGTCACCGACTCGGCGGACCCTTGAGAACCGGAGGGCGGGACCGGTGAGTCGAGACAGTTGGCTAGGCATAGAGCTGCGGCATTTCGCTGCTCTGGCGGCCGTGGCGGACGAGCGATCGTTCCGTCGGGCCGCCGATCGGTTGGGATACGTGCAATCGGCGATCAGCAGGCAGATCGCGTACCTCGAGCAGCTGACGGGGGAGCGGCTGATCGAGCGCTCGCAAGGGCCCAAGCCGGTGCAGCTGACCGAGGCGGGCGAGTTGCTGCTCAATCACGCGAACGACATCCTCGCGACGATCGAGGCGGCGAAGGCGGACATCGGCGACCTGCAGGGCGGGCGCACCGGAGATGTCCGCGTCGGGTTCTTCGCGGGCGTACCGACGCGGATCCTCGCCCCGGCGCTGGCCGCGTTCGGCCGTCGCCACCCCGGCGTGCGCGTCGCGTCGCGCGAGACGGTCACGGACGCGCCGCTCATCGAGCTGGTGCGCAAGGGGAGCCTGGACCTCGCGCTCGCGCACCTGCCGATCGAGCCCGGCCCGTTCGAGACGTGCCAGCTGATGTCGGTGCCGTGGGTGCTGATGGTGCCCGCGGGCGCGCAGATCGCGCGCAGCCCGCACGCGCCGACCCTGTCGGAGATCGGGCGGCTGCCGCTGATCGCGCCGCAGTCGCGCAAGGTCGACCCGTGGATGGTCGGCCCGCACGCGGCCGAATTGGGGGAGCCGCGCATCGTGTTCCGCTCGGACTCGCCGCAGACCGTGCAGGCGCTGGTCGGTGCGGGCGTCGGCGCGGCGGTGGTGCCACGGCTGGCCGTCACCGAGTCCGACCCGCGCATCACCGCGATCGACCTCAGTGAGGTCCTGTCGCCGGCCAGCATCGGCGCCGTCTGGCTCCGCGACAACGAGCCGTCCGGTGCGGTCGGGCAGTTCCTCGAGCTGCTGCTGCAGATCTGCTCGATCCTCGAGCGCAAGCACGCGCCGCCTCCGGAGCCGGCGCTCGCTGCACGCCACTAGTCAGGACCCGCAGCCGCGCGGCACCGGCCGGGCGTCGCGACGTGTGCGACGCCCGGGGCCACGCCGCGCACCATGACTTTGGAACCTCGCGACGTTAGGAGGTGACATGCCCTGGCGTCCATGACCGACGGCCTCACCGTCGGGCGATGACGATCGCCTTCGCATGGACGTGCTCGTCGGCGGTGTCCTCCAGCCGCACCCCCGGGTGCTGGCCGTAGACGCCGACGATCGCGTACCCCTCGGCGCGTGCCGCGCCGAGCACATCGACGAGCGGGTGGTGCCGGTGCGGCTGGCGCGAGCGCGTCCGGCGCCACAGCTCTCCCTCGCGCTCGAAGACGTCGACGACGAGCTCGCCGACGCCGCCGGGTGCAGCGATCCGCGCGCCCGCGCCGGGCCACAGCACGACGCGGTCCTCGACCTCGACGATCGTGTCCGGCGTGTCGCGGTAGGCCGTCAGCAGGTTCAGATCGAACACGGCGAGTCCACCCGGCGCGAGCGCGCACCGCATCTCGCCCAGCGCCCGCCGGACGTCCTCGGGCTCGAGCAGGTGGTTGAGCCCGTCGCCCAGGCACGTGACCAGGTTGAACTGGCCCAGCGGGGGCAGCGCCCGCATGTCGGCCACGTGCACCTCGAGACCCTTGGCCCGCGCGACCGCGGCCATGCGCTCGGACACGTCCACGCCGACCACCTCGTAGCCGCGCTCGAGCCACGGCAGCATCGAGTGCCCGGTCCCGCACGCGACGTCCAGCACACGCCGGCCGTCAAGCCCATGAGACAGCGCCAGGCGCTGCAGAGCGGCGATCCAGCTGTCATATGCGTAACCGCCGGTGAGGACGTCGTACGCGGGAGCCAGAACGTCGTAGGCCGCGGCGGCAACGGACCGTTTTTCGCTTCCCACCGCTGAATCCGCGTGATTGCTCAAAGGCTCTCAGCGGTTCAATCTACGCCGCGCGGCGGTCTCGATCGTGACTGATTCCGGAACGGCATCAGCACGCGCCGTCGCGCGTGATCGCCGTGTTAAGGGGTAAGTTCCCGCCCCGGATTTTGGTTGGAGGGAGGCCCGACCCATGGCTCGAGTGAAGCCGGTTACCGACATCGACGATCCGCGCTACGTGAAGGCGATGAGCCACCCGTTACGCGTTCGCATCCTCGCGATGCTCGACGAGCGCGTCGCGAGCCCGAACCAGCTCGCCGGCTGGCTCGGCGCGACGCTCGGCACGACTGCGTACCACGTGCGCGTGCTCGAGAAGCTCGGGTTGATCGAGCTCGCGGACGAGACCCGCGTGCGGGGTGCCGTCGAGCACCACTACCGCTCTACCGGGCGGCCGATGGTGAGCGCCAAGGCCTGGTCGGAGGTGACTCAGATCGCCAAGCAGGCGGCGGTGGGCTCGTCGCTGAAGATCATCGACGAGTACGCGCAGGCGTCCGCGGCCTCGGGCGGCTTCGACCGAGCCGAGTCGCATCTGTCGCGCACGCGCGTAGCGCTGGACGCCAAGGGCTGGGAGCAGCTGCTGAACGCGACGCTCAAGTACGTGGAGAAGGTCGAGAGCATCGAGCGCGCGGCGCTCGCGCGGATGGCCAAGAGGCCGCACGCCGAGGAGCCCAGCGAGGCCACCGTGGTGGTCATGAACTTCGAGGGCGCCCGGCTGACGGACGCGCCGCCGCGTGCCAAGGCGGCATCATCGCGCGTGACCGCTGAGCGGTTTTGAGTGATCTATCGGCATAACTGATCAGCGCGGGCGAGCCGGGGGTACGGTTTCGCTCGCCGTGCAGACTCGCGAACATTCTTCCGCTGCCACCCCCGGCCGCGGGCGCTTCCTGCGTCCCGCCGCCGCCGGGAACGTGCCACTCGTCATCGAGTCGTCGGCTCCTGCCGGCGTGCGTTACCGCGACCGGATCTTCCGGCGCTCCCTGCTCATCGCCGACGTCGCCGGCGCCTTGCTGGTCGTCGGCGCGGCCGAGGCGCTCGTCGGCCACAGGACGGCGGCGTTCGCGCTGCCGCTGATCGTGCCGTGCGTGAGCACCGCCGCCGGGTTGTACCGAAGGGACGAGAGCGTCCTGGCCAGCAACACGCTCGACGAGGCGCCGGCGGTGTTCCAGGCCGCGACGCTCAGCGCCGTCCTGACGTTCTTGATCGCCAGCCTGGGCAGCTCGCTCGACGCGTCCTACGTCGCGCTGACGATGGTCGGCCTAACGGCGCTGATGCTGCTGCTGCGCGCGGTCGCGCGCAGCGCCGCGCGGCGCTTCACACAGTCCGAGCGGTGCCTGGTGGTGGGGGAGCCGGACGCGGCCAAGCGGCTCGCGAGCCGGCTGCGGACCGCGCCGGCCGTGAAGGCCGAGGTCGTCGGCTGCCGGCCGCTCACGCCCGACGGGCTGCGCCAGCACGTGCTCGAGGCCCGCGCGCAGCGGGTGGTGATCGCCGGCGACAACGCGGCCGACGAGCACGTCCACGAGACGATCCAGGTCGCGAAGGCGCTCGGCGTGAAGGTGAGCTTGCTGCCGCGCACGTTCGACGTGGTCGGCTCCGCGGTGGACTTCGACTACCTCGGCGGCGTGACGCTGTTGGGCGTGCGGCGGGTCGCGCTGTCCAAGCGCGCGCAGCGCGTCAAGCGCGCGTTGGACGTGATCGGCGCGGGCTGCGCGCTGGCGCTCCTCGCGCCGCTGATGCTCGCCGTCGCGCTGGCGATCAAGCTCGACTCGCCCGGCCCGGTGCTCTTCCGGCAGGAGCGCGTCGGGCGCGACGGGCGCCGCTTTCAAATCTTCAAGTTCCGCTCGATGGTCGCTGACGCCGAGGCGCGCAAGGCGGAGCTGCGCGCGCTCAACGAGGCGGACGGGCTGTTCAAGATCGATCGCGACCCGCGCATCACGCGTGTCGGCGGCGTCCTGCGGCGCTCTTGCCTGGACGAGCTGCCGCAGCTGATCAACGTGCTCCGCGGCGAGATGAGCCTCGTCGGGCCGCGGCCGTTGATCACGGAAGAGGATCAGATGATCCAGGGATGGCATCGACGCCGGCTGGAGCTCACGCCCGGCGTGACCGGGCCGTGGCAGGTGCTCGGCGCCGCGCGGATCCCGCTGCACGAGATGGTCGCCATCGACTACCTGTACGTCGCGAACTGGTCGTTGTGGGGCGACGTTAAGGTCCTGCTGCGGACCGTTCCGTGCGTGCTCGCCCGGCGCGGGCAATAACCCTTCAAGCCGGCCGCGCGGGCGGCCGAAGAGGGAGGTAGATGGCACGCATCGCGCTCCTCACCTCCCTCGTGTTCCTGCTGCTCGCGCCCGCCGCCCAGGCCGGGGCGAAGCGCCTCCCCGCCAAGTGGGCGAAGGCGAACAACGTCTCCGTGAAGGCCGCCGCCAAGGACAAGGACCGCGACGGCCTCACCAACTGGGGCGAGTTCCGCGCGGGCACCAACCCGCGCAAGCGCGACAGCGACCGCGACAAGCTCCCCGACGCGCTCGAGGACCGCGACCGCGACAAGCTCGTCAACGCCGACGAGGTGGCCGCGGGCACGGACCCGCGCAAGCGCGACAGCGACCGTGACAAGCGCTCGGACGCGCGCGAGGACCGCGACCGCGACGGGCTCGCCAACGGCGACGAACGCGTCACCGGGCACGACCTCCGCGCACGTGACACCAACGGCGACGGCGAGCTCGACGGCGCCGACAACGCGGGCTGGGTCACGGCTTCGGCCAACGGAACGGTGACGATCCGCCTCGCGGTGGGCGGCACGCTCACGGCGCAGCTGACGGGCGACTCGTGGGTCGACTGCACGGCCACGGCGATCACGCCGACGGCCGGCACGTCGACGAGCGCGCCGGTGGAGGACGAGGAGCCGACCGAGGAGGATCCGGTCGACGAGGAGCTGGTGGACTTGCCGGAGGTCGAGGACGACCCGGCCGCCCTGCCCGCAGAGCTCGCGTCCGTGGACGACGAGCAGGAGGTCGAGGACGTCGACGCGGACATTGCGGACGTCGACCCGGTGGACCTCGGCGAGTGCGCGACGGTGTTGAAGGTCGGCGCGGTCGTGCACCGCGCGGCGGTCGAGGACGGCGTCCTCACCGACCTCGAGCTCGTCAAGCGCTGAACGGCCGGCCGAGCGGCCTGAGGCGCTCGGCGACGGCGAACGCCGCGAGCGCCGCCTGCGCGTCCCCGCGCTGCGCGAGCACGCGGGCGAGCAGCAGCCGGTGGCGCCAGTTGGTCGGCTCCAGCGCGACGGCCTCACGCGCCTCGCGCTCGGCCTGCGGGAGATCGCCGCGGTTCTCGGCCAGCAGCGCGAGCTGCACGTGCGGGCTCGCGGCCCACGGGAGGGTCGCGCTCGCGTCGCGGGCGGCGCCGAGCGCGCGGCGGTCGTCCTGCTCGCGCGCGGCGGCCTGGCTGACGCGCAGGCTCGACGCGCCGACGAGCGCGGGCAGCTGGACGGCCACGCCCACCAGGGCGAGGACGACGATCAGTGCGCGCGCCGCCGCGCGTGTTGGATGGGGGGTGCGCGGCGGCGCAGCGCGATCGGGCCCGCGTTTCCTAAAGAGGGACAGTCCCTCTTTAGGAAACGGTCCGGGCGAGTTGTTCTCGGAGCGAGCCGCGGCGGCCGCGGCCACGAGCAGAAGGGCGAAGGCGACGGTCGCGGTGGACTCCCACATCCAGTCGACGCCGGCGTGGAAGAGCCAGACGGCGAAGGCCGCGAGCACGGCCGTGGCCGCACCGGCGTCCGCCGTGGTGGCGGCGCCGCGGCGGGCGCGCACGGCGACGTACAGGCCGCCGCCGCACAGCACGAGCACGCACAGCAGGCCGGGGAGGCCGAGCTCGGCGAGCGTCTCGAGGTACAGCGAGTGGGCGTCGACGACGAACTCGGCGTCGCGGGCCTCGCGGCTCCACCAGAACTCGAACGTGCCCGCACCGGTGCCCGCGAGCGGCTCGGCGCGGAAGGACGCGAACGCGGACGACCAGGAGTTGAAGCGCTGGCCGCTCAGCGAGCCGAGCCGGGCGGACGGGTCGTCGGTGGTGACGATCGCGTCGCGGTCCTTGAAGGCGCTGACCGCGCGCGGGACGGCGGGCGGGAGCGTGAGTGCCCCGACGGCGATCGCGGCCACGCCGCTCACGGCGGCCACGCGGTGCGCGACGCGTGGGGACAGGCGCCAGCGCTCCTCGCCACGGAGCCGCCAGGTGACGAACGCGGTGGCGGCGCACAGCGCGGCGGCGACGGCGAGCGCGAGCAGCACCTCGGCTTGGCCGGCGCCGCCTTCGGCCCGCGCGATCGCCGGGTGTGCACGGACCGCCATGATCGCGGCCGCGCTGCCCAGGCCGGCGACGGCCGCGTGCACGAGCACGACCGCGCGGGCCCGCGCGCAGGCCCACACGACGAGCAGCCCGAGCGCCACACCGGCGACCCCCGCGCGCGAGTACGTGAGGTAGGTCGCGAGCACCGCCACCGGCAGCACGGACAGCGACAGACAGCGGGTGGCGAGCGAGCCGTGCGCGCTCAAAGACAGCGCGACCGTGGCGGTCATCGCGCCCCAGGCCGCAACGGCGTTCCAGTAGTTGAGCGGGTAGCTGAGCCGTCCGGTGCCGAAGCTCGCGCCGACCAGGTCGGCGGGGAACGCGTCCGGCCACAGCCGGGAGGCGACGGCCAGCGCGCACACGCCCACCGCGCCCGCCAGCACGCCCGCGACCCCCGCGCGCCACGTCTCCCGGCACAGCACGCTGAGCGCGAGCACCAGCAGCCCGGCGTGGTGGAACACGCGCGCGAGCTCGGCCGCCGTGCGCTGGTCGCTCTCGGACCAGCGCAGCGACAGTGCGGTCCACGCGGCCAGCGCGAGCAACCCGAACGCGGGCAGCCAGCCCGCGCGTCCCACGCGGGCGCGGGGGAGCACCCCGACCGCCCAGCCGAGGGCGACGATCCACCACGCCGCGATGCCGAGCTCGGCCCGCGGCACGACGTCGAACGAGCCGCCACGCAGCGCGTAGAGACCGACCACAGCGGCGCACACCACGAACGCGAGCGCTCTCACCATCGGCCGACTGTAGAGGCGAAACGGGCCGCTTCCGATGCGCCTTCGCCACCGACCGATGCGGACCTCGCATCGCGGTGTCATCCCGCGCCGCCGCGTGCGTTGGGAGGGGTATGACGACGGCCGTGATCCGGAGCTTCGCACTGCTCAGCCTCCTCGTCCTCGCCGCCCCGGCGGCCGCCCAGGACTGCGAGGCGCCGCCCGGCACGGCGGCCATCGAGCAGTACTGCGAGAGCGTCCCCGAGTCGACCGGCAACCGGTCCACGCGCGACCGCAACCAGGCGCGCGGCGAGACGCGGACGAACGCCGGTGGCCTGCCGCGCTCGGAGCAGCCGGACACGACGCCCGTGCCCGAGACGACGATGCGGGAGATCGAGCGCGCGGGTGAACGCGGCGAGCAGCTGAGCCGGGTGCTGCGTGGTGCAGGCAAGCCGCGTGCCGACAACCGGGAGCCGAAGCCGACGAAAGAGCGCGACAGGTCGCCGGCCGTACAGCGAACGCCCGTCGAGACGCCCGTGCCCGTGCAGACCGGCAACGCGTTCAGCGCCGTCGGCGCGGCGGTCTCCGGCGGCGACACCGTCGGCGGGACGTTCCCGCTCATCCTGCTCGCGATCGCCGGCCTGATCGGCGGCGCCGGGTTCATCCGGCGCGGGCGCGGAGGCCGATGACGCGCGACGCCGAGCTGCGGCGCGTCTACGGCGATCACATCAACGCGGTGTTCGCGTTCTTCGCCTCCGTCGTGGAACGCCACACCGCCGAGGACCTGACGGCGTCCACGTTCGAGCGCGTGATCCGGGCGTGGGACGGCTTCGACCCGCGGCGCGGATCAGAGCGCGCGTGGGTGATGACGATCGCGCACAACCTGCTCAACGACCACTTCCGGCGCCGGCGGTTCCGGCGCGCGGCGTCACTCGACGAGCACCCGTTCCTGGCCGACTTCCTCACCACCGAAGGGGACCCGATGGACCAGCGCCTGCAGCGCGACGAGCTGCGCGCGTGGCTTGCGTGCCTCAACCAGCGCGACCGGACGGCGATCGCCCTGCGCTACGGCGCGGATCTGACCGCCGCTGACATCGGCGCCGTGCTCGGCCTCACGCCGAGCACGGCGCACCAGGTCATCTCGCGCGCTCTGCAGCGTCTGCGCCGCGAGGCGGAGCGCACCGCAGCACCCGCCGCGTCACCGACCGGTCGCGATAGGTGATGCGCGGCTCGCCCGACGCGCTCCGCACGACGAACGGCACGCGTTCCGTGCGCGTGACCGGGACGTACCGGCAGGGATCGTCGGCGTCCACGGGCGCCGAGTCGCGCACCAGCGAGACCGCGAGTGCCGTCGCGGCCAGCCCGCCGGCGAACGCCAGCGTGAAGCGGTGGCGCGAGCGCCGGCGCGGGGTGAACAGCCGCGCCTCCAGCGCTTCCACGAACTCCGGCTCGGGCTCGGGGCGGCTCGCTTCGAGGATCGCTTCGATCGTCGGCACCGTCACTGTGAACGCACGAGCGCTGCGAAACTCGACACTGCTGCTGCTGATCGCGGCGCCGAGCGCGCACGCCATGCAGATCGGCTTCTATGACCCGGCGTTCGCCGCGCCCGACCGCGCCGTCTGGCTCGACCGCGCGCGCGACGCCGGCAGCACGGTCGTGCGGATGGACGTGAACTGGTCGCTGGTCGCGCCCCACCGCCCCGCGAACGCGACCGACCCGAACGACCCGGCCTACCGCTGGGCGACCGTCGACGGCGCCGTCAACGACGCGACCGCTCGCGGCCAGCGCGTGATCCTCACGATCTGGGGTGCGCCGCCGTGGGCCGAGCAGGGCCAGCGCCCCGCCACCGCGCCGCTCGGCGTCTGGATGCCGAACGTCGCCGCCCTGAAGGAGTTCGCGACCGCCGCGGGCCTGCGCTACGCCGGCCGCGTCCGCGCGTGGCAGATCTGGAACGAGCCGAACCTCTCCCAGCACCTGCAGCCGCAGTGGCGCAACGGGAAGATGTTCGCGCCCGTCCGCTACCGCCAGATGCTCACCGCGGCCTACGACGCGCTCAAGGCCGTCGACCCGGGCAACCTGATCGTCACCGCCGGCACCGGCCCGTACGGCGACCCCCGGCCGGGCGCGGACCGGATCATGCCCGTGCGCTTCTGGCGCGCCGTCATGTGCCTCGACGGCGAGCGGCTACGCCCGCGCAAGTGCGGCGCGAAGGCGAGCTTCGACGTGCTGGCCCACCATCCGTACGGCACGCGCGGCCCGCGTTCGCGCGCTCGCAACGAAGACGACGTCGCCATCCCCGATCTCGCCAAGCTCAAGCGCGTCGAGCGGGCGGCAGCGCGGGCGAAGACCGTGCGCCCGGCCACCCGGAAGCCGCTGTGGGTGACCGAGGTGTCGTGGGATTCGAGCCCACCCGACCCGGACGGCGTGCCCGCCCAGCAGCACGCTCAGTGGCTGATCGAGGCGATGAACGTGCTCGAGCGCCAGCACGTCGAGGTCGTGACGTGGTTCCGATTGCGCGATCAGCCGCCGGTCCCGAGCTTCGCGGCCACGAACCAGTCGGGCCTCTACCTGGTGACCGGCGAGCCCAAACCCGCGCTCGCCGCGTTCATGTCGGTTAGGGATCGACTGTCAGGCGGGGCCTGAACCAGGCGTTCCAAGGGGCGTGCGCCAACCCAACGCCTCATCGAAGGAGCCCTCATGAAGTGCAAGCGCATCGCGATCCTCGCGGTCGCGGGCGTGCTCGCCCCCTCCGCCGTGGCGGTCGCCGCGACGTTCGGCGGCACGCCCGGTGACGACGTCCTCGTCGGCACGGCGCAGGACGACGTCATCCGCGGGTTCGCGGGCACCGACACGCTCCTCGGCCTCGCCGGCGGTGACTTCATCGACGGTGGCAGCGGCAACGACGCCATCCAGGGCGACGGCGAGTGCCCGCCCGGCACGCCGCTCCCCGACTACTGCTCGGACGGCAACACCGGCAACGACACGCTGGAAGGCGGGATCGGCGACGACGACCTCGACGCCGGCGACGGCGACGACAACGTCCGCGGCGAGGACGGCAACGACACCGTGCTCGCCGGCGACGGCGCCGACACGGTCGGCGGCGGCGACAACGACGACGTGCTCGACGGCGAGGACGGCAACGACACGCTCGCGGGCAACGACGACGCGGACACCGTCAACGGCGGCGAGGGCAACGACCGCCTGATCGGCGGCGAGGGCACCGATCTCCTCGACGGCGACGAAGGCAACGACTACGCGTCCGGCGGCGAGGGCAACGACCGCCTGCTCGGCGGGGACGGGGCCGACCAGCTGCTCGGCGGCGCCGACAACGACCGCCTCACGGGCGGCGACGGCCGCGACACGCTGAGCGGCGGGTCCGGCAATGACGTCGTCAACGCCGTCGACGGCGAGGTGGACACGATCACGTGCGGCAGCGGGCGGGACCGCGTGGCCGCGGATTCGGACGACAAGGTCGCAGACGACTGCGAGAACGTCGATGGAGAGGACTGACCCATGATCAAACGCATCGCGGTCCTGGCCGTGACCGGCCTGCTGGCCACGGCCGCCGTGGCCTACGCGGCGGTCATCAACGGCACCCCCGGCAACGACACCCTGATCGGCACCTCCCAGGTCGACCAGATCACCGCCTTCGCGGGTGACGACACGATCCTCGGCCTCGGCGCCAACGACACGATCGACGCGGGCGCCGGCAACGACACCATCCAGGGCGACGGCGAGTGCCCGCCCGGCACACCGCTGCCGCAGTACTGCTCGCCCGGCAACTCCGGCGAGGACACGATCGACGCCGGCGACGGCAACGACACGGTCGCCGCGGGCGCGGGCGACGACACGGTCGACGGCGATGATGGCGAGGACACGATCGAGGGCGAAGCCGGCGTGGACACCGTCTCCGGCGGCGATGACGACGACGAGATCGCCGGCGACGACGGCTCCGACCGGCTCAGCGGCGGCGACGGCGAGGACGAGATCGACGGCGATGACGGCAACGACCGCATCTCCGGCAACGACGACGACGACCTCCTCGACGGCGGTGAGGGCAACGACCAGCTCGGCGGCGGCGACGGCGACGATCGCCTCACCGGCGGCGACGGCGGCGACACGCTGTCCGGCGGCACGGACGCCGATCGCCTGACCGGCGAGGGCGGCCGCGACACGATCGACGGCGGCTCGGGCAACGACGACATCCGCGCCGTCGACGACGAGCGCGACACCATCCGCTGCGGCAGCGGCCGGGACACCGTCCGCGCCGACCGCACCGACCGCGTGTCCGGCGACTGCGAACGCGTGCGCCGGAGCTCGTAGATGGCCGCCGCCCCAGCACTCCTCGACCGGCCGCGCGTTCGCGTCGAGCGGCCGGTCGCTCCTCGCTCGCTGAGGATCCAGCTGTGGAGCTGCAACTACGACCCTGAGCCGAGCGGGATCGCGCCGCTGAGCTCGATGTGGGCGCAGGCGATGCAGGCCCGCGGGCACCACGTGGACGTCGTGGCCGCGCACCCGCACTATCCCGCCCCGATCTGGGGCAAGCGGGTGCGCCCGTACCGGCAGGTGCTCGACGGCGTCCCCGTCCTGCGGCTGCCATTGTGGGTCGGGCACGACAGCGCGTTCCAGCGCATGCGGCAGGAGCTCGCGCACACCGCCGCGCTCGGGGCCGCGCTGCCGGTGCTCGGCCGCCCGGACGTGATCGTGGCCGTGTCCCCGAGCTTCCCGGCGCTCGTGCCGGCGATGCTCGACGCGCACGCCCGCCGCATCCCGTGGACGCTCTGGCTCCAGGACATCCTGCCCGACGGAGCCGCGACCACCGGGCTGATCCGCTCGGGCCCCCTGCTGTCCGCCCTCAGGGGGCTCGAGCGGGTCGCATACCGGAGCGCCTCGCGCGTGTTCGTGATCTCGGACGCGTTCCGGCGCAACCTCCTGGCCAAGGGCGTGCCGGAGGCGAAGATCACGCGCATCTACAACCCGTCGGCGGTGCCCGTCGGGGCCCACCGCGCGCCGGAGCGGGTGGACGGGCCGGCCCGGCTGCTCGTGATGGGCAACATCGGGCATTCGCAGGGACTGGCGCAGTTCGTCTCGGCGGCGTCGGCGGGGCTGGAGCGCGCCGGTGCGCTGCTGCGCATCGCGGGCGCCGGCGTGGCCGAGGACGAGGTGCGCGAAGCGTGCGGGCCGCGCGCGGAGCTGCTCGGGCTGCTGCTCGGACAGGCGATGGAGGCCGAGTTGCGGGCGACGACGCTGGGTGTGGTCACGCAGCGGGCCGACATCACGGAGTTCAACCTGCCGTCGAAGCTCATGAACTACATGGCGCACGGCCTGCCCGTGCTGGCGGTGGTCAACGAGCGCTCCGAGTGCGCGCGGATCGTGCGTGAGTCGGGCGCCGGCTGGGTGGTCGACGCGGGGCGGATGGGCGAGCTCGACTCGGTCCTGCCGCGCATCCTGCGGCACGCGTCCGAGCTGGCGGTGCGGGGGCGGCGTGCGCACGCGTACGCGGCCGAGCACTTCTCGCCCGAGCGGGTGGTCGAGAAGTACGAGCGGGATCTCGTCGGACTGGTGCCCGTTCGTTGAGTGTGAGCCGCCGCGACGCCGTCGACGCCATCGGCGCCGGCTTCGTCCTGCAGGGGACGGTGCTGGTCAGTGGCGTGCTGGCGGCGCGGCTGTTGGGACCGGAGCAGCGCGGCGAGCTCGCGCTGCTGTGGGTCGTCGCGCTGGCGCTCGCCCAGCTTGGGGCCATGGGCGGGCCGGCGGCGATGGCGGTGTTCCTCGCGCGAGGGAATGTGGACGCGCGCACGCTTTTCGGAGCGTGCGCGCGCACCGCCGCCTGGCAGGTGCTGGTGGTGCTGGTCGTGCAGGCGGGCGTGCTCGCGGTGCTGATGTGGGAGCTCGCCGCGGTGATCACGCTGGCCGCTCCGGCCGCGATGATCGCGCAGGTCTACGGGCTCTCCGTGTTGCAGGGGCTCGGGCGGCTGCGGGTGATGCAAGGGCTGCGGCTGTTGCCGACGACGGCGTATGCCGCGGCGCTGGTGATCGCCCTGGTGCTGGGCGCGTCCTCGCTGGCGTGGGTGGCGTTCGCGTGGGCGGGCAGCTACGCGCTCGCGGCGGCGGCGACGTGCGGCTACGCGTGGCGCGTGCTGCCGGCGCGTCGCGGTGAGGTCGTCGACGCGCGCGAGGTGCGCGCGTTCGGGCGGCGCACGATGCTCGGGTCGATCTCGCCCCTGGAGACGTTCCGGGTCGATCAGCTGCTGGTCGGGCTGGTGCTCTCCCCGCTGCAGCTCGGCTTGTACGTGGCCGCGCTGGCGTTCACGAACCTGCCGCGCTTCATCGCGCAGGGCATCGGCCAGGTCGCGGTGGCGCGGATCGCACCGCTGGGGCTCGGCGAGGCACGGGCCGCCGTGGTGCGCTTCACGGTGCTGTCGGCCGGGCTCGCGCTCGTGGTCTCGGCGCCCTTGGCGGCGCTGGCCGGGCCGCTCGTGGCGCTCGCCTTCGGAGACGCGTTCGCGGGCGCCGCAGTGCTGATCCCGGTGCTGCTGGCGAGCACCGTTCTGGTGTGCGCCCGGCGCGTGCTGGGTGACGCGCTGCGCGGCGCCGGACACGCCGGCGCCGGCTCGGTCGCGGAGCTGTGCTCCTACGTCGCGGTCGTGCCCGCCCTGGCGGTGGGCGTGCTCTCCGGCGGCGCGCTCGGCGTCGCCTGGGCGCTGGTCGGCTCTTCGCTCGTGAGCCTGCTGGTGCTCGTTGGCCTCGCGTACCGGGCGCTCTTCGTACGCGGCAAGGTCGCCGCCGCGCTGGCATAGACGGCGGCGTGCTTTGCCGCGGAGGCCTCCCACGAGAACGTGCGCGCGTGGGCGAGGCCCGGTTCGACGAGCCGCTCGCCCTCGTCGAGGACGCGCTCGATCGCCTGCGCCAGCTGCGCGGCGTCGCGCGGGTCGAACGTGATCGCCGCGTCGCCGACGACCTCCGGCAGCGAGGCGGCGTTGCTGACTGCGGTCGGGCAGCCGCACGCCATCGCCTCCAGCGGCGGCACGCCGAAGCCCTCGAACAAGGACGGGAAGACGAGCGCGCGGGCACGGCGATAGAGGATCGGCAGCTCGTGCGTCTTCAGGTAGCCCAGGTGATGGACGCGGTCGGCGACGCCGGCGCGGCGCGCGTGCCGGTTGAGCGCGTCCTGCGCGTCGTAGGTCTGGCCCGTGAGGACCAGGTCGATGCCCGGGACGCGCGCGAGCGCCTCGATCAGCGTCGCGTGGTTCTTGTGCGGCCACAGGTTCGCGGGGAAGAAGATGAACTCGCGCGGGAGCTCGAGCGCGGCGTCGTCCGGCGTCGGCGTCGGGGAGAAGCGCGCGTGGTCGATGCCGTGGTGGATCGCCGTGACGCGGTCGGGCGCGACGCCGAGCCGGTCGATGATGCCCCGGCGCGCGTGCTCGGAGACGGTGACGACGTGCGTCGCGTGCTTGGCCGAGCCGTCGTACGCGAGCGCCCGGTACGCGCGCTGCGCGCGGCTGAAGAAGTGCGGCAGCTCGTGGTGCTGGATGTCGTGCAGGGTCACCACGGTCGGGCGGTGCGTGCGCGGCAGCGCCACGGCGACGGGGTAGTGCACGACGTCGAAGCCGTCCGGGAGCCGTTTGACCGTCGCGCGGGCGAGCGCGGCGGCGCGCTTGGCGGTCCCACCCTCCGGCTCGAGGCCGGGTAGGTGACGGAGGCTGGTCGCCCCGCCGACGCGGTCCCTGTAGGCCTCGACGATCGCGCGATTGCCGAGCACGACCGTCTCGTGCGGGCCGGCGTGGTACGCGCGCAGCAGCCCGCGCACGTAGGACTCGGCACCGCCCACCTTGCCCGGGCGGACGGTGAGCAGCGAGAGGCCGACGCGGGTCATGGAAGCTCCGAGGAGGCCGCGGCGGCGGACGGCCGTGCGGCGCCCACGGCCTCGTCGAGCGCGGCCAGCGCGTTCTCCGCCCGGGTGCGAAGCGTCGCCAGCCGGATGGGGTCCGGCGGGGTCGCGGTGTCCATCACGGCGCCGATCCACGCGGCTTCCGCGCGCGGCTCGAGCAGGCGCAGGTCGAGGTCGGCCGCGAACGAGCGCGTCTTCGGGGCACTGCCGACGACCACGGTCGGCCGGCCCGCGAGCGCGGCGAAGACGGTGAAGTGCAGGCGCATGCCGACGCACACGTCCGCGGCCGCGACCGCGCGGTAGACCTCCTGCCAGGTCGCCGTCCGCGGCACGACGTGGCACGGCTGCGCGAGCTTGGAGGCGAGCGCGTCGAGCGCCGCGCCGTCGCTGTGCGCGCGACGGTCCATCGGCACGAGCGTCACGGGCCGGCCGTCGGCCGCGAGCCACTCGGCGAGCCCGTCGATCAGCGAGTCGGGCGCGTCTGCGCGGAGGCTGACCGCGACCGAGCCGTCGGGCGCCGGCGGGTCGGGCAACCGCACGCCCGGTAGGAACATGGTGTCGGCGGCGAGCGCGACGTCCCGCCCGCCGACTTCGCGGAGCAGCGCCGCCGTCGCCGCGTCGCGCGCGCTGACGGTCCGCGCGCGCCGCAGGACGTACCGTGCGGCGGCGCGGCTCGCCCGGTGCCGGAGGTTCTCGGCGCCGACCGCGGTGATCGCGAACGACACGCCGCAGCCGCGCGCCGTGGTCGCCACGACGATCAGGTAGCGCAACAGGCCCGCGATCCCGCGCGTGTCGACGTCCTCCTGGAACATCGTCCCGCCGCCCGCGATCACGAGATCGGACGCGCGGATCGCGCCCGCGAGCGCCCGGACGGGCCGGACCGGCACGCGCCCGGGCACGTCCGCGCCCTTCAAGGTGCGGCGCACGTCCACGCCCGGATAGCGGTGCCGCAGCGCGTCGGCGAGCGCGTCGACGAGGGCCTCGTCGCCGACGCTGACGATCGCCCCGTCTTCGTCGAGGGCCGTCGCCGAGCAGATCAGGACGCGCCGCAGGGGCGGCGGCGAGACGGCCGCCGCGTGGGGCGGCGCGGCGAGGCCGTCCGGCGCGGGCGGCGAGGGTCGGCCTCGGGGCGGCGCGGCGGCGGGCGGCGCG
>NZ_JAPCID010000075.1 GCF_027587175.1 Solirubrobacter deserti
CCGCGGCCGGCGGGCGCACCTCGCGGCCCGTCGCCGCGCGGGCCTCGCCCGCCGCCGCCGGCGCGGGCTCTTCCCCGCGGATCGCGCCGAGGCCCAGCGCCGACAGCGCGAAGCTCGCGGCGTTGGCGAGCACGGTGACCGCCGGGCCGAAGACCCCGATCGCGGCGCCGCCCAGCGGCGGGCCGAGCACGGTCGCGGTCCAGAGCGTGGACTCAAAGCGAGCGTTGGCGCGCAGCAGCTCGCCGGGCGGGACGAGCCACTTGAGGTAGGCGCCGCTCGCGGCGCGGAACGCGATCCCGCACGCGGCGACGATCACCGAGACGACGACGAGGTGCGCGAAGGTGAGCCACCCGGCCCAGACGGCGACCGGGACGCTGAGCAGCGCGATCGCGCGGACGAGGTCCATCGCGATCATCACCGGGCGCTTGCGGCGGAACTCGACCCACGGGCCGAGCGGGATGGCCACGAGCGCGCCCGCCGCCAGGCCGGCGGCGGCGAGCGCGGACACGGCGGCCGGGCCCGCGTCGAGCACGAGGATCGCGATCAGCGGGAACGCGTCGAAGGCGAGGTACGTGCCGAAGATCGAGGCCGCGTAGGCGGCCCACAACCAGCCGAACCCGCCGCGCGCGGCGGGTTCTGGCCCCCTGGGCCAGAACCCAACAGCGATGCGAGCTCGCAGGGCGAGCTTTGGCCTAGTCGGCCGACGCAGTCGCAGCGTCCAGCTCGCGGCGCAGGTCGCGGATCTCGTCGCGGAGCTTGGCCGCGTACTCGAAGCGCAGCTCCTCGGCGGCCGCGAGCATCTCCTCCTCGAGCTCGCGCATCATCTGCTCGAGCTCGGACGCCGTCATCTCCGACGCCTTGTCGCGGCTGCGGCGGCGCTTCTTCGGCACCTTCGACTCGCCCGACGTCAGGAATTCCGTGATGTCCGAGATGCCCTTGACGATCGTCTCCGGCGTGATGCCGTGCTCCTCGTTGTACGCCCGCTGGATCTCGCGGCGACGGTCGGTCTCGGCGAGCGCCTTGCGCATCGCCTCCGTCTCCTTGTCGGCGTACATGATCACCTTGCCGTCCACGTTGCGGGCGGCGCGGCCGATCGTCTGGATGAGCGACGTCTCGCCGCGGAGGAAGCCCTCCTTGTCGGCGTCGAGGATCGCGACCAGCGACACCTCGGGCAGATCGAGACCCTCGCGCAGCAGGTTGACGCCGACGAGCACGTCGTACTCGCCGAGCCGCAGCTGGCGGATGATCTGGATCCGCTCCAGCGTGTCCACCTCCGAGTGCAGGTAGCGCACGCGAAAGCCCATCTCCAGCAGGTAGTCCGTGAGGTCCTCGGACATCTTCTTCGTGAGCGTGGTGACGAGCACGCGCTCGTTGCGCTCCACGCGCAGCCGGACCTCGCCCATCAGGTCGTCGATCTGGTTCTTGGTCTCGCGGACGTCGATCTCCGGGTCCACGATGCCGGTCGGGCGGACGATCTGCTCGACCACGGTCTGCGAGTGCTCACGCTCGTACGGGCCGGGCGTGGCGCTCACATACACGATCTGCGGCGTGATCGAGAGCCACTCGTCGAAGGTCTGCGGACGGTTGTCCATCGCGCTCGGCAGCCGGAAGCCGTAGTCCACGAGCGTCGACTTGCGCGAGCGGTCGCCCTCGTACATCGCGCCGATCTGCGGCACGGTCTGGTGGGACTCGTCGATGAAGCAGACGAAGTCGGAGGGGAAGTAGTCGATCAGGCAGTACGGCCGTGAGCCCGGCATCCGGCCGTCCAGGATGCGGGAGTAGTTCTCGATGCCCGAGCAGAACCCGACCTCCTTGAGCATCTCCATGTCGTACTGCGTGCGCTGGCGCAGGCGGTGCGACTCCAGGAGCTTGCCCTCGGCCTCGAGCTCCTTGCAGCGCTCGTTGAGCTCGTGCCCGATCTCGGCCACGGCCCGCTCCATCGTCCCTTCCTTGACGTTGTAGTGCGTGGCCGGCCAGATCGCGACGTGCTCGAGATCGTCCTTGATGATCTCGCCCGTCAGCGGGTCGAAGTGCTGCAGCCGCTCGACCTCGTCGCCGAACAGCAGCGCGCGGAACGCGGTCTCCTCGTAGGCCGGGAAGACCTCCAGCGTGTCCCCGCGGACACGGAACGTGCCGCGACCCAGCGCCGTGTCGTTGCGGTTGTACTGCAGGTGCACGAGCTTGCGCAGCAGCTCGTCGCGGTGCACCTCACCGCCCTTGACGATCACCTGGCAGTTCTCGTTGTAGGTCTCCGGCGAGCCGAGGCCGAAGATGCACGAGACCGACGCGACGATGATCACGTCCCGGCGCGCGAACAGCGACGCCGTGGCAGCGTGGCGCAGCCGGTCGATCTCCTGGTTGATCGCCGAGTCCTTCTCGATGTACAGGTCCTTCGACGGGACGTACGCCTCGGGCTGGTAGTAGTCGTAGTAGGAGACGAAGTACTCGACCGAGTTCGTCGGGAAGTACGTCCGGAACTCGTTGCACAGCTGCGCCGCGAGCGTCTTGTTGTGCGCGATCACGAGCGCGGGGCGCTGGACGGCCTCGATCGTCGCGGCCATCGTCATCGTCTTGCCGGTGCCCGTGGCACCGAGCAGCGTCAGGCCGCTGTCCCCCCGCTCGATGCCCTGCGCGAGCGCTTCGATCGCCTTCGGCTGATCGGCAGTCGGTGAGTAGACGGCATCGAGCTTGAAGGGAGGCATGGCCCACTAACGATAGATGGGATTGCGGACAGCTCAGGCCAGCACGTCGGAGCGCATGAGGAGCTCGGTGCGCCCCACGTCGCCGCTCAACTCGTCCTCGTTGTAGGTCGTGAACCAGCCGTGGAAGTCATCGCCCGGGCTCACGTAGTAGCGGGCGTGCATGGTGCCGTCCTTGTCCTCGGTGGCGCACGTGACGCCCTCGTAGAGCGTGCTGTAGACGTCGACGATCAGGTCGGCCGTGGCGACGGCCGGCCGCTGGACCTTGATGTCGGTCTCGACCCGGACCTCGTCGACGCACCGCTCGAAGTGCGTGGTCCTCGTCGTCCCGCAGCCGAGCGGCTTGACCGCGATGCCGGACAGGTTGAAGGTCGCCTCGTCCGCACCGCTGTAGAGGAAGGACGAATCGTCGTCGTGGATGAACAGCTTGCTGCCGGACGCGAGCGTCAGACCCACCGGCTTCGAGCATGTGGGCGTCGCGGCGTCGGCCGGCGTGGCCGTGCGGCCGAGGGCGAGGACGGCGAAGGTCATCAGGAGCGCTGCGAGCAGGGCCGCGCGGCGCGGGTTCGTGAGCGTGGTCATGCCCTGAGCTTCCCGGCCGCCGCCCCTCAGGTCAGGGCGGTCATCCCGCGTCCGCGCGGCGGGAATCCGACAGGATGCCGTCCCAGCCCGCCTCGAAGGCGATCCGCGCGCCGACCGTCCAGGCCTGGACGGCGTTCGAGCTCGCGATCGGGGCGACGCCGCCATCGACGGCGTACAGCTCGTGCGGGCTCCCAAGCCGGTCGAGCGCGGCCAGCACGCCGACTCGAACCCGCTCGGCCTCGGCCGCAAAGCCGGCAGCGCGCAATCCGCCCCAGCCCAGCCAGGAGTCGAACGGCCACACGGACCCGCGGTGGTAGGCGTCGGGCCGGAAGTTCGGGTCGGCCGAAGACAACGTCCGCAGCCCGAAGTCCGTGAAGAGGTCCGGCTGGCACAGGCGCTCGGCCACCGGCCCGGGATCGATGGCCGCGCCCGCCCACAACAACCATCCGAGGTGGGACCCCGCCCCGGGCACGACCACCTCGCCGGCGGCGGGCGGCGGCCCGCCCGCGTCGCAGACCGGCGACGCGCCGCCCGGCTTCGCGGCGGGGCCGGCCTCCACCGCCATCGTCTCCACCGGCAGGGCCGAGAGGCGCTCGCGCAACGCCTCCAGGCGACGCGCCCACGCCGGATCGCCCGTCAACCGGAACACGGCGCGCAGTGCGGCGACCGTCACGGCCTGGGTGTCGATGTCGGCCAGGGGCGGCGCCGGGTTCGTCCCGTCCGCGCGCAGGAAGCCGCCGCCGTTGTCGTCGGCCGCGGCGTCGATCGTGTCGCGCCACCCCTGCTGGCCGAGCCCGAACTCGCCCGGCACATGTCGCACGAGCCCGCCGCCCGCGGCCAGCGCGCCCGCCAGCCAGCCCGCGGCCGCCCGGGCGGCGTCCGAGCACTCTGCCAGCGCGCCGCACAGCACCAGGAACCAGGACGTCGCGTCGGCGGTGCCGTAGTAGGCGAACGGGCCGCCCGGCGGCCACCCGGCCGCCACGAACGACGGCGGCGGCGTTTCGCGGAACTCGTGCCCGATCTTCCCCGGCTCCTCCAGCGTCAGCGGGTCGAACCGCGTTCCCTGGCGCGCGGCCAGCGCGTCCAGCACGGCCCGCGCGACCTCAGGCCGCGCCGGCAGGACCTGCAGCGCCGTGATCAGCGAGTCGCGCCCGAACAGGCAGTGGAAACGCCCCGCGCCGGAGGACGCGTACGGCCACCCTTCGTCCGAGAGCAGCGCGTCCAGGCTCAAGTGGTCCGCCGCTCGACGACCGTCAGCTGCTGGACCTCCTCGACCGGATCGTCCACGCCGTCCTCGATCGCCGCGATCAGCAGGTCCGCCGCCTGCTCGCCGCTCTCACGCAAGGGCTGGCGGATCGTGGTCAGGCCCACGATCTCCGCCAGGTCCACGTCGTCGAAGCCGATCACCGCCACGTCCTCCGGTACCCGCGCGCCCATCGCCTCGCACCCCTTGAGCACGCCGATCGCCTGCAGGTCGGAGGCGGCGAAGATCGCGGTCGGCGGCGAGGACCGCCCGAGCAGCGAGCGGGTCAGCACCTCCGCCTCCTCACGGTCGGCCAGGCCGAAGCGCTGCAACGCCGGGTCGAGCCGGTTTCCGGCGCGTTCCAGCGCCGCCCCGAATCCGCGCCGTCGATCCTCCGAGGACGTGAATCCGTAGGCGTTGGTGGGATGATCTCCCACGAACCCGATGCGGCTGTGCCCCTTCGCGAGCAGATGCTCCGCGGCCAGCTCGCCGCCGCGGACGTTGTCCACGACGACGCGCGGGAGCCGCGGATGACGCACGTCGAGCAGGACGGCGGGCAGCTCGTCGCGCTGCAACGCGTCGATCTCGGCGTCGAAGATCGGCAGCGAGACGATCAGCAGGCCCGCGACGCGGTTGCGGTCCGCGAGGTCGCGCATCGCGTCCGCGCGCTGCGCCGGCGCCTCGACGTCGAACAGCAGCAGGTCGTAGCCGCGCTGCCCGTACCCCGACAGCCGCGCCACCACGCCGCGCAGACGCTCGATCACGGAATGGGTGGTGAAGAACGGCACCACGACGCCCACCGCGGTCGCGCGGCCCAGCGACAGGGTGCGCGCCGTCGCGTTCATCCGGTAGCCCAGCTCATCCACGGCCGCGCGCACGCGCGCACGTGTGGGCTCGACCACGAGCGGGCTGTCGTTGAGCACGCGCGAGACCGTGGCCGCGCTCACGCCGGCACGGCGAGCGACATCCCGGATGGTCGGGCCGCGGCCCCGGTGAGAAACCATGGAAACAGGAGCTTGACAACTTCCGTGCGCGGTGGTGGAGTCGCGTGAAACCGGTTACATCGAGGCAGAGGAGACGAACCGGGTGACGTCGGGAACGAGCGTGCGACTGCTTGCGGTTGACCCGCACGAGCTGATCACGTGGGGCCTGCGCACGGTGTTGAGCCAGCAGCCGTGGGTGGAGCGCTGCCTGCAGGCCAACGACCTCCCGCAGGCGAACGCGCTCGCGGCCCGCTACTCCCCGCACGTGATCCTCGTGGATGGCTCGCTGGCCGCGGACGGCGGGAACTTCGGCGAGCTCCAGCACGCCTCCCCCGCGAGCCGGCTCGTCGTGATGACCGAACGCCAGTCGGTGCCCGCGCGCCTGCTCCAGACGGTGCGCGCCTCCGGCTTCGTCTCCAAAGCCTGGGGCATCGAGGACATCGTCGCCGCGGTGCGGCTCGCCGGGCTCGGCCTCGGCCTCGCGCCGCCCGAGCTCTCCGGCGACGTCCCCCGGCTCACGCCGCGCGAGGAGCAGGTGCTGAACATGATCGCCCGCGGCGAGACCAACGACCAGATCGCGCTCGACCTGAAGCTGTCGCCGAACACGGTCAAACAGCACGCGAGCAGCGCGTACCGCAAGCTCGACGCCCACAACCGGACCGAAGCCGTCCGGCGCGCGCAGTTTCACGGACTGATTACATGACTAGCCCATTCGGGTGCACGGGGAGCACCCGATGGCATCAGTCAAGTTGCGAACGTCACAGGAGCCGGGTATAGCCCCGGCGAAGAAGTAGGGGGCAGCACCAGCTGCTGAAACCTCGTCGCATCTGACGGCGGAGGTCGCCTCCGTCGTGTAGGGGGAGAGGAGAGACATGAGGCGTGCGGGACCGGGAGCAGTGGCCATTGCGGCTACGGCTGCCGCCATCGTCGCGGGGTGCGGAGGCTCGAGCGGAGGGCCGGTCACCCTCAACTTCGTCGGCCCGATCGACCCGGGCGGCACGAACACCAAGGCGGCCGCCGAGTGCAGCCAGCAGTCAGGCGGGCGCTACAGGATCAGGCAGCTGCCGGTCGCCAACAGCGCCGACGCCACCCGCGAGCTGTTCGTGCGTCGCCTCGCCGCGGGCGACAAGAACATGGACATCATCAACATGGACACCATCTACACGCCCGAGTTCGCCGAGGCGGGATGGCTGACCGAGCTCACGGGCGCCGACAAGGAGGACGCGCTGGAGGACGTCCTGCCGGGCCCCGCCGAGTCGGTGACGTGGGAGGACAAGATCTACGGCGTCCCGTTGAACACCAACGTGCAGCTGCTCTGGTACCGCAAGGACCTCGTCCCCAGGGCACCCGAGACCTGGGACGAGATGATCCAGATGGCCAAGGAGCTGCCGGCCGGCCAGGGCAACATCCTCGAGCAGGGCAACAAGTACGAGGGCTACGTCGTCTGGTTCAACAACCTCGTCTCCTCGGCCGGCGGGGAGATCGTCGACGCCGAGGGCCGTCCGGTGCTCGACGAGGCCGCGGTCAAGGCGGCGACGATCATCCGTGACGTCGCACGCTCGGGCCGCGCCGATCCGTCGCTGTCGACCGCGCAGGAGGACCAGGCCCGCCTCGCCTTCGAGGCCGGCAAGGGCGCCTTCATGCTCAACTGGCCGTACGTCTACGCGGCCGCCCGTGCGGACGCCGAGACGTCCGAGGTGACCGCCGAGGTCTTCAAGAACATGGGGTACGCGCGCTGGCCCGCGGTCAACAAGGGCGAGCCGAGCCGCGTCTCGATCGGCGGCCAGAACCTCGGCGTCCCGAAGAGCGGGCGCAACCCCAAGCTGGCGATGGAGGCCGCGCTCTGCATGACACAGCAGAAGTGGCAGGCACAGGAGGCCATCAACGAGGGCCTGCCGCCCGTCATGAACGCGGTCTACGACGATCCCGAGGTCCGCAAGGTCTACCCGTTCGCCGACCTGCTGCGCGAGCAGCTCAAGGACTCGGTCGTGCGGCCCCCGACGCCCTCGTACTCCGACGTGACGCTGGCGATCCAGGATTCCCTGCACCCGCCGGCCGCGATCAACCCCGAGCAGGCGATCAACACGCTGCGTGACCGGTTGAACACGCTTGCGGACGGAGGGATGTACTGATGGCCGTCGCCGCTGAGACCGCCCAGGCCACCACGCCCACGCAGCACACGGGCCTGACCGACCGTGCGAAGGCCGAGCGCAAGCTCGCCTACATCCTGTGCGCCCCCGCCGTCCTGGTGATGGCGCTCGTCGCCGGGTTCCCGATCCTGTACGCGTTCTGGCTCTCGCTGCGCCGCGAGGACCTGCGCTTCCCGGACGCCGGCGAGTTCGTCGGCCTCTCGAACTACATCGCCGTGCTCACGTCGAGCACGTGGTGGGGCGCGTTCACCAACACGATGATCATCACGGTCGTCTCCGTGCTGCTCGAGCTCGTGCTCGGCATGCTGATCGCGCAGGCGATGTACCGGGCGATCTTCGCCCGGACCGCGATCCGCGCGTCCGTGCTGGTGCCCTACGGCGCCGTCACGGTCGTGGCCGCGTTCGCGTGGCGGCTCGCGTTCGACCCCGCCACGGGCTTCGCGACCAGCTTGTTCAACCTGGAGCCCCCGCCGCTCACGACGCACTGGGGGTCGATGGTCGTGATCATCACGGCGGAGGTCTGGAAGACGACGCCGTTCATCGCCCTGCTGCTCCTGGGCGGCCTGGCGCTGATCCCGGACGACCTCTACAAGGCCGCGAAGATGGACGGGGCGAGCGCGTGGCAGCGCTTCGTGAAGATCACGCTGCCGCTGATCAAACCGGCGCTGATGGTCGCGGTGCTGTTCCGCACGCTCGACGCGTTCCGCATCTACGACTCGCTGTTCATCATCACGCGCGGCGCCAACGACACCGAGTCGGTGTCGCTGCTGGGCTACGAGCAGCTGGTCAACCGGCTCAACCTCGGCCTCGGATCGGCCGTCTCGATCCTGATCTTCATCTGCGTGATGATCATCGCGTTCATCTTCTTCCGCTTCCTGGGCGCGAGCCCGGAGAGGAGGTAACGGGCCATGGAGCAATACACCCGCAACCAGAAGATCCTGTGGGGGATCGGGACCGTCGTGGTGCTGTTCTACGCGCTGATCCCCGTGATCTGGATCCTGTCGCTGTCGCTCAAGACGCCGGAGACGATCGGCGATCAGTCCTTCTGGCCGAAGGAATGGACGCTCGAGAACTACAGCGCGGTGTTCGAGGAGGGCCTCGGCTTCAACCGCGCGATCATCAACTCGATCGGCATCGCGCTGATCACGACGGTCCTGGCGCTCGCGTTCGCCTCGATGGCGGCCTACGCCATCACGCGCCTGGACTTCCCGGGCAAGACGCTGATCCTCGCGGGCGCCCTGGCCGTGTCGATGTTCCCGGCGATCTCCGTGGTCGGCGGCCTGTTCAACGTCTGGCGCGTGGTCGGGCTCTATGACACCTGGCCCGGCCTGATCCTGCCGTACCTGTCGTTCGCGCTGCCGTTGTCGATCTACACGCTCTCGGCGTTCTTCAGAGAGATCCCGTGGGATCTGGAGAAAGCGGCGCAGATGGACGGCGCGACCGGCATGCAGGCCTTCCGGCGCGTGATCCTGCCGCTGGCCATGCCGGGCGTGTTCACCGCCGGCATCCTCGCGTTCATCGCGGCCTGGAACGACTTCCTGTTCGCGAACGTGCTCACCTCGACCGACGCGGCGCGCACCGCTCCGGTGGCGCTGTCGTTCTTCCGCGGCGCCTCGCAGTTCACCGATCCCTCGGGAGCGATCGCCGCCGGCGCGGTGGTCGTGACCATCCCGATCCTGATCATGGTCCTGATCTTCCAGCGGCGAATCGTGTCCGGCCTGACGTCCGGCGCGGTCAAGGGGTAACCGACATGGCTGACATCGTTCTCGACCGCGTCACCAAGACCTACTCGGACGGCTACACGGCCGTGAAGGACCTCAACCTGGAGATCGCGGACGGGGAGTTCATGATCCTCGTCGGCCCGTCGGGCTGCGGGAAGTCGACCGCCCTGAACATGATCGCGGGGCTGGAGGACATCTCCTCCGGCGAGCTGCGGATCGGCGGCGAGGTGGTCAACAAGAAGGCGCCGCGCGACCGCGACATCGCGATGGTGTTCCAGAGCTACGCGCTGTACCCGCACATGACCGTGCGCGACAACATCGCGTTCGCGCTCAAGCTGGCCAAGCGCCCTCAGAGCGAGATCGACTCCAAGGTCAACGAGGCGGCCGACATCCTCGACCTCCAGAACCACCTGGACCGCAAGCCGGCGAACCTGTCCGGCGGCCAGCGCCAGCGCGTGGCCATGGGGCGCGCGATCGTGCGCAACCCGAAGGCGTTCCTGATGGACGAGCCGCTGTCGAACCTGGACGCCAAGCTGCGCGTGCAGATGCGGGCCGAGGTGGCGCGCATCCAGCACCGCCTGAACACCACCACGGTCTACGTGACCCACGACCAGACCGAGGCCATGACGCTGGGCGACCGCGTCGCGATCATGCTCCACGGGGTCCTCCAGCAGGTCGCGTCGCCGATGGAGCTCTACAACAACCCGAAGAACCTGTTCGTGGCCGGCTTCATCGGCTCACCGGGCATGAACTTCCTGCCCGCGACGATCGACAACGGCGTCGCCAAGCTGCCGATGGTCGACATCAAGCTGCCGCAGGACGTGGCCGAGCGGATCGGGCGCGTGGACGCCGGCAAGAACCTGGTCGCCGGCATCCGGCCCGAGGACTTCGAGGACGCCAGGCACGTCGGCGTCGACCAGCGCGAGCGCGGCACGACGTTCAAGACGAAGTTCGACCTCGTCGAGGCGATGGGCGCCGAGTACTACGTCCATTTCCCGGCCGGCGACAGCACCGTGGAGTCCGCGCAGGTCGACGACCTGCTCGCGGACGCGGGCGGCGTGGCCGAGCTCTCCGACCAGGGCGCGGTCGTCGTCGCGCGCCTGGACGCGGAGTCCAGGGTCAAGGTCGGCGAGGAGACCGAGGTCTGGGTCGACGCCACCAAGCTGCACTTCTTCGACGCCGACACCGGCGAGGCGCTGTCAAGCCGATGAGGAGCCCACTGACGAATACCGGCACACCTGCTGCGGCACATCCGCGGCACCTCGCGCCACCCACGACGTTCACGTGCCAGAGGCACGCATCACTTGTCGCGGGCGGCGCGAGGCACGGGCGGCTGTACCACATCAGGCGCACCGCACATTCGTCAGCGAACTCCTAGCCGCAGAATGAGCGCCTCGCTCGGTGCGAGCGAGGCGCTCGCCTCGGTGCGCGCCGGGTCGCTCGAGAGCACGAGCGTCCCGGTCGCGGCCAGCGCCAGCTCGTGGCTGGTGAAGTTGATCGCGACCAGGTAGGTGTCGGCGCGGGTGAAGGCGACGATGCCCGGGCCGAGGTCGACCATCCTCTGCTCCCCGGTCAGCCTGAGCGCGGCGAGCGCGCGGGTCAGGTTGAGCGTGGACGCCGGGTCCTGGTCCTGCGTGGCCGCGTTGAGCGCGGCGGCCTCGTCGACGAACGGCAGCCACGCCTGGTCGGCGGTGGTGAAGCCGTGGCCGGGCGCGTCCGGCGTCCACGGGATCGGGGCGCGCTCGGGATCGCGGCCGTCGACGTCGACGACGCGGTCGGGCGGGATGGGCGCGTCCGGCAGCCCGAGCTCTTCGCCCTGGTAGATGAACGGCGTGCCCTTGAGCGCGTAGAGCATGACCAGGATCGCCCGCGCCCGCTCGGCGCCGAGCCCGTCGTGGTCGAAGCGGCTGCGCGGCCGGGGGTTGTCGTGGTTGGCCAGAAACCAGGCCGGCCAGGCGTGATCCTCGGCCAGGCGTTCGAAGTCGTCGATCGACGTGGAGTAGGAGTCCGCGTCCCACTCCTGGTCGATGAAGACGAAGTTGTGCGCCATGTGCAGCTGGTCGCCGTACTCGAGGTAGGCCACGACGCGGTGCAGGTCGTCCAGCGCGACCTCCCCCACGATCATGCGGTCCTCGTATTCGTCGACGACGCGCCGGATGCCGCGCAGGCGCTCGTGGATCGACTCCCAGTCCTCGTCGTGGCGACGGTGCGCGCCGACGTGGTCGCGCAGCAGCGGGTCCTTGGCGATCTTGGCGATCGCGTCCAGCCGCAGGCCGTCGACGCCCCGGTCCATCCAGAAGCGGATCACGTCGTGCATGGCGGCCTCGACCTCGGGGTTGTCCCAGTTGAGGTCGGGCTGCTGGGGCATGAAGCTGTGCAGGTAGTACTGGCCGGTCGTGGGGTCCAACGTCCACGCCGGGCCGCAGGCGGTGAACACCGACATCCAGTCGTTGGGCTCGTCGCGCCAGACGTACCAGTCGCGCTTGGGGTTGTCCTTCGACGAGCGGCTCTCGAGAAACCACGGGTGCTGGTCGGAGCTGTGGTTCGGGACCCAGTCGAGGATGACCTTGATGCCGCGCGCGTGGCTCTCGGCGACGAGCTCGTCGAGGTCGGCGAGCGTGCCGAAGACCGGGTCGACGTCGCAGTAGTCGGCCACGTCGTAGCCGAAGTCGGCCATCGGCGAGGTGAAGATCGGGCTCAGCCAGATGCCCTCGACCTGGAGGCTCGCGAGATGGTCGAGCCTGCCGGTGATGCCCTTCAGGTCACCGATCCCGTCCCCGTTCGAGTCCGCGAACGAACGTGGATAGATCTGGTAGATGGCGCCCCGCTGCCACCACGCCGGCTCAGACATGCCCGCGATTATGCTGCAGGAATGCGTCTCTGGATCGCAGCCACGGTCGCGATGATCGTCGCCGGCATCGTCGTCTGGATCCTGTGGAGCGACAGCGCGGCCGGGCAGGGCATCGCGCTGTCGCTGGTCGGGATCGCGTCCGTGATCGGCGTCTCGCTCGTGTTCTTCCTCGTCGGACGCTCCGAGGACGAGGAGCGCGCTAGGGCTTCGGCGCCTTCGCCGGAGGAGCCGGAGCCGCCCGCTCCCGCGACGGATCCGCATCCGCGGCCGGCGCTTGACCGGCGGCGTCCTCTCCCGCCGCGTCGGCCCAGTTAGCGGCGGTCACGCGCTTGACGTCGTAGTCGACCACCACGTCCGGGGTCTTGCCGGGCACGCCGCCCTCGAACTTCTGCGGGACGCCGGTCTCGGCGTCGACGAAGAGGTTCTCGGTGTAGCCGCCCTGGTAGTCCGTGGCGGTGAGCTTGAGCAGCTCGCCCTCTTCGGTCACCTTGACGGTGTCGATCGTGTGCAGCAGCGTCATCACGCCCGCCCGCACGTCCTTGCGGCCCGCACCCGCCAGCAGGGCGTCCATCGAGCCGACCCAGACGTGGTTGTCCTCGATCGAGCGGCTGACCTTCGGCGCGTTTCCGCCGCCCACCGCGACGTCCATCGCGCGGCGCGCCTTCTCGGGCGGAAGGGCGGGCGCGGCGATCGCGGCCTTCACGAGCGGCTCGTGGTAGCGGCTATTGACCGCGGCGGCCTTGAGCTCCTCCCTGGTGGCGCCGTAGTAGTAGCGGCCGTCGTCGAGGTAGAGGTCGTGGCCGAGGATGGCCTTGTCGTCCGGGTACTGCTGGCTGCGGATGACGAGCGTCGCGTCGCCCTGGGGCTCCGGCTCCTGCGCGATCCTCTCCGACAGCAGGACGAGCGGCGCGACGTCGAGCTCGGGCGCGGGCGCCTCGGGCGCGAGGACGGTCGGTGCGGGCGCGGGCGCCGGCCCGCCGGTGGGCCAGGCGATGGCCACGCCGGTCACCACGAGCGCGGCGACGGACGCGAACGCCAGCCGTGGCCGCCACGCCGCGCGCCGGTCCGGCCGCGGCCGGATGTGCTCGCGCAGCTCCCGGCGGGCGCGCACGCGACCGGGCTCGTCGTCTTTCACCTCGGGGCGCTGCTCGTTCAGCCACTCAAGCTCGTTCATCGTGGATCTCCTCGAGGTGGGCGCGCAGCTGCGTGCGCGCGCGGTGGATGCGGGAGCGCACCGTGCCGACCGGGATGCCGGTGGCGTGCGCGATCTCCGTGTAGGTCAGCTCCGCCCAGGCGTGCAGGAGGAGCGCGTCGCGATCGGCGGCCGCGACGGTCTTCAGGGCGGCGGCGAGGTCGGGGCCGAGCGCCTGCGCCTCGACGCGGCCGAGCGCGTCGTCCTCGAACCCGAACGCGCGGGTGAAGAGCGGCACGCCGCGGCGGGCCGCGTCGCGGAAGTGCCGGCGCAGCAGGTTCGTGGCGATCCCGTACAGCCACGGCCGGGCGTCGGCGTAGCGCGCGTCGTAGCGGCGGCGCCGGTCGAACGCGAGCCGGAACGTCTCGGCGGCGAGGTCCTCCCCCACCGCCGCGGCGCGGCTCACGCAGTAGCGGCGGAGCTCGGCCCAGTGGCGGTCGAACACGGCGGCGAAGGCCGGCGGGTCCGAGACGGAGGCGGCGATGATCGTCGCGTCCGGAAGTTCGAGCGTGGACAACACTGCCCGCTCATTGCCACCGGACGCCGAAACGGTTCGTGGGGTTAGAGGATCAGGCAGGAGGTGGTCGCGTGCGCGAACAGGCGCTCGGGGTCGCTCTCGGCGTACAGGCGCCCTTCCGAGGTGGCGAGCTTGCGACCCGCGTGGACCACGCGCGAGTCGGCCAGCACGCGGCCGGTCTCCGCCGTCATCGCGCGCACGTAGCGCACGTGCAGGTCGGTCGTCGTGTAGCGCGCGCCCGCGGGCAGCACCGTGTGGATCGCGCAGCCGAGCGAGGAGTCCAGCAGCGTGGCGGCCACGCCGCCGTGCACGGAGCCGATCGGGTTGTACATCCACTCGCGCGGCGTGACCGCGAAGATCACGCGACCTTCTTCCACGAGCGTGATCTCGAAGTCCAGCAGCGACGCGATCGGCGGGGGCGGGAGCTCGCCCGCGGCGATCCTGCGGATGGCTTCGAGCCCCGGCAGCTCGGCCGCGGCCTGGGCGGTGATCATCGGGTCGGCCCAGTCGTGGGTGCGCGAGCGTTGCGTCATGCAACCGAGAGTACCGTCGGAGGTGGCCGGTAGCCTTCCCGGAGGAGTCGATCGCACCCGAAGCAACGGGTCAGGGAATCCGGTCCAAGTCCGGAGCTGGCGCGCAGCGGTGGGGACGTGCGACGCGGCCACTCGCCACTGGGCATCGTGCCTGGGAAGGCGGCCGCCTCGATCGCGTCCGAGCCCGAAGACCTGTCGACTCCGCCCCATCACGGGGCACCGACAACCGCGGCCTCGCGAGCATGGGCCGCTCGGCACAAGGATCGATCGATGAGGCAGATGGAACGGCTTCCGCCGTGGGCGACCACGGGCGTCGGGAGCCTGCCGTTCACGGACGTGGAGGCCGCCGTGGAGCATGTGCTCGCGGCCTATGAGATCCCGTTCTGCCCGCAGCTGCCGCGGCTCGAGGGCGACATGGTGAGCGAGTGGCTCGGGGCCGACGCGGGCCGCTGCGGCTGGTCGCCGGCGCGCGACCGCGAACGGCCGCGCGCGTGGGACACGCTGCTCGCGCGCCTCCAGGAGCGCCCGCCGGCGCACGGCGTCGTCAAGCTGCAGGTCACCGGGCCGGTGACGCTCGCCCACGTGCTGGGCGAGCGGCTGCCGCTCGCCCGGGAGCTGGCGGGCTGGCTGGCGGCGAACGCTGGCGCGCAGGTCCGCGCGCTGGCCGACCGGGGCCTGGACGCGCTGCTGATGGTCGACGAGCCCGCGCTGCACTTGTTCGGGACCGACGGCGTCGACGCCGCGTGGGACCCGCTGCGGGCGTGCGCGCCCGCCTGGGGGCTGCACCTGTGCGGACCGGTGCCGTGGGACGCGGTCGTGCGCGCCAAGCCGGACGTGCTCTCCTTCGACCTCGCGCTCGCGCCGGTGGACGGCACGGCGGCGCGCACGCTGCTCGCCCGCGGCACGCGGCTGATGTGGGGCGCCGTCCAGCCGCACCGCGCCGAGCACGCGCTGCACGGGATGGCACGGCTCGACGCCGCGCTGGCCGTGACGGGCGCGACCGGCAACGGGAGCCTGCTGAGCCCGAGCTGCGGAAGCGGCCGGATGACCGTCCGGCGCGAGCGCGAGCTGGCCACGGCGCTGTGGGACTGCTCGCACACGCTGCGCGATCGCAGCCGCCGGCTGTCGTCGCGAAGCGCCGCTTGAACGCCGACGGGCCCGCTCCGGCGAACCGGAGCGGGCCCGTGCAGCACCCTCGGCTTACGGGTTGGTGGTGGAGAGCGTCAGCGTCAGCGGCTTCGCGTAGGAGCCGGTGCGCAGCGCCTCGGTCTCGCCGATCGTCTGCTTGACCTTCAGGGACAGCTGGTCGTTGGAGACCGGGCCGGCCCACGTGTGCAGGACGAGCGGGTTGCCGCTGATGGCGGCGAACGGGTTGTTCACCGCGGCCTGGAGCGGCTGCGCCAGCGAGAACGTGCCGTTGACGAGCTTGCCCGGAGCGTTCGTCGACGGATCGACGATCGACAGCGTGGCGTCGGCGGCGGTGCTGGTGACCTTGACCGGGAACGACGTCTCGTAGTCCTCGGCGACGCCGGGGGTGAACGAGCCGAGCGTCGGGGTGCCCTCGACCGACAGCGCCAGCGTGTTCTGGACGGTGCCGCCCACGCCTGCCGGCTTCTCGCTCTCGAGGTTCTCCGTGATCACCTTCGGGCCCTGGGCGGGCTTGGTGATCGTGAAGTCGTCGTAGAGGCGGCCGGTGGCCGTCTTGGACTTGTAGGACAGCTTGTCGCCGTCGATGCTGATCACCTGGTAGAGCTGCGTCTGCTCCAGGATCTTGCGGGCGACGGCGCCGTTGTTGACCCAGTTGGAGTCGTTGGCCTCGTACATCTTCGGGCCGGACACGGAGACGACGTAGATCGTCTTGCCGGTGTTGGCGGTGGTGCCCTCGACCACGTTGCCGCGGCCGTAGGAGTGGTCGTGGCCCTGGAGCACGAGGTCGACGCCGTAGCGCTCGAAGACCGGGAGCCAGGACGCACGCTGCGCCGGGTTGTTACGACCCTCGGCGGTGGAGAACATCGGGTGGTGGAAGGTCGCGACCGTCCACTTGTTCGGGTTGTTCTGCAGGACGCTCTCGAGCCACGCGCGCTGGACCTCGAGGAACTCCGGGCGCAGCGCGGAGGCCACGGCCGAGGTGTTCGAGTTCAGCGAGATGAACCGGACGCCCTGGTAGTCCGTGTAGTACGCGGTGTCCTTGAGCGCGTCGATGACGGCCTGCGTGCCCTGCTTGGGGCCGTTGTCCGGGAACGCGAACTGGGTGCGCCAGACCGGGGCGAGCACGCCGCTGCGGTACTCGTGGTTGCCCGGCGTGGCGATGTTGTTGCGCATGCCGTGGATGAACGAGCCGGCCTTGAACCACTCGCCCCACTGCGCGTCGTTGTCGGCGACGTCGATCAGATCGCCGGCGTGGACGGTGAGCTTGGCCTCCGGGGCGTCCGCGAACGCCTGGCGGATCACGCGCGACCAGTGCTCCTGCACGTCGTTCTGCGCGTCGCCGAAGTAGACGAACGAGAACGGCTTGGCCGTGGCGGCCGCGGTCTCGAACTCGAGCCACTCGCTCCAGTTCGTGCCATCGCCGACGCGGTAGAGGTACTTGGTCTCCGGCGTCAGGCCGGTGAAGCGGACCGTGTGGAACACGGCCTCGGAGCCCAGGTCGGACTTCTGCTGGATGTTGCGCGTGGCCAGGACCGTCGTGGCCTTCGAGTCGAAGTAGGGGCCCTCTTCCGCTACCGCGATCTGCGCCTGAGCGGTCTTGACCGTCGTGTCCGTACGCCACGTGACCGACTGCGAGTTGGACGGATCGGCCTCGTGGGTGAGGACGATGCGGTCCGCCAGCGTCGTCGGCTTGTGCTTCTCCACGGCCGGATAGGCCGGGGTCGGTTCGTTCTGGGACTGAGCGACGTTGATCCCCGCCGCGAAAAGCGCCGCCGTGAGCGCGGCGCCCAAAAGCGCCCGGTGTGCAACCGGTGCGTTCATGACCCTCCTTGGGTTTGGTGTGACCGCGGCGAGTGTTCCGTGAGAAGGGCCTGGGGCCGGTTACCGGGCCGTTACGTCACGTTTCCGTAACAGGGCGATCACGAGTCGCTGTGAGAGTGGCCTCGCCATGAGACTCGTCCTGCTCGCCCTGCTGTGCTCGCTCCTGCTGCCCGCGTCCGCCACGGCGGAGGTGACCCGGCCGGGGACGTCCGAGATCCGCCAGGACGGGCCCCGGATCTCGTGGGTGCTGGGCATTCCGGCCGACGAGCTGGCCAGCCGCGCCGGCGGCGACGACCGCGAGTCGATCGGGAACTTCATGTCCAACAACCTGCGCATGTCCGTGGACAACCAGACGTGCGCCGGCGGCATGTCGCACGCCACGCCGGAGCGCTTCCAGGGCGCGCCGTTCACGCGCGTGTACATGCGCTTCGAGTGTCCGCATCAATACGGCGAGTTCGCGGTCATCAACGAGCTGTTGCTCACCGACCGGGTGGACTACGACCTGGGCGGCACGAGCGGCACCTTCCGCTTCGACCTGGACCACTCGCTGCTCGAGGCCAAGACCCCCGAGTTCCCGCGCTGGCTCGCGGAGGGCTTCGAGGCGATCGCGGTCGGGTGGGAGCACGCCCTGTTCCTCGCGATCCTGCTGCTCGGCGCGCGCAGCCGCCGCCAGTTCGGCGAGTTCGCCGCGGCCTTCACCGGGGCGAGCGTGCTCGGGCTCTTCCTCGGCGTCTTCGACGTCGTGAACGTGTCCGAGCGGGTGCTCGAGGGGCTGACGGTGGCGTCGATCGTCGGCGTCGCGGCGCTGCCCGTCCTGGGCATCGGCGGCAGCCGACAGCTCGCGGTCGTCTTCGGCCTCGCGTTGATGCACGGGCTGGCGCTCGCCGTCGCGGTGCCGGACACGGTCGCCCTGCCCGGCTTCGCCGTCGGGGTCGTGCTCGGTACCGCCGTGGTCGTCAGCGTCGCTGGAGCGCTTGCGCTGGCGAGCCAAGCCGTCCGGCGGCCATCGCGAGCACGCGGTCGGATGCCTGCCTGACCAGGTCGTGGTCGTGCGCGATCAACAGCACGCTAACGTCGAGCTCGTCGCGCAGGTCCAGCAGCACGTTCATCACTTGCGCGCGCACTGACGCGTCCAGCGAGGAGACGGGCTCGTCGCACACGAGCACGTCGGGCTTGGAGGCCAGCGCGCGGGCGATCCCGATGCGCTGGCGCTGGCCGCCCGAGAGCGCGCGCGGGCGCCGCCCGGCGAGCGTCGCCGGCAGCCCCACCAGCTCCAGCAGTTCGGTCACGCGCTTGACCCGCTCGCGCCGCGACCGCATCCCCGCGACCAGCAGCGGCTCCTCGAGCGTCTGGCCGATCGTGAGCCGCGGGCTCAGGCTGGACTCCGGGTCCTGGAAGACGAGCTGGACGCGCCGCCGGACCTCGCGCCGGCGCGCGCCGCGCAGCGCCGTGAGGTCCTCACCGTCGAGGAACACGCGCCCGGCCTGCGGCTGCTCGAGCCCGACGATCACGCGCGCAAGCGTCGTCTTGCCGCAGCCCGAGTCGCCCACCAGCCCGAGGATCTCGCCGGGCGCGAGGTCGAGCGAGACGCCGTCGACCGCGACCACGTCGCCGAAGCGCACGTGGACGTCGTCCACCACCAAACGACCGTTCACGCCGCGACCCCCGTCCGGACGTGGCAGGACACGCCGTCGACCAGCTGCGGGCGGTCGGTGCGGCAGGCGCCGATCGCCAGCGGGCAGCGCGGGGCGAACGCGCAGCCGCGGATGCGCTGCGTGAGCTCGGGCGGCGCGCCCTCCAGGCCGACGAAGCGGGTGCCCGGCGCGGCGTCCGCCGCCGGGATCGCGGCCAGCAGCCCCTGCGTGTAGGGATGCTCGGGCGCGTGCACTAGCCTGGCCGCGGGCCCGTACTCGACGATCCGGCCCGCGTACATCACCGCGATGTCGTCGGCCATCCGCTTGACGACGCCGATGTCGTGCGTGATCAGCAGCAGCGCGAGGGCGAGCCGCGCCTGCAGCTCGGCCAGCACGTCGAGCACCTGGTCCTGCATCGACGGGTCCAGCGCGGTCGTCGGCTCGTCGGCGATCAGCACGCGCGGCTCGCCCGCCAGCGCGCCGGCGATCATCGCGCGCTGGAGCATGCCGCCGCTCAGCTCGTGCGGGTAGGCGTCGGCGGCGCGCACCGGATCGGGCAGGCCGACCAGCTCGAGCAGCTCGATCGCGCGCTCGCGCGCGGCGCGGCGGCGCAGGCCCGTGGCGTCCGCGACCTGCGAACCGACGCGGCGCAGCGGGTTCAGCGCGCTCGGCGGGTCCTGGAAGACGACGCCGACCTCGCGCCCGAGCACGGGTGGGGCCCCGTCGAGCGTCAGCGAGCCTTCCACGTCGGCACTCACGCCGGGCGGGAGCAGCCCGAGCGGTGCCAGCGTGCCGACGGTCTTACCCGACCCGCTCTCCCCCACGATCGCGAGCGTCTTGCCCGCGTGCAGCCTCCAGGAGACGTCGTCGACGGCGTGCACGACGCCCTTCGCGGGATACAGGCGGACCGTCAGGTGCTCGGCGACGAGCGTCATGCCAGGGCCTCCTTGCGCCGGCGAGCGAGCGCCCGTTTCGACAGCGGTCGCGGGACGCGGTCGAGCGCGACCCGCTCCCCCGCGAAGTTGAATCCGATGACCAGCAGCGTCAGCGCCAGGCCGGGGAAGACCACCAGCTCGGGCCGCGTCTCCATGAACTGCAGATTGGAGACGAGCATCTGGCCCCACTCCGGCGTGGGCGGCTGGACGCCGAGGCCGAGGAACGACAGCGTGGCGACCGAGACGACGATGAAGCCGGCGTCGGCGGTGGCGTAGACGAGCACGGGCCCGAGCACGGCGGGCACGAGGTGCCGGCGCAGGATCCACGTGCGGCGGGCGCCCATCAGCTGCACCGCCTCGATGTACGGCCGGCGCTTGATCTGCACGATCAGCGTCCGGCTCAAGCGGGCGTAGGCCGGCCAGGCGGCGAGCATCAGCGCGAACACCATGTTCGTCGTGCCCGCGCCCATGAAGCCCAGGATCGCGAGCGCGATCACGAGGTTCGGAACGGCGAGCGCAACGTCGGTGATCCGCATCAGGACCTCGTCGACGATCCCGCCCCGTAGCGCCGCGATCGAGCCCACGAGCACGCCGAACGACAGCGCCCCGGCGAGCACGAGCGCGACCGTGCTGAGCGAGGTGCGCGCCGCGTGCAGCATGCGTGAGAGCTGGTCGCGCCCGATCTCGTCCGTGCCGAGCAGGTGTGCGGCGCTCGGGCCCTCGAGGATGTGCTCGAGGTCGTCGTCGTCCGGCGCGTACGGCGCGAGCTCCGGGCCGAGCAGGGCGAGCAGCGCGAACAGCCCGACGACGATCGCGACGCCCTTCACGTCATGCCCTCCGCGACCGCGCGCCGCATGCGCGGGTCGATCGCCCGCGCGGCGATGTCCACGGCGGTGTTGATGGTCACGAACAGCGCGGCGAACAGCAGCAGCCACGCCTGCAGCACCGGGAAGTCACGGAACTTGACGGCCTCGAGGAAGTAGATCGCGGCGCCCTGCCACGAGAACACGGCCTCGATCACGATCGCGCCGGTGATGATCACGCCGATCTGGGTCGCGAGCGCGGTGAGCGTCGGGACGGCGACGTTCGGCAGCGCGTCACGCAGCACGATTCCCGTGCGGCCGCGGCCGCGGCTCAGGGCGGTGGTCACGTAACGCGAGGAGAGCGCCTCGGCCAGGCCGACCCGGACCACCCGTGAGAGCACGGCGCCGGACGCCAGGCCGAGCGTGAGGCACGGCAACAGCCAGGACGCCGGCCCGCTGACCCCTTCGGACGGCAGCCACTGCAGCGTGACGGCGAACAGCAGCACGAGCAGCGCGCCGAGGTAGAAGCTCGGGATGCTCACGGCCGCCAGCGCCGTCAAGCGCGACAGGCGGTCCCCGAGCCCGCTGGGGAACAGCGCCCCGAGGATGCCGATGCCCACGCCGGCGATCAGCGCGAACAGCGTCGCGCCCACCACGAGCAGGACGGTCGTGGGCGTGCGCTCGCGCAGCTCGGCCCAGATCTCGCCGTTGGTGCGCAGTGACGTGCCGAGGTCGCCGCGGACGACGTCCCCGAGCCAGTCCAGGTAGCGGACCGGCAGCGGGCGGTCCAACCCGAGCTCGGCCCGGACGCGCTCGACCATCTCGCGGTCGGCGCCGAACGAGCGGCGCTCGGCGACGATCTGCGCCGGGTCGCCCGGCGCGAGCGTCACGAGCGTGAAGACCGCGACCGACGCCACCGCGAGCACGAGGATCGCGGTGGCGACGCGGCGCAGGATGAAGCGGACCATCGCGCTACTCGAGGACGGAGAGCGTGTGCAGCGGCAGCTCGTACTCGGTGGCGGGGAGCTCGAGGCCCTGCACCTTGTCGCTGTGCGCCCAGATGCGCTGCGTGTAGACGAGCGGCACGAACGCGTCCCGCTCGCGCAGCCAGGTGTAGATCTGCTCGAACGCCGGCTCGATCTCGTCGCCGGTGGCGGCGAGCGCGTCGTCGATCATCGGATCCAGGTGCTTGGCGTCCATGAAGATCTTGCCGTCGACGCCGATCTCGGTGCGGCTGTCGAACACGGCGCCGAAGCTGCCGTACGGGTCGTACGGCGCCGCGTAGGTCGCGTAGAAGGCAAGGTCGTACGCGCGCTTGGCGATCTCCTTGTGGCGCGTGGCGTGGTCGACGAGCCGGACCTCGACCTGGATGCCGATCTCCTTGACCGCGCTCTGGATGACCTCGGCCATCGCACGGCCGCCCGGGATCGCGTCCTCCGAGCTCAGCAGCGTGACCTTCAGCGGCTTGCCCGGGCCGTAGCCGGCCGCCTTGACCAGCTGCGCGGCGGCGGCCTTGTCGACCGCGGGGATCTCCTGGCGAGCGCCGGAGAACGGGACCGACTCCGGGAACAGGTTGCCGGCGGGCTCACCGAAGCCGAAGTACAGCGCCTTGGCGATCGCCTTGCGGTCGATCACCTTGTTGACCGCCGTGCGCAGGCGCTGGTCGTTGAACGGCGCCTTGGCCTCGTTGAACGCGAGCACGAGCGTGCCGGTGCCGGTCTCGTTGACCAGCTTGACGTTGGCGGCGTTCTTGAGCGCGAGCGCGTTGCGCGGCGTCAGCGGCGCCGTGAACTCGCCACCGATGATGTCGACGTCACCGGCGCGCAGGGCGCTCAGGCGCGTCTGCGCGTCCGGGATGACGTCAAGCTCGAGGCGGGCGGGCTTGGGCTTGGTGCCCCAGTAGTCCTCGTTGCGGTTGAAGGACGCGCCGTTGCGGTCGGACTTCTCGAGCACCCACGCCCCGGTCCCGACCGGCTTGGTGTACAGGCCCTCCGCGTCGACCGACTGCGGGCTCAACAGCCGCACCGGGCGGATGTAGGCGAGCTCCTGCAGCGCGGGCGGGTAAGCCTGCTCGAGCGTCAGCTCGAACGTCATCGGGTCGACGACCTTCATCGCCTTGAACACGCGCGAGAGGCCGAGCCACTCCGTGTCCTCCTTGCCCGCCCAGCGCTTGAAGTTCCACTCCACCGCCTCGGCGTCGACGGGCGTGCCGTCGGTGAACTTCACGCCCTCGCGCAGCTTGAACGTGTACGTCAGACCGTCCTCGCTGACTTCCCAGGACTCGGCGAGGCTCGGCGCGATCTCGCCGCCCCGGTCGTACTTGACGAGGCCCTCGAACAGCAGGTCCTGGACCTGGAAGAGGCCCGCGTAGTCGTGCGGGTCCAGGTTGCCGGCGCGCTGGCCGACGGCGACGCGCACCGTGCCGCCCTCGCCACCCGCGGCGGCCCGCGGCGAGCCGGAGTCGGAGGAGGAGTTCTGGGCGCCGCAGCCCGCGATGGCGAGGACAGCGGCGGTCATGAGCACGGCGTGAAGGCGGAGCATGTCGGTTCCCCACCTCAGCCACGATCAAACCCGAATTCGTGAGCATCGTGTGAAAGCGGACTCCGCCTTATCAGTTCGGTAACAGGCGTCTTCGTGCGCGGGTGCTCAACTGCGCAGGGTCATGAAGCGCGCCCTCCTGCTCGTCCTCCTCATCCTGCTGGTCCCCGTCGCCGGCGCCCAGGCGCACTTCACGACGCAGGGCTACCAGGAGAT
The DNA here is from genome assembly GCF_027587175.1 of Solirubrobacter deserti. GTDB lineage: Bacteria > Actinomycetota > Thermoleophilia > Solirubrobacterales > Solirubrobacteraceae > Solirubrobacter > Solirubrobacter deserti. Next base: position 23,568 of record NZ_JAPCID010000075.1, read on the forward strand.
CGTCCAGGACGGCCAGACCGTCGACTACGTCCTCGGGCTCGAGGAGGAGGCGCTGTACACGCTCGCCGACGGGCGGGACAAGCGCGCGATCTCCGCGTACCTGCTGCCGCGGGTGCGGGTGTCCAGCGACGGTGAGGCCTGCGCGGGCGCGCTCAAGGGCTGGACGCCGCAGCGACGCAGCGGCGAGGCCTACCTGCGGCTCGTGCTCCAGTACCAGTGCGCTTCGGAGTCCGGGCCGTTCTCGGTCCGCTACGCCGTGCCCAACGAGAACCTGGCGCGCTTCGAGCTCGGCGGACAGGAGGGCACGTTCCTGTTCGACCCGGACAACATGGTGCTGCGCGCGGACGACCCGCCCGGCTTCGCCCACTTCATCGAGAAGGGCGTCGAGCACATCGTGCTCGGCTGGGACCACGTCGTCTTCCTGATCGTCCTGCTGCTCGGCGCGCGCGGCTTCAAGGACGTCTTCAAGCTCTCCGCCGCCTTCACCGTGGCGCACAGCGTGACGCTGGCGCTCGCGCTACTGGGCGTGGTCGAGATCCCGGGCGAGATCGTCGAGCCGCTGATCGCCGCTTCGATCGTCTATGTCGCCGCCGCGCAGGTGCTCGGCTACCAGAGCGACAAGCAGCTGTGGATCGTGTTCGGCTTCGGCCTCCTGCACGGGCTCGGCTTCGCGGGAGCGGTGACGTTCCCCGGCGGCACGCCGATCGTGAGCGCGCTGATCGGGTTCAACATCGGCATCGAGCTCGGCCAGGCGCTGATCATCGGCGTCGTGTTCCCGCTGCTGCTGTGGACGCGCCGCTACGAGTGGTCCAAGCTCGCCAACGCCACGGCCGGCTCCGCCGCCGCGGCTATCGGCCTGTTCTGGCTGTCGCAGCGCGTGTTGGGCGGCTGATCCGCTCCTCCTGCGCCGTCAGGGGCAGGGTGAGCGCGAGCGCCAGCCCGGCGAGCGGGAGCGCGGCCACGATCCACATCACCGTCTCGAGGCCCGCGCTGTCCGCCACGATGCCGAACAGCGCCGCGAACACGCCGCCGACGCCGATCGAGAAGCCGAGCGTGACGCCGGACGCGATCCCGAGCCGGCTCGGCAGGTACTCCTGCCCCATCACGACGCTCACGCTGAACGACATCACGGTCACGAAGCCGATTCCGGCCAGGACGATTCCGGCGAGGATGCCGCTGGGCGAGAGCATGAACGCGAGCAGCAGCGGGACCTGCGCGACGATCGACCCAACGAGCACCTTGCGGCGGCCGATCCGGTCCACGAGCTGGCCGCCGATGAGCGTGCCGAGCGCGCCCGCGAACAGCATCGCGGCCAGCGCGGCGTTCCCGGTCGCCTCGCTGGCGCCGTAGGTGTGGATCAGCCACAGCGGCGCGAACGACTGCAGGCCGAAGTAGATGCCCGACCGGATGGAGACGACGCCGGCGAGCGTGCTGAACGCACCCCACCGGTCGCCGGAGCGGTCGCTCTGGCCCTTCGCGACCGCGCTCGCGGCGGCCGCGCTGCGGCGCTTGAGCTTCGGCAGCTCGATGGCCAGGACGACGGCGGCGATGGCCGGGAGGATCGCGACGATCAGGGTGCCGTTCAGACCGACGGCGAGCACGGCGGGCGTGATGAGCACCGGGGCGAGCGCGAAGCCGGCGTTCCCGCCGACGCTGAACAGGCTCATCCCCGTGCCGCGCCGGTCGCCCGAGGCGTAGTTGGCGTAGCGCGCGCCCTCGGGGTGGAAGGCGGCGACGCCGAGGCCGCCGAGCCCGACCACGATGCAGGTGAGCGCGAAGCTGTCGAACACGCCGGCGCCCGCGATCCCGACCGCCGCCAGCGCGACGCCGGCCGGCATCAGCCACGCGAGCTGCAGCCGGTCCGACAGGGCGCCGAACAGCGGCTGGATGATCGAGGAGCCGATCGTCACCACCAGCAGCAGCGCTCCCGCGGCGCCGAAGGAGTAGCCGCGCTGATGGACCAGGAACGGGATCAGCGCGGGAATCGACCCCTGGCACAGGTCCGCCGCGGCGTGGCCAGACGCGAGTGTGGCCAGTCCGCGGCGGTCCATTCCCTACATCAAAGCACCAGCTTGAGCTTGCCTTCCTTGTCCGCGGCGGCGCGGCTGGAGACGCGATACTTGACGGTCAGCGGCTTGCGCTTGCTCGGCTTGTAGCGGGAGACCTTGACGTTGTAGGTCTTGGCCTGGCCGGCGCCGACGGTGTACGCCTGGCGGCCGATCTCGCGGCCCTTGTAGAGCAGCGTCACGTAGCCCTGGCAGCCGGACGTGCCGGCGGGGCAGCTGACCTTGATCGCGGCCTTGCCCTTCTTGTACTTGGCGGTCTTGCCGATCGTGCCGTGGCCCGGGCCGGCGGGCGGGTTCGGCTGCCCGGCGGGCGGCGCGTCGACGGTCTCGACGTCCACCGTGGTGTCGTTGGCGTCGATCGTGGCCGTGTCGGCGCCCGAGCCGCCGAAGAAGTGGCCGGCCGCGCCGTCGCGGACGTTGAACGCGTCGTTGCCCGCGCCGCCGTCGGCGACCACCGGGATGCCGACGCCCGGCGAGGTGGTGAGCACGTCGTCACCGGCGAGCGAGTTGAGCTCGAAGATCTCAGACGTCGCGACGCTGAGGCTGAACTGGCCGACGTTGGTGCGGTCGTAGCGGATGCGGCCGTTCTCGGGCTTGAGGGTGGAGACGTCGGTGCCCCCGCCGAGGTTGTTCTCGATGCGGTCGAAGCCGCCGTCGCCGTTCATCACGTCCGAGCCGTCGCCGTTGTTCCACACGAGCGTGTCGTCGGCCTCGCCGCCGTTCATCGTGTCCGCGCCGCGGTCGCCGACGAGGCGGTCGCCGCCGCCTGACCCGTTGAGCGTGTCGTTGCCGTCGTTGCCGTTGACGAGGTCGTTGCCGTCGCCGGTGGTGATCGTGTCGTCGCCGGAGCCGGCGTCGATGACCATGTTCATCGCCACGCCCGCGCCCGTCGCGAGCACGTCGTTGCCGCTGAACGAGGTGATGTTGAGCTTCTCGACCGTGCCCATGTCGACGGTGAACGCGGCGTTGACGCGATTGAAGACCGTGCGGGCGCCGGCGGCGTTGACGTTCATGTTGTCGGCGGCCGTGCCCGCCGTGATCAGCGTCTCGTCGACGCCGTTGCCGCCGTCGTTGAGGTCGTTGCCGTCGCCGTTGTTCCAGATCATCACGTCGTTGCCGTCGCCGCCGCTGATCGGCTCGGCCGGCTCGGCGTTGAGGTTGCGGAAGCCCGTGATGCGGTCGTTGCCGGTGCCACCGTCGATCGTGTCGCGGTTGTTGCCGCCGACGATGATGTCGTCGCCGTCCTCGCCGTTGATCGTGCTGTCCTCGAGGTCGGCGGCCGACAGGTTCGTCGTGTCGTTGCCGGCCCCCAGGTTCAGGACGATCTTGATCGAGCCGTCGCTGGGGAGCGGCGCCGCGACGCCCGGGCCGAGGTCGAAGTCGGTGTTGGTGCCCCCGAGGTTGTGGGTGAGCTGGTCCTGGTCGTTGACGCCGAGCGTGACGTTGTCGTCGGCGCCGTCGCCCGTGAACGTGACGGTGGTGCCGTTGATCTGGCTCGTGACCGCCGCATTGGCCGCCGCGGGAACCGCGAGGACGAAGGCGGCGGCCGCGAACGGGAGGAGGAGTTTCGGCTGCATGCCCGGTAGGACGCCGGGCACGCAGCCGCTATTCCGCTACGCGACCGCGGCGGGGACGAGCGCGCCCTGGGCGAGCCCGTCGAGGCGGCCCTGGCGCAGCGCGCCGAGCTGGCCGGAGACGTCGTAGCCCTTGGTGATCGCGGTCCGCACGGCGGCGACGTCGTTGCCCGGGCCGAGCAGGATGGCGCCGACGATGCGGTCGCCGGAGATCACGAGCTTGCGGTAGCCGCCGTGGGCCTCGTGCACGATCGCCTCGTCCTCGGGCTGCTCGTGGATGCGCCCGATGCTGGCGAGCTCCACGCCGACGACCTTGAGCATCGTCACGGGCGGCGCCGGCACGTACGGCTTGTCGCCGCCGACGGCGTTCTCGGCCGCGATCTCGGCCTGGGCGACCGCGGTCGGCCACAGGCCCGGCGTCTGGCCGCCGAACTCGGCGATGTCGCCCGCGGCGAGGATGGCCGGGTCGCCCGTACGCATGCGGTCGTCGACGAGCACGCCGCGGTTGATGGCGAGCCGCGCGTCGCGCGCGAGCTCGACGTTGGGCTGGATGCCCGCCGCCACGAGCAGGATGTGCGCGGGCAGGCGCCGGCCATCCTTGAGGTCGAGGGCGCGCAGGCGGCCGTTCGCGTCGACCGACTGGACCTCCGCGTTGAGCACGATCTCGAGGCCGAGCCCTTCCAGGTAGGCCTTCAGGAGCTCGCCGCCGCGGTCGTCGAGCTGGCGCCGGAGCAGGCCCGGGCCGCGTTCGAGCACGGTGGTCTTCAGGCCGAGCTTGTGCAGCGCGTAGGCCGCCTCCAGGCCCAGCAGGCCGCCGCCCGCGATCACGCCGCGGGTGGAGCTCACCCGCTGCGCGTACGCGCGCAGCGCCATGGCGTCCGCTGCCGTGCGCAGGACGCCGGTCCCGGGGGCGCCGAAGCCGTCGATCTTCGGGACGAGGCTGCGGGAGCCGGTCGCGAGGATCAGGCGGTCGTACGGGAGCTTCTCCCCCGTGCCGAGCGCGACCTCCCGGTTGGCGCGGTCGATCCACAGCGCGCGCGTGTTCAGCCACGTGGTGATCGCGCGCTCGTCGTACCACTTGTCCGGGTTCAGGTAGAGCCCTTGCATCGCCGAGCGCCCGTAGACGAGGCGGCTGATGCCCATGCGGTTGTAGAGGTGGTGCGGCTCCTCCGCGATCAGGTCGATGTTGGTGGCGGGGTGACGCCGGCGCAGGTGGTCGGCGGCGGTGACGCCGGCGATGCCGTTGCCGATCACGACGACGCGCTCGATCGACTTGTCGTAGCTGAAGTCCTGGATCTGGGAGATGCGCGGCGCGCTCGCCTTGTCCGGCGTGAGCTGGACGGTCACCGGGCCGGTCACGCGCACGCAGCACGCCATCCGCGTGTTCTCGGCGTACCCGAGGCGCTCGAGGGTGGCCTTCTCGTCGTCGCCGATCGGCGAGGTGCAGCTCATGCCGTCCTTGATCGCGACGGGGTCCGCGCCGCAGATGCCCATGCGGCAGCCGGCCTCGATCGGGAGGTTGTTGGCCTCGGCGATCTCGAGCAGGGACTGGCCCGGCTTGGGCGCGACGCGCTTGTTGTCGGGGACGAACGTCACCTGCGGGCCGATCGCCCGCAGGCCGGAGGCGCGGGTGAGCCCGGCGGGCGCGGCCGACGGCGCGGCGGCGGCCGCGGGGGCGGCGCCGGCCTTCTCCAGGAACGGCTTCTCCTTGCGCAGCGTGCGGACGAACCACGTGGCGGCGAGCGCGATGGCCGCGGCGCGCAGCGCCCAGGTGAGCGGCTCCAGGCCGACGATCTCGGCGGCGTACCAGTAGAAGATGCTGAACGCGATCGCGCCGAACAGCGTCGTGATCGTGTGCGCGCTCGTCTTGTAGAAGGTGGTCAGCGTGGCGAACAGCGCGAGGCTGACGGCGGTCGTGAGCGCCATCTGCTCGACGGGGACGGCGAAGAAGCCGAGCACGAGGCCCGGGAACGCGCCCACGAAGTACTTGCGGTAGCCGGCCCAGTAGTTGTCGCTGTCGTGCAGGTCGGCGAGGTAGGCGGCGCGCGGGTTGAAGTCGTAGCAGTTCTTGACGCAGCCGACGCACGGCTGGCAGTGCGCGTTGGCGACCAGCATCAGCGGCGTCTGGCCGTAGATGCGCTGGACCGGGAGCAGCGGGCAGATCGTGCTGCACCAGCCGCTCTTGCCCTTCAGGAACATGCCGCCCGTGAAGGCCGCCGCCATCGCGCCGAGCAGGAGCAGCGCGCTGTACGGGCCGCTGTCGTCGAGGCCGAGCTTGCGCAGCACCACGAACGCGATGAAGAGGCCGAACGCGATGACGTAGCCGTACTCCTTGAGCCAGTTCGGGGCCGTGAGCGCCTTGGTCAGCTTGAGCGCGCGCGGCGTCTGGTTGGAGGCGGCGAGCGGGCACAGGTTGCGCCACAGGCCGGGGACGGTCAGGAACAGCAGCGGCAGCAGCGGGATGACGACCTTCCACATCACGAACAGGCCCGCGTCAGGCGCGACCAGCAGCAGCGCGGCGATGGCCAGCGCGCCGACGATCGATCCGGCCCGCATCGCGTGCCAGACGCGGACGGGGATCCGGCTCGGGATCTGCGTGTAGTTCGGGAAGGTGATGGCGCGGGCGCTCATCCGGTCCACCCCGCCGTCTGGTCGCCGAGGGCGTGCAGGCGCGCGGACAGGATCCGGCCCACGTCGAGCAGGATGTCCCGCCCGAGCGCGGGGTTGCGCGCCGCGAGCGCCTCGAAGCCGTCGAAGCTCAGCCGCAGCATCTCACCCTCGCTCATCGCTTCTATGGACACGGCGCGCGGGGCGCCGTCGAGGAAGGCCGCCTCGCCGAGCGTCGTGATCGGGTGCACCACGCCGCTGGGCGCTTTGACCCAGCCCATCACGAGCAGGTACAGCGCACGGTCCCGCTCCCCCTGCTTGAGGACGATCTCGCCCGGGACGAACAGGCGCGTCTCGGTGTGGTCGAGCACCATCGCCCAGTCCTCGTCTCCCCGATCGCTCAGGAAGCCCGGCAGCCCGTGCTCCGCGGGAGCCGTCGGCTCCGTCGGATAGTCGAAGAAGCCTGTCGTGTCCATAACGGGCCAACTCTACGGGCGGATGCGGGTGACGGTGTGCGAGTCGTTGTTGGCGACCCAGACGGCGCCGGCGCCGGCCGCGATGCCGAGCGGGTTCTCGCCCACGGCGATGGGTGCGCCGATCACTTTTCCGGTCTGCTCGTCCAGCCGGGTGACCGTGTTGTCGCCCGTGTTGGTGACCCACACGGAGTCGAACCCGTGGGTCAGCTGGCGCGGGTCCTGGCCCACGGTGATCGTGTCGAGGACCTCGCCGCTGCGGCGGTCCAGGCGCGTGACCGTGCCGTCTTCCGCGTTCGCGATCCAGGTCGCGTTGGGCGTCTCGATCACGCCGCGCGGGCCTTGGCCGGTCGCGATGGGGTCGCCGACGAGCTGCGCGGTCGCCGGGTCGATGCGGTTCACGGTGTCGTCCTCCGAGTTCGTCACCCACACGAAGCGCCGGCCCACGAAGATGCCCGCCGGCTCGTTGCCCACCCCGATCGGCGAGCCGACCACGGCCGGGCTCGCCCGGTCGATCCGGTTCACCGTGCCGTCGTTGCGGTTCGCGACCCACAGCAGCTGCTTGCCGAGCGCGATCGCCTCGGGACGGTCCCCGACCGCGACGCTCGCGGTGCGCTGCCCGTTCTCGAAGCGCGCGACCGTGTCGTCCCCGGCCGCCCCGACCCACACGACGCCCTTGCCGGCGACGACGTGATCGGGCCGCGTCCCGGCCTCGATCGGCTCGCTGGTCTCGTTCGTGTCGGGGTCGATGGTTGTCAGCGTCCCGTCCCCGTGGTTGGCCACGAAGACCTTCCCGCCCGAGACGGCGACGCCGTCGGGCCCCTGCCCCACCTCGATCGTCTCGACGGCGGCGGGCGCCGTCGCCGTGGCGGTCGCGGTCGGAGTCGGGGTCGCCGTGGCGGTCGGTGTGGCCGTGGCCGTGGCGGTGGGCGTCGCCGCCGCGGTGGGCCGCGCGTCCTCGCCGGAGAACACGCCGGTCGCAGCGAGCACCGCCGCCGCGAGCCCGGACACGAGCACCACCGGCAACGTCACCCCGAGCACGACCCGTCGCCGCTTCGGCCACGGCGATTCCTTGGGCTCGGAACCCGAGTCGCCGCCCACGGACGCCGCCGCGACGAGCACGTGCCGAGAGGGCGCGACGGTCGCGCCGGACGGCACGGGCGCAGGCGCGGGCGGCCAGACGGGC
>NZ_JAPCID010000076.1 GCF_027587175.1 Solirubrobacter deserti
GAGCGCGGCGCGGCGGGCGGCAACGAGCGCGGCGCGGCGGGCGGCGGCGCGACGGGCGGCGGCAAGTCGCCCAACCTCGCGGTCGAGCAGCGCCTCCAGCGCGGCGACGCCGCGGCCGGCCTCGCCGCGGCCGATCACGTGGTCCGCGGCCGCTTCCGGACGAGCTGGGTGCACCAGGCCTACATCGAGCCGCAGTCGACGCTCGCGTGGGTCGAGCCCGACGGGACGCTCGTCGTGCACGCCAGCACGCAGGGCGCGTTCATGGCGCGCCAAGGTCTCGCGAACACGTTCGGGCTGCCGCTGGAGAAGGTGCGCGTGCAGGCGGCGCCGATCGGCGGGGCGTTCGGCGGCAAGCTGATGATCGCCGAGCCGCTGGCGGCGGCCGCGGCGCTCGAGCTCCGGCGCCCGGTGCGGCTCGTGTTCAGCCGGCGCGAGGAGTTCGCCGCCGCCAACCCGGCGCCGGGCCAGCTGATCGAGCTCGAGCTGGGCGCGACCCAAGACGGCGCGCTGACGGCCATCCGCGGCCGCGTGATCGGCGACCGCGGCGGGCTCGGCGACATGGGCGTGGAGAGCATCAGCACGATGCTCGCCGCCGGCCCGTACCGCTGGCCCGCGCACGACCTGACCGCGCTCGGCGTCACCACCAACCGCGTCAGCCCGGGCGCCTACCGCGCGCCGGGCGCGCCCCCCGCCGCGTTCGCGGTCGAGACGCTGATGGACGAGCTGGCGCAGAAGCTGAACCGGGACCCGGTTGAGTTCCGGCTCCAGAACGTGCTCCACGCGGGCGACAAGGGCCTCGACGGTCAGGAGATCAAGGTCTTCGGCGCGCGTGAGACCCTGGAGGCCGTCCAGCAGCACCCGCTGTACGCGCGCCGCCACGAGCTCCCGCCCGACGAAGGCGTCGGCGTCGCGCTCGGCTTCTGGCCCGGCGGCCTGGAGCCCGCGGCCGCGATCTGCAAGCTCGACTCCGACGGCCGGCTGACGATCGTCACCGCCGCGGCGGACATGAGCGGCATCGAGAACGCCTTCATCGCGATCGCGGCCGGCGCGTTCGGGCTGCCCGAGGAGAGCGTGCGCGTGACCACCGGTGACACGGCCTCGGCGCCGTACGGCGGCGTGGCGGGCGGCTCGAAGGTCACCTACACGTACGGGCGCGCGGTGGAGCGCGCGGCCGAGGAGGCGCGCCAACGCCTCTTGGACGTGGCGGCGAGCGAGCTCGAGATCGCGCCCGAGGACCTCGAGCTGGTGGACGGCGAGGTGCGCCCGATCGGCACGCCCGCGAAGGCGATCGCCGTCGCCGACCTGGCGGCCAAGACGTACACGTTCGGCAGCCCGCACCGCCCGATCGAGGGCTACGGCTCTTCCGCGCAGGTCAGCCGCGCGCCCGGCGCCGCCGCGCACCTGAGCCACGTCAAGGTCGACCGCGAGACGGGCGAGGTGCGGTTGCTCGCCCACGTGATCGCGCAGGACGTCGGCAAGGCGCTCAACCCCGCGCTCGTCGAGGGACAGATGCACGGCGGGGCGGTGCAGGGCATCGGGTGGGCGCTGCTGGAGGAGCTCGGGCACACCGAGGACGGCCAGCTGCAGGGCGGGACGTTCGCCGAATACGCGCTGCCGAGCACCGACCAGGTGCCGCCGATCGAGACGCTGCTCGTCGAGGTGCCGGCGCCCGACGGGCCGTTCGGCGCCAAGGGTGTGGGGGAGCCGCCCGTGTGCGGCGTCCCCGCGGCGATCGCGAACGCCATCGCGGCCGCCACCGGCATCCGGCTCGGCGTGTTGCCGATGACTCCCGCGCGGGTATGGGCGCTACTCCAAGATGCTCCGGTTGTTTGAGTGCCCGTGATCGCCCGCCTGTTGCTACTCGCCGCCCTGTTCGGAGCGGCGCTGCCGACTCAAGCCGCCCACGCCGTCGAGCCCGACGGCTCGCTCATCCGCTCCGCCGCCAACAACAACTGGACCTACCGCGTGGTCGGCGGTGCCGCCATCCGCATCACGGACTGCGCGCCGTTCAAGGACTGTGAGGGGCGCAAGGACGTTCCGAGCCTGGCGGGCTACACCACGTATCCCAGGGACGGGGCGATCATCCACAACCTGGCCGACGGCGGGACCTACCGGTTCGCCGGCGGCGCCCCGCTGTGGATCTCCAGCTGCAGCTACGCGCCCACCTGCTCCGGCCGCACCGTACTGAATTCGCTGGCCGACACCGCGCACATCCGCGCGATGCCGGCCGACGGCACCGTCGTCCGCAACGTCAACGACGGCGGGCACTACCGCTTCGTCGGCGGCGCGCCGCTGTTCGTGCGCTGCGACATGGGCGCGGGCTGCCCGGCGACCGTGAACATCATCGACAGCCGGACGATGAGCGCGCTGGGCACGAACACGCCCGCGACGCCGCGCATGCGTCAGTACCCGGCCGACGGCGCCGTGGTCTTCAACGGCGACGACAACCAGAACTTCCGCTTCGCCGGCGGCGCGCCGCTGCCGGTCGCGGCGCCCGCGTCCGGGGCCAAGTACGTCATCGACTCGCGCACGCTCGTGCAACAGGGCACGGCCACGGCCGCGCTGCCGCACATGCGCCCGCAGCCGGCCGACAACACGTTCCTGAACGCCGTCGGCACGCTCTATCGGGTGGCGGGCGGCGCCGCCGTCAAGCTCACCAACTGCTCCGTGTTGAGCAACTGCCCGGGCGCCGTCGCGGTCGATCCGGGCACGATCAGCAGCGCGGGCCTCGGGCGCCTGCTGCAGGTGCCCAAGGACGGCACGGTGCTGCGGGGGCTGCCGTCGAACACGCTGTGGGAGATCATCGGCGGTCAGCGGCGCCAGACGTTCGTCAACGTCGCGGGCGTGTCCGTGGACGACGGCGCGATCGGGCTCATCCCGACGCCGTCGACTCCGACGCCGGCGCCCGTCGTGATCACGCCGCCGCCGAAGTTCGCACCCGTCATCACCAGCGGCTACAAGGTGTTCCGCACCTACACGCGGTTCACGTCGCTGAAGGTCCGTGACGCGCTGCCCGGCGCGGTGGTCACCGTCTCCTGCAAGGGCAAGGGCTGCCCGTTCAAGCGCCAGAAGTACCACCGGCTCAACGGGACGTCGCTGGACGTCCGCAGCCGCTGGTTCAAGAAGGCGAAGCTGCGCAGCCGCGCGACCGTGCTGGTGCGGGTCTCGAGCCCGGCCGGTGACCGCAAGCAGATGGAGTTCAAGATCCGCTCGCGCAAGCTGCCGGTGCGCACCACGCGCTGCTCGGCGGCCGGCGCGAAGCTCAGCCGCTGCGCCTGAGCTCCTCCAGCTCCCGGAGGGCGTGCGCGGCGCCCTCCAGGAAGCTCCACGCGTCGTCGATCTGCTCGCGGTCGCCGACGATGCCGAAGTCCACGCGGTTCTTGTAGGAGACGACGGTGATGTTGAGCCCGACGCCGTCGACGATCACGCTCAGCGGGTAGTTGGCGACGAGCTCGGCGCCCGCGCAGTACAGCGAGCTGCGCGGGCCGGGCACGTTGGAGATCACGAGGTTCAGCGGCGGGCGCGTGCGGCTGAGGATGTCGACCGTGTTGCGCGCGGCCAGGGACGCGACGGCGGGCGGGATGAACGCGGTCGCGTCCGTGAGCAGGGAGGCGGGCAGTGCGCTGTGGCGTTCCTTGGCGCTGCGCAGGTACTCGTGCGTGCGGCGCAGGCGCTGGCCCGGGTCGGCCTCGTGGGTCGGGATCGGCACGACCATCATCGAGATCCGGTTGCCCCAGGTGCCGCGCTCGTCGCGGCGGCGCACGCTCATCGGGATCATCGCCACCAGCGGGTCGGCGGGCAGCGCGTCGCGCTCCATCAGCCACTCGCGCACCGCGCCCGCGCACAGGGTCACGACCACGTCGTTGACGGTCACGCCGAACTCGCGCCGGATCTGGCGCACGGCGTCCAGCGACAGCGAGCCGAACGCGAACCGCCGGTGCGCGGAGACCGGCCCGTTGAACGGCGTCTTGGGCGGGCGGGCCTTCGTCACCTCGAGGATGTCGGTCGACTCGTCGGAGCCGAGCGTCCGGCGCACGCGCGAGTACACGTGCGAGAGCGTCGGGAGGCCCGGCAGCGCGTTCGCGCCCGGGAGGTCGGTGAAGCCCTGGACGGCGCGCGGGAGCGAGCGCAGCGCGCGCAACGGCTGGCGCGGCAGCCCGCGCAGGCCGCGCGCGAGCATCTCGCGGTCCCGCGGCAGCGCGCCCGGCGCCTTGGCCGGCGGGGCCGGCTCGACGGCCCGCCCCTCCGGCTCGGGGTCGAGCAGCGTCGCCATGATCTCGTTGCCGCTCAGCCCGTCCACGACCGAGTGGTGGATCTTGGTCAGCAGCGCGACGCGCCCGCCCTCGAGGCCGTGGATGACGTAGATCTCCCACAGCGGGCGGCCACGGTCCAGCGGGCGCCCGAACACGCGCTGCACCGTCTCCGCCAGCTGACGGTCGTCGCCGGGTGCGGGCAGCGCGATCTCCCGGATGTGGAACTCGAGGTCGAAGTCGGGGTCCTCGGCCCAGTACGGCAGGTCGAGGCCGAGCGGGACGGGCACGAGCCGCCAGCGCAGCGGCGGCAGCAGGTGCAGCCGCGCCTCCAGCAGGCGCTTGATCTCCGGCCCGCCGAGCGCGCCGCCGGGCGCGCTGCTCGGGTCGTAGATGCCGAGGAACGCGACGTGGCCGTAGATCCGGGCCGATTCGACGTTCAGGAACTGTGCGTCGAGGGTGCTGAGCTGCCGCACGCCCCGCAGGTTACGCGCATGTCCTCGTCGGCTTCGTCGCGCCCGGCGGAAGGCACAGGTAGCCGGTCAGCGGGCGCTTGCCCCGGCGCATGGTGAAGCGCGCCACCTTCGCGACGTGCCCGGGCACGAGGATGCGGATCTCGAGCGTCGCGCCGACCCGGAAGCGGGCGCGCCGGAAGTACTGGCGGCGCAGGTCGAGCGTCCCACCCTTGGACGTGAAGCGCCGGACCGAGAACGGGCAGCCGCGGCCGGCACAGCGCAGCTCGAGCCGCGCGCCCGCGGGTGCCCCACGGACCTTCAGGCTCGTGTTGCGGGTCGTCCGGCTCGACCACTCCCAGGCGTTGGCGATCGTCGCGTCCACGCGCGGAAGGGCGTCGGTGCCGTCGCAGTTCTCGTCCACGCCGTTGTCGGGCCGGTCCACGGCGCCGGGCCTGGCGGCGGGGTTGAAGTCGTTGCAGTCGGCGTCCTCGAGCACGCCGTCGCCGTCGCGGTCCGCGAGCGTGACCGACACGGTGGCGGCGCTCGTGGCGAAGTTGCCGACGCGGTCGACGGCGCGCGCGATCAGCGTGTGCGTGCCCGCGGGCACCTCCGAGGCGGGGACGCTGAGCTTGTACGTGCGCCCGTCCCTCTCCGGCGTGTACACGGTGAACGTCTTGCCGGCGAGCGAGAACTCGACGCGGTGCACCGCGCGGTTGTCGGTCGCGTCCGCCGTCACCTCGAGCGTGCCGCCGCGGTTGACGGTCGGCGGCACCGTCTTGAGGCCGACCGACGGCGGCAGCGACGGCAGCACCGTGTAGTCGAGGTACACCTCGCTGCCGGGGACCCACGCGATCAGCTCGGCGACGAGCTGGAAGTGCTCGCGGAACGTCGTGATGGTGCCGACGCCGGTCGGCGCCTGGACTACGAAGTCAAAGCGCGCCCGCTGGCCTTTCGCGACCGCCTGGACCGGCAGCGCGGCCGGCCGGATGCGCTCGGACCAGGTCGGATGCCAGAACGCCGACGCGCGGTCGTGTGCCCCGGCGGTCCCGAGCTTGAGGTTGCCCTGCACCCAGGTCTGGTCACCCGTGTTCTCGAACTCGAAGTACTGCCCGCCTGCGACCTCGCCGCTCTCGAGCGTCAGGTAGCAGCACTGGCCCTTGAAGGCGGCGCCCCAGGGCTGCTGGGCGTGGGCGGGAGCGGCGAAGAGGGCGCACAGCAGCAGTGCGCCGAAAAGGCGTGCGACGACAGACATCGGCGGCCGATGATGCCGCGTTCGGCGCGAAACGCCAACCGGCGCGTCAGGCCGCGCGACTCTCGTGGCGCCAGATCGCGTAGTCGAGCGCCCGCGCGCTGACGCCGAGCCGCGCCGCCGCATCGACCACCAGCGTGTGGGCGCGCGCCGCGCTCACACGCGCCTCGGTGGTCCCGGTCGCGACGGCCACGAAGCGCCGCAGCATCCGGTCGGCCTTCACGGTGTCGTGCCCGGTGGCGATCAGGAGCGCGTCCCACGAGGTGCCCGACTTCTGACCGGGAACCGTGATCCAGCGCGCGCGGACGGCGTCGGACAGCCCAGACGCGTCGACAACCCCTTCCTCGCCGAGCATGCGCGCCTCCAGGTACACGGCCTCGGCCTTCAGGATCCCGTTGCGGGTCGAGGTGCGCTGGCGGTTGCGCACCGCGTCGGCGAAGGCCTCGGGGCCGCCGAGCGTCTCCACGAAGGCGGCGAGCTCGGCCGGCGTGTGCGGCCGCTCGCCACGCAGGGCCTCATAGCGCGCGATCACGTTGGCGACGCCGCCGGCGCGCACACCGATGCCCCAGACCGCTTCGATCACGGCCACCGCCAGGTTCTCCTGCACGCCGGCGACGGCCCAGCCCGCGGGGTCCCCGAGCACGGCGGCGTGCGCCACGACGCGATCGACAGCGTTCACCCGCGGGATTTCAGCGCAACGGCAGGCGGCTGCGCAGCAACGCGGCCCGGCCGGCGCGCCAGCTGTCCCCGACGCGCTCGTAGCGCTCGGACAGGCCGAGTAGCGCCGCGAACGCCAGCTCGTGCGCGCAGTGGCGGCGCAGGCTCCACGGATCGGCCTGCGAGCCGTCCATCGTGGCGTCGACGAGCCACAGCCGGTCGCCGTCGCCGAGGCCGGCGTACCAGCCCGTGGGCGCCGACAGGACGTGGACGTCCAGGCCGGCGCGGCGGCCGACCTCACAGGCGATCGCGGCGAGCACGAGGGGGTGGCCGGCGCGTGACTCCAGCGCCGAGTCCAGCCACAGGCCCGCGACGCTCGAGCGGTCGGCGTCGAAGCCCGGGTCGGTGTCCAGCATCGAGGCCAAGCGAGCGGCGGCGGTCCGCAGATCGCCGCCGGCGAGGCCGAAGAGGGGGAGCGCGAGCTCGTCGAGGCGGGCGTCGGCGGCAGCGGTGTCCACGTCGCGGAACTCCGCCGCCAGAGCGAGCAACAGGTCGGCCACCGGAGGGCAGCCGCCGCATGCGAGGCGAGTGAAGCCTTCCATTTCCGACCAACGCTATCAGGATTTGTTAGGTAGCCCTAACACGCCCCGTCACGGGTAGGAGCAGGGCATGACGATCGTGACCGTGTCCGCCGCGTACGGCGCCGGCGGCGCGCTGGTGGGTCCGCGGCTCGCCGAACGCCTCGGCGTCCCGTTCCTGGACCGCGCGCTGCCGTCGGAGATCGCGCAGCGGCTCGCGATGCCGCTCGACGAGGCGATGGCTCGCGACGAGTCGATCGGCGGTCCGCTGGCGCGGATGGCGATGCGGCTGGCTCCGATCGGCCTCGCGTTCGGCGCCGAGACGGCCCCCGACGCGGTCGACGAGGAGGCCTACCGGCGCACGACGGAGGACGTCATTCGCGAGCACGCGGCGGGCGGCGACCTGGTCGTCCTCGGCCGGGCGGCCGCACTGGTATTGCGCAACGATCCGCGCCCGCTGCACGTGCGGCTCGACGGTCCGCGCGACCGCCGGCTCGAGCAGGCCGTGCGGCTCGCTGACGGCGATCGCGCCGAGGTGGAGAAGCGGCTGGACGAGACCGACCGCGCCCGCGAGGCCTACGTGCGCCACTTCTACCACGCCGACCCGCGCGATCCGGCGCTCTACCACCTCACGATCGACGCCACGGCCGTCCCGCTCGACACCGTTGTGGACATCATCGAACGTGCGGCCACCAGCCGGACCCGCTAGCTTCGGCGGCGCCCCATGCGCCGCCTCGTCCTCGCCCTCGTCGTGCTGTTCGCGCTGCCCGCCACGGCCCACGCGGACTCGATCGTCTTCCGCCGCGGAAGCGACATCTGGCGCATGTCCCCGGACGGCACGGGGCAGCGCCAGGTCACGAGCGACGACCGCTACGAGTGGCCGTCCGCGGCCGACGACGGCACGTTCGCCGCCGCCGACGGCACGGGCGTCATCCACCGCTTCGCCCCTGGCGGGGCGCGGCTGAACACGATCCCGACCGCGGCCACCGACGATGACGAGGACGCCCCGACCGAGACGCCGACGCACGTGCGCCTCTCGCCCGACGGCACGCGCATCGCCTACGACCAGGCGATCGCGGGGGATGTCACGGCCGTCGTGACGAGCGCCACGGCGCCCGACGTCGCCCTCACCGGCCAGGACGGGCTCGTCGCCCCGTCGTGGATCGGCAACGACCGGCTGCTGCTCAGCCGCGACATCTCGTTCGACACCGAGGGCCCGACCTACAACGTGCTCACCGTCGGCGGGCCGGTCGCGCCACTGTTCGACGACACCGACGCCCCGTGGGCGACCGGCTTCGACGCCGCCGCGTCCCGCGACGGGGCCCGGATGGCCGTCGTGACCGACGATGCCGCCGACGCCGACGGCATACCGACACGCGTGGAGCTACGGCTGTTCGAGGGCACCACCGTGCGCTGCGCGCTCGCACTCGAGGCGGCCGACACCTATTCCTCCGCCAGCCCGAGCTTCTCGCCGGACGGCTCGCGCGTGGCCTGGGCCGAGAGCGACGGCATCCACGTCGCGGGCAGCGACTGCGCGGGCGAGCGTGTCGTGACGCTCCCGGGCGCGTGGGAGCCGTACTGGTCGCCCTACACCGAGCCGGCGAGCGCCGCCGTGCCGAAGCTGACCTTGTCCGTCCGCGTCAAGCCCCGCCCCCGCCGCGCGACGGTCCGCAGGCGCGGCATCGGCGTGAGCGTGACGGTGTCCGCGCCGACCACGATCAAGGTCCGCGCCGGCGGCCGCAGCGTCAGCCGCGCGCTCCCCACCGCCGGCACATACACCGTCCGCGTGCGCCCGCGTCTGGCCAAGCGCATCCGTGTCCGCGTCACCGCGCCCGGCGCCGCCCCGGTGCGGGCCGTCATCCGCCCGCGAGGTTGAGCGAGCCCTCGATGTCGCCCGCGCCCCAGGTGTCGCCGAGCTTGAAGCCGGCGCCGAGCGGGTCGGACGGGTCGACGACGAGCTGGTGGAAACCGGTGATCCACGCGCGGCCGGAGACGGCGGGGACGACCGCGTCGTGCTCGCCGACCCGCGTGCGGGAGACGACGCGGCCGACGAAGCGCGTGTCGATGACGCTCTCCGCGGTGTAGGTCTCGCCTAGCTCGCCGCGGGCGCTTAAGACCGCGATGCGCGCGCTGGTCGCGGTGCCCGTGGGGGACCGGTCCAGGCGGCCGGGGGAGACGACCGTCGCGTGGCGGGCGTCGCCGCCGGCGCGCGGCGGCGCGACGAAGACCACGAACGAGAGGTGCGAGAGCGCCGGGATGAGCGGGTGCGCGACCTCGACCTGGGCGTTGACGTGCGGGCGGATCCGCTCGCCCAGCGCCGCGAGCTCACGCGCCTCGGACGGCACGATCGAGAACCCGAGCGCCGCCGCGTCGACGAACGCGCAGAACGCGCCGCCGTAGGCGACGTCGACGGCGATCGTGCCCAGCTCGGGGACCTCCACCGGCACGGCGAGGCCGAGGGCGAACGACGGGACGTTCTCGAACTCGATCCGCTCGACGCGGCCTCCATCGACCCACGCGCGCACGCGGACCAGCCCGGCCGGCGCCTCCAGCACGAGCTCGGTGACCGGCTCGACCTTCCCGATCACGCCCGTCTCGAGCAGGACCGCGGCCGTGTTGATCGTGTTGGTCCCGGACATGCCCTCGTAGGAGGACGACTCCATGATCACGAAGCCCGCGTCGGCTTCGGGATGCGCCGACTCGAACACGATGTCCCCGCTCAGCGGCGCCGACCCGCGCGGCTCGAACAGCAGCACGCGGCGCAGCGTGTCGTCGGCCTCCAGCGCCTGCATCTTCTCGAGCATGGTCGTGCCCGGGACGTCGAGCACGCCCCCGAGGACGATCCGGCTGGGCTCGCCCTCGGCGTGGGCGTCGACGCACTGGATGACCCTCGCGATCCGCATCCGTGCCACGCTACCGGCCCATGAGGGTCGTCGTCACCGGGGCAGGATCGGGGATCGGCCGCGCGATCGCGCAGCGGTTCGCACACGAGGGCGCGACCGTGCTGGCCGGCGACCTGGACTTCCAGAGCGCCCACGCGACATGCGCCGGCCTGCCGTACGCGACGCCGCACAGGGCCGACGTCACGCGCCGCGAGGACGTCGAGACCCTCCTCGCCAAGCACGACCGGATCGACGTGTACGTCAACTGCGCCGGCATCCCGGAGCGCGTGAAGCCGCTCGCCGACATCTCCCGCGCGGAGTGGGACACGGTGATCGACGTCAACCTCACGTCGCTCTACCTGGCGGCGCAGGTCGCCGCGCCGAAGCTGCACGGCGGCGTGCTGATCCAGATCGGCTCGATCATCGCCAACCGCCCGCGAGCCGGCCTGGCCGCCTACGTCGCCGCCAAGGCGGGCGTCGTCGGCCTGGCGCGCGCGCTCGCCGTCGAGCTCGCGCCGGACGTGCGGGTCAACGTCATCAACCCGGGCCCGGCGAACACGCCGATGCTGGCCGGCTTCGGCTTCGACACCGACGTCGCGCAGGCGCTCCCGCTCGGGCGCCTGGTCGAGCCGGAGGACATCGCGGGCGCGGCCGTCTACCTGGCGGGCGCCACCGCCGTCACCGGCGCCGTCCTCAACGTCGACGCGGGACGCGACCTGTGAGCACCTTCATGGCCGTCGACCCCTCGACCGGGCACGAGTTCGCCGAGCTTCCGAGCACGACGCCGCCGCAGGTCGCCGAGCTCGTGGACGCCGCACGCCGCGCGCTCACGAGCGAGCGGGACTGGCGCACGCCGCTCGTCCGCGCCGGCGCGCTGCAGCGGATGGCGCGACGGGTGGAGGAGCAGGCGGACGCGCTCGCCGACCTCGAGACGCGCGACACCGGCAAGCCGCTCTCGCAGTCGAAGGCGGACGTGCGCGCCACGGTCCGCTACCTCGACTACTACGCGGGCTCGGTCGAGCGCCTGGAGGGCCGCACGATCCCGCTCGGCCCGGACGCGCTCGACTACACCGTGCGCGAGCCGTGGGGCGTGTGCGCCCAGATCATCCCGTGGAACTACCCGCTGCAGGTCGCCGCCCGCTGCGCCGCGCCCGCGCTCGCGGCCGGGAACGCGGTGATCCTCAAGCCGTCCGAGCTGGCGAGCATCACGCCGCTGCAGCTGGCGCAGATCGCCTACGAGGCGGGCGTGCCGGACGGGTTCCTCCAGGTCGCGACGGGTGACGGCACGACCGGCGACGCGCTCGTGCGCCACCCGGGCGTGGACCACGTCACGTTCGTCGGCTCCGCCGCCACCGGCGCGCAGGTGGCCGCGGTCTGCGCGCACCGGCTCGTCCCGGTCGAGCTCGAGCTGGGCGGCAAGTCGCCGAACCTGGTGTTCGAGGACGCTGACCTGGACCGGGCCGTGCCCGCGATCGTCCGCGGCCTGGTGCAGAACTCCGGCCAGAGCTGCTCGGCGGGCTCGCGGCTGCTGGTGGAGAAGACGCGCTATGAGGAGGTCACCGCGCGTGTGGCGGCCGCGTTCGCGGACGTCACCATCGGGCCGGGCGTCGAGGACCAGGACCTCGGCCCGCTGATCTCGGCGCGCCAGCTGGACCGCGCGACGGCGATGCTCGAGCACGCGCGGGCGGGCGGCGCGCGGGTGGTCGGCGGGGAGGCGGACGCGCTGTTCATGCGGCCCGCGCTCGTCACGCGCGTGAAGACGGACATGGAGATCTTCCACGAGGAGGTCTTCGGGCCCGTGCTGGCCGCGGTGCCGTTCGAGGACGAGCGCCACGCCGTCGAGCTGGCGAACGCGACCGCCTACGGGCTCGTCGCCGGCGTGTGGACGCGGGACCTCGCCCGCGCGCACCGCGTCGCGGCGGGCGTCCGCGCCGGGCAGGTGTTCGTCAACGGCTACGGCGTCGGCGGCGGGGTGGAGCTGCCGTTCGGCGGCATGGGCCGCAGCGGCTACGGGCGCGGCAAGGGCATTGAGGCGCTGCTCGCGTACTCGCAGGTCAAGAACGTATGGATCGCGCTGGACGGGTAATCAGGGGCGAATGGAGGCGATCCTCGCCGCGGTCGACGAGCTGGAGGACGAGCTCGTCACGCTGCTCCAGCGGCTGATCCGGATCCCGACCGTCAACCCGCCCGGCGAGGCCTACGAGGACTTCGTCGCCGCCTTCAAGGCCGTGCTGGACGAGCTCGGCTACGCGACCGAGGTCCACCGCGCGCCGCCCGAGCTCGCGCCGCTGGGCGAAGGGCTCCCACGGCCGAACCTGCTCGCCCGGCTGCCCGGAGACGGGCCGCGCGTCCACCTCAACGGCCACTACGACGTCGTCCCGGTCGGCAACGACTGGACGCGCGACCCGTTCGGCGGCGAGCTGGCCGACGGCCACGTGTACGGCCGCGGCGCCGCCGACATGAAGAGCGGGCTGGCGGCGCAGGTGATCGCGGTCGAGGCGCTGCACCGCGCCGGCCTGAAGCCGAACGTCGTCCAGAGCGCGGTGCCCGACGAGGAGACCGTCGGTGTGCGCAACGCCGGCATGGGGTTCTTGGTCGAGCAGGGCCTGCTGGAGGGCGACGCCGTGATCATCACCGAGCCGTTCGGCCCTGACGGCGTCGGCATCGGGCACAAGGGCGCGATCTGGGGCGAGATCACGATCTTCGGCAAGCAGGCGCACGGGTCGGCGCCGCAGCTGGGGGAGAACGCCGTCGAGGCGATGGCCCGCTATCTCGCGACGCTCGACCGCGAGCTGCGGCCGAAGCTCGAGACGCGGATCACCGACTACGGCGTCACGCCCGACAACCGGCGCTCCACGCTCTCGTTCGACACGATCCGCGGCGGCCACGCCACCAACATCGTCCCGGACCGCTGCACGGTCACGTTCAACCGCCGCCTGATCCCGGGCGAGGACCTCGACGCGGCGCGCCGCGAGCTGCTCGCCCCGCTCGATGGCGTCCGCCACTCCTACCACGAGCTGTACTCGACGCAGCCGACGCTGGTGGGGGAGGACGAGCCGGTCGTGCAGGCCGCGCAACGCGCGCTGCGCGCGCTCGGCCTCACCCCGCGCATCCTCATCTCCGCCGGCTCGGACGACCAGCGCTTCGTCGTCCACAACGCCGGCATCACGAACTCGCTCGTCTACGGTCCGGGCCAGACCGGCCTGAGTCACGTCGCCGACGAGCGCATCTCCGTCGCAGACCTCGTCCTCGGCACGAAGGGACTCGCCTTGATCATCGCGGAGCTCATGTCATGACGAACCACGTCCGCGGCCGCAAGTCCCTGCTGTGGCTGCTCGTCCCGTTCCTGCTGTTCGTGGCGGCGCTTCCGCTCGCCAACCGCATCGACCCGGTGATCCTGGGCCTGCCGTTCCTGTTCTTCTGGGCGCTGCTGGCGGTGATCCTCAGCCCGCTGGCGATCTGGCTCGCCGCACGCTCGGACCCCTTCTTCCAGCGCGACGAAGCCGAGCCGACCGATGTCGACTGACGCCCAGGTCGCCATCGGCATCTTCGGCGTGGCGATGGTGGCCACGCTCGGCCTCGGCATCGCCGCCATGCGCGGCCGCGACGCCGACCGCGAGCAGTGGGCCGTCGGCGGGCGCTCGTTCGGCGTGATCCTCACCTGGGTGCTGCTCGCGGGCGAGTGCTACACGAGCTTCTCCTACCTGGGCGCCGCGGGCTGGGCGTACGGCTACGGCGCGCCGATCCTCTACCTCGTCGGCTACATGGCCACGGGCTACGCGACCGTCTACCTGTTCGCGCCGATGGTGTGGAGCTACGCGGCCCGGCACAACCTCGTCAGCGTCCGCGACATCCTCGCCCACCGCTTCCGGTCGCCGCGCTTCGGCCTGGTGATCGCGATCGTCGCCACGCTCGCGCTGCTGCCCTACATCCAGCTGCAGATCCAGGGCATGGGCCTGGTCGTCAACGCGATCTCCTACAACGAGATCCCGCTCGAGACGGCGTTCGTGATCGGCTTCGTCGTCTCCGCCGGCTTCGTGCTCGTGAGCGGGCTGCGCGGCAGCGCGTGGGTGAGCGTGTTCAAGGACGCGCTCGTGATCCTCACGATCGTCTTCCTGGCGATCTACCTGCCGCTGAAGCTCTTCGGCTCCTACGGGAACCTGTTCGAGCGCCTGCGCACCGAACGGCCGGAGTGGCTGACGCTGCCCGGCAACGAGTCCCCCGGCCTCGGCGTGCTGTGGTTCATGAGCACCTGCATCCTCAACGGCGTCGCGTTCACCGTGTTCCCCAGCTTCGTCGCGGGCTACCTGGGCTCCAAGTCGCCGAACACAATCCGCCGCAACGCGATCTTCCTGCCGATGTACTCGCTGCTGCTGCTCGTGCCGATGATGCTCGGCATGGCGGCGCTGTTCGTGGTGCCGAACCTGGAGGAGAACGACCTGGCGCTGCTGAGCATGGTCACGGCCGAGCTGCCGGGCTGGGTCGTGGGGATCGTGGGCGTCGCGGGCGCGCTGAGCGCGATCGTCCCGATGGCCGTCTTCATGCTCTGCATCGGCACGCTGTGGGGCGGCCAGTCCGTCAACCGGGCTCGCGTCGTCGTGGTCGCGTCCGGCCTGGCCGCGCTCGGCGGCGCGCTGCTATTCCCGGACGCGTTGGTGCGCCTGTCGGTGCTCTCCTACGAGGGCATCGCCCAGCTCGTCCCGCCGCTCGTCGGTGGGCTGCTGTGGCGGAGGATGACCGTGCAGGGCGCACTCGCCGGCCTGCTGGTGGGGGAGGCGATCGTCGTCCCGCTCGCCCTGTCGGGCAACGACCCGTTCCTGGGCGTCAACGCCGGCCTGCTCGGCCTCGTGGCGAACGTGATCGTCAACGTCGCCGTGAGCCGGGCGCGCCCCCGCGAGGACGCGCCCGGCCCGCGCTTTCAGCGGCTGTCGGAGGGGTCCACGATCCCCTCCTCGAGCCAGGTGTAGCGGCCGTCGAGGAGCTTGACGGCGGTCGCGTAGCCCGCGTCGTCGTCGTTGGACCACAGCGCGTGGAACAGCTCGTCCGCGCGGCGCTTGGCCTGCGCGCAGAACAGCTCGGCCAGTTCGCGGGCGGCCTCGCCGCGCTCCGGCGTCTCGCGCGCGATCGTGTCGGCGTAGACGACGGCGGCGGAGATCGCGAACAGCTCGGCGCCGATGTCCACGATCCGGCCCAGGAACGACTGGCGCTGCTCGAGCTTGGCCTGCCAGCGGCCCATCGCGTAGAACGTCGAGCGGGCCAGGCGGCGCGAGGAGCGCTCGGCGTAGCGCAGGTAGGTCGCCAGCTCGCCGAACTCCTCGTAGCCCTTGGGCTTGTGGCCCTCGCCGACGACGAGCTTCGGCAGCCACTTGGCGTAGAAGGTGCCCGCGGCGACGGCGCTCTTGGCCTTGTCGGGCAGCGGCGTCTCGGGCTCGAGGATGTCGCCTGCGACCTGCAGGTGCTGGTCGACGGCCTCGCGCGCGATCAGCAGGTGCATGATCTCGGTCGAGCCTTCGAAGATGCGGTTGATGCGCATGTCGCGCAGCGCCTGCTCGACCGGGATCGGCTTCTCGCCGCGCGCCTTCAGCGACTCGGCGGTCTCGTACCCGCGCCCGCCGCGGACCTGGACGAGCTCGTCGAGCACCTTCCAGCCCAGCTCGGAGCCGTAGAGCTTCGCGATCGCGGCCTCGATGCGGATGTCGTTGCGCTTCTCGTCGGCCAGGCGGGAGGCGACGTCGAGCATCGCCTCCAGGCCGAACGCCGTCGCCGCGATGAACGCGTTCTTCTGCGCGACGGCGTCGTGCTTGCCGATCGGGCGGCCCCACTGCACGCGCTCGCTCGACCACTCGCGCGCCACCTTGGTGGCCCACTTGGACTGGCCGACGCAGATCGCGGGCAGCGCCAGGCGGCCGGTGTTGAGGGTGCTGAGGGCGATCTTGAGGCCCCAGCCCTCCTTGCCGATCAGGTTCTCCGCCGGCACGAAGACGTCCTTGAGCTCGGTGACCGAGTTCTCGATCCCCTTGAGGCCCATGAACGCGTTGCGGTGCAGGACCTTGACGCCTTCGCTCTTGTAGTCCAGGACGAAGGCGCTGATCCCGCCCTTGCGGTCCTCGGACTTGGGCACGCGCGCCATCACGACGACGATGTCGGCGATCGAGCCGTTGGTGGCCCACAGCTTGGTGCCGTTGAGGACGTAGCCACCCTCGACGGGCTCGGCCGTCGTGGCCACGCGCGCCGGGTCGGAGCCGACGTCGGGCTCGGTGAGCAGGAAGGCGGAGATGTCCGTCCGCGCCACGCGCGGCAGCCACTCGCGCTTCTGCTCCTCGGTGCCGAACATGCGCAACGGCTCGGCCACGCCGATCGACTGGTGCGCCGACACGAGCGCGCCGAGCGCGCCGTGGTAGGTGCCGATCATGACCAGCGCGCGGTTGTAGTAGACCTGCGAGAGGCCGAGACCGCCGTACTCCGTCGCGACCTTCATCCCCATCGCGCCGATCTCCTGGAAGCCCTTGATCACCTCGTCGGGGATCTTCGAGTCCCGCTCGATCTGCAGCGGATCGACCTTCTGCTCGAGGAACTCGCGCAGGGTCTTCAGGAACGCCTCGCCCTTCTCGACCGCTTCCGCGTCGAGCTTGGGTTGGGGATGGATCAGGTCCAGACGGAAGTTGCCGAGAAAGAGCTCCTTGCCGAAGCTCGGCAGCTTCCAGTCCTGCTCACGCGCGGCTTCGGCGACCTGCCGAGCCTCGCGTTCGCTCACGTCGGTCGTAGCCATCCCATGATTACACCGCAACTCGAGAGGGAGTAAGCGCGTTTGGGTCACACATATGCGCCTGCTGTTCGCCGTTCTCGCCTCCCTGCTGATCCTTGCCGCCCCCGCGCACGCCGCGGGCCCCGAGTTGGGGATCGCGGATGACCGCCTGCTCCTGGCCGGCGGGCCCGAAGCGGACAAGGCCGTGCTGGAGTGGCAGCAGAACGGCATTCAGAACGTGCGCATCTACGCGCTGTGGTCGCGGATCGCGCCGAACTCGCCGACGGGCACCTACGAGTGGGCGCAACTGGATCATGCGATCGACCGCGTGACCGCGGCGGGGATCAAGCCGATCCTCACCGTCACCGGCCCCGGGCCGCTGTGGGTGAGCCGCCGCTCCGAGCGCGGTGAGCCGCGCTATGACCCGGACCCGAAGCTGTTCGGCGAGTTCGCGGGCATGGTCGCCGCCCGCTACGGCGCGCGCGTGGACCGCTACATCGTCTGGAACGAGCCCAACCTCGCGGGCTGGATCCGCCCGCAGGCCGCGTGCTTCGGCAAGGTCTGCAACTCGGTCGCGCCGCACCTGTACCGCGACCTCGTGGCCGCCTCCTACCCGGCCATCCACGCCGCCGACAGCAACGCCCAGGTGCTGATCGGGACGATGTCCAGCCGCGGCAGCAAGCTCAGCAACGAGAACTCCAACCACCGCCCGCTCGCGTTCCTGCGCGCGCTCGGGTGCGTGGACGCCAAGTTCAAGAAGCTGTCCTCCGGCCGCTGCCGGAACTTCAAGCCGGCGCCCGCGGACGGGTTCGCGTTCCACCCGCACGGCGTGCTGGCCGCGCCCGAGAAGGTCTTCCCGGCCCAGGACGACGTGTCCATCGCGTCGCTCTCGCGGCTCACGAGCGCGCTCGACAAGCTCTCCAACGCGCGCCGGATCAAGGGCACCAAGCGCAAGCTGGACCTCTACCTCGACGAGTTTGGCTACCAGACCAACCCGCCCGACAAGTTCACCGGCATCACGCTCACCCAGCAGGACCAGTGGCTCCAGCGCGCCGCCTACCAGGCGTGGCGCAACCCGCGGGTGAAGCTGTTCGCCCAGTACCTGTGGGTGGACGAGCCGCGGTCGCTGAACAACGAGACCGGCGGTTGGCAGTCCGGCGTGCGCTTCACCGACGGCCGCGCCAAGCCGAGCCTGAAGCACTTCGCCATGCCGTTCGCGCTCGACGCCGCGCGCGGGCGCCTATGGGGCCAGGTCCGCACGCGCGAGACGCGCACGGTCACGGTTCAGCGCCGGCTCGCCGGCGCGTCTTCGTGGCGCACCATCGGCACGCGCCGCACGGACTCCCAGGGCTACTGGAGCTGGACGACGCGCCTGACCGTCGGCGCCTCCTACCGTTTCCAGGCCGCGGGGGCGACCAGCGCAGCTTTGAAGCGCCGGTAGTGTTTGGCACACGCTGACTGCCGATCACACCGCACGGTTCGCGGCGCTCGAGGCGCTGCTGGGCGTCACGTCCGCGCTGTCCGGTGCCGTGACGCCGCAGGACGTGGGCGTCGCCGTGTCCGAGCACGGCGCGCGGGCGCTCGGCGGGACGGGTGGGATCGTCTACGCGCTCGAGGGCGGCGACACGCTGCGGGTGGTGGGCTCGTGGGGGTATGACCCGGGCCTCGGCGCGCAGTACGGCGTGCTCGCGCTCGCCGCGGACCTGCCCGCGCCGGAGGCCGCGCGCGAGCGGCGGACGGTCACGCTCGACCTGAGGGACGAGATCGCCGCGCGCTACCCGGGGCTCGAGTCCTTCGGGTCCTTCTGCGCGGTGCCGATGCTCGCCGGCCCCGAGCTGCTCGGCGCGGTGGCGGTCACCCGCGCGGACACGCGGGCGTTCCTGCCCGCCGAGCGCGAGCTGCTGGAGGCGCTCGGCCGGGTCGCCGGGCACGCGCTGGAGCGCGCGTCGCTGTACTCGCGCCTGAACCGCCTGCAGGCGACCACCGCCGACCTGGCACGCGCGCTCACGCCGCACGAGGTCGCGGCCACCGCGGCCGCGCAGGGGGCGGAGGCGCTGGGCGCGTCCAGCGCGTGGGTGGCGCTGCTGGACGAGAGCCGGCAGTCGCTGGAGCTCGCCCACGCCGCCGGGCACCCGGAGGGCACGGTGCAGCGCTTCCGCTCGCTGCCCCTGACGGCCGAGCTGCCGCTGGCCGAGGCGGCGCGCACGAGCACGCCGGTGTGGCTGGAGGGCGCGGACGCCATCTTCGGGCGTTACCCGCGCTTTGCGGAGGTCCGCCCGCAGGCGCAGTCGGCGGCGCTGCTCCCGCTCGTGGAGGGCGGAGCGGCACTGGGCGCGATCGGGCTCGTGTTCGACACCCCACGCACGTTCGGGCCCGCGGACCGCGACTACCTGCTGACGCTCACGCGGCTGTGCGGCCAGGCGCTCGGGCGGGCGCAGGTCTACCAGAGCGAGCACGACCTGGCGCTGACGCTTCAGCAGGCGCTGCTGCCGGACGGGCTGCCGCGCGCCGAAGGACTCGAGCTGGCGGTGCGCTACCTGCCCACCGCCGACGGCGTCGCGGCGGGCGGCGACTTCTACGACGCGCTGCGGCTGACCGGCGGGCGGCTCGGGATCGCGGTCGGCGACGTCGTCGGGCACGGGCCGCAGGCCGCCGCGGCCATGGGCCAGCTCCGCAGCGCCCTGCGTGCCTATGCGATCGAGGGCCGGTCCCCGGCGCGCGTGCTGCAGCTGCTCAGTCGCTACGTGGAGGGCGTCCCGGGCGCGCGGGGCGCGACCCTCGTCTACGCCGTGATCGACCCGGCCGCGCGCGAGCTGCGCTACGCGTCCGCCGGGCATCCGCCGCCGCTGCTGCTCGCTCCCGGTGAGGAGCCGCGGTTCCTCGAAGGCGCCCGGGGCGTGCCGCTGGATCGCACGCTCGGCCACGTGTACGCCGACGCCACCGCGTCCCTGGCCGAGAACGGCACGCTGATCCTGTACTCCGACGGCGTGATCGAGCGCCGCGGAGAGGCGCTCGACCACGGCCTGGCGCGGCTGGCGGACGCCGCGGACGGGGCGCTGGACGTCGAAAGCCTGGCCGACCGGCTGCTCGGGACCGTCGCCGCGCGGCGCACCGATGACGTCGCGCTGCTCGTGGCGCGCGTGCACGTGCCGGAGGTCGCGCCGCTGCGGCTGTGGTTCGCGGCCCGGCCCGACCAGCTGGCGGTGGTCCGCGAGGCGATGCGCGGGTGGCTGGAGTCGGCGGGCGTCGACCGCGGCGACGGCGAGATGCTCGTGCTGGCCGCGGGCGAGCTGTGCGCGAACGCGGTCGAGCACGCCTACCCCGAGGGCCGCGACGGCGCGGTCGAGGTGGCGATGGCCCGCGACCCCGGCGGAACGGTGTCGCTGGTCGTGCGCGACCGCGGGCGCTGGCGGCCGCCGGCCGTCGACCCCGGCGACCGCGGGCGCGGCCTCGCGATCGTGCGCGCGCTCATGGGCGGGGGCGGGGTGAAGTCCGATCCTTGCCATGTCGTTCTGTGGGCCCGCTACCGGCCGGCGGGGCTCGCGCCGCCGCCGGCCGCAGCGCCCGGGCCGGCGCTCGTGGAGATCGAGCGCGGGCCCGAGGTGACCGTCGTGCGGGTGATGGGGGAGGTGGACGAGTTCACCGTCGCGGGCGTCGAGGCGGCGCTCGAGGACCTTGGTGCCGAACCGGTCGTCGTCGACCTGTCCCGGGTCGCGTTCATCGGCAGCACCGGCGTCCGGATGCTGTTCGCGCTCGCCGAGCGGGTGGCGCGGCTGGTCGTCGCCGCGCCGCTCGACGCGCCCTTCCGGCGCGCGCTGGAAGTCGCCGAACTGGGCCGCGTGGCCCAGCTCGTCGAGGCGTGGGACTGACGCTCAGAGGCGCCAGCTGGTGCGGATCAGCTCGCGGACGCCGGGCCCGACCCACACCCAGTCGTCCTCGAGCGTGTTGATGTGCAGCGTGTCGCGCGTCGGCTCGGAGCCGCTGACGTAGGTGAGCGTCGGCAGCCCGGCGGCGACGACGGTGCCGCCGTCACGGGTGAGGTTGATCCGCTCGGGCTTGTCGGTGCCGTCGAGGTTGACGGTGTCCAGGGCGGCGTCGTCGGTGCCGCCGAAGCCCGCGAGATCGACGCGCGCGATCTTCAGCGGGGTGCCGGAGAGGTCGTGGACGTCGACGGTGTCGGCGCCGCCGAGCGCGCGCACCGACCACTCCTCGACGTTGGCCAGGTCCATGGCGATGTTGGCGAGGCTGCGGGTGACGCGCACGTGGCGGTCGGCGGCGGCCGTGATGGCGATCGCCTCGCCGGCGTTGGAGCCGTTGAAGGCCTGAACGTCGGTGCCGGACTGGCCGTCGACGGCGTCCGAGCCGTCGCCCGGATCCCACACGAAGCGGTCGTTGCCGGCGCCCAGCCGTGCGGTGTCGGCACCGGAGTTCCCGTCGACGACGTCGTCGCCGTTGCCGCCCAGCAGCACGTCGTCGCCGTTGCCTCCGCGCAGCACGTCCTCGCCGTTGCCGCCGTCCGCGGTGAGGCGGGTGAGCTGGGCGATGTTGCCGGCCGCTCCGATCGTGTCGTTGGCCTCGCCGCCCTTGACGACGAGCTCCTCGACCGCGGTGACGCCCATCTGCGGCGCGCCCGCCGCGTAGGTGCGCACGACCTCGCCGCTGTCGCGCGTGACGCCGAGCTCGTCGCCGTCGCCCGTGCCCGTGTAGGTGGCGGTGTCCACGCCCGGGCCGCCGTCGGCGTCGACGCGGGCCTCGCCGGTCGGCACCGCGCTCGAAGCGATCCTGTCGTCGCCCCCGAGCAGCGCCGCCGTGACGCTGTCCTGCGGCTCGGCGCCGGTCACGCCCACCAGCGGCTTGAGGCCGGTGATGACCGCGGCCGTGCCCTCGGAGCCGAGCGTCACGCGGTCCGGACCCTCGGTGCCGGTGGCGACCACGCGGTCGATCGCGGTGTCGCCGGTGCCGTCGAACGCGGCGAGGTCGACGGCGACGGACTTCAGGTCGCTGCCGGTGAGGTCGCCGACGGCGACGTCGTCGGCGCCGGCGAGCGCGCGGATCGCGGCCGCCTCCACGTTGTCCATGTCGAGCGTGACGTTGGAGATGCTGCGCAGCACGCTCACGCGCGGGCCGTTGGCGGCGAGCGAGATCCGCTCACCGGCGCTGGAGCCGTTGAAGTCCAGCGTGTCGGTGCCGCTGTCGCCCTCGACGATGTCCGAGCCGTCGCCCGGATCCCACTGCAGACGGTCGTCACCCGGGCCGCCGCGGAGCGTGTCGGCGCCGAAGCTGCTGTCGACCCGGTCGTCCCCGGTCCCGCCGAGCAGCGTGTCCGCGCCGTCGCCGCCGCGCATGGTGTCGCTGCCGCTGCCGCCTTCGAGCGTGAGCTCCGTGAGCCCGCCGATGCCGTTGAGGCCGTAGAGAGCGTCGTCGCCGTCGCCGCCCTTGACCACGAGCCGCTCGGCGGCGACGTTGAACGTCGGGGCGTTGGCCGCGAACGCCGCGACGGGCGTGCCGTTGCGGGCGACGCTGATGGCGTCCTCGCCGCTGGAGCCGGCGTAGGTGGCGGTGTCGGCGCCTTCGCCGCCGTCCATCCCGACCTGAACGGTGCCGGTGGGGGAGGCTGACGCGGCCGCCGCGTCGTCGCCGCCGAGCAGCGCCGCGGTGACCGTGTCGGCCGGCTCCATACCGGTCGCGCGCACGTCCACCGCGAGGCCGTCGACGATGCCGGTCGTGCCGTCCGTGGCCAGCGTCGCCCGGTCGGGGCCGGCGGTGCCGTGGACGAGCACCTGGTCGGTGGCGGCGTCGCTGTCGCCGACGGCGACCGCGACGGTCCTGATGCCGGTGAGGGCGCCGACGGTCACCGTGTCGGCGCCGCCGGCCGCGCGCAGGTCGACCTGCTCGAACGCGGCGAGCTCGGTGGTGATGTTGGCGATGTTGCGCGTGAAGCGGACGTCGGCGCCGTTGGCGCTGAGCCGGAGGTCCTCGGCGATGCTCGTACCGTTGAACGTGAACGTGTCCGTCCCGGAGTCGCCCGCGACGGTGTCGTTGGAGTCGCCGGGGTCCCACTGGAACGTGTCGTTGCCCGAGCCGAGCGCGATGACGTCAGGGCCGAAGTTGCCGTCCACGAGGTCGTTGCCGGGGCCGGCGATGAGCGTGTCGGCGGAGTAGCCGCCGAACAGCGCGTCGTCGCCGGTGCCGCCGTCGACCGTGAGGCCGTCGAGCATGCCCTGGACGCGGAACTCGTCGTCGCCGCCGCCCGCGGTCACGTGGACGGCGGTGAACGACGCCCGCGGGAACGTGAAGTCGATCGTCCCGTCCATGGAGACGTCGCCGTAGACCGTGGTGTTGTCGGTGGCCAGCACGAGCTTGTCGGACGCGCCGTCGCCGGTGACCCGGAGCGTCGATCCGTCGAGGTTCGCGGAGTACGTGGCCATCGCGGGGGCGGCGATGGCCAGCGCAGATACGAGGCCCGCGCCGAGCGCGGCACCTCGCAAGAGCCTGTGGGGCATTCGGTTCCTTTGGGAGGTTCGGGGAGGAACCGGCGACGCTACGGCCGCGCCGCGGCCCCGACAATCGGGATGCCGCCCTGAGCTTTAGCGCCAGGTGGCCCTGAGCTCGTCCAGGCCGTAGATGCCGTCGATCGTGCCGTAGACCGGCTCGGCGACGAGCTCGAGGCCGCGCATGCGCGGCGCGAGGTGGGCGAGCGCCTGCTGCAGCTCCGCCTTGGCGAGGTTCACGCCCAGGCAGTAGTGCGGGCCCGCCCCGAAGGTCAGCAGGCGCTTGGGTTCGCGGGTGATGTCGAACGTGTCACCGACGCCGTCGCGGTTGCCGCTGTGCGCGCACACGAGCACGATCGTGTCCTTCGGGAACAGCACGTCACGGAAGACGACGTCCTCCATCGCGATCCGGGCCGTGAACGGCGTGATCGGCTCGAAGCGCACGACCTCCTCGACCGCTTGCGGTGCGAGGTCGGGATCGTCGCCCAGGCGCTGCCACTGATCGGGATGGGCGGCGAACAGGTTCAGCGCGTGCGCGAGCTGGGCCTGGGTCGTGTCCACGCCGCCGACGAGCACGTTGAGCACGAGGTGGAGCAGCTCGACGTCCTCCGCCCGGTCCAGGAGGCCGGAGACGAGGTCGTCGCCCGGGTGCGCGCGCTTCTCGCGCATGAGCGCCTCCGTGTACGCGGAGAACTCCGTCACCGCCCGCTCGATCTGCGGCCGCTCCTCGGCGACGGTCATCCCGAACTGGCGCTGGATCAGGTTCGACCACGTCCACAAGCGGTCGGCGTCGGCCACCGGGGCGCCCATCAGCGTCGCGATCACGCGGCTCGGATAGGGCTTGGCGAGCGCCTCCACGAGGTCGTCACCGGGCCGCGCCGCCTCGAACAGGGCAGTGATCGTCTCCCGCATGAACGGCCGCCACCGCTCCACGGCGCGCGGCGTGAACGCCGGGTTGACGAGGCCGCGCAGCCGGCTGTGGTCGGCGCCGTTGATGTGCAGGATGTTGCGGCGGATCTCCTCGGCCAGCGGACCATCGTCGATCCCGAAGATCTCCGCGATCTTCAGGCCCGGGAAGGTGAAGCTGCGGCTGCGCAGGAAGAACTCCCCGCCCTCGCGGTCGAGCACCACGAACCCGAGCGGCATCGAGGCCAGCCACCCCTGCTCGCGCAGCGCCTTCAGCTCCGCGTGGAACCGCTCGCCCTTGAGCTCGGGGTTCAGGTATTCGAACCCGGGTAGCTCCAGCTCCTGAGCCGCCACCGCCATCGTGCGGCGAGCCTATCTTCATCGGTCGCATGCCCACGCCGATCACCGTCTACGGCGACGTCGACCAGCGCGCCGTCTCCCAGCTGCAGCGCTGCGCCGAGGCCGGCGACGCGATCCGCGGCGCGCTGTGCGCCGACGGCCACGTCGGCTACTCCCAGCCGATCGGCGGCGCCGTCGCCTACCCGGACCACATCTCCCCGTCGGGCGTCGGCTACGACATCGCCTGCGGGAACAAGGCCGCCCGCACGAACGTGCGCGCCGAGGACGTCCGCGGCGACCTGCCGCGGATCATGGACGAGATCTTCGAGCGGATCAGCTTGGGCATCGGGCGCAGGAACGACGAGCCGGTCGATCACGAGGTGCTGGACGCGATCAAGCGGGCCGAGTTCGGCGAGCACGCGGTGGAGAGGGAGATGGACTCGCCGCCGGTGCTGCTGCCGACCGACTCCGAGCTCGGGCAGAGCTACATCGCGGCGATGAGCCTCGCGGGCGAGTACGCGTACGCGGGCCGCGACACGGTGGTCGACAGGGTGCTCGAGATGCTCGGCGCGCAGTCCACCTACGCGGTGCACAACCATCACAACTTCGCCTGGCTGGAGGAGCACTTCGGGACCAGGGCGTGGGTGATCCGCAAGGGCTGCACGCCCGCGTTCCCGGGCCAGGAGGGCTTCGTGGGCGCGACGATGGGCGAGCCGTCGGTGATCCTGCGCGGCGCGGACTCGGACGCCGCGCGCGAGTTGCTCTATTCCACCGTGCACGGCGCGGGGCGGGTGATGTCGCGCACGCAGGCGGCGGGGAAGATGGGCACGCGCGCGGAGTGCAGCGTCCGCGACTGCGATTTCTGGGTGCGCTGGAACCAGCGCGAGCACGCCCGCTGCCCCGACCACCCCGAAGCGCGGCTGATGAAGCGCCGCGGGCGCATCAAGGCGGGCAGGATCGACTTCGCGCAGGTCCGCAGCGAGCTCACGACCAAGGGCATCGAGCTGCGCGGCGGCGCGGCCGACGAGGCGCCCGACGCATACAAGCGGCTCGACCAGGTGCTCGCCGCGCACGGCGACACGATCGAGATCCTGCACCGGCTCACGCCGATCGGCGTCGCGATGGCGGGCGCGGACACGTTCGACCCGTACAAGGACTGATCGGTCCGAACGCAGACGCGCTGTTAAGTTTCTTCAAGAAACCGTAGTTTTCCACGTGCTTGGGCCATCGTCCGCTGCCGATGTCCTGAACATGAGACGTTCGATCAAAACCAAGCTGCTGGCGACGGTCGGCCTGCTCATCGTGCTGATGGTCGCCGTCGGCATCGTGGGCATGCGCGGCACCAGCACGGTGGGCGACGAGGCTCACCGGATGTACCAGTACGCCGCCAAGCCCCTGGCCGACATGGGCATCGCGCGCGCGAAGCTCAACGAGAACCGCGCCTTCCTGAACAACCACATCCTCGAGACGAGCGGCGCGAGCAAGCGCGAGCTCGATGAGAAGATCACGGCCAACGCCGCCGAGATCGACAAGCGGCTCAAAGCGGTCGAGAGCACCCTGCAGACGCCGGCGGGCAAGCGCTCGTTCGCGAAGCTGGTCGCCGCCCGCGAGCAGTACTCCGCCGCGCGCGACCGCGTGCTGGCGCTCTCGCGCCAGAACCAGCCCGTGGACGCGTACGCCCGCAACAAGGCCGAGGCGGTGCCCGCGTTCGCGGCCGTGGCCGAGTCCTTCAACGAGCTCTTCAACTCCAAGGTCGAGCTCGCCGCCTCCGGCGACGCTGCGAGCGTGGACGCGGCCGCCTCCTCCCAGCGTCTGACGCTGCTGCTGATCGTCGTCTCCGCCCTCGCCGGCTTCGGCCTCGTCCTCATGGTCGCGACCTCGATCGTCAAGGGCGTGCGCCGCGTGCTCGGCGCCGCCGATGGCATCGCCGCCGGTGACCTCGATCACGACCTGGACCTCGCCAACCAGGACGAGGTCGGCGACCTGGCCGCCGCGATGCGCCGCATGGTCGACTACCTGCAGGAGATGGCGGGCGCCGCCGACCGCGTCGCCGCGGGCGACCTCACCGCGACGGTGACGCCCCGCTCCGAGCGCGACGCGCTCGGCACGTCGCTGAACGGCATGATCGTCAACCTGCGCGAGCTCGTCGGCAACGTGAGCGAGAGCGCGAGCACGCTCTCGGCCGCATCCGAGGAGATGGCCTCGACCTCCCAGGAAGCGGGCCGCGCGGTCGGCGAGATCGCCAGCGCCATCGGCGACGTCGCCATGGGCGCCGAGCGCCAGGTCCGCGGCGTGTCCGTCGCCCGCGAGGCCGGCGACGAGGTGTCCGCGGCCGCCCGTGAGTCGGCCGAGAACGCGCAGGAAGCGGCGCGCGTGGCCGAGCAGGCGCGGGATCTGAC
Source organism: Solirubrobacter deserti (assembly GCF_027587175.1). Taxonomy (GTDB): domain Bacteria; phylum Actinomycetota; class Thermoleophilia; order Solirubrobacterales; family Solirubrobacteraceae; genus Solirubrobacter; species Solirubrobacter deserti. The sequence continues at coordinate 26,952 of NZ_JAPCID010000076.1, forward strand.
GCGCGAAGGCGTGCAGGCCGCCCAGGACGCGACGGCGGCGATGAGCGCGGTACGCGCGGCGTCGGAGTCCGTCACGGGCGCGATCCACACGCTCGCCTCCAAGTCCGAGCAGATCGGCGGCATCGTGGCGACCATCACCGCCCTGGCCGAGCAGACGAACCTGCTGGCGCTCAACGCCGCCATCGAGGCCGCGCGCGCCGGCGAGCAGGGCAAGGGCTTCGCCGTCGTCGCCGAGGAGGTCCGCAAGCTGGCCGAGGAGTCCCAGGCCGCCGCGGGCCAGATCTCGAGCCTGATCGGCGAGATCCAGGCCGAGACCCAGAACGCGGTCGCCGTCGCCGGGGACGGCGTGCAGCGCACCGAGGAGGGCGCGGCCACGGTGGCCGTGACGCGCGAGGCGTTCGAGCGGATCGGCGGCTCGGTCGAGGACATGACCGCCCGCGCGACGCAGATCGCGGCCGCCGTGCAGCAGATCTCGGCCAGCGGCGAGCGGCTCGAGCGCGAGATCGGCGACGTCGCGGCCGTCGCTGAGGAGTCGTCGGCCTCGGCCGAGCAGGTGTCGGCGTCCACGCAGCAGACGTCGGCCTCCACGCAGGAGATCGCCGCTTCGGCGCAGGAGCTGGCGGCCACCGCCGAGCAGCTCGAGCGCCTCGTGACGCGCTTCACCCTCGCCTGATCAGGCCCGGACCGGCGTGGCGCGCCCACGCCGCTCCGGACGTCCGGATCAGCCGCGGTCGGGCGTGATCCGCGCCGTGAAGGCGACCTTGGAGAAGCGCTCGTTGCGCGCGATCTGCACGGCGAGCGTCGGGCCCGCCTCCGGCGCGGAGCTCTGGGCGGCCGGGCGCATCAGGTGCACGCCCGCGCCGGCCGGGCGCGAGAGGGGCGTGACGGTGTAGCCCGAGAACTGGCTCTTGACCTCCAGCCGGGACACCCGGGCGAGCGCGATCCGCGTGGAGCCGACCGTCACGCGCGAGCCGTCCTTGAGGACCGCGGTCACGCTCGCCTGACGGCCGCGGCCCGTGCTCGGGAACAGGATGTCGGCGCTCAGCGCGCGGTTGCCGCGGCGCGTGATGTCCCAGCGCGTCTGGATGTGCCGCGGCGTGAACCGGTGCGTGACCCGCACCGAGCCCGCCGAGCCGCTCACCGTTCCCGTCGCCCGCAGGTCGGTGAACGCGCCCGCGTAAGCGGAGCCGACCGCCGACGACGCACGCGCGCCCGCGCCGGAGGGCGCCTTGGTCAGCACGAGCGGCGTCTTCGCCCGGTCGACCGAGGACCGCGCGACCTGCGAGGCCAGCACGCGGCGGCCGCTGACGTCGCGCACGAGCGCGCCGAACGAGGCGGGCGGGGTGCCGCCGATGTTGCCCGCGACCTCCTGGGAGCCGTCGAACAGCCGCGCCAGGTCGAGCCCACCGTACGGGAACGCGCGCTGGTTGACCGCGACGATCGCGGTGTTGTAGCTGGGCGTGGTCACGGCGAGGCGGCCGATGTCGGGGTCGTAGGCGTACAGCGCGGGCGGCTCGGTGGCGCGGGCGCGGCCGAGCCCGGCGTCGATCGCCCGGGCCGCGTTGGCCAGCACGCGCGCGGCGCCCAGGCGCGCACTGCCGACGCCCTGCGGCACGGCGTGGACGTTGAAGAACAGCGCGTCCGCGATCCCGCCGTCGCGCTCGGCCGTGCGGGCGTAGAAGTCCAGCGACCGGTCGAACATGTGCTTGGCGTAGCGCTGGTACTTGGGATCGCTGAGCGTCGGCGCGGAGGCGATGCCGATCAGTGCCTGCTGGGTGAGGCCGAGCTTCTTGGACTGGTGCCAGCGCTGGAAGCCGAGGCCGGAGTCCCAGTTCATGTAGCCGCCGTGCGTCCAGTAGCCGGCGATCGCGCGCTCGATCCACTCGGACACGATCCGCTTCTGGGTGCTGTTCAGCGGCGCCATCCCGGCCTGGCGGGCCTGGTTGTAGAAGCGCGTGAAGGACAGCACGATGTTCGCGTACTCGGCGGAGTCCACGTTCATCGGGTGGTTGACGTGCTCGTGGGGGAGGTAGTGGAAGCGCATGCCGGGGCCGAAGTTCGAGCGGGCGCCGCGGATGAAGCGGTTCAGCTGGGCGCCGAAGTCGCGCTTGAGCAGCGCCGGGTCGCCGGTCACGGTCGCGTCGGCGGCGTACATGAGGCCGTACCAGTTGATCTGGTTGAGCCGGATCGTCGGGTAGCGCCAGAACGGACCGCGGGCCGTGCGCGAGATCGCGTCGCGGATGGCGGCGACGGTCGACTCCGGCAGCTGCAGCTCCTGGCGGGCGCGGTAGGCGTAGACGAGCCCGTCGACCACCTCGGCGTCGAACACCAGGTGCTGGAAGCCCTTGCCGGTCATCGAGTTCGTCCAGCCCGGGGCGTGCGCTTGGCCCAGCGCGGGCTTGGTGACGTACGGGCCCTTGACCAGCTCGAGCGCCAGCGCGCGGGCGCGCTCGTCGTTGCGCGACGGGCCGGTGTGGCCCTCCATCGCGGCGACGGAGTGCCCGAGCAGCAGCAGCGAGTTGATCATCGGCTCGACGCCGCCACCGCCGCCCTCGTAGTGCCCGCGCCGCTCGTTCCAGAGCGGGTCGAGGCTCTGCTGGAGCTTGTCGGCGGCGGCGAAGTAGGCGGTGTCGTCGAAGGTCTGGGCGGAGGCGGACGGCGCCACGAGGCCGAGCGCCACCGCAGCGGCCAGGGCCGCACGGCGAAGAGAGTTCATGGGGAGCTTTCGGGGGAGGGAGGACTGCCTGGGGAGTGGTCACAGCCTCCTGGGAAAGCGCTTGCCGCACATCAGGTGACCCCCCAGCGATTACCCCTACATTTCGCGCGTCGGGTTGGCCGCACCCCTACGCCGGTTGGTGGCCTCACCCACGACGGGCGGATCCGTGCGTAGCTTCAGCGGTCCGAGATGATCACCGTCGCCGACGCCGAGCTGCTGGAACGCGAGACCGAGCTGGACGCCCTGCGCGTGCTCGTCGCGGACGCCCGCGAAGGCCGCGGTGGCGTGGCGCTGGTCGAGGGTCCGCCCGGCCAGGGCAAGAGCACCTTGCTGCGGGCGCTGCGCGTCGAGGCGGGCGACATGCGCGTGCTGAGCGCGATCGGGTCCGAGCTCGAGCGGGACTTCGCCTTCGGCGTCCTCGAGCAGTTGCTCCCCGAGCTCGAGGATGCGCCGTCCTGCCAGGCCCGCCTGCGCCGCCTGACCGCGCTCGAGGAGCCGCTGTTGGTTGTCGTCGACGACGCCCAATGGGCCGACAGCGGCAGCCTGAAGGTGCTCGGCATGCTGGCCCGCCGCGTCGAAGGCTTGGCGATCGCGCTCGTGATCGCCGTCCGCGCGAACCAGCACGACCCGCTGCTGGACGCGCTGTACGCCGCGCCCGCCGCGACGCTGCTCCCGCTCGCCCCGCTGAGCGCCGACGCCGTCGGCCACCTGCTGGGCGAGCCGGACCCGGCGTTCGTCGCCGCCGCGGCCACGACCACCGGCGGCAATCCGCTGCTCGTGCGCGAGCTGCGCCGCACGCTCGCCGACGGCGGGTACGCGGGGACGGCCGACGAGGCCGAGGCGGTCCGCCGCGCCGTGCCGGGCACGGTCGCGCGGCTCGTCGAGGGCCGCCTGCGCGCGCTGCCGCCCGCCGCGCACGCGCTCGCGCAGGCCGTCGCGACGCTGTGCGACCGCGTGTCGGCGACGCACGTGTACCGCCTGGCGGGCTTCGAAGACGCGCCAGCGGGGCTTGCGGCTTCGCCAGGGGCCGTCGCGCCGGCGGGCCTCGCCGGTTCGCCGGGGGCCGGGGCGCCGGCGGGCCTCGCCGTTTCGCCGGGGGCCGCGGCGCCGGTGGGCCT
>NZ_JAPCID010000077.1 GCF_027587175.1 Solirubrobacter deserti
GGGGCGACGGCGCAGGGGCGGCGAGCGCGGCCGGGCGCAGCGACGGGGATACGGCCGAGTACGCCGCGGCAGGGCCGGGTGGCGGCGACCGGCGCGGGGCGGCGCCGGCCGGCGGCGGACATGACGGTCCAGGCCCGCTCACGGCCGGCTCGGCCGGCGACCCCGAGCGGCGCCGCTCCGGTGCGACCGCCCTGATCGTCGGACTCGTGGCGCTGGTCCTGCTCGCCGGCGCGGGCGTGTACGCGCTCGCCAACCGCAGCGACGACCCCGAGCCGAGCCAGCAGGCGCGCGAGGAGCCGACCGCCGAGCCCACGCGTGAGTCGACCCCCGAGCCGACGCCTGAAGAGACCCAGACGCCGACCCCGGAGCCGACCGAGACGGCCACGCCCGAGCCGACCGAGACCGCGACCTCCGAGCCCACGCCTGAGGACACGCCCACACCGGAGGCGCAGGGCGAGCCCGACCTCGACGCAGCCACCGCGGCGCAGGTCGAGGGCTTCAACGCGCGCCGCAACGGTGACTTCGAGACCGCGCTGGCCAAGGCCCGCGAAGCGCAGCAGCTGTGCGCCGGCTCGAAGGAGCTCAGCCCGTGCGGGTACGCGCTGTTCGAGGAGGGTGCCGCGCTGGTCGGCCTCGGCCAGCCTGCGGCGGCCATCCCGATCCTGCAGCGCCGTCTCGACGAGTTCGGCGACAACGACGCCGGCGAGGTCCGGGACATGCTCCGCCAGGCGCGCCGCGACGCCGGGCAGGATTGAAGAGATCGGGGCCCGCGCGGTGAGCGCGGCCGCGGGCGCGGGCCACGTGGCTAGCGCAGCAGGCTGATGATGTTCGAGTAGTCGTCGGTCCACGTGTGCGAGTCCGGGCCGGTCTCGCAGCGCTGCCAGCGGCCGTCGCCGGCGATGTCCCCGAGGTCCTCGGGGCGGCGCGCCAGGGCAACCCAGGCGGAGGCGTTCGCCTCCTCGATCCCCTCGCCCAGCGGCGCGTCGAGGTCGCCGGCGTAGCACGCCAGCCGCGCTTCACGGGCGAGGTTCCCGAGCACGCTCTCGAGGTCGATGTAGCGGTTGGAGATGTGGAACGCGAGCACGCCGTCGTCCACGAGCTTGCGGAAGTAGAGGTCGATCGCCTCCCGCGTGATCAGGTGGGTCGGGATCGCGTCGGAGCTGAAGGCGTCGGCGACGATCAGCGAGAACGTGCGGTCACGCGCCTCCTCCAGCGACAGCCGCGCGTCGCCGATCACGACCTCGGTGGCGCCGGGCGCGTCCCGCAGGTAGGTGAAATAGCGCGGGTTGCGCGCCACGCGGACGATCTCCGGGTCGATCTCGTAGAACGTCCACTCGTCCCCGGGCTGGCTGTAGGCCGCCATCGTGCCCGTCCCGAGGCCGACGACCGCCGTACGCCGCGTGATCCCGCGCGGCCCACCGGTCACGAGCTGGCCGATCGGGCTCGCCGGGTGGTAGTAGGTCGTCGGCTGCGGCAGGCCGGTGCGCAGCAGCTGGTTGCCGTGCAGCGTCGTGCCGTGCACCAGCGAGCGCACGCCGCTGCCCTGCTCGACGGTCCGCACGCCGAAGAAGTTGCGCTCGCGCTCGATCACGGGCGTGCCCGCCGCCGCGACGCCCCACGTGCCCGCCAGGAACAGCGCCGCGAGCCCCGCGGCCAGCCGCGCCGGGCGCCGCAGGGCGAACAGCACGCACACCGCCGCGCCCGCGATCAGCACCGCGTTCTCGTACGACAGCTCCGTCAAGGCCACGTACACCGCGACACCGAGCCCGACCGGCCACGCGAGATCCCAGACCCGGCGCGGCTTCACGCCGCGCACGCCCGGCCACAGCAGCGCCGCGCCGACCAGGAACAGCGGGTACTCCCACAGCGCGTTGAACACGAGCGGCGCGAGCAGCGCCGCGAACGCCCCGCCGAGCACGCCGCCCGCCGACTCCACCAGGTAGAAGGTCGTCAGCTTCTGCGGCGCCGGCCGGTCCTGCGCCAGCCGGCCGTGGCAGACCATCGCCACCAGGAACACCGCCACGAGGTGGACCGTGAGGATCAGCCACAGCGGGCTGCGGATCTCGGCCACGGTCACGACCGCCACCGCCAGGATCGCGAGTGGCATCAGCCACACCGACGCCCGGAACACCCAGCGCGAGCGCCCGCCGCTGGAGAAGGCGATCATGAACGTGATCAGGTAGAGCCCGAGCGGGAGCACCCACAGCAGCGGGATCGGCGCCACGTCGGTCGTCAGCACGGTCGTCGCCGCGACGACGAGCCCCGAGGGCACCGCGGCCAGCACGAGCCACGTGAGCCGCCGCCGGACCGTGAGCTGCTCGTCGGCGCCACGCTCGACCGGTCGCGCCGCTCCTGCGTTGCGCCACACGAACGCCGCACACGCGAACAGCAGCACCGCCAGCAGCACGTAGCCCCACGTCCACCAGCGGCCCTGGTCGTCCAGCGCCAGCCGCGGCTCGAACAGCAGCGGGTAGGACACCAGCCCGAGCACGGACCCGAAGTTGCTCGCCCGGTACAGGAAGTACGGGTCCCGGCCCGCGGGATGGTCCGTGTTCACGAGCCAGCGCTGCAGCAGCGGCGCGGTGGTGGAGACGACGAAGAACGGCAGCCCGACCGACACCGTGAGCAGCCCGAGCAGCGCCCACGCCGGGTTGCCCGCCGACGTGCCGGCGTCCGTCGCGGGCACGCCGAGCGGCAGCACGAGCACGGGCAGGACCAGCAGCACGCCGTGCAGCGTGAGCGCCCGCCGTACCCCCAGCCGGCTCGAGGAGACGTGCGCGTACAGGTACCCGAGCAGCAGCACGGCCTGGAAGAACACGAGCGCCACCGCCCACACCTGCGGCGCGCTGCCGAACGTCGGCAGGACGAAGCGCGCGACCATCGGCTGGACCGCGAACAGCAGGATCGCGCTCGTGAGCATCGTGGCCGAGAACAGGGCCACGACACGGCGGTCACCCGTCACGCCCCGCTCCGCCGGGCGCGCGAGGGCGAGCCCTCTGGGCAAGCCCTCGCAGCAACGCGAGCCGTCAGGCGAGCGTTGCCCCTCACGTGGCGATGAAGGGTCGGACGCGGTCGAGCAGGACGGGCCGGCTCATCACCTCTTCGAACGCGAGCGGTGCCGCCGGCTCGCCCGCCAGCGCTCGCAGCGTGGACGCCTGCTGGGCTTCGACGTGCACGATGCTCGCCAGCAGCGCCCGCACCTCAGGCGTCTCGGCCGCCGGGATCGCGCCGACGTACGCGCCCACCACGGTGTCCTCGACGGTCGGCGCGAGCCGCAGGAACTCCTCGCGGGTCTCGAGCTCGTAGCTGAAGCGCAGGGTCGCCGGTACGCCGCCGAGGGCCGTCAGCCGCTCGACGTGCGCCTCCTCATGATCCGCGAACGTGCGCAGCAGCCCGCCGAGGTCGAAGCCGATGCTCAGCTTCAGCGCCTCCTCGTAGAGCGTCGTCTGCAGCTTCTCGAGCAGCAGCGCGTAGTTGAGCACGCTCCGGTCGCGCTCGACCGCGCTCGCCCCCGCCGGCAGCGCCAGGGGCGACGCCAGCGCGAGCAGGAACGCGCCGCGGGTCATGCGAGCCACGTCCGCACCTCCTCGAGCGCGCCCCGCGCCGGCGCGCCGAATGCCTCCGTGGGCGCGAGCGCCACGCCGGCCAGCTCCCGCAGCGCGATCACGTGGCGGGCCTCGACCGCGTGCAGCGCCAGCCCGGCCGCGAGCAACCCCGGGTTCCCGAGCCGCGACACGAGGTCCAGCGAGGCCGCCGCCCGCCGTTCCTCGATGCGCAGCGCGAGCGCGGGCACGGCGTCCCGCGCCGGCAGCCGCAGCGCGACGTCCGCACCGCCCACGGGCCGTCCGCCGGCGTCGCGCACCGCGCGCGTGAGCGCCGCCACGTGCTCGGCCTCCTGCGCCGCCAGCTCCGCGAACCGCTCGTCCCGGGCCGCGGCCGCCGCGTAGAACGCGGCCTCGACGTGCTCGAAGGCGAGCGCCTCGTTGAGCAGCTCGACGTCCGCCCGCGAGACGCCGGGCCGGTTCGGTCCGGCCGCGGGATCCTGTCCGCACGCGGTCAACACGGCGCTCGCTCCGGCGGCGAGCAGGAGCGAACGTCGCTGCATCGCCTCCGAGCCTACGAGGCGAACCGGCTACAACGACGTCTTCAGCCGCGCCAGCGTGATGACCGCCTCGGCCGCGTGCGCGCCCTGGTCGCGCTTGCCGCCGCCGGTGCGGGCCAGTGCCTGGTCCATGTTCTCGACCGTGAGCACGCCGAACGCGCACGGGACGCCGGTCTTGAGCGACACCTTCATGATCCCGCGGGCGGTCTCGGCGCACACGTAGTCGTAGTGGTCGGTCTCGCCGCGGATGACCGCGCCGAGGCAGGCCACGCCGTCGTAGCGCCCGGTCTCGGCCAGGTACTGCGCCGCCAGCGGCAGCTCGAACGCGCCCGGGACGTCGAACACGTCGGCCTCGCCGCCGAAGACGCCCTGCGCGCCGGCGACGAGCCGCTCCGCCAGGTCCTCGTAGAAGCGACCGACGACGATGGCGAACTTCACGAACGACCCTCCCGGTCATGGACGGCTTCTTCGTGCACCATCTGCTCGTCCAGCGCGAGACCCTGGTGGTGCAACGTGTGGCCCATGCGGTCGCGCTTGGCGCGCAGGTAGGCCTCGTTGTGCGGGTTCGGGGCGTGCTCGATCGGCACCTGCGCGGTGACGCTGAGCCCGTAGCCCTCCAGCCCGCGGATCTTCTTCGGGTTGTTGGTGAGGATCCGGATCGACGACAACCCGAGGTCGACGAGGATCTGCGCGCCGATGCCGTAGTCGCGCAGGTCGGCGGGCAGGCCGAGCTCCAGGTTCGCGTCCACGGTGTCCAGCCCGCGGTCCTGCAGGTTGTAGGCCTTGAGCTTGTTCAGCAGGCCGATCCCGCGGCCCTCCTGCGCGAGATAGAGCAGGACGCCGCGACCTTCGCGCTCGATCATCGAGAGCGCGCTCTCCAGCTGCTCGCCGCAGTCGCAGCGCAGCGAGTGGAACACGTCGCCGGTGAGGCACTCGGAGTGCACGCGCACGAGCACGTCCTCCTCCCCCGCGACTTCCCCCTTGACCAGCGCCACGTGGTGCTTGCCGTCCAGCAGCGCGCGGTAGCCGACCGCCGTGAAGTCGCCGAAGCCGGTGGGCAGGCGCGTCTCCACGACGCGCTCGACCAGCCGGTCGTGCTTGCGCCGGTAGGCGATCAGGTCGGCGACCGTGATCATCTTCAGCCCGTGCTTGGCGCAGTAGCGCTCGAGGTCGTCGACGCGGGCCATCGTGCCGTCGTCGTTCATGACCTCGCAGATCACCCCGGACGGGTTGAGCCCGGCCAGGCGCGCGAGATCGACGGCCGCCTCGGTCTGCCCCGTGCGCTCGAGCACGCCGCCCGGCTTGGCCTTGAGCGGGAAGACGTGGCCGGGCTGGACGAGGTCGCGCGGCGCCGCGCCCGGGTCGATCGCGACCTGGATCGTGCGCGCGCGGTCGGCGGCGCTGATGCCGGTCGTGATCCCGTCGCGGGCCTCGACCGAGACCGTGAACGCCGTCTCGAACGGGGACTCGTTCTTGGCCGCCATCAGGTCCAGGCCGAGCTCGTCGCAGCGCTCCGGGGTGAGCGCCAGGCAGATCAGCCCGCGCCCCTCCTTGGCCATGAAGTTGATCGCCTCGGGCGTGGCGAACTGCGCCGCCATCGTGAGGTCGCCCTCGTTCTCGCGGTCCTCGTCGTCGCAGACGACGACCATCTTCCCGGCGCGGATCTCCTCGAGCGCCTCCTCGACCGTCGCAAAGCTCATCGGGCGAGCTTCTCCACGTACTTGGCGAGCACGTCCACCTCCAGATTGACGGGCCGGCCGGGTTCGGCCGTGCCCAGCGTCGTCCGCTCCAGCGTCTCCGGGATCAGCGACACCGCGAACGAGTCCTCATCCACCGCGGAGACGGTCAGCGACACCCCGTCCACCGCGATCGAGCCCTTCTCGACGATGTAGCGCAACAGCTCGGGCGCGGCGTCGAACGTGACCACGCGCGCGAAGCCGTCCTCGCGCACGTCGCGCACGGTCGCGACGCCGTCCACGTGGCCCTGCACGAAGTGCCCGCCGAGCCGGTCGTGCGCGCGCAGCGGCAGCTCGAGGTTGACGCTGCGGCCCGCGGCCACCTCGCTGAGCGACGTGCGCCGCAGCGACTCGTTCATGACGTCGGCGGAGAACGCGCCGTCGGCGATGTTCGTCGCCGTCAGGCAGACGCCGTTGACGGCGACGCTGTCGCCCTCGGCGATCTCCGGCGCGAGTGAGGTGCGCACGGTCAGCCGCACGCCCTCGTCGCCCGCGTCGACACCCACGACCTCGCCCAGGTCCGCGACCAGCCCGGTGAACATGGCTACCACTCCCGCATGCGTGCGGTGATCAGGACATCGTCGGCCACCCGCGCGCAGTCCAGCGACAGCGCGCGCAGCGCCTCCGAGATGCGCTCGGCGCCCTCGCCCTCGAGCGGGTCGCGCGCGGACGAGCCACCCAGCACCACGGGCGCGACGAACAGGCGGATCTCATCCACCTCGCCCGCGTCCAGGAACGCGCCCGCCAGGTGCGGCCCGCCTTCCAGCAGGATCGACGTGATGCCGGACGCGCCGAGCTGCGCCAGCGCGTTGCGCACGCGGTCGGGCTCGTTCGCGCCGGTCGCCGTGATGATGTCCGCGCCGGCCACCTCGAGCGCGTCCACGGCGGTGCGGTGCGCGGCGCGGGTCACGACGACGGTCAGCGGGACCTCGGCGGCGCCGCGCAGCAACTGGGAGTCGAGCGGGAGACGGGCCTCGGAGTCGAAGACGATCCGGCGCGGCTGGCGGCGCACGCCCTCGATCCGGGCGGTGAGCTGCGGATCGTCGGCCAGCGCGGTGCCGATGCCGACGACCACCGCGTCGACCTCCGCGCGCCAGTGGTGCGAGAGCCGCCGCGAGTCCTCGCCGGAGATCCACTTCGAGTCGCCGGTGCGGGTCGCGACCTTGCCGTCGAGCGTCATCGCCGACTTGAAGAGAATCCACGGCCGCCCGGTGCGCGCGTGCTTGCGGAACGGCTGGTTCAGGCGCCGTGCCCGCGAAGCCAGCTCGCCGTCGGCGAACACGACCTCCACGCCCTCGTCGCGCAGGATGCCGGGGCCGCGCCCGGCGGCCTTCTCGGTCGGATCGTCGGATGCGATGACCACGCGGGCGATCCCCGCCTCGAGGATCGCTTCCGTGCACGGCGGCGTGCGGCCGGTGTGCGCGCACGGCTCCAGCGACACGTACATCGTCGCGCCGCGCGCGTCCTCGCACGCGGCGAGCGCGGCGCGCTCCGCGTGCGGCCCGCCGAGCTCGGCGTGGAAGCCCTCCGCCAGCACCTCGCCGTCGCGCACGATCACCGCGCCGACGAGCGGATTGGGGCTCGTCGCGCCACGTCCACCCTCGGCGAGCTCGACGGCGCGGGCGAGGTGGAGATGGTCGGTGGCTTCTAGGGTGCTCACGGGACGCTCCACACGATATTGACTCGGCAATCAACCCCACGAGGTGCGGCCATCCCCCGTGATGGGGATGACCGGGCCGAGGAAGTGGGGGTCGGCGCCCGTGACGGTGTCGCCGATGGCTTTCACGCGGGCCGCGGCCTCGCGGACCTGCAGGCGCGGCATCACGCGGCCGTAGTCGCGCTTGTCGGCCGCGTAGCCCGTGACCCTCAGGCCGGCGCGGCGCGCGTCCCACAGCGCGCGGGCCATGTGGAAGCGCTGGGTGACGACCACCGCGGACTCGACGTCGAACACGCGCCGCGCGCGCTGCGCGGAGTCCCACGTGTCGAAGCCGGCGTGGTCGGTGAAGATGTCCTCGGCCGGGATGCCACGCGCGAGCAGGATGCGCTTCATGGTGCCGACCTCGTCGTAGGTCCGGCGGCCGTGGTCACCGGACAGCAACAGCTTGTCGACGCGGCCGGCCTCGTAGAGCTCCGCGGCGGCGGTGATCCGGTCCGACAGCATCGAGGACGGCGCGCCGTTGGGCATCACCTGCGCGCCGAGCACGAGCGCCGCCTGCGCCCGCGGGACGTCCCGCGTGTCGTGCGTGACGCCGCGGCCGCCCAGCCACACCACCAGGTTGGAGCCGCCGAGGACGACGACCAACAGTCCGGCGGCGATCACGAGCACGCGCCTCATGCGTCAGCACACCCTATAGATGGTGATCTCCGGCCCGGGACGCTCGTAGTCGAGCGGGTAGTAGTTGAACGAGTAGTCGAACGAGAACGGCACGCGGCCGCGCTCGCCGTACGGGCTGATGTGGAAGACCTCTTCTCCGCGCTCGCGCAACGCCCGGTAGTAGTCGAGCGCCTGCGGCACCTCTTCAGGGTCCGCGGCCGCCCGGCCGGCCTGCGTCGACCCGCTGACGACCCAGCAGAAGTCGCCGTTGACGTAGGAGTCGATCAGCGCGGGCCGCAGCGTGCGCTCGTAGTCCTCGAGCTTGACCACGGGGCACGGGCGCTCGTCCACCAGGCGCCCGTTGAGCCAGCAGGAACGGGACGTCGGGTACTTGTTCCAGCGCGCGCCCGACCCCGTGCCGACCGGCGGGTCGCCGAACAGCGGCCGACCCGCATCGGTGGCCCACTGGTCCGGGGCGATCGGCTCCATCACGATCTTGGTCCCCACGGGGAGGTTGCGCGCCATCCAGTCGCGCGCCACCTGGCGCGTGTCGTCGCGCGCGAGCACCACGTCGTTGTGGACGCTGAACACGAGCGGCTGCAGCAGCGCCAGCACGGCCAGCGCCGGGATCAGGACGCGGGGCTTGAAGCGGCTCGCCACCGCCACGATCGCCCACGCCGCCAGCATGGCCAGGATCGGGTACATCGGCAGCATCCAGCGCGCGAAGAAGCGCGTGTTGTTGCCGAAGTAGGCCAGCAGCAGGATCGGAGCCGGGACCAGCACCGCCGCGAACCGGCGGTGGCGCGCGATCAGCCCGCCGATCCCGCCCAGCGCGAGCAGCGAAGGCAGCCACCCGAAGCCCCACGTGAACGTGCCCAGGTAGTACGTCCAGCCGCTCGTGTTCGCCAGCCCGAGCTTGCCGCCGCCCTCGCTGCCCGCGGCGGTGCTCGTCTGCTTCTGCAGGTCGTCGATGAACTGCGTGCGGTCCAGCAGCGCGTACGGGTTCGCGATCAGGAACGCGAGCAGCATCGGCGCGAAGGCGAACGCCAGACCCTTGACGCGGCTGTGCACCACCGGGGTCGCGAACGCCGCGGCGACGATCGTCACGACCACGATCCCCGCCTGGTACTTGGTCGCGATCGCCAGGCCGAGCCCCGCACCCGCGAGCACGTACTCGCGCATCCGTCCCGTGCGGTAGATGCCCGCGACACCGACCAGCGCCAACGCGAGCGGCGCCATCGTCGGCGCGTCGTTGAGGGCGAAGTGGCTGTAGTGGACGGGCAGGAACGCGGCCGCCAGCAGCGCGCCCGCGATCAAGCCGACGCGCCTGTCCTCGAACAGCCGCGCGCCGGCGATCGCGGTCAGCGGGACCGCGAGCGCGCCCAGGAACGCCGACGTGGCACGGGCGATCGCGAACGCGTCGGTGGGGCTGGCCGCGAACGCGCCGCCGATCGACGCCGGGTCGGTCCCCCAACGAATCGCGAACAGGACGTGCAGCACGTACGTGTAGGCGGGCGGGTTGATGAAGTAGCCCGGGTTCCAGCCGTGCCCGAACATGCCGATCGCCCGCGGCACGAAGTGCGCGTTCTCGTCGGCGTTGTAGACGTACGGCAGCCCGGTCTTGAAGCCGACGATCCGCAGCACGAACGCCCCCGCGAACAGGGCGACGAGCGCAGCCGGCCACGCCGCGCGCGACCCCGGTCGCGCGGAACCGGGCTTTGCCCGAGGAGGGGGATGTTCCGCGCGGACGGGGGTCGCGCGCGGCGCGGATGAGCCGCTGCTAGCAGCGGACATACGCCGCGTAGAACCGGGTCGTCTTCACGCGCTGGAAGCCCGCGGGCGGCACCTGGATGAGCGGGTCGTCGGCGCGGTCGCTCCAGGCGTGTTTGAAGATCGCGAAGCGGCTCGTGACGACGATCGCCACGCCGCGCTCGTGTGTCGAGCGGGCGCGCGCGAGGTCCTCGGCGTCGGGTCGCTCGATCGGCTCGCCGTTCTTGGTCTTGCCCGCGAGCGCGTCGCGCTCCTGGCGCTCGATCCGGTCCACCCACTCGCGCGCGAGCACGGTGCCCTCGGCCGTGCCGGCGATCCAGCGCGCGTCCGGGACGATCTTGTGGTTCGGACCGGTCAGGGGCCCGCAGCGCAGCCCCGCTTTCACGCGCGGGTCGCTCAGCACCTCGGTGAGGTCCGCGTGCGCCTGCCCGCGGAAGCGCAGCTCGTTGTCGAAGCGCGCGAGGTTCAGGCGGGTGGCGGTGAACACGACGCCGAAGATCACGATCGCGATCGCGCCCACCATCCACGTCGTGCGAACCCAGCCCGGGAGCAGCATCGTCCAGCCGCCGATGGCGACCGCGGCCAACACCATGAGCGCCAGCGCGGGCACGGCCAGGTAGCGCTCGATCACGGACGCGCCGGCGACGCCGATGGCGATGAACGTGACCAGCCCGGAGGCCAGCACGACGATCGGCATGGTCATCCGCCGCGGCGAGATCACAACTCCTAACACCAGGCCGACGCCGGCGGCCGCGAACACGGGCAGCTTGACGAGGTTCTCGAAGAACGTCGGGATCGCCGCCGGCAGCTCGCTCAAGGGGCGCTGGCGGCCCAGGTCCTCCGCGCTCGCCGACGTGTAGTTGAGCGAGAACATCGGGTCGCCCGTGACCACGTAGTCGACGGCGCACCAGATCAGCGGCCCGCTCGCCGCCAGCGCGGCGTACAGCACACGGTTCCGCCAGCTCGCCTTCCACGCGACCCAGCACCAGTACATGGCCGCCAGGAACCACGCCTCGGGGCGCAGCAGGCCCGCGAGCGAGAGCATGATCAGCACCGAGACGCCGCGTCGCGGGCGCTGCCACTCGAAGATCGCGGCCCACACCACGAGCGCCATGTACGGGATGTCGAGGTAGCCGCGGGCGGCCAGGAAGGGGTAGTCGAAGCGGGTCAGCAGCAGCGCCGCCGCGATCGCGCCCACCAGGGGCGTGGCGGCGATCTTCCCGAGCCGGTACAGGCCCGCGACGAGCACCAGGAACGAGGCCAGGATCGCCAGCACCCACAGGCGATCCGCGTACTCGCCGAAGAACTGCAACAAGAAGCCGGCGGCGATCGTGAGCGGGTGCTGCGTCGGGTAGCGGAACCCGTCGAACACGAGCCCGTCGCCGTGCCACAGGTCGCGCCCCCACAGCAGCGAGTAGTAGGAGTCGTAGACCGGGTAGGTCGGGAACACAAAGAAGCCGACGAGCGTCGCCACGCACAGCAGCGCGAACGCGACCTTGGCGAGGCCGTCGCCTCGCTCCCAGACGCTGGTCCGAGGCCGTGCGGAAGTGGTGCCCGACTCCGGCCGGGTGAGCGTGGAACCCTCCATGCGAGCCGATAAGTCTGACGCGCGCGGTACCGTCTTCGTCCGAAGCGATGAAGCTGATCATCCAGATCCCCTGCCTCAACGAAGAGGAGACGCTCCCCGGAACCCTCGCCGATCTGCCGCGCGAGGTGGACGGGTTCGAGAGCGTCGAATGGCTCGTCATCGACGACGGGTCGACCGACCGCACGGTGGAGGTCGCGCGGGCCAACGGCGTCGACCACATCGTCAAGCTGACGAACAACAAGGGTCTGGCCAACGGCTTCCAGGCCGGCCTGGACGCGGCGCTCAAGCTGGGCGCGGACGTGATCGTCAACACGGACGCCGACAACCAGTACGACGCGTCGTTCATCCCCGACCTGGTGGCGCCGATCCTGGCCGGCAACGCCGACATGGTCGTCGGCGACCGCCAGGTGATGGAGATCGCGCACTTCTCGCCGCTGAAGAAGTCGCTGCAGCGGCTCGGCTCGTGGGTCGTGCGCCAGGCGTCGGAGACCGACGTGCCGGACACGACCTCGGGCTTCCGTGCCTACAACCGCGAGGCCGCGCTCCAGCTGCAGGTCGTGTCCAAGTACACGTACACGCTGGAGACGATCATCCAGGCGGGCAAGATGACCGTCGCCGTCGACCACGTGAAGATCCGGACGAACGAGAAGACGCGCGAGTCGCGGCTGTTCAAGTCCATGTGGCAGTACGTGCGCCGCAACATGGTGTCGATCTTCCGCATCTACTCGATGTACGAGCCGCTGAAGGTCTTCATGACGCTCGCGACGCTGCTCGGTGTCGCCTCGGTCGGCGTGTGGACGCGCTTTTTGATCTTCTGGTTCCAGGGTGAGGGCGCCGGCCACGTGCAGTCGCTGATCCTCGGCGCGGTGCTGTTCAACGCCGCCGTGGTCCTGTTCGCGATCGGCATCCTCGGCGACCTGCTGAGCGGCCACCGCACGATGCTGCAGCGGATCTTCGAGCGCGTCCGGCGCCTGGAGCTGCAGGCCAAGGTGCCGCCGTCGCACTACGAGCCCGGCGCGGCGCCGACGGGCCAGCCGCCCACCACGGGCGCGAACGCGGGCAAGACCGAAGAGCGAGAGGCCATCAAGCTGTGAGCAGCACCGTCACCCGTGATGCCGAGGGCACCGTCACCGGCAACACCTACGACAAGTACGGCTCCACCAACCCGGTCGTGAAGAAGCTCATGGCGGGCTTCGAGCGGACGCTGGACGAGCTGTGGGCGAAGGCGTCGCCGCGCTCGGTGCTCGACGTCGGCTGTGGCGAGGGCGTGCTCACGCACAAGTGGGCGCAGCGCCTGCGCGACGGGCGCATCGTCGGCATCGACCTCGAAGACCCGACCATCCAGGCCGAGTGGGCCAAGCGCCAGGCGCCGAACCTCGAGTACAAGATCATGAAGGCGGAGACGTTCCCGTTCGGCGACGGCGAATTCGAGCTCGCGTCCGCGATCGAGGTGCTCGAGCACGTGCCCGACCCGGCGCACACGGTGTCCGAGATGGCGCGCGTCGCCCGCGGCGGGCACCTGCTCGTCAGCGTCCCCCGCGAGCCGCTGTGGCGCGGGCTCAACATGGCCCGCGGCGCGTACATCAAGGACCTCGGGAACACGCCCGGGCACCTGAACCACTGGTCGCGCAAGTCGTTCGTGGAGCTGCTCTCGCGCTACGGGACGGTCGAGGAGACTCGCTCGCCCTTCCCGTGGACCATGCTCCTAGTCCGGGTGTGAGCAAGGCCAAAGGCTCCGGCTACGGCGCCGGAGCCAAGCTGCTCGGCCTCGGGATCGCGTCCACCGGTCTCGTCACCTTTGCGTACTTCAGCGTCGCCTCCTACGCGCTGGACGACGTCGACTACAAGGCGATCTCGCTGCTGTGGTCGATCCTGTTCGTGACGGTGTCGGTGCTGTACCGGCCGATCGAGCAGCTGCTCTCGCGCACGATCGCCGACCGCCGCGCCCGCGGCTACGAGTCCGGCCATCCGCTGCGCACGCCGATGACCATCCAGGCCGCCTTCGCGCTCACGTTCCTGGTGGTGGCGCTGATCTTCAAGGACCCGATCGAGAACGACCTGTTCGACGGGTCCAGCGCCCTGTACTGGGTGCTGGTGATCGCCGTGCTGGCCTACGCGGCGAGCTACTTCGCCCGCGGTTGGCTCGCCGGGCACCAGTGGTTCGGGCTCTACGGCGGGCTAGTGTTCATCGAGGCCAACGCGCGGCTGCTGTTCGCGGTCGCGGTGGTGATCGGGATCGCTGAGGGGCAATCCGTGGTGGCGATGGGCATGGCGGCGGCGCCGTTCGTGTCCCTGGTGGTCGTCCCGCTCGCGTTCAGCCGCCGGCCGAGGGAGAGCGCGCCCAAGCGCGACGACGAGCTCAGCATGGCCCGCGGCGGGCGCTTCGCGATCGCCGTGCTGGCGATCATGCTGGCCGAGCAGACGCTGCTCAACGCGGGCGTGATCACCGCGGACCTGACGGCCACGGACGCGGCCGTTGCCGGCTACGTGTTCAACGCGCTGATGATCACGCGCGCGCCGCTGCAGCTCTTCCAGGCGATCCAGGGCTCGCTCCTCCCCCACCTCGCCGGCCTGGAGGCCCAGCAGGGCAAGGCCGAGTTCGAGAAGGCGATCCGGGTCACGATCCTCGCCATCGCTGGCTTCGCGCTCGCGGTCGCGCTCGGGCTGCTGATCCTCGGCCCGTTCGCGATGGACCTGCTGTTCGAGGACGACAAGACGTTCGGGCGCCTCGGCCTGGTCGCCGTCGCGCTCGGCATGGGCTTCCACCTCGCCGCGGGCACGCTCAACCAGGCCGCGCTCGCGCGCGACCACGCGCCGACCGCCGCGGCCGCCTGGCTGTTCAGTGCCGCCATCTTCGTCGCCTGGATGCTCGTCGGCGTGATCGACGACGAGCTCCTCCGCGCCGAGGTCGGGTACCTCGGCGCGGCGAGCCTTCTGTGTGCGCTGCTCGCCGTCGTGTACCGACGCCCGAGCAACGCGCCACCCCCGGCGGCCTGAGGGGGCCGCCGGGGCAGGTGGTTGCACACCTGGCCTAAACACTGACCATGCCCGGCGTGACGCAATGCCTATGAGCCGGTTGACCGGTCCGTTGTGACCGACCGTGAAGTTTCGCGTTCCGGCGTGAGTCCCCGAACCTTGTTGACACGCCGTCCGCGCGGCGAAACACTTTTCTGTGCTCAGCAGAAGCTCACGTAGTGCCTAGGGAGGGTTCGTTTGTTACGTGCACGTGCTGCAAGCGCCGTCGGGCTGTCTTGGCTCGCGGCCTCACTGGTGGTGGCCTCGAGCGCCTCCGCCGCGTCGGCCCCGCGGCTGGACGTCTATGCGGGTGACGTTCCCCGCGAGCAGTTGGAGAAGATCGTCGCGCTCGGCGTCGATCGGCATGAGCTGGAGATCTCGAAGGCGCGGTCCGGCGGCAAGGACACCGTCCACGTCGAGACGATCATCAGCGCCCAGGACGCGGCGCAGCTGGAGAAGGAAGGGGTCGCCCTCGAGCCCAAGGAGATCGACGGCGCGACCGTCGCCGAGCGCGCCACGCGGATGGCCGCCGACGGCATGGAGGTCTTCCGGCCCTACTCCGGGACGGGAGGGCTCAAGCAGGAGTTCGAGCGCGCGGCCGCGGACAACCCGCGCATCGCAAAGCTCATCAATCTCGGCAAGACCCACAACGACGAGGACATCATCGGCATCAAGCTGACGCTCGACGCGCGCCAGACGCGCGACGGCGCCAAGCCGGCCACGCTCTACATCGGCGCGCAGCACGCCCGTGAATGGATCACGCCGGAGATGAACCGGCGCCTGATGCACTACCTGATCGACAGCTGGCGCGCTCGTGACCAGCGGATCCGCCGCCTGCTCCGGAACTTCGAGCTCTGGATCGTCCCGGTGGCCAACCCGGACGGCTACGACTTCAGCTTCACCGAGGGCCAGCGGCTGTGGCGCAAGAACCTGCGCGACAACGACGGCGACGGCCAGATCACCGGCGCCGACGGCGTGGACCTCAACCGCAACTTCGACTACCGCTGGGGCTACGACAACGAGGGCTCCTCACCCGAGCCGTCGATCGACACCTACCGCGGCCCGTCCCCGAACTCCGAGCCCGAGAGCCAGGCGCTCGACCGGCTGGTCGCGCGCGTGCGCTTCGAGTTCTTCGTCAACTACCACTCGGCCGCGGAGCTGCTGCTCTACGGCGTGGGCTGGCAGGTCGCGACCCCGTCGCCGGACGACGTGATCGGTGAGACCCTTGCGGGCGACGACGCCGAGCCGGCCGTCCCGGGCTATGACCCGGACCTGTCCGCCGAGCTCTACACGACCAACGGCGACACCGACACCTACATGCAGGAGAAGTACGGCAGCTACGGCTTCACGCCCGAGATGTCGACCTGCGAAGCGGCGTCGGACTCCGTCCCCGACGACGAGTGGGAGGCCGAGGACTGCGGCAGCGGCTTCGAGTTCCCCGATGACGAGGCGCTCGTCGAGACCGAGTTCCAGAACAACCTTCCGTTCGCCCTGTCCGTGGCCGAGTCCGCGGACGACCCGGCCAACCCGGAGTCCGTGGTGGGCCGCGAGGCCGAGGACTTCCGCGTCGACAGCTTCGCGGTCTCCTACGGCGACCCGCAGACCGTCGCGGTCACGGCCAAGCGCGAGCTGCGCCGCAAGCGGATGCACTACCGGATCGGCAACGGCCGCACGCGCACCGCTCCCGTACAGGAGTGGATCGGCGGCGAGCGGTACGGCTATGAGATGAAGCGCTACTACGCCGAGTACCGCGGCGAGGTCTCCGGCGCGAGCGCCGGCCAGCGCGTGACGGTCTGGTTCAGCGGTGAGGAGCGGCGCAACAACGGGCAGTGGCGCGACGTGTTGAGCGAGCCGTTCACCTACACCGTCAAGCAGGACACGGGAGCGCAGGTGCTCGTCATCGCCGACGAGGACTACAAGGGCACGAGCCCGACCTACCCGGCGGGCACGAACGCGCCGCTGTACGGGCAGGCGCACCTGGACGCGGTGCGCTCGGCGGGCTACACCGCGGACCTGTGGGACGTGGACGTCGACGGCGTGCCGCACGACCTCGGCGTGCTCGACCACTACGACGCGATCGTCTGGTACCTCGGCGACAACGTCCTCACGCAGGACCCCGAGGACGAGTTCATCGACACGGGAGGTCTCACGAACCCCGATCCGCTGTTCGAGATCGGTGTCGCCGAGCGCGCGCAGTACCTCACGCTCGCCGTGCGCGACTTCCTCAACGAAGGCGGCAAGCTCGTCCACATGGGTGAGTTCGCGCAGTACGGCGGGCTCTTCGACCAGCTTGTGGGCGGCACCTACTACGGCCTCAACGGCGATCCCACGGCGGAGTGCCGGATCACGACGGGTCCGCAAGGGCTCTTCGACGACTGCCTGATCCTGGCCAACGACTTCCGCCAGTACTACCTCGGCGCGTACACACGCGTCGGGCTCGGGGGAGCCGACTCGGTGGCCGGCATCGCCGAGCCGATCGAGGGCTACCAGGCCATGCTCGGTGCCACGCCGACCAACGAGCTCGACCAGGCGGGTGTGTTCCAGCCGACCAGCGACGTGCTGCCGCCGGAGCAGTTCCCGCAGTTCACCAGCCGCGGGGCGGCGGAGTACAACTTCGCCGGCGGGCCGTTCACGCCGGTCGAGGGGTCGCGCTACGCGGCCGCCGTGCACCAGGACGAGTCCTACATGCGGCTCACCAAGGCGTTCAACCTGGGCGCCGTGACCGCGGCGCAGACGCCGCAGCTGCGCTTCCAGCTGTCGCTGGACTCGGAGACGCGGTACGACCACCTGATCGTCGAGGCCCGGCGGCTCGGCAGCAATGACTGGACGACGCTGCCCGAGGCCGGCGGTCGCTCGATCAACACGGTTCCGGCCGAATGCAACGCGGGCTACCTGCTCGCGCTGCACCCGAAGCTCCGCCACTACCTGACGGGTCCGCCGAACACGCCGGGGTGCACCAACACGGGCACCACCGGCGCGTGGAACGCGATCACCGGCTCCACCAACGGCTGGCAGCAGGTGGCGTACGACCTGTCCGCCTACGCGGGCTCGGTCGTCGAGATCCACATCTCGTACGTGACCGACCCGTCCACGGGCGGCATCGGCGCGTTCGTCGACGACACCCGGCTTGCGGTCGGCGGGGTCGAGCAGCAGAAGGACGGCTTCGAGAGCCGCGGCAGCTCGTGGTTGGTGCAAGGCGAGCCGGAAGGCAGCCCGCCCACGGTCGGCAACTGGGTCTTCGGTGCGCAGGCGGTCAACTTCTTCGCCGGCACCTCGACCGAGGACACGCTCCTGCTCGGCTTTGGGCTCGAGCACGTGACCGCGCCGGCCGATCGCACGACGCTGATGCGCCGCGCGCTCGGCGGGTTGGGAGTCGGCGGCTAGAGCAGCGCCTTCGCCAGTTCCTCGTAGTCACGGGCCGGATGCGGCCCGTGACCGAGGACCTGGACGCAGACATGGTCCGCGCCCGCCTCGAAGTGGGCGCGGATCTGCTCCGCGATCTGCTCCGCGCCGCCGTGCGGAATGACGGCGTCGATCAGGCGGTCCGAGCCGCCGTTCTCGATGTCGCGCTCGGTGAAGCCGAACTTGAGCAGGTTCTGCGTGTAGTTCTGCAGGCCGAGGTAGAGCTGGGCGAACTCGCGGGCGTGCTTGCGCGCGGTCTCGGTGTCTTCCTCCACGACGACCGCCACCTCGGGCGCGACCAGGACGCCCTCCCCCACCCGCTCGCGGGCGAACTGCGTGTGGTCGGGCGTGATGAAGTACGGGTGCGTGCCGAGGCTGCGCTCCGCGGCTAGGTCGAGCATCTTCGGCCCGAGCGCGGCGGCGACGAGCTCCTCCTTCGGCAGGTTCAGGCCGTCGAAGAACTCGCGCATGGTCTTCAGCGGGCGCGTGTAGTCGGACGTCGCCTCCGGGTGGCCGATGCCGATGCCGAGCAGGAAGCGGTCCGGGAACTCCTGCCGCACGCGTTTGTGGGCCTCCGCCACTTCCTCCGGCGTGTGCTGCCAGACGTTGAGGATGCCGGTGGCGACCACCATCGTCTCGCTGTCCTGGAGGTAGGGGCGGGCCTCTTCGACCGACGGGCTGCCGCCGATCCAGAACGTGCCGTAGCCGAACGCCTCGAGCTGCTTCAGGTCGCCGGCGCCGTGGCGCTTCGAGCGCCAGACGCCGATTCTTCCGAGTTCCATGCGGGCATCGTGGCAGTCTCGGCCTCCGACGCCTTCGGTCGTCGCTGCAGCGCGAAGAACCAGCCCGCGACGCCGCCCGCGATCAGCGAAGGCATCAACGGGATGTTGTACCGAGCCTGCGAGACCACGATCGTGTGGATCAGCGTGCTGAACGCGATCGTGATGATCACCGCGCCCAGCAGCGGGTGGCGGCGGCGCAGGAAGCCGGCCAGCAGCCCGGCGCCCGCGAGGATGACCAGGACGACCTGCCAGATGCGCATCGGCGTCGAGATGTAGTGCACGCCGCCGCCGCGGTAGTAGAAGAACCACATCCGCTTGGCCTTGGACCACTGCATCTTCACGAACGCGACCGGCTCGGTCGTCGAGTAGTGGAGGAGGTTCTCGCGCGCCTCCTTCTGCAGCGCCTGGTCGCGCGGCAGGTCCGGGTGGCGCTCGGCGAAGATCTGCAGCGCGTCCGCGGCCGGGATCTTGTACGTCTTCATCCCCGCGTACTCCGGGTGCCGGCGCCGCAGCTCTTCCTCGAGGTGCGTCTTCATGCCCATCGTGGTCCCGCCGCCGGGCAGGTAGGTGCCGACGAACAGCGCCGCCGCGCTGCCCTTGGTGACCGGGATCAAGCGGCCTTCCTCCGCGGACGCGTAGATCGTCCACGGCGCCAGCACGACGCCCGCCGTGACCGCCACCAGCCCGTACCGCAGCGTCGTCGCCTTGATCTGCCGGCGCCGGACGACCGCGACCGCGACCATCGCGCCCGCGATCAGGAACGGCACGGGCAGCAGGTCCGTGCGCGTGAGGATCGTCAGCCCGAACAGCGCGCCCGCCGCCGCGTAGAGCCAGAGCCTTCGATCGCGCTTGATCGCGAGCGCGAGCACCGTGAACGCGGTCACCAGCAGGAACGCACCGAGCGGCTCCGACAGCTGGTCGCCGGTCGCGCCGATCAGCGGTGCGTAGGTGGCGACGATCAGCCCCGCTATCGCGCCCGCCCACGGGCCCACGAGCAGCCACGCGAGCAGGAACACCATCAGCGTCGTGCCGGTCGTGACCAGCGCCTGCGACCAGTACACCGCGCCGATGTCGTAGTCCTCGCGGTCCGCGTCCGAGCCGAACAGCTTGTACGTGACCGCGAACAGCATCGGCGCCCCGGGCGGCCAGTGCAGCGGCTCGCGCATGTTCGTCGCCCGCCCGCCGTAGTGCCCGTTGTCGGCGATGTCCACGGCCAGCTTCCCGTACGACCGCTCGTCCGCGGACTGATAGTCGTCGCGAGGATCGGCCGCCATGCGCGCGTTGAGCCCGAAGGACAACGCGCACACGAGCGCGAGCAGGATGAAGGGCAGGCGACGCCGCACGGAAGAGACGAGGCTAGCCGGTCACCCGGCCGACCTCGTCATCCGAAGGGCTATTCCGTCGTCACCGCGCGCAGGACGTCGACCTTCGCGGCCCGCCGCGCCGGCGGGATCGCCGCGACCACGCCCGCGACCCCCGCGAGGACGAAGAAGACGATCAACGTCACGATCGGGAGCGTGAACACGAAGCCCTGCTCCGCCAGCGGCCGCGAGATGATCAGCGCGAACACGACGCCCAGCACGATGCCGAGGATCGCGCCGATGCCCGCGGTGATCACCGACTCGGCCCGGACCATCGCGCGCACCTGGCCGCGGGTCATGCCCACCGCGCGGAGCATGCCGAGCTCGCGGGTGCGCTCGTGGACGGACAACGCCAGGGTGTTGACGATGCCGAGCAGCGCGACGAGCACGGACAGCGCGAGCAGGCCATAGACCAGGCCGAGCAGGCCGTCGATCGAGCCCGTGGCGTTGTCCTTGAACTCCTCGCGGGTCAGGGCCTCGGTCTGCGGGAAGCCCTGCAGCGCCCGGTTGGTGGCGGCCGCGAGCGTGTCCGCGTTGGTGCCCGGGTCCGAGGCGGCCATCGCGTAGGCGATGTCCTTCGCGTTCCAGTCCTGCTCGAGCGTGTTGCTGGTGAGGAGCACGTCGGCGGTGAGACCGGCCTGGTTCTTGAAGGTGCCCGCGACCTCGTAGGTCACCTCACGGCCGACGGGCGTCGTGAACTGGACGCTGCCGCCGACGCCGACGTCGTGGGACTTGGCCCAGTCGGACTCGACGATCACCTGCTGGTCGGTCAGGCCGCTGAGCGTGTCCGGGTTGCCCTCGACCCAGTTGAGGGTGAGGACCGAGTTGAACTTGTCCGCGTCGATGCCGTTGACGGCGGTCGTGCCGGAGTCGCCCTTCGCCTGGCCGACCGCGAAGCGCATCGAGGCGACGTCGGTGACGCCGTCGACGCCCTCGACCGTCCGCACCACGTCGGCGGGGATCGGGCTGAAGCCGTCCTGGTTCTGGACGACGAGCGAGGCGCGCACCTGGTCGTCGATCGTGCCGTTGATGGTCGCCTTGAGCCCCGCGGCGAAGACGGCGACGAGCACGACGAGCGCCAAGCCGACCATCAACGCGGCGGCAGTGACCGCCGTGCGCTGCGGCTGGCGGATCGCGTTCTCGCGCGCGAGCACGCCCGTGAGGCCCTGGAAGCGCGCCATCGGCGCCCCCAGCACGCGTGCCAGCGGCCGCACGAGCAGCGGCGCCAGGAACGCGAAGGCGAACATCAGCAGCAGCGCGCCGAGGCCGATCAGCGACGCCGCTGCGCTGCTCGAGTCCAGCCCGCCGAACAGGCCGATGAAGAGCACGACCAGGCCACCGGCGGCGAGCAGCCCCGAGCCGACGATCCGGATCAGGCCCATGTGCTTGAGGCCCGGCGTGACCGCGTCGCGCATGGCCGTGACCGGCTCCACGCGTGTCGCGCGCAGCGCAGGCACGAAGCCGGAGACCATCGTGGCCACGAGCCCGATCACCAGGCCGATGATCACGGTCATCGGCGAGACGACGATGCCGGTGGTGCCGAGGTCGATGCCGCCCGCCTTCATCAGCGCCGCCAGGGCCGGCGCGACGACCAGGCCCGCGAGCACGCCGATGATGGACGCGAGCAGGCCGACCGCGAACGTCTCGATCAGGACCGAGCGCAGGATCTGCCCGCGCGACGCGCCGAGCACGCGCAGCAGCGCGAACTCCTTGGTGCGCTGCGCGACGGTGACGGTGAAGGTGTTGAAGATCAGGAAGCCGCCGACGAGCAGCGCGACGCCGGCGAAGATCAGCAGCGCGATGCGGATGAAGCCCAGCGCCTCGGACAGGTCCTGCGCCTGCTGCTCGGCCGCCTCCTCCCCGGTGCGCACCAGGAAATCGCGCCCGAGCTCGCTCGCGACCGCGGCCTTGACCGTGTCCGGGTCCTCCCCGCCGGTGGAGATCGAGATCGAGTCGAACCCGTCGTGCCCGGTCACCCGTTGGGCCTCGGGCAGCGTCATCGCGATCATCCGGCTACCGCCGAGGTTGTCGCTGCCGCCGATCGTGGCGACGCCGGAGACCGTGTACTCCTTCGCGGGCGCGCGGCCGGAGACGGTCGCCTTGTCGCCGACCTTGAAGTCGTACCGCTCCGCCGTGCCGCGGTCGAGCGCGATCTCATCGGCGGTCTGCGGCGCCCCGCCCTCCTCGTATTCGAGGATCTGGAAGACCTTCTCCGTGTTCTCGGAGACGATCAGCGTCGGCGGGCCCTGGGAGACGATGACCTTGCCCTGCTTGTCGAGCAGCGTGCCGTCGGAGGTGACGCTGCCCTCGGCCACGGCCACGCCCGGCACCGACTTGACCTTCTCCAGCGTGTCCGACGGCATCGTCGGCGGCACCGAGAAGTCCGACTTGACCGCTTGGCGGCCCTCCACGGACACGTCGACGCCCTGCTGGGTGCGCTCGAACAGGTTCTTGAACGACTCGTCGATCGTGTCGGTGAACACGAGCGTGCCGACCACGAACGCGACGCCGATGACGACCGCGAACCCGGTCAGGACCGAGCGCAGCTTGCGCGAGAGCAGGCCGCGCAGCGCGACCTTGGTCACGTCAGCCCACCGCCTTCATCAGGTCGAGTACGCCCTCGGCGTCCGTGCCGGCGCCGTCGTGGACGACCTGACCGTCGCTGAGGATCACGATCCGGTCGGCGATCGCCGCGGCGGCGGCCTCGTGGGTGACCATGATCACCGTCTGGTGGAACTCGTCGACGGCCTGGCGCAGGAGGTTCAGCACCTCCTCGGATGAGCGCGAGTCCAGGTTGCCGGTCGGCTCATCGGCGAACAGCACGGCGGGGCGGTGCACGAGGGCGCGCGCCACGGCGACGCGCTGCTGCTGGCCGCCGGAGAGCTCGGACGGCCGGTGCGTGAGCCGGTCGCGCAGCCCGACGGTGTCCACGAGCCGGTCGAACCACTCCTGGTCGACCTCGCGCCCGGCGAGCGTCATCGGCAGCTTGATGTTCTCCTCGGCCGTCAGCACGGGCACGAGGTTGAAGGACTGGAACACGAACCCGAAACGCTCGCGCCGGAGCATCGTCAGGCCGGTGTCGTGCAGGCCGGCGATCTCGTGCCCGTCGACCTTCACGGAGCCGGACGACGGCTTGTCCAGCCCCGCGAGCAGGTGCATCAGGGTCGACTTGCCCGAGCCCGACGGACCCATGATCGCGGTGAACTGGCCGGACGGGAACTCGAGCGTGACGCCGGCGAGCGCGTGCACGGCGGTCTCGCCCTCGCCGTAGGTCCGGCGCAGATCCGCCGTCGAAACGATGTTCATGACTGCAGCATCGTGAAGCAACCGCCCCCTGAGCGTGCGGCTGGCTCGTTACCCGGGGTAGGGCTAACTAGAGCGCAGGTACGCCAGGACGGCGAGCACGCGACGGTGGTCCTCGACCGTCGGCGTCAGGTCGAGCTTGGAGAAGATCGACGTCACGTGCTTCTCGACGGCGCGCTCGGTCACGACCAGGGCCTCCGCGATCGCCGCGTTCGAGCGGCCCTCGGCCATCAACCCGAGCACCTCGCGCTCGCGCGCCGTCAGGCCCTCCAGCGGGTCCTCGCGGCGCCGGCGGCCGAGCAGCAGCGCGACGACCTCGGGATCGAGGGCACTTCCTCCCCCGGCCACGCGCCGCACGGCGTCCGTGAACGTGTCCACGTCGGCCACGCGGTCCTTGAGCAGGTAGCCCGTGGACTCCGTCGACTCCGACAGCAGATCGAGCGCGTACGCCTCTTCCACGTACTGGGAGAGGACGAGCACCCCGGTGCCGGGATGGTCCGCACGGATCTTGCGCGCGGCGCGCAGGCCCTCGTCGGTGTGCGACGGCGGCATCCGCACGTCGATCACGGCCACGTCGGGCTTGTGCGCCCCGACCTTGCGCAGCAAATCCTCGCCGTCACCGGCCTGGCCCGCGACCTCGAAGCCGGAGTCCTCGAGCAGCCGCACGAGGCCCTCCCGCAAGAGCACGGAGTCTTCGGCGACGACGACCTTCAAGGGAGTTTCTTCTGTGCTCATACGGGGATCTCAGCTCGGAGAGTAGTGCCCGACCCGGGTGGGGAGTCGAGCGCCAGGGAACCATCCAACGCCCCGACCCTATCGGCAAGACCCTGCAGTCCGGAACCACGTCCCGGATCGGCTCCCCCGACACCGTCGTCGCGCACTTCGACGCAAGCATGCCCGTTCACGCGGCGGATCGCGACCGTGGCGCTGTTCGCCTGCGCGTACTTGGCCACGTTCGTGAGCGCCTCGGCGATCACGAAGTAGGCCGCCGCCTCGATCGGCTCGGGCAGGCGCTCGCCCGGCACCTCGACGACCTTCACCGGCAGCGGAGAGCGCACGGCCAGGGCCTCTACGGCGGCCTGCAGCCCGCGATCGGACAGCACGGCGGGGTGAATGCCGCGCGCGAGCTCGCGCAGCTCCTCGAGCGCGCGCGTGAGCTCCTCCTGCGCCGCGCCGATCATCTCGGCGGCGCGCTCTGGGTTCTTCGCGATCTGGTTCTGCGCGATCCGCATCTGGAGGCTGAGCGCGACCAGCCGCTGCTGGGCGCCGTCGTGCAGGTTGCGCTCCAGGCGACGGCGCTCGGCCAGCCCGGCCTCGACGATCCGTGCGCGCGAACGCCGCAGCGCCGCCTCCAGCCGCTCGCCGCGCATCGCCAGCCCGGCGGCGGCGGCGACCAGCGCGAGCGCCTCCGGCTCCAGGCTCGCGTCGTGGATGATGGCGCCGACGAGCTCACCGTCGAGCTCGACGGGCGTGTACGCGTGGTTCGGCCGGTCCGCGCTGCGCCCGTCGCGCTTGACCCAGCCGTCCTCGACCCAGTACAGGAGCTGGAGGGTGGGATCGTGCAGCGCCTCCGCCAGCAGGCCGCGCAGGTCGCCCGTGGACGCCTCCCCGAGCCGCTGCAGCAGCTCGCCGATCGCGTCCGCCTGCGCGAGCTGCCCACGCAGCAGGCCGATCAGGAAGACGAACGGCACCGCGGCGAAGACCAGCTGGCCCGCGAGCGGCAGGATGCCCGGCACCTGGTCGCCGCTCACCGTCTGCGAAGTGAGCGTCGCGGCCACGAGCGCGACGAGTGCGATGCCCGACCACAGCAACGGCGCCAGCACGCGACGCTGCGGGCGGCTCGCGGCGCGCCAGCGGGCGGCGAGCACCCAGATCACCGTGCCGGCGAGCACCACGGCCGCGACGGTCGTGAGCACGTCGCCGACGTTGCCGGCCGCGGTGCTGTCGGTGAGCTGGATGACGCTGCTCGGGCAGCGCTCGCACGCCGGGAGGCCGGACAGCAGGATCGGCAGCGCGCCGACCGCGCACAGCGCGTAGACGGCGGCTGCGAGCCCGCGGTCCAGACGGCGCCGCAGCGTGCCCTCCGGGTACGCGAGCAGCAGGTGGACGAACGCCGCGAGGTAGAGGTTCGAGGCGAGGACGGCGAAGGTGAAGACCGCGGCCGAGTTAGAGGCCACGAACGCGTTCAGCAGCCACGCGAAGCCGGTCCAGGTCATCAGCGCGCCGACCCGGTTGGCCGGGCGGCGCTGCCAGGCGAACAGGCCGGTCGCGATCCACGCGAACGCGACGCCGACGAGGAAGACGATCGCGAGCGGCGTGTCGTCGACGTGGTCGGACCCGGCGATCACGGCGGCCGCCAGCAGCCCCAACAGCAGGGCCGCGAGCGCCAGCATCGCCAGCGCGCGGGTGAGTGTGCTCAAACGAGCAGCTCCTGGACGCGCTCACCCGACAGCTCGGCCTTGGGCACGAACCCGCGCGCGCCGGAGCGCGACACGAGCGGCCCGAAGTCCGAGGAGTCGCGGCTCGACACGAGGATCACCGCGGGAGAGTCCGGGCGGCCCGTGATGCGAGCGGCGACATCGAACCCGTCGATATCGGGGAGCTGCACGTCCAGAAGAACGAGCTGAGGCTTGAGCCGGCAGGTCTCGGAGACCGCGCTGGCGCCGTCCACGGCTTCGCCGATGACGTTGAATCCCTCCGATTCGAGCAGCACGCGTGCGCTCGCCCGGAAGGACGGATGGTCGTCGACGATAAGGACGGTGCAGTCCACAGGATCGATTCTCGTCACCCCGTGAACCCCTTCACATACGGCTGGCCGTACAACTCGTGAATGCGGGGCTTCTACCCACGCGCCGCGGACGTGATGGCCTGGACCGCGGCGACCGGGTCCTGAGCCCCGAAAACCGCTGTACCAGCAACGAAAACGGTCGCTCCGGCGGCCGCGCAACGGGCCGCCGTCGCGGCTCCGATTCCGCCGTCGACCTGGACGGATGGACGGTCTCCGACCAGCTCGCGGAGCCGTTTCAGCTTCGGAATCGAGCTTTCCAGGAACTTTTGGCCGCCCCAGCCAGGATTGACGGTCATGCAGAGGACCATGTCGGCCTCGACGGCGCTGACGGTTTCCGGCGGCGTGCCGGGGTTGATCGCGACGCCCGTCAGACAGCCGGCGTCCTTGATCGCCTGCAACGCGTAGTGCAGGTGCGGCGTCGCCTCGACGTGGACGGTGATCGAGTCCGCGCCCGCCTCGGCGAACGCAGCGACCTGCTGCTCGGGGCGGTCGATCATCAGATGGACGTCGATCTTGGCGCCGGCTTCGTGGACCTGGTCGGCGATCGCCTTGACCGCGAGGTCGCCCATCGTGATCGGCGGCACGAAGTGGCCGTCCATCACGTCGACGTGGATGACCTGCGCGCCGGCGTCGAGGACCATGCCGACCTGCTCACCCAGGCGGGCGAAGTCGGCGGCGAGGATGGACGGTGCGATTCCTTGGAGCATCAAATGGGAGCGAGCATCGAGGACTGACAGTGGCCGCAGATATACAGGGCCGTGCTCGACATGCGCACGATCGTCGAGTGCTCGCCGCAGTTCGGGCAGACGCTGCGAAGTTCGAAGCGGTGCAGGCAGTTCACGCAGCGGTAGCGGCCCGGGAGGTTGGTGGCGCGCAGCCACGGCTGCTGGCAGGCGGGGCACGTGGCCCCGGTGTCCTGCTCGCTCATGCGTCTCTCCGCAGACGCGCGATGAAGAAACCGTCCGTGCGGTCTCGGTGCGGGAGCGTCTGCAGGTGCTGCGGCATGGTGGGATGCTTCCAGAGCGGGAGCCGAGTTCCTAGGTCATCGACCGTGAACTCTGGATGAGTGGCTAGGAACGCGCTGACCACTTGCTCGTTCTCGGCGGGCGAGATCGTGCACGTCGAGTAGACGAGGGTACCGCCGGGCCTGAGTGCGTTTGCTCCGGCGCGCAGGATCTGCTGCTGGAGCTCCGACAACGCCTCGGGGCGGCCGGCCTTGCGCCAGCGGGCGTCGGGACGCGAGGCGAGCGTGCCGAGGTCGCTGCACGGCGGGTCGACCAGGACGCGGTCGAAGTTCTTCGCGTGCGGCTGGGCGGCGTCGCCGGTGTGGACGTCGACGATCGTCGCCCCCATGCGGGCGGCCGTCTTGCGCAGCGAGTCGGCGCGGCCCGGGTGCTGTTCGACGGCGACGATCTCGCCCTCGTTGCCCATCAGGGCGGCCAGGTGGGTGGTCTTGCCGCCGGGCGCGGCGCACAGGTCGAGCACGCGGTCGCCGGGCTGCGGGTCCAGCAGACGCGCGACCGCCATCGCCCCGCGCGACTGCGGCATCAGCAGGCCGTCCTCCCACTCGCGGCTCGAGAAGGCGTCGAAGGCGTCGTCGAGGATCAGCGCGTCGCCGTCGAGCCGGGCTTCGATCGACAGCCGTTCGAGCAGCTCCGGCGCGGTGGTCTTGAGCGTGTTGGCGCGCAGGACGGCCTCGGCGGGCTCGTTGTCGGCGGCCATCAGGGCGCGGGCGTCAGGGGCGCCGAGCGCATCGAACCACAGCTGCGCGATCCACTCGGGGTGCGAGTGGGCGAGCGCGGCCTGCTGCGGGGTGGTGTCTTTGAGCTTGGCCACGAGCCCGCGGGCCTCGCGACCGGCTCGGCGCAGGACGGCGTTGACGAGCCCGGCGCCGCGGGGCGCGTCGCGCTTGGCCAGCTCGACCGACTCGCCCACGGCCGCGTGCGCGGGCACGCGGTCGAGGTAGGTCAGCTGGAAGACGCCGAGCCGCAGTGCGGCCAGGACCGGCTTGTCGAGCTTGTTCGTCGAGCGGCCGCTGAGGGTCTCGATCACGTGGTCGAGCGTCGCGACGCGCTGGACGGTCCCGTAGCTCAGGCGCGTGGCCAGCGCGAGGTCCCGCGGGTCCAGCCGCAGGCGGCGCGCCTCGCCGTGCAGCGCGCGGTCCGCCCACGCTCCGCCTTCGAACACGCGCCGCACGACCGCGTACGCGCACGCACGCGAGGGGGCAACGCCCGGCGGGGCGGCCGCCCCTCCGAGACCCCCCCGCTCAGTGGGGTCACGACTCGACGGTTCGTCCATCTTGGCCTTGCGAACCTTTACGAGCGGGCATGCTTCTGATTGGCTCCATCACGCGCACGGTTGCGCGTAGGCGCCTCGAATAGAGGTCCAAAATCCGGTCTGATCCTCAAGTTGTAGAAGTGGGCTCTTTGCAGCCCTTTTCGTCGATGCTCATACGTTCGTCCAATTCGCCCCTGAGAACCTCATTTTCGTCCGAAAGGGCTAATGGACCGCGTACAACTTGCCGACATAACCCCACGGAAGGGGATTTGAAGAATGTCGGACACTGACACCACGCACATCGCACCGCGGCCCTCCGCGCTCGGAGACCTGCGCCTCGCAGGCACGATCGCGACCGGTCTTGTCGCCGGCACGCTCGGGCTCGGAGCCCTTGCCGCGCCGCTCGTCGGCTGGAAGGACTGGACGTCCGGGCTCGAGCAGAATGCTTCCGCGCCCACGCTCAGGCTCGCCACGCCCAAGACGCAGGAGCCCGCGACCAACAAGCCCAACGTCTCCACCGGTGAAGGCGAGACGCCCGCGGGCGGCGGCGCCGCTCCGCTGCGCGTGAGCCTGCCCGGGCCCGGCGGCGTTGCGGGCGGCGGCGGCTCCGCCGTGACGGTGTTCGTCGGCGGTGGCAGTGACACGACGGCCTCCGAGGAGCGCGACGCCGACGTCCGCGGCTCCGAGTCCCGCGCCGAAGATTCCCGCGGCACCGTGACTTCCTCGCCCGAGAACGGCACGACCATGGCGCAGGCGCCCGAGTTCAGCGCGCCCGACATGGCCGACGACGACGGGGACAGCGTCGCCAACGACTACGAGCGCGCCAAGGGCTCTGACCCGAGCAACTCGAGCGACGCGAAGACGACCAAGACCGACACGGGCATCAGCGTCGAGACCGCGTTCCGCATCTCCACCGGCGCGCAGGCCAAGGACACCAACGGCGACGGCCGCATCGACGGCGACGACGACTCCGACGGCGACGGCGTGTCCAACGCGGTCGAGGAGGCCCAGGGCAGCGACCCGCTGGACCCGGACTCCAACAAGGACGGCATCCCGGACGGCATGGACGACCGCAACGGCGACGGCTACCCGGACGGCCTGCCCGTCCCGCCCCCGCCGCCCGCGGACGAGGACGAGGTCGACGAGGACCCGACCCCGGTCGTCCCGGACGTCGAGCAGCCCGCCGAGGACGAGACGCCGGAGACGCCCGTCGAGGAGCCGCCGGTCGAGGAGCCCGCGCCCACCGAGCCGACCCCCGAGGCGCCGCCGGTCGAGACGCCCGAGTCGACGCCGGCCCCGGAGGCTCCGGCCCCCGAGGCCCCGGCCGAGACGCCCGCGCCCGAGCAGGCCCCGGAGGCCGAGGCCCCGCCGGCCGCGCCGGCGCCCGAGCCCGAGCCCGCACCGGTCGCCGAGCCGGCGG
>NZ_JAPCID010000078.1 GCF_027587175.1 Solirubrobacter deserti
GCCTCCGACTTGGCGCGGCGACCTCGCGTGCGAGCCCCGCGGCGGGCGCGGGCGCGGCGACGGGCGGCGCGGGCGGCGCAGGGGCGGCCGCGGTGAAGGTCTCGGGAGGCTCGGGCTGGCGCGCGAGCCGGGTGGAGGCGGCGAGGTGCTTGGGCGCGCGGGCCTCGGCCACTTCGCGCGCCAGGGCGCGGCCACCGTGACGGCCGGCGCTGTGGCGCGCGACGACGCGCAGCCCCATCTTCACGGGTGGGCGCTTGGGGGGCTGGGTGTCGTCGGCCATCTGGGGTCAGTCCTCGTAGGGATAGGCGAGCGCGTCTGCCTCGCGCAGGAACTTGCGGCGGTCCGCGTGTTCCAGGTCCAAGATCGTGTCGAGCGGCCAGTGGAAGTGATACGCGAGGCGGGCCGTCTCCTCCATCAACTCAGGAGGGGACGGCCGACTCATTCCCCCAGGCGCCCGTCCTCTATCTCCGTAAGGTCGACTTCGAATTCGTTCGAGCAGGCCGGGCAGGCCACCACCCCCACCGCCTCGCCGTCGGAGTTGATCCGCTCGTAGAGGCGCTGGAGGTGGTCGAAGTCGGAGGCGTACAAGCTCTCCACCAGCTCGGGGGTGATCTCGGTGAAGTCCCCGATCCGGGTGATGGTCCGGGCCAGCAGCAGCACGGTCAGGTAGGCCTCGTTCTGGCGTACCTCGACCGACCGCAGCGGCTCGATCTCGTCGCGGGCCGTCGCCAGCCGCATGGTGCCGTCACGATGGACGCCACCGGCGCTGTCGACGAGCCCCCTGGGGAGCGTGAACGCGTACTCCGACTTCATAGGCAAGCCACCAGAACTACTTGATCTCGAAGCCCTCGTGGCAGAGCGTGATGCCCTCGACGGCGACCTCGTTGGAGTCCGCCTTCAGGCCCACGCCCGTGTACTTCTTGGGCCACGCGTTGATGATCGAGTACGTCACGACGGGCTTGAGCTCGTAGTCCATCATCGTGATGGTGCAGTCCTTGCGGGCTTCCTTGAGCTTGCCGTCGACGATCATCTTGCGCCATTCCCACAGCGTCTTGTCCTGATCGATGCCGCGCTTGAGCTCGATGTCGCCCCACTTGGTGTTGCCCATCGCCTTGATCACGTCGGTGCGCCCGTTCGGCAGCGACCGCTTGATCTCGGTGACTTCAGACTCGGAGTCGAAGCCCGTCGCCTCCTTGAAGAACCCCGCCGCCTCGGCTCCGCCGATCTGCAGGGTGAACCAAATCGGGACGTGTGCTTCCTTGTCATTGGCCGGCATATCCGGTCAGTCCTTTCTACGCGTTGCCGATTCGACTTAGCTGATGGACGAGCCCTCGCCGCCGCTGAACTGCGACAGGCGGAAGACGACGAACTCGGCCGGCTTGACCGGCGCGATGCCGATCTCGCAGATCACCTGGCCGGCCTCGATGACCTCAGGCGGGTTGGTCTCGGAGTCGCACTTGACGTAGAACGCCTGCGACGGGGTGGAGCCGAACAGCGCTCCGTCGTTCCACACGCGGGTGAGGAAGTTCTCGGCCGCGATCCGAAGCTGAATCCACAGCTTCTCGTCGTTGGGCTCGAAGACGCTCCACTGCGTGCCCTCCATGATCGACTCGCTCACGAAGTTGAACAGCCGGCGGACGTTGATGTAACGCCACTCGGGATCGCTCGACATCGTGCGCGCGCCCCAGACGCGGATGCCGCGGCCCGGGAAGGCGCGGATCGCGTTGATGCCGACCTTGTTCAGGCCGCCCTGCTCGGCGTGCGTGACCTGGAAGCCGAGGCCGTTGGCGCCGAGGACGACCTCGTTCGCCGGGGCCTTGTGGACGCCGCGCGTGCCGTCCGTGCGGCACCACAGGCCGGCGATGTGGCCGGACGGCGGCACCATCATCGGCTTGTTGGTGAGCGGGTCCTGGACCTCGATCCAGGGGTAGTACAGCGCGGCGAACTTGGAGTCATAGCCGGCCGTGTTCAGGCGCCACTCGAGCACGTCCTGCGGGAGCAGGTCCGGCGGGGTGTCGAGGATCGCCATGCGGTCGCCCGCGCCCTCGGCGTGGGCGATCAGCTTGCCCTGGAGGTCACGGAACGCGGTGTCGTCGCCGTCGTCGCCGATCAGCTTGACGATGTCCGGCGCGACGACCATCGTGATCTCGTCGACGGCGGCGAGGCCGCCGAGGCCCTTGCGCCGGGCGACGTCGCCCGCGAAGTGCGTGCCCTCGACCTTGCCCGGGTCGATCGACGGCGTCGAGAGCTTGAAGACGCCGGTCGCCGGGACGCGCTGCGCCTCGGGGAGCGCCGCGCCGGTCTCCTCGATCTTGATCAGCTTGGACTGCGCGTTGACCTTGGTGGCCAGGTTCGTGCGGCCCTTCTTGGTCGACAGGCCCGTGAACTCCTCGTTCTGCGAGCCCTGCGTGACCTTGACCGTGTAGGTCTTCTCGGCGCCGTCACCGGCGGTCGGCTCCTCGGAGACCTCGACCGTGACGTCGTCCTTGCCGGGGTTGAGCGCGACGGCGGCGAACGCCTCGACCGACGCGTCGGTGGCGGCGGGCAGAGCGGCACGCGGCGTGGGGCCGCGGCCGTTGGAGCCGCCGTCCTCGCCGACACGCACGATCCAGCAGGTCGTGCCGCCGTTCTGGAAGAAGCCGTAGACGGAGTGCGCGAGGTACGCGCCCTCCATGAACGGCCCGTTGTCGGGCTCGTTCGGGTCGCCGTAGATCTTCGAGAACTGAGTCCAGTTCGAGATCCGCATCGGCGTGTTGACCGGGCCGCCCGGGGCGAGGCCCACGAACGCGGCGATCGACGTGCTCACGCCCTCGATCGGCTTGTTCGCGGACGGGACTTCCTCGACGTAAACGCCGGGAGTCAGGTACGTGGGCATGTCACTCCTTCACTCGTGGACGTGCTGGCCGCTGAGTTCGCTTCGCAGTCGTTCCACTATCGGGACGGCCACGAGGCGAGATGTATTCCAGACCGGCTCGAGGACTTCCATCAAGTCCTCTTCGCGGGCCCAGAGCACGACGGTGGTTTCCGGACTCGCGCCGCGCACGAGCTGCGCGAGCTCGTGCGAGGACCCATTGTCCAGATCGAGCACCACGATGTCGGGGCGCAGCCGATGCGCGGCCCCGATGATGGCGCTGGGCCGGTCCTCGTGACCGACCACTTGACAGCCTTCC
This sequence comes from Solirubrobacter deserti, assembly GCF_027587175.1. Classification (GTDB taxonomy): domain Bacteria; phylum Actinomycetota; class Thermoleophilia; order Solirubrobacterales; family Solirubrobacteraceae; genus Solirubrobacter; species Solirubrobacter deserti. The sequence continues at coordinate 3,171 of NZ_JAPCID010000078.1, forward strand.
TCGACCAGGACGCGATTCATGCCGACTCGCATGATCGGGCCCAGGTTTCCGAGCAGGACGCGGGGGCCGGGCTCAATCGCCATGCCCACACCTTGCTCGGGATCGATCGGGAAGGCCAGAGGCTGTGAGGCAGCCATTCGGGCAATCCGTGCCGAAGAACGTCTTCATCGTCAAAGCTCGAGGTCGGCCCCGGCCCCGGGCACTTCGAGCAACGCGTCCGCCTCTCGGCCGTCGGCCGTGCGCGCCAGCAGCCGGTGCAGGCCGGGCGGCAGGCGGTCGAAGCGGAACGTGCCCTGGGGGTTGCTGGACGCCCACGCGCCGAGATCGGGCAGCGTGACCCAGACGTCCGGGACGGGATTGCCGTCCTTGTCGCGCACCCGCCCGGTGGAGCGGTGCATCTCGAGGACGGTGCGGGGGGAGTCGGTCATCTGCGTGCGGATGGTCTGCGTGCGGACCTCCGGGCCACGCTCCTTGCGCGCCCCGGACTCCACGGAGAGGCGCACAACGTAATCGAGAGAGACTTTGTATTGGCCGCCGACCGCGCTCCAGAAGTCGGCCTTCTCCCCCTTGCTCTGCCCGATCCGCCCCTTGATCGGCCACGGCTGGCTGCCGTTGACGAGCCGGCCGTTGAGCCGCTCCTGGGGCAGCTGCGAGTAGGCGAACAGGATCGCGAGCACCTGGCTCAGCAGGCGGTGCTCGTCCTCGACGGCCTGTGTCCACGCCGTCACGGCGTAGGAGCACTCCATGACCATCGGCGGGCGCGTGTCGACGCGGCGGCCCGGACCGGTGCTGGACGGCGTCCATTCGCTCGCGCGGAAGTTCTCGGCCTCGCGCAGGTCGTAGAGGAAGAGGTTGACCGTCGGCTTGGACAGCTGCCCCGACCAGTCGCGCGACGGTGCGTCGAACTCGATGTCGACGCCCTCGAACCCGTGACGCTCGAGCTCGTCCTTGAGAAGCTCGCGCAGCGTCTCGTCGAGGTCGGCCAGCATCGTGTTGAGCGGCACGTTGATCGTCAGCACGGCGTGCACCCTACCTGCGCTCGCGCCGACGGTGTGAAGATTGCCGCCCTGATGCCCGAGACGATCTACGACGAGGTCCGTTACTCCAATTTCCCGTATGCGCAGACGCATCCCGATCGTCTCGCGACGGTCGCCGTTCTGCACGGGATCCAGCCGCCCGACCCGTTCACGGCGCGCGTGCTCGAAATCGGCTGCGGTGCAGGGGGAAACCTGCTCGCGATGGCCGCCGCGTCCCCAAACCTGCGCGCGGTCGGGGTTGACCTCGCGGCCAAGCCCATCGCCGAGGCTCAGCAGGCCGTCTCCGAGATCGGGCTCACCAACCTGGAGTTCCGCCAGGAGGACGTCCGCGGCCTGACGAACGGAGCGCTAGGTCAGTTCGACTACGTCGTCGCCCACGGCGTCTACGGCTGGATGCCCGAGGACGCCGATGACGCGCTGCTGGCCGCGATCAAGGCCTCGCTCGCGCCCGCGGGCATCGCCTACGTGTCCTTCAACGCCCAGCCCGGCGGCTACTTCCGGCGCATGCTGCGCGACGTCGGCCTGTGGCACGCGCGCCACGAGTCGAGCGTGACCGACAAGGCCGAGAAGGCGCAGGAGCTGTTCAAGTTCCTGCAGGAGTACCGGGTCAGCGACGCCGACACCTACGGTCAGCTGCTCGGCCGTGAGGTCGGCGTGCTCGCCGACGCGCCGAGCTACAAGCTCGTGCACGACGACCTGGGGGAGTCCTGGACGCCGCGCTGGTTCGCGGAGTTCGCCGAGCACGCCGGGCGGCACGGGCTGGGCTATGTCGGTGAGGCGGACCTGTTCAGCCTGCGCTCGGAGATGCTGCCCGAGGGCGTCGAGGCGCTCGTGTGGGAGCTCGCGGACGGCGACCGGATCGCGTTCGAGAACATCAGCGACGCGCTCACCGCGCGCCACTTCCGCCAGAGCGTCGTCGCCCACGCCGGCAACCACGCGACGGCCGAGGCGGCGCCCGAGCGCACGATGGGACTGCACTGGGCCGTGCGCCCGAACGCCGAGCCGCTCGAGATCGGGCTGACCGCGGACGCCTTTGCGGTGCTCGATCGCGAACGTCCCCGCGCGCTGCCGTTCGAGGCGCTGCGCGCGGAGCTGGACGCTGAGCCGGAGGCGCTCGCCGAGGCGCTGCTCGACGGCTTCCGGCGCGAGCGGCTGATGCCGCACGCGGGGCCGCTCCGCGCGGCGATCGAGCCGGGTGAGCGCCCCTCGGCGTCGCGGCTGGCGCGCTGGCAGGCCTCGCGCGGCGCCGACATGGTCTCGCTCGCCTACATGCGGGTGCGGATGGAGGAGCCGGCGGCGCGGGTGCTGATCACGCTGCTCGACGGCACGCGCGACCGCGCGGCGATCCGCGCCGACCTGGCCGCCGCGGTCGGCTTCGAGCTCAGCGAAGAGGACCTTGAACGCAACCTCGTGGAGCTGGCGCGGTTGTTCCTGCTTGAGCCCTGATGCTGTTCCCGACCGTCCAGTTCGCCCTCTTCTTCCCGGTCGTCCTCGTCCTCTCGTGGGCGCTGATCAAGCGCCAGGCGCTGTGGAAGCCGTTCATCATCGTCGCCAGCTACGTGTTCTACGGCTACGCCGACTGGCGCTTCTGCGTCCTGCTGGCGGCGATCACGATCGGCAACCAGTGGGCGGCGCGGCTGATCGCGCGGACCGAGGGCGAACGGGCACGGTCGTGGATCCTCGGCGTCGCGGTGGCGCTCGACCTGCTGGTGCTGGGCGTCTTCAAGTACTACGGCTTCTTCGTCGAGAGCTGGGACCGGGCGCTGGGGCCGTTCTCGCTGCCGCTGCCCCTGCTGACGATCGCGCTGCCCGTGGGTGTGTCGTTCTTCACCTTCCAGGCGATCTCGTACGTCGTCGACGTCAAGCGCCGGCTCGTCGAGCCGGCGTCGATGATCGACGTCGCGATCTACCTGAGCTTCTTCCCGCACCTGGTCGCCGGGCCGATCGTGCGGGCGCGGGAGTTCCTGCCGCAGCTCCAGCAGCCGCCGGACCCGCGCAAGGTCGCGGTCGGCTCGGGCCTCGCGCTGATCGCCCTCGGGCTGGTGAAGAAGCTCGCGATCGCGGACACGCTCGCGCGCGAGGTCGTGGACCCCGTGTTCGCCGTGCCCGGCGCGTACGCGGCGCCCGACCTGTGGTTGGCCGCGTACGCGTACACGGCGCAGATCTACTGCGACTTCTCCGGCTACACGGACATGGCGATCGGGCTCGCGCTGCTGCTGGGCTACGTGTTCCCGCAGAACTTCCGCTCGCCCTACCGCGCGACCGGCTTCAGCGACTTCTGGCGGCGCTGGCACATGACGCTCAGCCGCTTCCTGCGCGACTTCCTGTACATCCCGCTGGGCGGCAACCGCAAGGGGCGCTGGAAGACCTACCGCAACCTGATGATCACGATGGTGCTGGGCGGGCTCTGGCACGGGGCGGCGTGGCCGTTCGTGCTGTGGGGCGTCTTCCACGGCGCGATGCTGTGCGCCGAGCGCGCCTGGGGCGCCCGCGTGACGCTGCCCGCGTGGTTCCGGTGGGGCGTGACCTTCCACCTCGTGGTGTTCGGCTGGATCCTGTTCCGCTCGCCCGACATGGACATCTTCGGCGCCTACGTGGCGCGCATGGTCGAGCCCGGGCCTGCCACCCTGTTCACGGTGCCGATCGCGCTCATGGTGCTCGCGGTGATCGGGCTGCAGCTCGTGCCCGAGCGGACGGTCGAGCGCGTGCAGGTGCGGATCGAGCGCACGAACCCGGTGGTGCTCGGAGCGGGCCTCGCGGTGGTCATCGCGCTCGTGGCCGCGACCGTGTCCAGCCAGGGCGTCGCCCCGTTCATCTACTTCCGATTCTGATGCCCGACGACTCCCTGATGAACCGCTTCGACCGCAACGGGCTGACCCGTTTCCGGGCCCGTGACGGCGTCATCGCCCTGCTCGTGTGCGCGGCCCTGCTGGTCGTGTTCAAGGGCGACGGGCTGCGCGCCCAGGGCGAGCGGATGGACCCGGGCTGGGACCGTGACGTCGTGCTCTTCTTCGGCGAGCCGGCCGGCGCGATCGCCGACGCTTTGCCGTTCGCCGAAGCGGCCGACGACGTGACGGCGTTCCTCTCACCCGACGAGGCGCTCGACAGCGGCAGCGGGTTCGAGAAGGTCGCGGCGCAGGCCGGAGGCGAGCTGCCGCCGGTCACCGCCGACGCGTTCGACCCGGTGGCCCTGGGCGAGCCCGCGCCGCCCAAGGAGCGCCTGCGGACCGTTCTGGTCACGGGCGACTCGATGGCGCAGCCGCTGGACGCCAAGCTCGCCGACGCGCTGTCCGGCCGCGAGGTGAAAGTGGTACGCGACGTGCGCCTCGGCACCGGCATCTCGAAGTCGTTCCTGCTCGACTGGGGCGAGCTCTCGACCACGCAGGTGCGGCGGCGCAAGCCGGACGCGACGATCGTGTTCCTCGGCGCCAACGAGGGCTTCCCGATGGAGAACGCCGCGGGCGCCGAGGTCGAGTGCTGCTCGGCCGAGTGGGCGGCGCTGTACGCCAACCGCGCGCGCCGGATGGCGGACACCTACCGCCAGGGCGGCAACGGCCGCGTGTACTGGATCACGATCCCGGCGCCCGAGGATCCCGAGCGGGCGAACATCAGCCGCGCCGTCAACGCGGCGGTCAAGGTCGCCGCGCAACCGTGGGCGACACAGGTGCGCGTGGTCGATACGGTGCCCATGTTCACGCCCCGCGGTTACGAGGACGCGATCTCGATCGACGGCCGCCGCCGCATCGTTCGGGCCGCTGATGGGATCCACCTCAATGACGAGGGTGCCGAGCTGCTCACGGAGACGGTACTGGCGCGCCTCGGGCAGGACTTCACCTACTAATAAGGTCAACATGTCTCGACTTGCCGTATTCGCCGCAGCGCTCGCCTTCCTCGTCGCTCTTCCCGCGTCGGCCCAGGCCGCGACCTGCGCGCCGCCGAAGTACCCGGGCTCGGGCTACTTCACCTCGCTGAAGGCGACCAAGGTCAGCTGCAGCGAGGCCAAGAAGGTCGCGCTCGCGTTCCACGAGTGCCGCACCAAGCGCAGCGTCAGCGGCCGCTGCACCTCGCGCGTGCGCAACTACTCGTGCTCGGAGCGCCGCACCACGATCTCGACCGAGATCAACGGCCGCGTGACCTGCAAGAAGGGCAGCCGCAAGGTCGAGCTGACCTACCAGCAGAACACGTGATCGCGGCCCTCGCGGCCACGCTCACCCTGTTCGCGGGCGCGGCCGACGCCCCGAAGTGCTACGGCGCGGCCGCGCGGGACACCGAGAAGCCGTGCGTGAGCACGACCAAACGGGTCACACCGACGCCCGACCAGGCGGCGATCACGCCCAACGTCGCGTGTGTGCGCGGAGACCTCGCGGACTCCTGCACCTACGGGTCCGCGGAACCGGTCGCGACCGTCGCGCTGCTGGGCGACTCGCACGCCGCGCATTGGCGCGCGGCGTTGCAGGTGCTCGCGCAGCAGCGTCGCTGGCGGGTGGTGGAGTTCGCGCGCCCGCACTGCCCCTTCTCGTTCTCGGAGCCGGCTCCGACGGAGGCGGGCGCGAGCGACTGCGTGGCCTTCAACCAGCGCGTGATCGAGTGGCTGGCCGCGAACCCGTCCGTGGCCACGGTGTTCGTCTCGAACAACTCGCGGCTCCCGATGGCCCAGCGCGGGATCTCGGCCCGCGTGCGCGGGCATCTCGCCGCGTTCGCTGCGCTTCCCGAGTCCGTGCAGCGCATCTTCGCGCTGCGCGACACGCCGACGGTGCGCGTCACGACGCCCGACTGCATCCGGAAGGCCCTGGCGGCCAGGGTGGCCCCGGGCGGCGCCTGCTCGATCCCGCGGCGGCGCGCCCTGGTGGTTGACGCGACGACGATCGCCGCCGAGCGCATGAGCTACCGCGGCGGGCGCGTGATCGACCTCTCGAGCTTCTTCTGCGACCGGCGGGAGTGCTTTCCGGTCGTCGGCGGCGTGCTGGTCCACAAGGACCAGGACCACCTCACGCAGCGCTTCTCCGCGACGCTCGGCCCGTACATCGGCCGCGCGCTCGATCAGGCCGGTTAGTGGCCGTTGGCGCGCGCGCCGACCTTGATCACCTCGTGGAACATCCCGAAGTCGGCCTCGAGCGTGAGGCGGCCCTGCTTGCCGTACTCGTTCGCGACGGCGCGGACGAGGTGCTTCATCGCGATCGGTGAGTTCTCGTCGGCGGCCATGAACGCGCCGGCGAGCGAGCAGTTGCGGATCGCGCCGCCGGAGAGCTTGAACTTCTCGGCCAGAAAGTCGAGGTCGATGTCCTCCGCGAGCGGCGCCTCGGCGGGGAGGACCTTGCGCCAGATGCGCCGGCGGTCCTCCTTCTCCGGGAACGGGAAGTCGATCACGAAGTCCAGGCGGCGGATGAAGGCGTCGTCGATGTTGCGGCGGAAGTTCGTCGCCAGGATGACGGCGCCCGGGTAGCCCTCCATCTTCTGCAGCAGGTACGCGACCTCGATGTTCGCGTAGCGGTCGTGCGAGTCGCTGGTCTCCGAGCGCTTGCCGAACAGGGCGTCGGCCTCGTCGAAGAACAGGATCGCGTTCGAGCCCTCGGCGGCGCCGAAGATGCGGTCCAGGTTCTTCTCGGTCTCGCCGATGTACTTGGACACCGTCGTGGCGAGATCCACGCGGAAGATCTCGAGGCCGAGCTCGGCGGCGATCACCTGCGCGCCCATCGTCTTGCCCGTGCCGGACTCGCCCGCGAACAGGACCTTCAGGCCCTGCGTCCGCGACACGGTCCGCTCGTAGCCCCAGTCGCTCAGCACGCGGTCGCGGTGGCGCAGGTAGGCGCTGATCGACTGCAGCTGCTCGGTCTGTTTGGGCGGGACGACGAGGTCCTCCCACTTGTAGCCGGGCGGGAGCCGGGCCGCGAGCTCACCGAGCTTGGAGGAGGAGGCCTGGCGGGCGCCGGCGTCCAGGTCGCGCACCTCCGGCGCCTCGGCGCCACGCGCCACGGCCGACAGCCGCGCCACCTCGGCGGCCTCGATGATCTGCGTCATGGAGAGCCGGAACTTGGCCGCGACGTCGTCGGTCTCGGTCACGCCGGTGAGGTCCGCCCACGCCTGGCGGCGCTCGGCGAACGACGGCGGGCCGGCCTCGACGAGCAGCACGGTGCGCTCGCCCAGGGCGAGCGCCGCGGTGCGCGTGGGCGCGGCGAGGATCGTCCGGTCCGGGCGGGCCTCGATCGCGCGCAGCAGCCGGCCGCGCTCGGCCGGCTCGACGTCCTCGAGCCCTTCGAAGATGATCGGCCGCCCCTCCAGCGCGCTGATCAGCGCGGCCTCGGCCATGACGTCCTTGTCGGTGAGGTCGCGCACGTGGGCGGCGAGCAGCGGCCGCCCGAGCGCGGTCGCGATCAGCGTGTCGGCGTCGGGGCCGGCGAGCACGATCGGCAGGTGCGAGGAGCGCGCGAGCAGCGCCGCCATCGTCTCCACCGCCTCCGCGCGGCCCGGCGCGTGCGCGGGCAGTTCGAGCATCCGCAGGCGGGTCGGGTGCGGCGACTCGTCCATGCGCCCGCCGAGCAGAACCGCCGCGAGCCGGTCGGCGATCTTGATCGGCCGCTCCGCGAGCGGCGTCTGCGCGTCCCCGAGCAGCTTCAGCGCGCCGCGCGCCCGCAGGCGCCCGGCGGCGTCGAACGCCACCATCACGTCCGCCGGGGTGAGCCCTTCGCCCTCGAGTAGCTGCCCGACCAGCCGCGGCGACGGCAGTTTGCGCGTGACGTCGTCCTGCAGGTACGCGTACAGGCGCCCGTAGCGCGGGTTGAGCTCGGTCGCGGCGCAGACGGCCAGCACGGCCGCCTCGAGCAGGTCGAGCCCGAGCGCGCGCACGACCTCCTGCAGGCGGCCGTCAGCGTCGAGCGACGAGTCGCCCTGGGACAGCCGCAGCGCGACCTCGTCGGAGATGTAGAGCCCGCGGAACGGGTCGCCGGGGTCCGGGTCCGACGCGGCGACACGCTCGACCGCCGCCATGACGCGGCGGTCGATGAAGCCGAAGGAGATCTCCGTCACTTAAGGCCGCGGCCCACGAATCAGTGCTTGACCTTGTCCGCCACGGCGTCCGCTTCGGTCTCGATGGCATCGCCGGGGTTCGAGACCGAGAGCGGCCCGCTGGTCGGCGCGCCGCGCTGCTGGGCGACGTGCGCGAGCTCGTGCGCGATCAGCTTGTCGCCGTCGGACGTGCCGGGCTTGTACTGGTCCTTGCCGAAGTAGACGTCCGTGCCGGTCGCGAACGCCCTCGCGGAGACCGCGTGATTGAGGTCGTTGGCGTAGTCGCCGGTATGCACGCGGACATCGGAGAGGTCGCCCATCTGCGGCGACAGCTTGTTCGCGACGCCCGAGTCGAGCGCCTGGCCGCCTCCGCGCGTGGAGTCGATCTTGGACTGGACCGAGTCGTGGACCTGGCCATTCTCCATGATCCCGGCGCCCTGACGAGCGGCGATCGCGCCACCGAACGCGCGGTTGCCCACGTTCGAGACCAGGTTGTGGAGCGGTGCGGCGGGGTCTTCACGCTGCGTCTGCTCCGGCTTCGGTGCCCGGGGCTTCTCGTGTTCGTGAAGGCGTTCGGGATCACTCACACCGCCGAGGATACGGGCCGACCGGTCCAACGCGCAACCACCAAAGTGTATGCTTCGGGCATGTATCCGGAGGAGAGCCAGAAAGCGAACCCGCTCGAGATCCTCGGCGCCTGGCTTCACATCTGGACCCCGCCGCGCGGCGTCGAGATCCCACCCGTGCCGTGGCGCAAGATCGCGATCGGCAGCGCCATCGGCCTCGTGGTCGTCGGCATCGCGGCCGCGATCCTGGTCCCGCGCATCGACGCCAACAAGGAGCAGACTGCGGCCGAGATCGCCGCCCACAAAGAGCGCGTGCGCAAGGAGAACGTCGCCCGCATCAACCGCTCCCAGGCGGCGAAGCTCGGCGAGGCGAAGGCGCTCGCGCCCGCGGCCGGCGCCTCCGTCGCGGAGGTCGAGCACGCCAAGGGCCAGCTCATGAACCGGGTCGAGGCGGACATGTACGCGGACGCGCAGGCGCGCGCCAAGACCGGCGAGATCAAGCCCGTGACCGCACCCCCGGAGTGCGAGCGCGCGCAGGGCTCGCCGACCAGCGGCCCGATCGGCGTCTTCAACTGCTTCATCCAGACCACCCCGATCAAGGCGGGCGAGCGCAACATGGCGGGCGCCCTCGGCTACCCGTTCCGCGCCGTCGTCCACTACGACACGTACACGTACGCGTGGTGCAAGGCCGAGCTCGTGCCCGGGGAGAAGCTCGTCGTCTCGCCCGAGTCGGCGCCGCTGCTGCCCCCGGAGTGCCGCTGGCCGCAGGACTGAATACAGAAGCATCACATCTCGGACGCAGCAGTCCGGAAGAGTCGCACACGTCCTTGGGGGCGGCCGGAAGCCGCCCCCTTCGCGTTAACAAGGAGTCAGGTTGCCTCATTCCGTACCCTGGCGGCGCGCGTGCGCCGTGGCTGTGACCGGTGTGCTGGCGCTGGCTGCGCCGGCCGCCGCCGAGCCGGTGAAGGCGGGCCCCGTGCTGCCCGACGAGCTGACCGTCCTCACGATGGGCGGCGCCGTCCCGCTGCCGGTCCCGGCCGGCGTGAACGGCGATGAAGTCGCGTTGTACCGCTACGCGACCGAGGGTGCGTACCGCGGCCGCCTGCGCTACCCGAGCGTGCCGGCCGACGGCGTCACGCCGCTCACCAAGAGCACCCACCCGGCGGTCGCGCCGCTGCGCTCGCACGCGCTCAAGCGCTCGGTCGACGGGCGCTTCGTGACCTTCGCCGCCAACAAGCTGCCCTTCAACGCGCCGATCTTCCAGGACTACCGGTCCCACGTCGCGGTGCACGTCGCCGCCGACGGCACGCGGACCGAGATCCCGCTCGGCTACGAGAACACCGGCAACTTCAGCGCCGTCACCGTCGACGGCACGCGCAGCTGGTTCTCCAACAGCTCCGAGCTGTACACGATCCTCCCCGGCGAGACCGACAACACCCGCATCGGGATCGGCGCGCTGCGGGAGTCCACGCCGGGCGTCGAGATCGTCGACGGCTCGGTGCAGTTCACGACCTTCTCCGGTGTCTACCGCCTCGACGGCGGTCTGCCCACGACGGGTTCGCTCTCCATGACGCCCGCGCGCATCCCGCTGATCGAGCTCTCCAACGCGGTCGACAGCGCGTTCGTCGACACGGACGGCACCGCCGGCGTCGACACGGCCTACGTCTCGCGCGGGACGCGCGGGCTCTACAAGTACACGCTCGCGGGCGGCCAGTGGACGCAGCGCGGCATCGCCGCCGGCGACTTCAACTACGTCACCGCGCGCGCCGTCGCCGGCGCCGTCGAGGTCTACGCGTCATCGGGTGACGGCCTGCGGGTGCTGAAGGTCGTCGACACCGCGCACATCGGCGCCCCGTTCGCCACCAGCGGCGCCGAGACGATCGTCTACGCGCCCGAGGCACGCCGCTTCACCGGCCTGACGTTCGCCCCCGGCGCCGGCTTCGAAGCCGAGACGACGCCCTATCCGGCGACGCCGCCGCAGCTGTACCCCTCCAGCACGGAGGTCGAGACGTTCGCCGGTCGCACGTCGACCCTGACCGTCGATGTCGCCGACCCGAACACGCCGTCGTCGGAGCTGACGCTGACGGTGCAGTCCTCGAACGCCACCGTGCTGCCGAACGACAACGTCACGGTCACCGGCACCGGAACGCGGCGCACGGTCACGCTGCGCCCGATCACCAACGGCTCGTCCGACCTCATTCTCACGGTCGCGGCCGGCAGCGAGCAGACGACGCGCACGATCGAGGTCGCCGTCTTTCCGGAGCCGCCGGACCCCACCAGCCATTACTACAGCGGCCTCGTGGACATCTCGGCGGCGATCGACCTCGGCGGCGAGCTGTTCCTCGGCATGTCCGACGAGGCCAACAGCCTCGCACTGTTCAAGAAGGGGGAGGACGGCGCGGCGATCGAGGGCTTCATCGCCGGGCTCCCCGGCGGCGAAGCCGATCTCGAGGGCGCGGTGCGGTTCGGCGACACGATCGTCGTGACCGGTTCGCACGGCAACAACCGCTCGGGCGAGTTCCGCGCGGAGCGTCGCTTCCTCGCGCACATCAGGCTCTCGGGCACGGGCGAGCAGCTCCAGCTCACGGGCGCCGGCAGCTACACCCGCCTGTGGGACCAGTGGCGCGGGTGGGACGCGGCCAACGGCCACGGGCTCGGCGCGAACTTCCTCAAGTTCGAGACCGCCACGCGGCCGGGTGTGCTGCCGAACGCGCCGAACGGCTGGAACGTCGAGGGCCTGACGATGGCCCCGGGCAGCTCCACGACGGGCTGGTTCGGGATGCGCGCCCCGACGGTCACGGGCGCCGACGGCATCGAGCGCGCCGTCATCCTGCCGGTGAACAACCTCGACCAGCTGACGTCGAACGCCGTCGACGCGCAGCTGGGACGGCCGATCCTGCTCGACCTCGGCGGCCGCTCGATCCGCGACATCGCCAAGAACGCCCAGGACCAGTACCTGATCTCGGCCGGCCCCGGCGACACCAGCGACTCGCTGCAGACCTGGGCGCTGTACACCTGGGACGGCAATCCGGACCACGACCCGCAGATGGTCAAGGAGCTGGCGACGGACGCGCAGCGCATCGGTGCGTGGGAGGGCATCGCCGAGGTCCCGGCCGACCTCGGCACGGGCAGCCGCGTGCTGTTGACCGCCGACTCCGGCGACACCGGCCTGGGCAAGGCCTACGGCCAGTACGTGACGCTGGACGCGCCGGCCGCGCGTCCGGCCGTCGTGGGCGGCTTGGCCGCGACCACTTCCGCGGGCGCGATCGCGCTCCGCTGGGACGCGGCGGCGGGCGCCACGCGCTACTACGTCACGGCCAAGACGGCGGACGGCGCCGACGCGCCGGGCACGCCGCGCTTGGTGACCGGGACGCGCACCGACATCGGGGGCGTGCCGGGCGGGACCGAGTACACGGTCGACGTGCGCGCCGAGAACACGGCCTCGCGCTCGGCGAGTGCCACGAAGCTCAAGGTGACGCCGGAGCAGGGCCCGCGGACGCCGACGACGACCACGCTGCAGCTGGTCGGCACGCCGGTGTTCGGCGAGCCGTACACGCTGGTCGCGACGGTCAGCGACCCGGACGCGACGGGCACGATCCGCTTCACCAACAACGGCTCGACCCTCCCGGACGATGACCTCGGGCCGGACGTCGTGGACTTCCCGGTGGTCGACGGCAAGGTGACGATCAACCCCGGTACACGCGTGCAGCCGGGCGTGAGGAACCTGCGCGCGGATTTCACCTCCACCAACCCTGAGACGTTCCTGTCATCGTCGTCAGGGTCCGTGCCCACGTTCATCGCGTGGCGGCCGCGGGTCCCGAAGGTCGAGGTCGTGTCGATCACGGGCGATCGCGTCGCGGGCGGCCAGCTCGCGATCAAGGCGAAGATCAGCGGCTACACGCCGGCCGAGCTGGGCTCGAACGAGGCCATCCTCGGGTTCGGCACCCGTGCCGACGGCGCGACGGCGCGGACCGTGATCGGCAACGTCACGGCCGAGGCCGACGGCGAGGCCACGCTCATCACGTCCGCCCTGGCGGCCGGTAAGCACCGGATCTCGGTGGACGTGCGGCGCGGGATCAACCCGCACATCGCCGGCTGGTCGACGGAGATCCCGCTCGAGATCGCCCCGGCGGGCTCCGAGCCGGCCCGGCCGCGCCCGGTCACGATCCCGAAGGTCGCGCTGAGCGTCACCGGCACGCGGATCACCAACCAGCCGCACACGCTGACGGCGCGCGTCTCGGACCGGTCGCTGGCCGGCACGGTGCAGTTCTTCCAGTACAGCGGCGGCTCGATCGGCACCCCCGTGCCGGTCGTGAACGGGATCGCGACGCGCACGGGCACGATCACGGCCGACCTGCAGCAGGTGTTCGCGCGCTTCGAGCCGGCCGATGACCGCGACATGACGGCGTCGGCCGTCTCACTCGGCGTCGGCATCCTGCGGGCCGCGGGCGCGGAACCGCCGCTGGGCGATCCGACGCCCACCACCACGACGCTCTCGCTCGACGGCGAGCGCGTGGCGGGCGAGCCGCTGACGGCGAACGTCGAGGTCAAGACCGACTCGACGGCTCCCGTCGCCGAACGCGACATCAACGGCTACATCGAGCTGCTGGCCGACGGCACGGAGATCGCGATGGTCCCGGTGCTCCGGGGCAAGGCGACGGACACGTTCACGCTGCCGGTCGGCTCGCACACGCTGCAGGCCCGCTACGTGTCCTCGGACGAGCGCCGGTCGCTGAGCTCGGCGTCGGCGGAGCAGCCGGTCGCCGTGGCGGTGCAGACCGAGGCGGAGGCGCCGGTCGGCGGCTCGGTCCCGGCGACGCTGGCGCTGTCCATGGGCGCTCCGGCTTCGTTTGAGCCGTTCGTGCCGGGCGTTGAGCATCAGTACACGGCGCAGACGTCGGCGAAGGTCATCAGCACCGCGGGTGACGCGGCGCTGACGGTGAGCGAGCCGGGCCGCATGACCAATGGCGCGTTCTCGCTCGCCTCGCCCCTGCGCGTCGAGCTCTCGAAGACGGCCTGGACCGGGCCGGTGTCGAACGAGTCGGTCGACATCGCGTTCAAGCAGGCCATCGGTGCCAACGATCCGCTGCGCACCGGGACGTACAGCAAGACGCTGACGTTCACGCTGAGCACGACGCAGCCGTAGGCAGAGGGGCGCCCCCGGTCACGGGGGCGCCCATCTCACACTGTGCGCTCGTCCTCGGGCGGGTCGAGCTTGCCCTCGTTGTACAGGTCGAGCAGGATCTCCTTGGCGTAGGTCTCGGCGAGCTCTCCGGTCCACTCGCCCTTGGCCTGCAGGCGCGCGCACACGCGTCGCGAGAACTCGTCGACCACGGCCGCGCCGACCGCCTCGAAGGTCGGGTCCCCGGCGAGCTCGTGCTGCGCCTCGACCACGCAGTCGAAGTACTCCTGCGTGCCCCCGGAACCGCCGGCGACGCTCGGCTGCCAGACCTTCCAGCCGTCCGCCTCGCGCACGAGCTTGGCGGGCGTCGACTTCATGCCCGCGACGTCGCGGTCCACGTGCACCTCCGCGCGATTCCCGTGCACCTTCACCGCCGTGATCCTCGGCGCGACGGTGCGTATGGGCTCCGGCCAGCCGCGCAGGTTCTCGCGCACCGCCGTCACGCACGCCTTGTTGTCGACGCTCACGACCTCGCGCTGGGCGCCCTCGGAGAGGGTCCGGCACACCGCCGCCGCGTCGCCGGCCGCCACAGCGGTCCGGTAGCGCTCGAGCACGGTCCGCGCCTCGGTCTCGGGGCTCGGCGCCGGCGCGCTCGCCCGCTCCATCTGCGCACCGCAGCCGCAGACCATCGTCGTCAGTAGAACTCCCGCGATCCACCGCATCGATGTCTCTTGTGCCCACCCTTCGCGGGGAGGAATCCCTGAATCGAAGGCGAACGAGGGGCCCGATGGGCTTCCCCTGCGACAGCGAACGGAGCGTGTGACGTGGCCAAGGTGATCGCCTTCGCCAATCAGAAGGGTGGCGTGGCCAAGACGACGACCACCCTCAACCTGGCCGCGGCGTTCGCCGAGGCGGGGTATCGCGTGCTGTGCGTGGACATGGACCCGCAGGGCAACCTGTCGATGTCGCAGGGCCTGGATCCCGAGACGCTCGAGAAGTCGATGTTCGACGTGCTCGTGCACGACCTGCCGATCCGCGAGGTCACCTACAAGTGCGAGATCGACGTCGCCGCGGCGTCGATCGACCTCGCCGGAGCCGAGATCGCGATGTCGGTGAAGATCGGCCGGGAACGCTCTCTGGACAAGGCACTCCGCGCAGTTTCCGACGACTACGACTTCGTCTGCATCGATACGCCGCCCTCTCTGGGACTCTTGACGGTGAATGCGCTCACCGCCGCCGACAAGGTCATCGTCCCCGTCCAGTGCGAGTATCTGTCGATGCGCGGGCTCCTTCAGCTCCAGAACACGCTTCAAATGATCCGCGAGAACCTCAACCCCGCCGTCGACATCATGGGCATTCTGCCCACGATGGTGGATACGCGGACGCTGCACGCGCAGGAGGCGCTCGAGATCCTGGAGGAGAACTTCGGGGACCGGGTGTTCGGGGCGCGCATCAAGAAGACCGTCCGCTTCGCGGAAGCTCCCGTGAAGGGGATGTCAGTGCTGAAGTACGACCCCACTGGGCAGGCGGCAGACGCGTATCGCCGGCTGGCGAAGGAGGTGCTCTCGAATGGGTAGCGGCAAGCGGGCGAGCATGCGGGAAGGCCCGTTGGCCAACCTGTTCCGGAAGACCGAGACTGAAGGGCTGGGCGAGCAGCCGCAGCCGCCGGCCGTGCGAGCGGAGGAACCACGCGTGGATGAACCGCAACAGCCGGCCGTGCCCGAGCGCGCGACGCCGGTGCAGCCGCCTTCCCCGCAGGAGCGGCTGCGGCACGCCTTCAGCACGGACGTGCCGGGCGACATGATGGCCCCGCCCCCGGCGGACGAGCCGCCCGCCGCGCCGCCGTCGGCCGCGGACTACCAGTGGGGCTCGGTCAGCCAGGACCGCGTCGGTACACCGCAGCTGCGCGTGGTCGGCGTGGGCGGCGGCGGCGTGAACGCCGTCAACCGGATGATCGAGGCGGAGGTGAGCGGGGTCGAGTTCATGGCCCTGAACACGGACGCCCAGTCCCTGCAGTCCTCCTCGGCGCACCTGACGCTGCAGATCGGCGCGGACATCACGCGCGGGCTCGGCTCGGGCTCCGATCCGGACCGCGGTCGCGCGGCCGCGATGGAGGACTACGACCGCATCAAGTCCCTGCTCAAGGGCTCGGACATGGTCTTCATCACGGCGGGCGAGGGCGGCGGCACGGGCACGGGCGCGGCGCCGGTCGTGGCGCGCGTGGCGCGTGAGCTCGGCGCGCTCACCGTCGGGATCGTGACCAAGCCGTTCGGCTTCGAGGGCTCGCGCCGCCTGCAGGCGGCCGAGGCCGGCATCGAGGCGCTCGCCGAAGAGGTGGACACCCTCATCGTCGTCCCGAACAACAAGCTGCTGTCGGTGCTGGACAAGCAGACGTCGATGGTCGAGGCGTTCCGCGTCGCCGACGACGTCCTGCGCCAGGGCGTCCAGGGCATCAGCGACCTGATCACGCTCCCGGGCCTGATCAACCTCGACTTCGCGGACGTGCGCACGATCATGTCCGAGGCCGGCAACGCGCTGCTCGGCATCGGCATGGGCACGGGCGAGAAGCGCGCGATCGACGCGGCCGCGCAGGCCACGTCCTCGCCGCTGCTGGAGACGACGCTGGAGGGCGCGAAGGCGATCCTGCTGTCCATCACGGGCGGCCGGGACCTGTCGCTGTGGGAGGTCAACGAGGCGGCCCGCGCCGTCCAGGAGACCGCGCACCCCGACGCGAACATCATCTTCGGCGCCATGGTCGACGAGAAGCTCGAGGACGAGGTGTGGGTGACCGTCGTGGCCACGGGCTACGAGGGCACGCCGTCGCGCCCGGCCACGGCCGACCGCGGCGGCTTCCGTGAGCCCGTGGGCGAGCCGCGGGTAACCCGAACGCGTGAGCGTGAGCCCGCCGCCCGCTCGGCGCGTCCGACCGACGTCGACGTCCCTGAGTTCATCCCGCGATTCTGAGTGGGGGCGCCCCTTCGGGGGCGCTTCGCGGGGGCGCCCTTTCGAGGGCGCCCCGGAGGTGACGCCCGATGGCTGATCGCGGCGTCGTCGCGGCCGGCCACCCACTCACCGCCCAGGCCGGCGCGGACATCCTCCGCGCCGGCGGCAACGCGGTGGACGCGGCGCTGGCCGCGCTGATGATGTCGTTCATGGCCGAGCCCTTGTTGACCGGGCTCGGCGCGGGCGGCTCCATGCTCGTCGCGCCGCCCGGGGCGGAGCCGGTGCTGCTGGACTTCATGGTCGCGGCGCCGTCCGGCGGTGACCGCGCGCCGCTCGACGCGGTCGTGATCGACTTCGGCGACGCGGTGCAGGTGTTCCACATCGGCGCGTCCTCGTGCGGCGTGTACGGCGTGCCGGCCGGGGTGGCGGAGGCGTCCGCGCGCTTCGGGAGCGTGCCGCTGCCGGACCTGGCCGCGGCGGCGGTCGCCGCCGCGCGTGACGGGATCGTGACCAACCGGACGCAGGCGCTGCTGTGGGAGCTGCTGGCGCCGATCGCGGTCGCGACCGCGGAGTCCCGCGCGCGCTACCAGCTCGACGGCGCGCTCCCGCGCGAGGGTGACGTGGTGCGCGACCCGGACCTGGCCGACGCGATCGAGCGGCTCGCGTCCGAGGGCGCCGGACCGTTCTACGAGGGCGACATCGGCCTCGCGGTGTCGGATTGGGTGCGCGAACGCGGCGGGACGCTCTCCCGCACCGACCTTCATGCCTACTCGACGATCCCGCGCGAGCCGGTGCGCGTCCGCTATCACGGCCGCGAGGTGCTCACGAACCCGCCGCCCAGCGCCGGCGGGCTGCTGATCGCCTACGCGCTCGCGCTGCTGGAGCGGGCGGGCGGCAAGCCGGACGGCGCGGCGCTCGTGACCGCGATGGAGGCCGCGCAGACCGAGCGCACGGAAGCGTTCCTGGACCACCTGCACGCGCCGGGCTTCGCGGAGGCGTTCATGAGCTCCCGGCTCGGCTCCACCACGCACGTCTCCGTGCTCGACGCCGACGGCTGGGCGTGCAGTGTCACGACGACCAACGGCGAGGGCTCTGGGCTCGTCGTCCCCGGCACCGGCATCCACGTCAACAACATGATGGGCGAGCAGGACCTCTCGCCCGCGGGCTGGTTCACGCACCCGCCGGGGCGGCGGCTGCCGTCGATGATGGCGCCGACGATCGTGCTCGAGGACGGCCGGCCCGAGCTGGTGGTGGGCAGCGCCGGCTCCAACCGCATCCGGTCAGCGATCCTGCAGGTGATCGTCAACGCGATCGACCACGGGATGGACGCGCAGCCCGCCGTGGACGCGCCGCGCCTGCACTTCGAGGACGGGCTCGTCTACACCGAGCCCGGCATCGCGGACATCGCGGGCCGCACGATGGTGCGCTTCCGCGAGCGCAACCTCTTCTTCGGCGGTTGCCAGGCGGCCGAGCGCCACCACGGCACCGGCGCGTTCAGCGGCGGGGGCGATCCGCGTCGGGGCGGCGCGGTGGTGACGACCTGACGGTCACCACCTGGTTCATGAACGCCGAGTGCAGCGAGCACATCAGCAGGTAACGGCCGGGCTCGGTGAAGCGCCGGCCGTACTGGTCGCCGTCCTGCGACCACGGTGAGCCGAAGCCGACGGGGCCGTCGGCGAGCGTGACATCGTGGCGCTCGTCGTCGGGGAACCGCCAGCGGACGATCGCGCCGCGGCCGACGACGAGGTTCGGCGCGCTGAAGCGGAAGTCGCGCACCGTCACGCTCGTGGTCGGGCCTTCGATCTCGCGCGCCGAGCCGTCAGCCTGGGTGGTGGGTCGCGCGCGGCCGTCGCCGCCGACGCGCGAGAGCGTCAGGCGCAGCTTGGGCGGCGCGGTCCGCGCGCGGGGGAACTCAGCGCCGAGTTCCTGCGCGTCCGGCGGTGCGGGCGCGCACTTGACGTCCGGCGCGCCCGGTGCCGGCGGCGCGACATAGACGTGGCTGATCCCCATCACGCGCGTGTGCGGGCGCGTGTTGTCGTAGGACGCGGTGACCTTGAGGGTCTCGCCCTTCTGGAACGCGTAGCCGGTGGGCGACTGCCACCAGCTGATCGCCTTCGGGTCCGGCTCGTGCAACAGCGGGCGGACGGCGTACAGCTTGTCGTCGGAAGGCGCGTAGAACGGCTTGTTGGTGACGAGCGTGCGGTACTTGCAGCCGGGCTGGCTGAGGATGAGCTCGTTGGCGCCGCCGTGCAGGTGGCCGCCGACGGCGACGATCCGGCCCGCCTCGGGCATGTCGAACGTGCGCGCGCGCCGGTGCTCCTTCGATCCCCGGCCGGGCACCGACCACTGCGGGTCGGGCGAGCACGGGATCACCGACAGCCAGTACGGCTTGACCGGGATCACCGGGCGCGGGTCGATCGTCACGCGCGTCTCGACGTAGAACTCCTGCGTGCCGGAGCGGTGGTGCATGACCATCAGCGACGACCGCCACTTGTCGGCCGGGTTGCTCGGATACCCGTATCCCGGCGGCAGCGTCAGCGGGCGCAGCTCCTCGCTCGTTCCGTAGAAGCGCTCGCGCGTGCGCTTGAGCGGGCACATCGGGTCCCGCCGCTGATCGTCCGGGCCGCCGTTGGTGTAGACGATGTGGTGCAGCATCGCGGTGTACTGCGGCAGCACCGTGCCGTCCTTGTCCACGAGCCGGACGTCCATCCCGACAATCGCGCCCGGCACGTCGGGCGGCGCGACCTTCACCGACTCGAACAGCGTCGCGTACGGGCCGAGGTTGTACGGGCCGCTGCGCTGGACGTGCGTCGTCAGCGTCGGGTCCGCGCGATGCTCGGGGACGGGCGGCGTGATCTGCGCGTGTGCCGTGGGCGCCAGCACGAGCAGCAGCGCCACGGCTAGGAGGGTCCGGACCATCGGACCGCAAGTCAACACGATCGGACGGACGAAGGTGTCGGATCCCGGTGCGGCTAAGGTGGCGACATGTTGAGGATTGCGTCAGTGTTGCTCGCGATGCTCGCCGCGCCGGCCGCGGCGCAGGCTCAGACCCCGCCGCCGCTCACGCCGGCGCAGGGGTGGATCGACGACCTCCCGATGTACTTCGTGGGCGGCTGCCTGAGCTTCAGCGGCCAGCCGGCCTGCTGGGACGGCATGCCGCCGACGCCGGGCACCTCGCCGCGCGTGGGCGTGGCTCCGGGCTCGACCCTGACCCTGCGCTTCGGCGTCCCGGCGACCGCGGTCACCGTTCCCGCGGGCGTCGGCACGCTGACCCAGCGCGACCCGCACACGTGGGCGCTGACGCTCGCCCCGAGCGCCGTGGCGACGTTTCCGCTGCCGGTGAACGCGACGCTCGCGGGCGACACGCACGCCGGCCTGGCGCACTTCTCAGCCACGGTCGCCGTCACCAGTCCGGAGGTGCTCGACGTCGAGCGGTCGGGCTCGGTCGTGCGCCTGCGCGTGCGCGTGCCGGCGCGCGGAACGGTGCGCGCCCACGTCCGCGTCGGCGATCAGCGCCGGTCCGCGGTGGTGGAGCGGACGTTCTCCGCGGCGGGGCAGCGGCGGCTGCGCGTCAAGCTCCGCGGCACGCCCGCGCGCAGCGCGTGGCTGGTCATGCGCTACACGTTCCCGGGCGGTCAGCCCGTTGAGATTTCACAACGCCTGCCGGCTTGATCTGACCTCCGACGGCGCATAGTGTCACCGCGCCAAACCGCACGCGCGGGTCCAGGGCGCGGGCCTGAAGAGGGGGACCATGTCGTTTTCAAACAAGCTGTTGGCGGCCGCGGCCGCCGCGGTCGTCGCGGGCTGCGCCGTTCCGGCCGTCGCGTCGGCCGAGCCCACCGTGGACGCGGCGAAGGCCGCGTTCGACGAGCTCGGCCTCACCACGATCGCGCAGTTCCCGAGCGGGCGCACCGCCCCGCCCACTGCGGGCAGCGCCGAGAACTGGGGCTACCGCACGTATGAGCAGGTCAACCAGGAGCTCGCGAACCTCGCGTCCGCGAACCCCGGTTTCGTCAAGCTCAAGACCGCGCCCTACAAGAGCGTCCAGGGCCGGGACGTCAAGTACCTGGAGATCACCAACGACGTCGACGCGCACGACGGCCGGCCCGTGTTCTTCATGATGGGGACGATCCACGGCAACGAGTGGGCCGCCATGGAGCACACGGTCGAGTTCATCTACGACGTGATCAACACGTCCAAGACGAACCCGAAGGTCAAGGCGATCTTCGACAAGGTGCGCTTCATCGCCATGCCGATCGTCAACCCGGACGGCGTCGTCGCCTGGACGCGCGCGAACAGTCGCGGCGTCGACATGAACCGCAACTATCCCTTCGGCTGGGGCTCGAACATCGGCGTGTCGCTGACGGCGCGCGGCGCGGGCCCGGGGTCCGAGCCCGAGGTCCAGAACACGATGGAGATCGTCAAGAACCATCAGGTCGTCGCGCTGGTCACCAACCACAACGCGTCCCACGCGCTGTTCTATCCGGGCCTGGAGATCGCGGCCGGGCTCCCCGCGGACCTGGACGTCATCCGGGGCCTCTCGCTCGCGATGGCCGATCGCACCAAGGGCGGCTACACGAACGTCCGCGACTCCGCGCACGATTATGAGACCAGCGGCGAAACGGTCGACTGGTCCTACTACGCCACGCGCGGCTTCGCGGTCACGATGGAGTCCGTCGGCGGTTCGCAGAGCTGCGGCGTGCGCAACGCTCCGACCAACCGCTCTTCGCAGACGCCGAACTACGCGTTCTGCACGGTCGGCGACTACACCGGCGTGGTCCCGGACGCGGCGCCGCAGGACGTCAAGACCGCCTACCACGGCCACCCCGTCCGCGACGCCTTCTACCAGGCGCTCGTGTTCCCGACGATCGACGCCGGTCATTCCGTGATCACCGGCAAGGCACCCGCGGGCCACACGCTGAAGGTCAGCAAGTCCTTCAACCTGTACACGAACCGGATCAAGCTCACCTCGAACCCGGAGCCGACGAACCCGCCGCAGGCGATCCCGACGACGCTCCAGTCCTCGATGACGGTCCCCGCCTCCGGCCAGTTCTCCTTCCACGTGAACCCGTCCGTGCGCCCGGTCCCGCCCTACCGCGCCGAGGGCATGGTCCCGGGCCCGAACGGCTTCTACCAGGAGAGCTGGACGCTCACGTGCGTGGCGCCCGACGGGAAGACGGTCAGCGGCCAGCAGGTGCTGATCGACAAGGGCCAGACGAAGACGGTGGCCCCGTGCGGCACGGAGGGCACCGTCGGCGGCACCGTGCCGGCGACGCTCGCGCTGTCACTGAGCGCGCCCGCCAGTTTCGAGCCGTTCGTCCCCGGCGTGGCGAAGGAGTACACGGCCACGACCCACGCCACCGTCACCTCCACCGCGGGTGACGCGACGCTGACGGTGGCCGACACCGGCGCCAACCCGGGTCACCTGGCCAACGGCGCGTTCACCTTGGCGTCGCCGCTGCAGGGGCTCGGCGTGGTCAAGTCCTGGACGGGCCCGACCTCCAACGAGGACGTCACGGTCACGTTCAAGCAGGCGATCGGGGGCAATGAGCCGCTGCGTACCGGCACCTACGCGAAGGCGCTCACCTTCACGCTGTCGACGACCAACCCCTAGCGGCTGCGGAAGATCCCGGCACCGTCGACCTGCGCCTTGAGCGCACGGAGGCGGTGCTGGGTGAAGCCGTCGTGGAAGCGCGCCGGGCGCTCGGTGAAGTTCACCAGCGCGCGGCCCGCGTCCCAGGGCTCGAGCGCGTCGTCGAGGCGGGCGAGGGCGGCGTCGACGGTCATGGCCGTCTCGGCGTCCGGCGCGAGGCCGACGGAGAACATCAGGAACTCGCCCTTGACGTCGTTGAGCGCGCCGTTGCAGACGCTGCCGCGGGCCATCGCGCCGCCGAGGTGACGCAGCTCGACGGCGAGCAGCGGCGCGCCGGCGTGGGCGAGCAGGCCGGCGATCGCGCCGTCGGTCAGGTCGTTGAGCAGGCGGTGCCCGTGGGCGGCGGCGCTCGGCTCCTTCGGGTCGTTGTGGATCGCGCCGAGCGCGTCCGGCGGCATCGGCGCGACCAGGTCGGCGACCGGCCCGAGCGCGCGCAGCGGCGCGAGGATCGCGTCGCCGCCGAGGATCGCGACCTCGACGATCGCGACCGGGTCGCCACCGGGCGGGTTGATGAGCCGGCACAGCGAGGTGACCTCGTCGCCCACGGTGCGCGTCCAGTCCCGCCAGGCGGTGAACACCTCCTGGGCGCGGACGCCGGGGAACACCAGCGCGCCGCCGTGGAGCGCGGTCACCGGGTGCAGCTCGAACTCGATCGCGGTGACGATCCCGTAGGCCGGCGTCCCGCCGCCGCGCAGCGCCCAGAACAGCTCGGGGTGCGTGCGGGTGTCGGTGCGGATGAGCTGCGCGTCGGCGGTCACGACCTCGATCGCGGTGACCGCGTTGCAGGCGAACCCGTGCTTGCGGGCGAGCCAGCCGACGCCGCCGCCGAGCGTGTAGCCGACGACGCCGACATCGGGTGAGCTGCCCGCGAGCGGCGCGAGCCCGTACCGGGCGGCGGGGACGGTCACGTCGCTCCAGCGGGCGCCGGCGCGGACACGGGCGGTGCGGGTGGCTGGGTCGATCCGGACGCCGCGCATGTGGTCGGTGCGGACGAGGATCGTGCGCTCCAGCGAGCCGGTCGCGCCCGCGCCGTGGCCCGTGGCCTGCGGCGCGAGGTCGAAGCCGCTCTCGCCCGCGAACTGGACGAGCGTCACGACGTCCTCGTCCGTGCGCGGGAACACGACCGCCGCGGGCCGCTGATCGACGGCGCGGTTCCACGGCTTGCGCAGGTCCTCGTAGCCGGGGTCGGTCGGACCGTGGACCTCGCCGTGAAGGCGGGAGCGGAGGGCGGAGAGGTCGGCGGAGGGGCGGTCCGTGATCAGCATGACCCGATGGTGCGGCGCGGCGGCGATCCGCACATCGGGGGAATGCCTAGTTCAGACCCCGCCCATCTCCTTAGGCGGCCAGTAGGTGGCGACCGCCTCGCCGATGATCCAGTCGCGCGGGACCGGACCCCAGAAGCGGCTGTCCTCGGAGTCGCCGCGGTTGTCGCCCATCATGAAGTACGTGCCCGCCGGGATCTTGATCTCGTTGAGGTTGCACTCGGGCCCGGAGCACTCGGACGCGAACGGCTCCTCGGTGGGCTTGCCGTTGCGGATGACCTTGCCGTCGACGACCGCGATCGTGTCGCCCGGCATGCCCACGACGCGCTTGACGAACGTCGTGTCGGCCTTCTCGCCCGTCGCCTTCGCGCACGGCTGGCGCGCCTCGGCGCCGCCGTCGTACCACGGTCCCTGCCCGCGATTGCCGCACTCGCGCGTGTCCACGCCCGAGGGCGGCGTGAACACGGTCACGTCGCCGAGCTTCGGGTCGCCGCCGACGCGGTGCGAGAAGCGGTTGACGAGGATGCGTTGCCCGACCTCGAGCGTGGGCACCATCGACTCCGACGGGATGCGGTAGGGCTTGACCGCGAACGCCTGGATCGTCAGGGCGAAGAACAGCGCCACCGCGACGGTCAGGACGAGTTCGACCGTCGAGCGGAGCGGCTTCGTCTTCACTTTGCGAAGGGTAGTCAGCCCGCCCCGAAACAGACGAACGCGGCCGGCGCGACGCTCATCTCCGGCGCGTCGAGCCGCGCGTTCAGGAGCGCCGCGGCGGGCCTGACGCCCGCGGACAGCTCGTCGTCGAGCGCGAGCATCAGGCCCTTGGCCGCCGCGTCGGGAACCGGCACCACGGCGGCGATCAGCGAGGACGTGCCGAGCGCGAACAGCGCCGCCGTGAACCCCATCAGTTCGTCGCCCGCGTGGACGGCGGACAGGCCCGACTCGCACGATGAGAGCACGATCCGCTTCGGGACGCGGCTGAGACGCTCCAGGTCGTAGACCGTCAGCTGCCCGTCCGCCAGCTCGAGGCTGCAGAACTGCGGGTTGTCGTCCCGGAAGCGCCCGTGCGCGGCGATGTGGACGGTGTCCACGCCGTCGAGCGCCAGCGCGACCTGCTCGACCGTGGCGTCGTCGCGGGTGAGCGTGACCGCCTCCGGGTGCCGGCGCGCGAGCTCCTCGACCTCTGCGGTCGCCGCGGGCAGCCGCGGCCCGGCCACGAGCAGTCGGCGCGGGTGGCGTGGCGGCGGGCCGGCGAACGCCGACCGGTACCACAGCCGCAGGGAGGGGGAGACCGACACGGCGCGCTGTCGCAGGCTCGGCAGCAGCGCCCACGGCAGCGCGTGCAGCTCGCCGGTCGGCACGATCACGAGCTCCCGCTGCGCGTCCGGATCGATCGCGAGCAGGGCGTCGAGCCGCTGCGCCACCGTGGCCACGACGTCGCGCATGCCCTGCTCCGTCCGGCTTCCGGCGCGCGCGGTGGCGAGGTTGCGCAACCCGAAGCGCAGGCTCGCCACCTCCTTCGCGATCTCCGCTCGCGCGCCGACGGTGCGCATCCGCGCCCGCCCGTCGGCGAACGTGACCGCGTGCAGTTGGCCTTCCAGCGCGAAGAACGAGACGAGCACCCGATCCCCGAGCGCCGCGGTCACCGCGTCCACCGGCGGCATCCCGTCGAGCCCGGCGACGAACGCCGTGATGCTCGCGCTCTCGCGCCGCCCGCCCACGTGCCGCTGGGAGCGCCCATGCCCGCCGCCGCCGTGCGGCGCGCCGCGCTCGGACGGGTCGTCGCCGGTGCGCGGCG
>NZ_JAPCID010000079.1 GCF_027587175.1 Solirubrobacter deserti
TGCCGCCGTCGCGCCGCGCGCGACGTCCGCGCGCCGCGTCATCGCCGGCCGCGGCCACCCGCCCCGCCGATGAGCCCCGCCCCGCGCGCGGTCGTCGTCCTCGCGGCGCTCGCCCTGTCCGCGCTGATCCTCCCGATCGGCGTGGTCGTCCTGCTCGCGCTGGCGCTCGTCGGCGCCGTGATCGTCGACGCGCGCGCCGCCCGCCGCGCGCCCACCGTCACGCGGCAGGCGCCGGAGGTCCTCAGCCGCGGGATCTCGGCGCCGTTCGGCATCACCGCGACCCCCGCCGCGGGTGGCACCGTCGTCACGCGCCAGCCCGTCCCGGCGAACGTCCGGATCGAGCCGGACTCGATCACGGCGCTGCGGCGCGGGCGGCACGTCCTTCCGCCCGTCGCGTCCCGCTCGACCGGCCCGTTGAAGCTCGCGCGCTGGGACCACGCCGCCACGGGCGAGGCCGAAGTGCGCGTGTTCCCGGACCTGCACACGGCGCGGCGGCTCGCGCTGGCGGTCGCGCGCGGGCGCTTCCGCGACCAGGGCAACGTCGCGCGCGGGCCGCTCGGGCTGGGCACCGAATTCGAGCTGATCCGCGACTACGTGCCCGACGACGACGTCCGCCAGGTCAACTGGCGCGCGACGGCGCGGATGGGGCGCCCGATGAGCAACCAGTACCGGCTCGAGCAGGACCGCGACCTGATCCTGTTGATCGACGCCGGGCGACTCTCCACGGCGCCGCTGGCCGAGGCGACGATCCTCGACGCCGAGCTCGACGCCGCCTCGGCGCTCGCGTTCGTCGCCGACGAGCTCGGGGACCGCACGGGCGCGGTCGCGTTCGACGACGACGTGCGCGTTGCGCTCACTCCGCAGCGCAAGGGCGGGCAGGTGGTCGTGCGCGCGCTGTTCGACCTCGAGGCGGCGCCCGTGGACTCCGACTTCGAGCTCGCCTTCCGGCGCGCGGAGGCCAACAAGCGCGCGCTCGTGGTGGTCCTCTGCGACCTGCTCGAGGAGGCCGCCGCGCGTCCACTGGTGAGAGCGGTCCCAGTGCTCACGCGCCGGCACCATGTGGTGGTCGCGAGCCCGTCCGATCCGGCGCTGGAGGCGATCGCCAACCAGGAGGGGGAGGACCGGCTGGCGCGGCCGCGCGCGACCGTCGCGCGCGACGTGCTCGCGGGCCGGGCGCGGGCGGCGGCTCAGGTCCGCGCGGCCGGGGCGCGCGTCATCGAAGCGCCGCCCGACCGGCTGCCGGCGACGCTCGTCGCGACCTACCTGCGCGCGAAGTCGCGCGCGATCCTCTGACGTACACGAGCGTCCAGAACGCGATCGCGAGCGCGAAGCCGAGCCCGGCCTGGAACCACACGGGCAGCTCCGGCCCGGTCGCGAACCCTTCCAGCACGCCGCACAGCACCAGGTACGGCACCGTGCCGATCGCCATCTCCACGGCCGGGAGCGCCTCCCGGCGCAGCGAGGTCGCGCGCCGCAGCACGCCGGGCCGGATCAGCGCCCAGCCCATGCGCAGCCCTGCGATTCCCCCGACCACGATGCACGAGATCTCGAGCGGGCCGTGCGAGGACACCAGCCGCAGGAACGCGATGCCGTTCCCGGCGCCGATCGCCAGCCCCGCGATCACGCCCAGGATCAGGCCGTTGAAGACGAGCGCGTACACGGTCACGAGCCCGTAGGTGATCCCGCCGGCGAACGCCAGCAGCGTCACCTGGATGTTGTTGAACATCACCTGAGCGGAGAAGGCGGAGGCCTCGTCGGCGTCGAAGTCGCGGCCCTCGACGGGCGGGTCGGCCGCGCCCTGGAACTCCGCCGGCATCAGACCGGCCGCCGTGGGGGAGTCGACGAGGCCCCAGACGAACCCGAGCAGCGCGGGACCCATGAGCAGCGCCCACGCGGCGAGCACGAGCCAGGGGCGCTCGGCGAGCCGCACCCAGTAACCGCGCTTCATGAACTGCCACACGGACTGGCGGCGCCCGGTGCGGCCGTAGACCGCGGCGCGCCCGCGCAACACGAGCGGCTCCAGGCGGCCGAGCAGCGGGTCCCCGGGGAAGCGCCGGCGGGCGAACGCGAGGTCCGCGGCGGCCGCGCGGTAGAGCACGCCGAGGCGCCGCACGCCGTCCGCGCCGAGCCGCTCCGGCTTCTCGCGCGCCTGGCGCAACGCGGCGTCCAGCTCGCCCCAGTCGGCGGCTCGCTCCGCTTCGAAGCGTTCAGCGCTCATCATGTGGGAATGGAGTATGAGGATCGCCGGACGATCGCCACCCCGGAAGGGGTCCAGCTCGCGCTCCCGCTCGCGGGCATCGGGACCCGCTTCATGGCCACGCTGATCGACCTGCTGCTCGGGTTCTCGATCGCCTTCGTCGCGGTCCTCTTCGCGGGGGCGCTCGGCGGCCGGGTGGCGGCCGCGATCGTCGGGGCCGCGGCGGCCCTCTCGGTCTTCGTGGTCTACAACGTCGTCTTCGAGGTCTTCGGCGGCGGCCGGACGCTCGGCCATCGGGCAGCCGGGCTGCGCGTCGTGGCCGACGGCGGCTCGCCGGTCGGCCTGCGCGCGAGCCTGATCCGCAACACGATCCGCATCGTCGAGTTCGGGTTCGGCTTCTACCTGCCGGCGGTCATCTCGATCCTGGTCACGCGCAACAACCAGCGCCTGGGGGACATCGCCGCCGGCTCGCTCGTGATCCGTGAGACCCGGGCGCCCGTGTACGAGCAGCCGCAGCCGGTCATCCCGCCCGCCCAGTTCGCCAGCTGGGACGTGACCGGTGTGGGGGACGCCGAGCTCGCGGCCGTGCGCACCTTCCTCGAACGCCGCCACAGCCTGGCGCCCGGCACGCGCGCCGCGCTGGCGGGCGAGCTGGTCGAGAAGCTGCGCCCGCGCGTGCCCGGCGTGCGCCCGGGGCTGCACGACGAGCAGTTCCTGGAGTACCTCGCGGCCGCAAAGTCCGGGCCGTCGGCACCCCCCGTCGGGGGGTCCGCACCGCCTTACGGTTGATTATGTCGGCCCGCTGCGCTCAAATGAAACCGCTTCCATGCCCCCAGGTCGCGCCGGTTCCCTCGAAAGTCTTCGCCGCCTCAACCGCCTGCGCGTGATCCGCGCGCTGCGCGACGAGGGCCAGATCTCGCGCGCCGAGATCGCCCGACGCACCGGCCTGAGCCGTTCCACCGTCTCGAGCCTGGTCGCCGACCTGCAGGCGGACGGGCTGGTCGTCGAGCGCCCGGAGCCCGGGCTCGCGCACGGCGCCCAGGGCGGCCGCCCGCCGATCCTGCTCAGCTTCGACGCCAGCGCGGGCGCCGCCGTCGGTGTGGACTTCGGCCACTCGCACCTGCGCGTCGCCGTGTCCGACCTCGCGTCGACGATCCTCGCCGAGCGCACTCGCCCGCTGGACACCGACCACGACGCGTACGAGGGCTTGGAGATGGCCGCCGAGCTCGTGGTCGAGGCGCTGGCCGACGCCGGCGTGGCCAAGGAGACGGTGATCGGCGCGGGCATGGGTCTGCCCGGCCCCGTGGACCAGGGCGACGGCACGGTGCACTCGTCCGCGATCCTGCCCGGCTGGATCGGCATGACCGTCGCCGAGGAGCTACAGAAGCGCCTCGAGATCCCGGTCATGGTCGACAACGACGCGAACCTCGGCGCCCTCGCGGAGGCCGCCTTCGGCGCGGGCCGCGACGCCACCGACCTCGTCTACCTGAAGGTCTCCAGCGGCATCGGCGCGGGCCTGATCCTCAACGGCCGCCTGTACCGCGGCAGCGCCGGCCTCGCCGGCGAGCTCGGCCACGTCCTCGTGGACCCGGAAGGCATCGTCTGCCGCTGCGGCAACCGCGGCTGTCTGGAGACCGTCGCCGCCACGGGCGCGCTCGTCGACGTGCTGCGCCGCTCCCACGGCGACGGCATCACGATGGACACGATGCTCGAAGCCGCCCGCGCCGGCGACGAGGTCGCCCGCCGCGCGATCGCCGACGCCGGCCGCGCCCTCGGCACCGCCGCCGCCACGCTGCTCAACCTCCTCAATCCCGAGATGCTCGTCGTGGGCGGGCACCTCGCGTCCGCGGGTGACCTGTTGCTCGACGGGATGCGCGAGTCGGTCGGGCGGGCGGCGCTGCCCGAGACCTCGCGTGGCGCGAAGCTCGTCGCCGGGGTGCTCGGCGAGCGGGCGCACGTGCTGGGCGCGCTCGCGCTGGTGGTGTCCGAGGCGGATCGGGCCCTGCCCACCCGTCTCGCCCTCGCGGGCTGAGCCGGCCCGGCGTTGGGCTTCGTACACGCCTTTCCGCGGTCCCGAACTAATCGACCGTTGCCGCCGCGTTACTTTCGCGTGTAAGTTCCATCACCGATGGAACGGACTTCACGCCGCGACGCTCGGGCGCGCGTCGTCGGGGTCCTGGCCGAGGCCGGGGCCGTGTCGCGCGCGGATCTGGCGCGCCGTGCGGCGCTCGCGCCCTCGACGGTGTCGGCGGTGGTCAGCGATCTCCAGGCCGCCGGGCTGGTCGTCGAGCCCGCCGCGCCGGTGCATCCGCCCGAGCGCGGGACGGTCGGGCGGCCGCCGGTGCTGATCGCGCTGCACCGCAAGGCGGGCGTGGTGGCGGGCGTCGACTTCGGCAAGCGTCACCTGCGGATGGCGATCTCGGATCTCAGCCACCAGCTGCTCGCCGAGCGCCATCGCGCGCTCGACGCCGACCTGCCCGCCCGCGAGGCGATCGTGCTCGCGCAGCGGATGTTCAAAGAGGCGCTCGAGGCGGCCGAGGTCAGCAAGAGCGAGTTGCTCGGCATCGGCATGGGCCTGCCCGGTCCGGTGCACCGGCCGTCGGGCGAGCTCGGCAACTCGACGATCCTGCCCGGATGGGTCGGGATCAACGCCGCGAACGCGGTCTCGGAAGCGCTCGGACACCACGTCGAGGTCGAGAACGACGCGAACCTCGGGGCGCTCGGGGAGTGGGTGTGGGGCTCGGGCCGCGGCGTGGAGCACATGGCCTACGTGAAGGCTGCGACCGGCATCGGCGCCGGGTTCATCGTCGCCGGCCAGCCGTATGTGGGAGCGGGCGGAACCGCGGGTGAGCTGGGCCACACCGTCGTGGACCCGGGCGGGCCGATCTGCCGCTGCGGCAACCGCGGCTGCCTGGAGACGTTCGCGGGCGGCCCGGCCGTGCTGGCCGCCCTGGCCGACCTGCACGGGGATGAGCTCACGCTCCAGGACGTCGTCCGGCTCGCGCAGCGCGGCGATACGGGCGTGGCGCGCGCGATCGCGGACGCCGGCGCGGCCATCGGCACGGCCGTCGCGACGCTCTGCAACCTGTTCAATCCCCAGAAAGTGGTGGTCGGCGGAGACCTCGGCGCGGCCGGGGATCTGCTCCTGGATCCGCTTCGTGAGTCCTTAAGGAGAGGCGCGATCCGTTCCGCGGCCGAAGATGTCGTGGTTTTGCAGGGAGAACTAGGTGAGCGAGCGGAAGTGCTCGGAGCCGTTGCGCTCGTTCTCGGGCGAGTCGTCGCTTGACACCTGTACATTTGGAGGCAGATACTTCGAATTCGCAGATAGTCGCCAGTCTGCACCCATCTGGAGGAAGGGGAGAACCCATATGAAGTTCCGTGCCCTCGGGGCCGTCGCCGTCGCAGCGACGCTCGCGTTCACCGTCGCTGCGTGCGGGGACGACGAGCCCACCACGTCCAGCGGCGGCGGAGGAGGCTCCGAGCAGACCCAGGAGACGCCGGCCAAGGTCGGCGTGATCCTGCCGGACGCCGCGTCGTCGGCCCGCTGGGAGACGGCGGACCGCAAGTTCCTCGGTGACGCCTTCAAGGCCGCCGGGGTGGAGTCGGACATCCAGAACGCGAACGGCGACAAGGCCAAGTTCGCGACGATCGCCGACCAGATGCTCAACGCCGGCGCGAACGTGCTGCTGATCGTCAACCTCGACAGCCCGTCCGCCGCCGCGGTCATCAACAAGGCCAAGCAGCAGGGCGTGCCGGTCATCGACTATGACCGCCTCACGCTCGGCGGCGGCGCCTCCTACTACGTGTCCTTCGACAACGTGGCCGTCGGCACCGCGATCGGCTCGGGCCTGGTCAAGTGCATGCAGGACGCGGGCAACTCGAGCGGCAACGTCGCGCTGCTCAACGGCTCGCCGACCGACAACAACGCCACGCTGTTCAAGCAGGGCTACGAGAAGGCGATCACGGACGCGGGCTACACCGTGACCGAGGATCAGAGCGTCCCGGACTGGGACAACACGAAGGCCGGCACGATCTTCGAGCAGATGTTCACGAAGGCCAAGGGTGACTTCGTGGGTGTCGCGGCCGCCAATGACGGCCTCGGCGGCGCCGTGGCGTCGGTGCTCAAGCGCGAGGGCGCGACCGAGATCCCGACGACCGGCCAGGACGCCACGGACGAGGGTCTGCAGCGCGTGTTGCTCGGCACCCAGTGCGTGACGGTCTACAAGGCGATCAAGAAGGAGGCCGACGCGGCCGCCCAGCTCGCGATCGCGCTCGCCAAGGGCGACACGGCCGGCGCCGACAAGCTGGCCACGGGCCAGGTGGAGGACACCGAGACCGGCGAGCAGGTCAAGTCGGTGCTGCTCGAGCCGCAGCAGATCACCAAGGAGAACGTGAAGGACGTCGTCGCCGACGGCTTCACCACCGCCGACAAGATCTGCACCAACGAGGCCCTGCAGAAGGCCTGCGAAGAGAACGGCGTCAGCGGATGACCCAGGCCGTCGAGGGACAGCAGCGCGCCCCGCTGCTGTCCCTGCGCGGGATCAACAAGAGCTTCGGCGCGGTGCACGTCCTGCGGGACGTGGACTTCGACGTCCGGCCTGGTGAGGTGACCGCGCTGGTCGGCGACAATGGCGCCGGCAAGAGCACTTTGATCAAGTGCATCGCGGGGATCCATCCCTTCGACGACGGTGAGATTCTGTTCGAGGGGCAGCCCGTGACGATCCACGGGCCGAAGGACGCGAACGCGTTGGGGATCGAGATCGTCTACCAGGATCTCGCGCTGTGCGACAACCTCGACGTTGTCCACAACATGTTCCTCGGGCGCGAGCTGCACTCGGGGATCACGCTCAACGAGACCGAGATGGAGAAGCGCGCGGGGGACACCCTGAAGTCCCTCTCGGTGCGGACCCTGCGCTCGTTGCGCCAGAACGTCTCCAGCCTCTCGGGCGGTCAGCGCCAGACGGTCGCGATCGCCCGGGCGGTGCTGTGGAACAGCAAGCTCGTGATCCTCGACGAGCCGACCGCCGCGCTGGGCGTCGCCCAGACCGAGCAGGTGCTCAACCTGGTGCGCCGGCTGGCCGACAACGGGCTCGGCGTCGTGCTGATCACGCACAACATGAACGACGTCATGCAGGTCGCGGACAGCATCGCGACGCTCTTCCTGGGCCAGATGGCGGCCCAGGTGCGCGCCAAGGACGTCAACAACACGCAGGTGATCGAGCTGATCACGGCCGGCCGCTCGGGTGACATCGGGCTCAAGCCCCGTGAGGCCGCCGAGGCGGGTGTGGCATGAGCACCACGCAGTCCGACTCGGCGCAGGTCTCCCAGTTCGACCTCGAGACCACGCCCGGCCAGGGCGGGATCGGCGAGGCCGCGTCCGGCTACTGGGAGCGCATCAAGGGCGGCGACCTCGGCGCCCTGCCCGCGGTCATCGGCGCGGTCGTGCTGGTGATCGTGTTCGGGATCATGGAGCCGGACTCGTTTCTGACCGAGCAGAACTTCGCCAACCTGCTCAACCAGGGCGCGGCGATCATGGTCCTCGCGATGGGGCTCGTGTTCGTCCTGCTGTTGGGCGAGATCGACCTCTCCGCCGGCTTCACGGCCGGCACCGGCGCCGCGATCCTCGGTGTCACGCTGACCAATCACGGCTGGGCGTGGCCGCTGAGCATCGCCGCGGCGCTGCTCACCGGCGTCGCGATCGGCCTGGCCATCGCGCTGCTGGTGGCACGGCTCGGGATCCCGTCGTTCGTCGTCTCGCTGGCCTTCTTCCTGGGCCTGCAGGGCGCGATGCTGCTGATCATCGGCGAGGGCGGCACGATCCCGATCCGCGACGACGCCGTCCTGAGCGTCATGAACAAGAACATGCCCGTGGCGCTGGGCTGGCTGCTGGCGCTGATCGTGATCGCCGGGTTCGCGTTCTTCCAGTTCTGGGCGATGCGCACGCGCAAGAAGGCCGGGCTCCCGACGCCGGCGATCTCGGTGCTCGCCGTGAAGGTCGGTGCGCTGGCCGTCGTGGTGCTCGCCCTGATCTGGCTGCTCCAGCAGGAGCGCCAGCGCCCGAATGCGCCGATCGTCATCCAGGGCGTGCCGTGGGTGGTGCCGCTGGTCGTCGCGCTCGTGGTCGTGCTCACGTTCCTGCTGATGCGCACGAGCTTCGGCCGGCACGTGTACGCCGTCGGCGGCAACGCCGAGGCGGCGCGCCGCGCGGGCATCAACGTGCCGAACATCAAGACGCTGTGCTTCATCCTCGGCTCGACGCTGGCGATCGTCGCGGGCATCCTGCTCGCGTCGCGTGACAACAGCGTCTCGCCGACCACGGGCGGCGCGCAGACCCTGCTGTATGCGGTCGGCGCGGCGGTCATCGGCGGCACCTCGCTGTTCGGTGGGCGCGGCCGGATCGTGGACGCCGTCACGGGCGGGTTGGTGGTGGCGATCATCGCCAACGGCCTCCCGCTGGTGACGCAGAAGTCCGGCGTGCAGTTCATCATCAACGGCCTCGTGCTCCTGCTCGCCGCCTCCGTCGACGCGATCTCCCGCAGAAGGGCAGCCGCAACCGGCAGATGATCCGCTGGGGCATCCTGTCGACCGCGCGCATCGCGGACCGCATCGTCGACGGTGCGCGCGGGACGACGAAGGCGCAAGTCACGGCGGTGGGCTCGCGCGATCTCGCGCGGGCCCGCGCCTGGGCCGACGAGCGCGAGATCGCGCACGCGTACGGCACCTACGAGGAGCTGCTGGCGTCCGACGAGGTCGACGCCATCTACATCGGCCTGCCGAACTCGATGCACGTCGAGTGGTCGATCAAGGCGCTGGAGGCCGGCAAGCACGTGCTGTGCGAGAAGCCGCTCTCCCGCCATCCGGCGGAGGTCCAGCGCGCCTTCGACGCGGCCGACCGCGCCGGGCGCACGCTGATGGAGGCGTTCATGTGGCGCTTTCACCCGCAGACCGAAGAGGTCGTGCGGCTGGTTCGAGAAGGCGCGATCGGCGAGCTGCGCGTGATCCGCGCCGCGTTCGGCTTCAACCTCCCGTGGCTGGAGAACGTCCGCTGGAACTCGGCGCTCGAGGGCGGCGCCCTGATGGACGTCGGCTGCTACTGCGTCAGCGCCGCGCGCTTGATCGCGGGCACTGAGCCCTTGCGCGTGTCGGGTGAGCAGGTGATCGGCGGCGACGGCGTGGACGCCCGCTTCGCCGGCCTGCTGCGCTTCCCCGACGTGCTCGCGACGATCGACTGCGGGATGGATGTGCACCGCCGCAACCAGCTGGAGGTCGTCGGCGACGAGGGCACGATCCTCGTCCCGTCCCCGTGGCAGACGCCGCTCGGCGCGAAGATCATCCTCGCGCGCGAGGAGACCGAGGAGCTCACGCCCGAGTCCGTGGACCCGTACACGCGCGAGCTCGAAGCGTTCGCGGGCGAAGCGCCCCCGCGGCTCGGCCGCGAGGACGCGCTCGGCCAGGCCCGGACGATCGAGGCGCTCTACCGCGCCGCCGAGTCCGGCGCGGCCGTCACCCTGTGACGCGGGCGATCCGCCGGGCCTTCACCCAGATCGCGCCGTACTTCTTCTCGCAGGCACTGCCGCCGACGCGCACCGTGGTGCCGGGCGCGATGAAGCCGGTGCCGTGGCGTTGCAGCTCGACCTTGGTGTCCCGCGTGACGATCACACGCGCGCCGTTGACGGTGAGCCCGGCGGTGTCCGTCCGGGCGACGCCCTTGACCTGGCACGGAGCGCCGCTGACGGGACGCTCCGGCGCGCGGTCGTAGCCGAGCGTCCGGTGCAGCGGGTGCGAGGGCAGCTGCGGGAACGTGGAGGCGTTGACGTACACGACGGACGCCCCGCCGGCGAGGGCCACCGACGGCGGCACGCCGTCGAGCTGCGCCACGGGCATGTCCGAGTACGTCAACGGCGGGACCTGGCCGTTGACCACCATGTCGTTGCAGCTGGGGACCTTGGCTCGCTCGGGGAGCTCGGCGCCGATCTTCACGCCCGCGGGGTTGCTCGCCGCGCCGGTGTACGTGTAAGTCCGCCAATTCAACGTGGCGATGCACGCCGCCTCGCTGGGCGCGGCGTGAACGGCAAAGGCGGCGACAGCGACCGCGGCCAGAAGGAGCTTCCTCATGTGTCGAATCTAGCTTGAGATTCGCCGAACGAACCCGCCGGCCAGACCACTTTCGGCGAAGTGCCCCTTGCGGGCGAGGCGCTGCATCTGGCGGCGGGTGATTGCGTCGACGACGCGGCGCGGAGCGAGCCGGACGACCGCGTAGGTGAGCGTGCCCTCGCGCGTGGTGGCGAGGTCGCGCACGGGCGCACCGAGCGCGGCGCGGACGAGCGTGCGGGCGGCGTCGCTGACGTCCTCGACGGGGACCGCGCCTTCCAGCGGCACGCCCGCGGCCTGGGACTCGGCGTGGATGGATGTGCGGATGTAGCCGGGGTAGACCGTGGTGACGTCGACGCGGTCGCCCTCCTCCAGGCGGAGCAGGTCGCTGTAGGCGACGACGCCGCGCTTGGAGATCGTGTACGCGGTCGCGAACGGGACGGTGACGTGGGCCAGACCGGAGGCCACGTTGACGACGCGCCCGTGCGACTCACGCAGGGCCGGCAGCGCGGCGGACGTCACGCGCCAGGGGCCGACGAGGTTGACGTCCAGCACCTTCAGCGCCGCTTCGTCCGGCGGCTCGGCCGCGCTCTGCGGCGTGCCGAGGCCGGCATTGTTGATGAGCACGTCGAGGCCGCCGAGCTGCTCGATCGCGGCGCTGACGGCGCGGTCCACGGATTCCTGCGAACGCACGTCGCACTCGATGTCCGCGCCGGCGAGGTCGAGCCCGACGACCTGCGCGCCGCGCGAACGCAACAACTGCACCGTGGCGCTGCCGATCCCGCCCGCGGCGCCGGTGATGATGATCCGCCTCATGTGACCACGTACTCCTCGTCCTTGAAACGCGCCGTCCGCTGCCGGTAGCGCCATGTCCAGTCAGGCCAGAGCGTCGGGTTGTTGCCCTGCTCGTCCTGGTACCAGCTCTTGCAGCCCGTGCTCCACACCGTGCCGCGCATGCGCCGCTGGACCTCGGCGTGGAAGCGCTCGACGACCTCCGGCCGCACCTCGACCGTGTGCGCGCCGGTGTGCAGCGCGTCGAGGACATAGGCGATCTGCGCCTCGATCATGTACACGACCGACGTGTGCCCGAGCCCCGTGTTCGGGCCCATCATCATGAAGAAGTTCGGGAAGCCGGGCACGGTCACGCCCAGGTGCGCGCGCGGGGAGCCGTTCCAGACCTCGGCCAGCGTGCGGCCGTCGCGCCCGCGGACCAGCCGGCCGACCGGCATGTCGAGGACCTGGAAGCCGGTGCCGAACACGAGCGCGTCGACCTCCAGCTCGCGCCCGTCGGTGAGCACGATCGAGCGCTCGCGCACCTCCGCGACGCCCTTGGTGACGAGTTCGACGTTCTCACGCGCGAGTGCCGGATACCAGTCGTTGGACGGCAGGATGCGCTTGCAGCCTGCGGTGTAGTCGGGCGTCGCCTTCGCGATCAGCTCGGGGTCCTTCAGCGCGCGCTCCATGTGCCGCCGGCCGGCCCGCTCGAGCAGCTTCATGCCCGGTGGGTACTTGACCATGCCCAGCACGAGCAGCTCGCGCGTGGCGTAGATGCCGGTGCGCAGCGCACGCTGCGCGAGCGGGAAGCGGCGGAACACGCGGCGTTCCAGGCGGCTGATCGGCCGCGCGCTGTGCGGCATCACCCACGGCGGCGTGCGCTGCACGACGTACAGCTGGTCCACCTCGGGCGCGATCCGCGGGACGTACTGGATCGCCGACGCGCCCGTCCCGATGCTCGCGACGCGCGTGCCGCGCAGGTCGACGCTGTGGTCCCAGCGCGCGGAGTGCATCTTCACGCCCTGGAAGCGCTCCAGCCCGGGGAAGTCCGGGAACCTGGGCTCCACCAGCGGACCGGTTCCGGCCACGAGCACCCGCGCGCGCACCGGACCGTCGCTCGTCTGCAGGTTCCAGCGCGCGCCGTCCCAGCGCGCGTCGCGCACCTCGCACTTCAGCCGGATGCGATCCCGCACACGCTCTGCCACCCGCTCCAGGTACGCGCGGATCTCCGGCTGGCGCGAGTACGTCCGCGTCCAGTCCGGGTTGGGCGCGAACGAGAACGAGTACAGGTGCGAGGGGACGTCGCAGGCGCAGCCCGGATACGTGTTGTAGTGCCACGTCCCGCCGACGCCGTCGCCGCGCTCGAGGACGACGAAGTCCTCGATCCCCTCCTGGCGCAGCCGCACGCCGAGGCCGAGGCCCGAGAAGCCGCTGCCGACGATGGCGATGTCGACGTCCATGCCGGTTACATTGCCGTAACTTACGCCTCTGTAACCTGACATTGGTCACATGCGGATGAGCGCCGAGCAACGCCGGGAGCAGCTGCTGGAGGCGACCAAGGCGATGGTGCTGGAAGAAGGCTTCCACGCGGTGTCGATCGAGGCCGTCGCGCGCGCCGCCGGCATCACGCGCCCGATCGTCTACGGCCACTTCGACGACCTCGCCGGCCTGCTCGAAGCGCTCGTGGACCGCGAGGCGCTGCGCGCGCTCGGCCAGCTCCCGGAGACCTACGACGACCTGCTCGGCGCGCTGACCGCGTACCTGCACGCGGTGCAGTCCGATCCCGGCACCTGGCGGCTCGTGCTGATGCCGCAGGAGGGCGCGCCGCGGTTGCTGCACCAGCGGATCGCGGCGGGCCGCGCCGCGGTGGTCGCACGGTTGGCGGCGGCGGCGCCCGACGGCCTGCCCGATCCCGAGCTGACGGCACACATGCTGCGCGCCTATGCGGACGAGGCGGCCCGGCTCACGCTCGAGGGCTTCGACGTCGAGCGCATCCTCACGCTCACCCGCTTCACGCTGGACAAGCTGACCCGGTGATCCTCCCGGACCTCGGACTGCTGCGCAGGCGGCGCGACCTGCGGCTGATGGTCGGCGGCTCGACCGTGTCGTCGATCGGCACCCAGTTCACGCAGGTTGCGCTCGCCGTGCACGTCTTCGACCTCACGGACTCGACGGTCGCGGT
This sequence comes from Solirubrobacter deserti, assembly GCF_027587175.1. Taxonomy (GTDB): domain Bacteria; phylum Actinomycetota; class Thermoleophilia; order Solirubrobacterales; family Solirubrobacteraceae; genus Solirubrobacter; species Solirubrobacter deserti. Next base: position 13,245 of record NZ_JAPCID010000079.1, read on the forward strand.
CGGCTTGATCGGTATCGCGCAGTTCATCCCGATCATCGCGCTGGCGCTGATCGGCGGCGCGCTCGCGGACTCCTTCGACCGGCGCAAGCTGATCTTCGGCGCCGAACTCGCCTCCGGGTTCATCTCCGCCGTCCTGCTCGTCAACGCGCTGCTGCCGGACCCGCAGCTGTGGGTGCTGTACGTCGCCGCGACGCTGTTCGCCGCGGCCAGCGCCGTGCTCCGGCCGCCGCTGGACGCGCTGCTGCCGCGGCTGGTCGAGCGCGACGAGCTCAAGGCGGCGTCAGCGATCTCGTGGTCGCTGATGAGCGTGAGCGGGATCGTCGGGCCGGCGCTGGCGGGCCTCGTGATCGCGGCCGGCGGGGTGGAGACCGCGTACGCGATCGACGTCGTCTCGTTCGTCGGCTCGCTCACCGCGTTCGCGCTCATGCGCACGCCTCCCCCGCCGCCGGACGCCGAGCCGCCGAGCCTGCGCGGCGTCGTCGAGGGCATCCGGTATGCCGGGTCGCGCCAGGAGATCCTCGGCTCCTACGTGATCGACATCCACGCGATGTTCTTCGGCATGCCGTTCGCGCTCTCCCGGCAGTGGCGGAGCGCTACGGCGGGGCGGAGGTCGTCGGCCTGCTGTGGGCGGCGCCCGCGGTCGGTGCGATCGTCGCCATGCTCACGTCCGGCTGGAGCGTGCGCGTGCACCACAACGGGCGCGCGATCGTGTGGGCCGCGGCGGGCTGGGGCGCGTTCGTGGCGCTGTTCGGGTTCGCGGACTCGCTGTGGCTCGCGCTGGTCGCGCTGGCCTTCGCGGGCGCCGCCGACGCCATCAGCGGCATCTTCCGCGGCGCGCTCTGGAACGAGACGATCCCGGACCGCCTGCGCGGCCGCTTGGCAGGGATGGAGATGATCTCCTGGTCGAGCGGCCCGTTGCTCGGCAACGCGCGGGCGGGCTTCGGCGCTTCGCTGTTCGGGCTCGGGCCGTCGATCGTGATCGGCGGGGCGATCGTGGTCGCCGGGTGCGCGGCGTTGGCCGCGGCGCTCCCGCGCTTCTGGAACTACGACTCCAGAGATTGAAGGCGGCGAGCGGCCTCGTCGATCACGGGGAGGCGCTTGCAGAAGGCGAAGCGCAGGTAGGGCGCCAGCCGTTCGGGGGTCGCGCTGAACACCGACGTCGGGATGGCGACGACGCCCGCCTCGTACGGCAGCTCGCGCGCGAACTCCGTCGCGTCCCGCCCGACATCGACGTTGGCGAAGTACGTGCCCTGCGGGCGCGCGACGGTGAAGTGGCTGAACGCGTCGCACAGGTGGTCGCGCTTGGCCTGCAGCTCGAGCGCGAACGCGCGGTACCAGTCGTCGTCCAGGCGCAGCGCCGCCGCGCCCGCGTGCTGGAACGGCGTCGCGCCCGCGAAGGTCAGGAACTGCTTGGCCGCCCGCACCGCCGCGACCAGCTCCGCGGGACCCGTCGCCCAGCCGACCTTCCAGCCCGTGACGCTGAACGTCTTGCCCAGGCTCGAGATCGACAGCGTCCGCTCGGCCATCCCCGGCAGCGTGGACAGCGGGATGTGCTCGAGCCCGTCGAACACGAGGTGCTCGTAGACCTCGTCGGTGATCGCGATCAGGTCGTGCTCGATCACGACGTCGGCGATCCGCTGCAGCTCCTCGCGGCTGAACACGCGTCCGGTCGGGTTGTGCGGCGAGTTGATGAGGATCACGCGCGCCTTCGGCCCGACGACGATGTCGTCGAACGTGAAGTCCGGCGGGTCGAGCGGGATCGGCACGAACCGCGCGCCGGCCATCGCCGTGGCGGCGGGATAGGAGTCGTAGTACGGGTCGAACGCGAGCACGTCGTCGCCGGGCTCGCACAGGCCGAGGATCGCGGCCGCGATCGCCTCCGTCGCGCCCATCGTCACCTGCACCTGCGAGGCCGGGTCGAGCTCGATCCCGTAGAAGCGCTGCTGGTGCTCGGCGATCGCGGCGCGCAGCGCGGGCACGCCGGGCAGCGGCGCGTACTGGTTGCGGCCGTCGCGCATCGCGGCCTGCGCCGCCTCCAGCACGGCCGCCGGGCCGTCCTCGTCGGGGAAGCCCTGTCCGAGGTTGATGGCCCCGGTGCGCTCGGCGAGCGCGGACATCTCGGTGAAGATCGTGGTGCCGAATCCGGCGAGGCGTGACGCGATCACGCGCGGGACGCTATCGGCAGCGCGGGTCGCGCGTCGCCGCTGCGCCCCCGTAGATCCCCGCCGCGATGTCCACGTCCGCGGGCGCGGGCACGCACGCCAGCTCGGAGCTGGTCGGGCGCGTCGCCGCCAGTGAGGGCGCGCAGCGCGTGTCGAACGCGCGCGGCGACATCACCGAGCAGTCGTGGCCGTCGCGGTGGTGCAGGCCGAGCACGTGGCCGAGCTCGTGCGCCGCGACCCACACCGACAGCGGTCGAGGCTCGCCGCCGAGGTTGCCGCGCATGATGATCTCGCTCGTGCCGTCGCTCGGGCGGCCGATCGACGTGCTGTAGCCGAGGCAGTCGCGCCCGCAGAGCTCGATCAGGCGCTCGTCGTCGCTGCGGACGATCACGTCGGCGTCCCGCTGTTCTCGGACCACGCGGATCGTCACGTTCGCGCCGGAGTCGGTCCAGCGCTCGGCGGCGGTGATCATGGTGTCGGTCATCCCGCTTGCGTCGTAGACGTTCACGACGCCACGGGGCCAGCGGTTGTCGTCGGTGCCGGCCACCGCGGTGAACATCCGCGGGGCGAGCAGGAGGCTGAGGACGGCGGCCATGGCGACGAGCACGTAGGCACGTCGAGGCCGCCCAGGTCTATGGGCAAATGCACGCACGAGGATTGAGGTGCGGGCGGCCTCGTTTCCGGGACAGTGAAGCTGCGGCGCTCTGTGCGCCGAAGGCCCCCGCCACTTCTAATGGTTGCCCAGCGCCCCTTCAGCCAAACCGGAGGGTGTGGATCGAGACGTCCTTGCCAGGTTCGGTCTCGTGCTCGAAATGCTGCAGGAAATGGGCGGCCCCGGCGCGGTTGGGATCGGCGATGAGCAGCCGCCCGCCAGGCGCCACCAGGCGCGGGAACAGCTCCGCCGCAGCGTCCGCGTTCGCGCGGGTGTAGAGCACGTCGGCGGCCAGGACGAGGTCGAACGGCCCGCGGGCCACGAGGGCGTTTCCGTGGGTTGACCAGTCCACGTGCGCGACCTCGCCGACGACGTCGTTGAGCGCCAGCACGTGCGCCGCGAAGGCGACCGCGTCGGTGGCGCCGTCGGTCGCCAACACGGTCGCGCCGGCGCGCGCCGCCATCACGCTCGGAAGCGCCAGGCCGCACCCGAGCTCGAGCACGCGCGTGCCCGCCGGCGGCGGGTCGTCGTACAGCGCGCCGGCCAGTCCGACGCCTGACGGCCACGGCCGCGCCCAGTACGGAACCGGACGGCCCGCGCCGCCCTCCTCGTGGCGCAGCTGCTCCCAGCTGGACGGGCACACGTAGTACGCCTGCCCGACGCGGCGCACGCTGATGTCCAGCAACGCGGGCGGAAGCTCGGACTCGGGGACGCCGCGCAGCGCCGCCAACTGCTCCGCGAGCGAGGTGCGGAGCGCGATGAGTGGATCGGTGTTTGGCACTACACTTCCTGAAGTCATGGCCCAGGACCTGCGTAACCGTCCCTGCGGGGGCCGCTACGGCGACATTGTGCAGGCGATCGGCAACACGCCGCTCGTCGAGCTCAAGCGCCTCTCGCCCAAGCCGGGTGTGCGCCTATGGGCGAAGATGGAGTCCCGCAACCCGACCGGCTCGGTCAAGGACCGCGTCGCGCGGGCCCTGATCGAGGACGCCGAGGAGAAGGGCGCGATCCGCCCGGGGCAGACCATCCTGGAGCCGACCTCGGGCAACACCGGCATCTCGTTGGCCATGATCTGCTCGCGCAAGGGCTACAAGCTCAAGGTCGTCATGCCCGACAACGTGACGCCCGAGCGCACCCAGTTGCTGCGCATGTACGGCGCGGAGATCGTCTACTCGCCCGGCCACCTCGGCTCCAACGGGGCCGTCGAGCTGGCGCTGAAGATGGCGTCCGAGGACTCGTCGTACTACATGCCCTACCAGTACGGCAACGCCGCCAACCCGGGCGCGCACTACAACGGCACGGCGCCGGAGATCCTCGAGGAGCTCGATGGCGAGATCGCCGCGTTCGTCGCGGGGCTCGGGACGGGCGGGACGCTGATGGGCGTCGGCCGCCGGCTGCGTGAGGAGCTCGGCGACGCGGTGAAGATCGTCGCCGCCGAGCCGATGCAGGGCGAGCCCGTCCAGGGCCTGCGCTCGCTCGACGACGGCTTCATCCCGCCGATCATCGACCTCTCCCTGCTCGACCGCAAGATCTTCGTCACCAACCACGACGCCATCGTGTGGACGAAGAAGCTGCTCGAGGAGGAAGGCATCTTCGCCGGCGTCTCGACGGGCGCGATCGCCTCGATCGCGGTCCGCATCGCCAAGGAGATGGACGAGGGCAACATCGTCTTCATCGTCTGCGACGACGGCACCAAGTACCTCTCGTCGGGCCTCTACACGACGCCCGTCGAAGAGCTCGAGAACCTGGACACGACCGTCTGGTGGTAACGCGCCGCGCCTTGCTGGGCGCCGGTGCGTTGCTCCTCGCGGGGTGCGGCCCGCCCGACGAGCCCGAAGTGAACGCCGCCCAGGTGTGGGGCGAGCAGCTGCGCGCGGTCCAGCGCGCGATCGCGTCCTATCCGGCGTCGGCCGGAATGCTGGAGACCCGCGCGCGTGAGCGCCTGCCGCTCCTGGAGTCGATGGCGGCCGCTGCGGGCGCGACGCCGACGGCCACGACGCCCAGTCTGCAGACCGCGCTCGAAGCCGAGCGGCTCGCGCTGCAGACGCACGTCGCCGCCGTGGGCCTGCTCGAGGACCGCGCCTCCCGCGAGCTGCTCGCCACGCTGATCGCGGCGGCCGCCGAGGCCGTCTCGGCGCTGCGGCTGGAGCTGGACGAGCCGGCGATCGTGGACGCCTTCCCCGGCCAGAGGAACCGCCCGTGAACCGGCGGCGATTCCTCGTGGGGGGCGCGGCGGCCGCGGTCGCCTTGAAGGCGGCGCCGGCGCTCGCGGCCGACGAGGGCACACTGCTGCTCGGGTTGTGGCGGCGGGAGATCGGGCTTGCGATGGCGTACGGGCAGCAAGTGCACACGCGCCCGGAGTTGTTCGGGCCCGCACGCCGGCACGCCAACGATCACGCGGCCGCGCTCGCCACCGAGCTCGCCGCGGTCGGGCTCGGCACGCCGGAGCCGCCGTGGACGCCGGACGAGCTCGACGTCTCCGCGCAGCGGCTGGCCACGGCGCGTCCAGCCGACGTGATGGCGAACGCCGTCCTGGCGCAGGAGTCGATGCTCACGCTCTACCAGGGCGCGCTCCCGTCACTCCCCGACGCGAAGATCGCGATGACCGCGGCCACGATCCTCGCCTCACATGCCCAGCATCTTTTCATCCTGCGCCGCGCCGCCTAGGTAACCTAAGGGCATGCCGTTCGGAGGCAACATCGGGATGGGCGAGATCATCATCGTGCTGGTGATCGCGCTGATCGTGCTCGGGCCCAAGCGTCTGCCGGACGCCGCCCGCTCACTTGGCCGCGGGATCCGCGAGTTCCGCACCTCGATCGCCGGCGCCACCAGCGGTGGCCGCCACGACGAGGACGAGGACTTCGACGCGCCCCTCACGCGGGCGAAGTAGCCCTGAGGATCTCGCGACAGCTTCTCGACGAGATCGTCGAGCACGCGCGCGCCGACGCGCCCAAGGAGTGCTGCGGCATGATCGCCACCCGCGACGGGGAGGCGGTCTCGGTCCATCGTGCGCGCAACGCGGCCAACAGCGCGCTCAAGTACGTGATGGACCCGAAGGAGCAGCTGCAGATCCAGACCGCGATCGACGACGCGGACCTCGATCTCGGCGCCATCTATCACTCGCACACGCGGTCGGATCCGGTGCCGTCCCAGACGGACGTCAACCTCGCCAAGTTCGACAACGACACGCCGAAGTGGCCAGGCACGCTGTTCCTGATCGTCGGCGTCAAGGCCGCCGAGCCCGACATCCGGCTGTGGTCGATCGTCGGCAACGACTACGAGCAGGTCGAGCTCGAGGTCACCGATTGATGCCGGCGCTCGTGTGCCCCGTGTGCGAGGCCGCGCACGAGCCGCACGAGCGCTTCTGCTTGGCCTGCGGCGTGCCGCTGGTTCACGGCGCGGGCGAAGGGCCCGAGCCGCGGCACGGCCGGCTCGCCGATCGCGCCCGCAAGGTCCACCCGGGCTACGCCGAAGGGCCGCTGGTCCGCGTCGCCACCGCGCGCCACCAGGCCGAGGCGGAGATGGTCCAGAACCTGCTGCTCGAGGAGGGCATCCCGTCGCTCGTGCGCCGCACGGGCGGCTTCGACGTCCCGGACTTCCTCGCCGCCGGCCCGCGCGACATCGTCGTCGCGGCGTCCGCCGAGGAGACGGCGCGCGCGCTGCTGGGCGACCGCCGCGAGGAGGCGCCGCTGGAGCCGCAGCGCCACCCCGCCTGGGTGCGCGCGCTAGCGGTGACGATGTCGGTGTTCGCGCTCGCCGCGTTCGCCTCGAGCGTCCTGCTGCCCTTCACCTAGGCGATTCAAGTGACTTCGCCACGCCTCCTCGGTGTGGCGCAGCGAGCGCGGGAACGCGACCTCGAGCGCACGGATCGGCCCGTCCGGGTGCGGGCCGCGGGCCAACGTGACGCACGCGCGCTCACCTTCCTCGCGCGCGAGCAGGTCGAAGACCGTGCCGCCCAGCAGCAGCGCGTCCGTGCGTGAGGGCGGGAACGCGGGCTTCGGGCCTTCGCGCAGCCGGCGCGCCACGGCCGGGCGCACGTGCCGCGTCTGCCCGCTCAGCCACTGGGCGGCGCCTTCGACGAGCCAGGCCCAGCGCGACCAGCGCGCGAGCCGCGTGGGCGTCGCGGGCGGTGGCAGCTTCGGGTGGCTGGCGGCGACGTAGCGGCGCGCGAGCAGCGCGGCGGGCGCGAGCATGAGCATCTCCAGCGAGCCCTCGACGTTGGACGCCCGGTGCGCCAGCAGCCGCGGGCAGAGCACGTGCAGCTCGCGCGTTCCCGCCCAGCCGACGACGTAGCGGCGCGCCGCGGGTGCCGTCAGCCGGCGGGCGACGGGCACCCAGGGCTGCGCCGTGTCCAGCTGGGCGGTGGAGGAGTGCAGGACCACCTCGAGCTCGCCGACGTCGGCGTCGAAGCGCTGCTCGAGCCGCCGGCGCGCGAGCTCGAGCTGGGTGAGCACCCGCTCGGCGTCCGCGGCGTCGCGCTCGTCGTGGCGCGCCACGAACGTCTCTGAGGGCGTGTCCACCCAGGCCATCGACGCATGACACTAGCTCGCGGTCAGGTCGACGAACGGGCCCACGCGTACGGGCAGCCGGCGCGCGGGCTCCCCGGGCCGCCAGGCGCCGAGCCGGCCGCGGCCGGCACTCCAGAACAGCCACCCGCTCGACGCCCACGCCAGGCGCGGGTACTGGGCGTCCAGGCGCGCGCCCGTGACGTGGCGCGTGAACCCGGTCGCGACCTCGACGACCGCGATCCGGTGCCCCGGCGTGGGGAGGGCCAGCAGTGCGCCGTCGGGCGAGAACGCGCCGAGGCGTGGGGTGAAGCGCCCCGGCACGGCGCGGCGGTTGAGGTACAGGAACTCGCACGGGTCGTTGCAGCTCGCGACCGTTGCGCCGTGCGTGGCGACTAGGAACGCGCCGGGCAGCCGGCGCACGCGGCGCTCGGTACGCGGGTCCCACACCTCCAGCCGGTCCCGCTGGAGCACCAGCCCGTCGTCGACCGCGGTGACCGGCCAACCGGGCAGCTGCCAGCGGCGCGTGAACGTCGGCGTGCCGTCCACGCGAACCTCCCGGACGCCGCGGAAGTAGCGATCCGTCGGCCGGTCGCTCTTGCGCCCGAGGATGTTCCAGACGCGGCCGGGCGTGGCCGAGGCTACGAAGAACATCCCTTCGCCGAGGCGGCGCGCGTCGCTGACGTCGGCGGCGAACGAGGTCGCCTCACCGAGCGCGAACGTGACGAGCCGGCCGCCCGTGAAGTGCACCATGTTCGGTGGGTCGCCGCCGCCGAGTTCGCGCAACTCGGTGCGTGTGGTGGCCGCGCCCGTGGCGGTGTCGACGACGGTCAGCGTGCCGGGCTCGCGCCCGGCGAGGTAGAGCGTGCCGGACGGCCCTCCGGAGGTCGCGGCAGCCTCGCCGCAGCCCGCGAGGGCCGCGGCGGCAAGGACGAGCATGCGGCGCATGCCCGTCCTACGTCAGATGGAGCGTGGAGAGTCCGCTACGCGTACCCGCCGCTGCACGCGGTGGGAGTTCTGGCCTCCAGGGCCATAACTCCCACCTGAACGAGCCCGCAGGGCGAGGCTCAGGCGTACGCCGGGGCGCCGTTGGCCTCGGCGATGCCCGCGATCTCCTGCGAGACCCGGTCGAACTCCTCGTCGGAGAGCACGGGCGTGCCCTCGAACGGCAGGTCGCGGGTGATCTCCAGCCACGACCGGCATCCGCCGTAGTCGTCGCGGACGCGCACGGTGACCGGGCGCGGGATGCGGTAGGTGCGCAGCAGCAGGACGTGGAGCGGGTGGCGGCGCTTCCACGCGAGCCGCTTCTCGGCGTAGTCCGTCGTCCAGACGTGGAACGGCGTCAGCGCGTCCAGGGCGCGCCGGTCGGTCACGGTCCAGGCGCCGGCGACCTCGGCCCAGGCCCGGATGCGCACGCGGTCGGGCTGGGGGATCCCACCGTCCGTCGTCAGCGCACGAGCGGGCGGCTCGCCCTCGGGCCACACGCCCTCCTCGAGGGCGCGCCGCAACTCGGGCTGGTGAGACTCACGCACCAGATCGTTGCGCTGGTGATCGAACGTCGGATACAGGAAGAACCGGTCGTGCTCGAGGGCGAAGTGCTTGCCCGTCTCGCGTATGCCGCCCTTGCGGAGAGTGAGCAGTTGCTCACCTTCGGCGAGGGCACGCACGGTGACGGCCCATTCCTTGAAAGCGATCGGCATAAAGGTGGGTGAAAGGAGGGTTGTAAGACCTACGGGTTCCCTGCACAGCGAGCGTGCGCCACGACCCTGCCCGAAGCTGCGTCGGGGAAACCTCCCGTAAGGCGTCACATACTATGCACAAGGCCGAGAAATCACCAAATGCCCCTGCAAAACAGCAAGTATTTCGAATAATGTCCGATTTCCCGGCATGAGTGCCGGCGCGCCAGATGTTCACGTGCGCGAACCAGTGAGGCCCTCGATCACTTCGATCACCGCTGCGAAGTCCTGGTCGCCCAGGCCGCGTCCCATCCCCGCGCCGTAGAGCTCGGCGGCGAGCCCCGCGAACGGGAACGTGCCACCGGCTGTCCGCGCCTCAGAGAGGCACAGCTGCACGTCCTTGAGCATGTGCGCGAGCTTGAACAGCGGCGTGAAGTCGTGCTCGAGCATCGGCTTGCCTTTCAGCGCGCGCATCGTCGAATCGCTCGAGCCGCCGTCCATCGTCTCCAGCAGCGCGTCCACGTTCACGCCGGCCTGGCGCGCCAGCACGAGTCCCTGCGCGAGCGTGGCGCAGTTGACCGCGGTGATCGCCTGCGTGATCACCTTCACGGCCTGGCCCTGGCCCGCCTCGCCGCAGACGACGATCTTCTCGCCCATGATCTCGAACAGCGGGCGCGCGCGCTCGATGTCGGCCTGCGCACCGCCGACCATGATCGTCAGGGTCCCGGTGCGGGCCTTGGGGGAGGAGCCGGTGACCGGCGCGTCGACGAACGCGTGGCCCTCGGCGCTGCAGCGCTCGGCCAGCTCGCGAGCGGTGCCGGGCGCGATCGTCGACATGTCGATGAACAGCGTCCCGGGCTTGGCGCCCTCCAGCGCCTGCCCGAGCATGTCGGTGACCTGGGCGCCGTCGACCACCATCGTGATCACGACGTCGGAGGCCTCCGCCACCGCCTTGGGCGAGTCCACGACCGTCCCGCCGTGCTCTTGCGCCCACGCCTCGGCCTTCTCCCGCGTGCGGTTGAAGACGGTCAGCTCGACGCCCGCCTTCGCCAGGTTCATGGCTTGCAGGGAGCCCATGATCCCGAGCCCGATGAAACCGACCTTCTCAGCCATACCCGCCGCCTCCCGAAGTCTCGTTCGTCGCTGTCCGGCCCGGAACGTTTGACCTCAACCTCAGGGTTGGAGTCCACGCCCAGGCTAGCCAGGCGTGGACGCTAGCGGCTACGCGGCGGCCTGCAGCTGTACGTCTTCGGTCTCGGCCAGGTGCTGGTGCGACGGGCAGTACCCGTTGTGCGGCAGCGGCGTGCGCTGGCACGGGGTGCCGCGGCGGGTGGTGGCGCGGCACTCGAGGCGCTCGGCGACCGGGTTCGCGGCGAAGTACTCGCGCGCGAAGGTCATGTAGCGGTCGCACACCTTGTACACGCGCAACTGGGACGACATCGGGAAGTAGATCCGGATGTCGTTGAAGAGCGTCTTGGTCGGCTTGGCGAAGTAGTGCCAGTCCGTGGCCAGTCGCTCCACGCAGGTCTCACACGAGCGCAGGACACGCTCGTGGTTGATCGTGGCGCCGTCGTGCTCCTCGATGATGTCGGAAGCAAGCTCTCGATAGATGGAACGGCTGAAGTGGTACATCTCTGTCTCCCCGGGACTGCCATTGCGGCGGCGGTCCCCTCCGTGGCCCGGTGGAGGGGTGTTTGCCGCACCTACCGAAACTCCAAACGTCGACATTGTTGACTTCGCGTTAAGAAGCCCCGGCAGCCGAAGTCACCAGGTCTCGAAGCGCGGGATCTCGGCGGCGGGGTCGAGGATCGTGTGGCGGCCGTCGAGGGCCGGATCGGTCTCCGGGAACTCGGCCCGGCCGTGTGCTCCCCGCGTCTCCTGGCGGTGCAGCGCGCTGGCGGCGACGAGCCGGGCGAGCGGGTAGGGATCGCGCGCGAGGCGCTCGAGATTCGGTTGCGAGCGCTCGAGGCCGGCGAGCTGCCAGACCGCTTCGCGCGTCTCGCGAGATGGCGCCTCGACGTTCGCCTCGATCACGGCGCCGTCAGTCGGCGGCGGGTCGTCGAGCGCGGCGAGCGCGGCGCGGCGGCCGAACACGAAGCACTCGCTCAGTGAGTTCGACGCGAGCCGGTTCGCGCCGTGCAGCCCGGTGCACGCGGCCTCGCCGACGGCGTACAGGCGGTCCTGCGCACGGCCGTCGAGGTCGGTGACGATGCCGCCCATCACGTAATGGCTCGCGGGCGCGACGGGAATGCGCTCGGTCGTGGGGTCCAGCCCCGCCTGCTGCAGCGCTTCGACGATGTTCGGGAAGCGCTTGGGGTCGACCTGCGTCATGTCCAGCAGCGCCTTCTGGCCGGGCAGGTTGAAGATCGCGCGGGCGACATGGTCGCGCGGCTCGAGCTCGTTCACGAAGCGCTCCCCCGCGTCGTCGTGCAGCGTCGCGCCTTCGCCGCGGACGGCTTCGGAGATCAGGAAGCCTTCGCGGCCTTTGAGACCGACCACGGCGGTCGGGTGGAACTGCGTGAACTCGAGGTCGGCGAGTTGCGCGCCCGCCGCCCGGGCGAGGATGAGGCCGGAGCCGAACGAGCCCGGCGGGTTGGTCGTGCGCGACCACAGCGCGGCCGCGCCGCCGGTGGCGAGGATGGTCGCTCGCGCCGCGATGGTGGTGCCGCCGCGCAGCATGACGCCGCCGCCCTCGAGCAGCCCGGCGACGCGTTCCTGCTCGAGGATCGTGATCTGCGGGTGCTCGGCGGCGGCCGCGGACAGCGCGCGCAGGATGCGGCGGCCCGTCGCGCTGCCGCCGGCGTGGATGATGCGGCGGCGGGTGTGGCCGCCTTCGAGGCCGAGCGCGAGGTCGCCGTGGCGGTCGGCGTCGAAGTGGCAGCCGAGCTCCTGCAGCTCGCGCACGCGCGCGGCGGCCTCCCCCGTGAGGACCTCGGCGGCGGCGCGCTTGGTCAGGCCGCGGCCAGCTTCGAGCGTGTCTTCGAGATGCAGCGCGGGCGAGTCGTCGATCGCGAGCGCCGCGGCGGCGCCGCCTTGGGCCCAGTAGGAGGCGGTCTCGGCGAGCGGGCGAGCGCTCACGAGGGCAACGCGCGCGCCCCGGCGGGCCGCCGTGAGGGCGGCGAACAGCCCGGCAGCACCGGCGCCGACGACCACGAGTTCGTTACGCACGGGTCAAGACGCTATTACGGTGTTGGCGATGGAGGAGACCTCACGGCGCGCGCTGTGGCTGCGCGACGACGATTTCATGGCCCACGACGTGCCCGGCCATCCCGAGCGCCCGGCCCGGATTCGCGCGCTCGAGGCCGAGATGAGCGCGAACGGGTGGTTCGGCGCGCACCGGGTGCATGCGGAGGAGGTCCCGCGCGAGTCGCTGCTGCCGGTGCATCCGGAGGCGCACGTCGCGTCGCTGGAGGCGTTGTGCGCGGACGGCGGGGGCGCGATCGACGCGGACACGTACGCGGTGCCGGGGACGTACTCGGCGGCGCTGCGAGCCGCCGGGGGTGCCGTGCAGCTCGTGGACGCGCTGTTGGGCGGCGACGCCGACGTGGGCGTGAGCGCGCTGCGGCCTCCCGGCCATCACGCCGAGGCCGCGCGCGCGATGGGGTTCTGCTTCTTCGGCAACGTCGCGGTGGCCGCCCGGCGCGCGACCGTCGCCCACGGGCTCTCACGCGTGCTGATCGTCGACTGGGACGTCCATCACGGCAACGGGACCAACGACATCTTCCATGCCGACGACGACGTGCTCTTCGTCTCCGTGCACGAGTCGCCGCTGTATCCCGGGACCGGGCCGGCGTCGGACGTGGGCTCGGGCGCGGGGGAGGGGTTCACCGTGAACCTGCCGGTGCCGGGCGGCAGCGGCGACGCCTGCTACCGGTCGCTGGTCGAGCACGTCGCCTGCGGGCTCGTGCGGGCGTGGGAGCCGCAGCTCGTGCTCATCTCCGCGGGCTTCGACGCCCACCGCGACGACCCGCTCGCGACCTGCCGCGTGAGCGAGGCGGGGTTCGCGGGGATGGCCGCCTCGCTGCGGCGCGCCGCCGACGGGGTGGGCGCGCCGGTGGGCGTCGTGCTGGAGGGCGGCTACGACCTCGGCGCGCTCAGCCGCTCGATGGCCGCGGTCATGCCGGTCCTGGTCGACGCGTCCACGCCGAGCGCGGACGCCGTGGACGTCGAGGTCCACCCGCTCGCGCGGGACGCGTTCAGCCGGTTGGCCCCGTGGTGGCCGGCTCTCGGCTAGTTGGCGCTGCCGGGCCGCTTGATGTACGCGTCGGAGTACTCGGCCTTGATGTCGGGGAGCGCGTCCTCGGCCTCGGACTCCGAGCTGTAGGTACCGCTGAAGACGACCTGATAGCCGCCGTTCAGGTTCGAGTAGTCGTCCGAGTTGAGGATCCCGACGGTGAGACCCTTGTCCTGCGCCTCCTGAGCGACCTCTTCTGCGCGGCTGAGGTTGTCCGCCGACTCGATGATGATCGTGTAGTCCCCGTCGCCGCCGGTCCAGCTCTCGAACGTGCCGCTGCCCGGGTCCGGGTCCGGCTCCGGCGACGGTTCCACGGTCGGCTCCGGCGTGATCTCGGTGGTCGGGTCCTCCGTCGGCGAGGCCTCCGGCGTCAGGCCCGGGTCCGCGGTCGGCGAAGGCGTGACGCTCGGGCTGGTCGGGATCGGCGAGATCGTCGGCGTCGCCGCGGGCGGAGCCGCGGACGCGCCCGGCGACGGCGTCGGATTCCCGGCCGTCTGCTGCTCCTGGTTCGACAGCGCCGCGATCGCCAGGATCACGCCCAGGATCGCCAGCGCGACCAGGCCGCCGCCCAGGTAGATCGGCACCCGCCAGCCGCGCGACTCGACCACCTCGGTCCCGGCCGCCGCACCACACGCCAGGCACCACTCCTGCCCCAGAGCCAGCGTGCTCCCGCAACGGGGGCACCGCCGCTCCGGCGGGGCAACCGGCGTCGTCGCGTCAGGGGGCGGGGGCGGGGTCTCCATCGTGCTCACGGGCGTCGCTCCACAGGGCTGAACACAGATCCATTGCGCGGCGAGTCCCCGCCCTCGTCCCTCGGGGCCTCACCGTTGCGGTTCGCCGTGCCGTCCTCGGCCGGCGGAACATCTTCACGCGCGGCCTCGGCGGGCGAGCCCGCGGCCGTCGCGTCCTCGGAACGCGCGGTCTCGGCGCCCGGCGCCGCGTCGTGCGGCTCGCCGGGCGCGCCTTCGGTCGCGCTCGTGGCGGCCGGCGCCCCCGCCGCCGCGGCCTCGCTCGGCGCGGGAAGACGGTTCGGCG
>NZ_JAPCID010000080.1 GCF_027587175.1 Solirubrobacter deserti
GCCGCTCGCTGCCGCGCCGCCGTCGCCGCGCCGCCCTCGCCGCGCCGCCACTTGTCGGCGCGCCGCTGCTCGCTGCCGCGCCGCCGCCGGCTACGCCGCGGCGCGCAAGGTCTCGCGCGCGCGGTAGGCGAGCTGGCGAATCGCCCCGGCGCTCATCCCGAGGTCCGCCGCGATCGCCTCGTGGCTGTCGCCGCCGAACGCGTGCCGCACGATCACCTGGCGCTGGGAGTCGGGCAGCGCCCCGATCGCCGACACGAACGTGTCGAACCACTCGCGCCGCTCGAAGACGTCGTCGGGGGCGTCGTCGCCGAGCAGGTCGTCGGGCACCGGCCCGAGGTCGGCTTGGGGGTCGCGGGCGAGGTTCAGCGCCGCGTTGCGCCCGATCCGGTACAGCCACGGCTTGAGCGCGAGCGGGAGCGTGGCGGCCGGGTTCGTCAGGCTCGCGTGGGCGTTGATGAACGTCTGCTGCAGCGCGTCCTCGGCCGCGGCGGCGGGAAGGAAGCGTCCGCAGTGGCGGCCCAGCGGCCCGCGGTAGCGGTCGACGATCGCCGCGAAGGCGCGCTCGTCCCCGGCGCGGGTGCGGGCGACGAGCCGCGCGTCTGAGGCGGCGGCGAGCGCGGCGGGGCTGAGGCGGGGCGCGGACATGGGCGGAGACGGAGGCTCCCCGCAACCCGGTCGCACCCTCAATGGGACCTTGGTCCCGCCCGCGTTGGGTCTCGCGCGCTCGGCACCCTCGTCGAACGATGAGGGTGCCGAGACGTTGGTAAACGTACATTCGGTTATATTGCGGCAATGCCAACCGAAGATCACCCGCTCGCTGGCAAGGTCGCCCTCGTCGCCGGCGCTACGCGCGGCTGCGGCCGCGCCATCGCGATCGAGCTCGGAGCGCTCGGCGCCACCGTCTACGGCAGCGGCCGCTCCACACGGTCCGCACGCTCACCGATGAACCGCCCGGAGACGATCGAGGACACGGCCGAGCTCGTCACGGCCGCCGGCGGCGAAGGTGTGGCCGTGCGCTGCGACCACGCCGACGCGGACGACGTCGCCGCGCTCGTGGGGCGCATCCGCCGCGATCACGCGCGGCTCGACATCCTGGTCAACGACGTCTGGGGCGGCGATCCGTTCGTCCAGGACAAGCCGCTGTGGGAGCACCCGCTCGACGTGACCCTCGCCGTGCTCCGCAACGGCGTCGAGACGCACCTGATCACGAGCCACTTCGCGATTCCGCTCATGTTGGAGGGTGCGGGTGGCCTCGTGGTCGAGGTGGGCGACGGCAAAGGCGACGTGCCGTATCGCGGAAACATGTCCTACGACCTCGTCAAGGCGGCTGTCGTTCGGATGGGCGAGTCACTCGCGCACGAGCTCGAGCCGCACGGCATCACGGCCTTGACCGTCACGCCCGGGTGGCTGCGGTCGGAAGCGATGCTCGACTACTTCGCCGTCACGGAGCAGACGTGGCGCGAGGCGGCCGAGCGAGTCCCCTACTTCAGCCATTCCGAGACGCCGCACCTGCTCGGTCGCGGGATCGCCGCCCTCGCGGCCGACCCCGACCGGAATCGCTTCGCCGGTCAGTGCCTCGGCTCGTGGGAGCTCATGCGCGTCTACGACCTGGTGGACGCCGACGGCGCCCGACCGGATTGGGGCGCCGTCGATCTCGAGGCCCGTCTGGAGACCCTGGTCAGCGGGACGCCCGACCCCGGGTGATGCCGCGCCCGCGGACCATCAACGACGAGGCGATCCTAAAGAGGGACAGTCCCCCTTTAGGAAACGTCATGGTCCGGGCGGCGGAATAGCGCGCGGCGGCGCGGCGTTTCCTAAAGAGGGACAGTCCCCCTTTAGGTTGGGGGGTGAGGCAGGGGGAGGTCCCCCATATGGCGATCGGGCGCGGACCGGGAGTCTCGGTGCATGCCCACCGAGCCCCTGAATCCCGACACGATCGCCGCCCACATGGACTCCCTGCGTCGCGCCGCCCGCGCGATGACGCGCTCGCACCACGACGCCGAGGACCTCGTCCAGGACATGCTGGTCAAGGTGCTCGCTCGGCCGCGGCAGATCGGGCCCGCCGGCACCGCCGCCTATCTGCACCAGGCGCTGCGCAACACCCACATCAGCCGCCTGCGGACGAAGGACCGCCGTCCGCAGCTCGCGCCGCTCGAGCCCGAGGACGCGCGCCTCGTCGCACCCGCGCACGCCGAGCCCGTCGAGCAGTTGCACACGCGCGAGCTGATCGCCCAGATCCACGCGCTGCCGACGGCGCAGCGCGAGGTGATCGCGGCCGTCGACGTCGCCGGCCTGGCCTACAACGAGGCCGCCGACGTGCTGCAGATCCCGATCGGCACCGTGATGAGCCGGCTGCACCGCGGCCGCGCGCGCCTACAGTCGGCCTACGCCGCCGCGTAGAACGCGCGCCGGTACGCGGTCGGCGTCGTGCGCATGATCGCCGTGAAGTGGTGCCGGTAGGTCGCGGCGCTTCCGAACCCCACGCGAGCGGCGACCGTCTCCACCGGCTCGTCGGAGCCCTCGAGCAGTGCCAGCGACGCGCGCACGCGCTGCTCGATCAGCCAGCGCCCGGGCGTCGTGCCCGTCGCCCGCTGGAAGCGGCGCGTGAACGTGCGCACGCTCATGTACGCGCGCGCGGCGAGCGTCGCCAGGTCGAGCGGCTGATCGAGCCGCTCCAGCGCCCACGCCATCACGCGCGCGATCGGGTCGTCGTCCGGGTGCGCGGCCACCGGCAGCTCGATCAACTGCGCC
Source organism: Solirubrobacter deserti (assembly GCF_027587175.1). Taxonomy (GTDB): domain Bacteria; phylum Actinomycetota; class Thermoleophilia; order Solirubrobacterales; family Solirubrobacteraceae; genus Solirubrobacter; species Solirubrobacter deserti. The sequence continues at coordinate 2,752 of NZ_JAPCID010000080.1, forward strand.
TGGCCGCCGTCGCGGTGCGGCGGGATCACGAGCCGGCGCGCGACCGCGTTCGCGACGGCGCTTCCGTGGTCGCGCCGCACGATGTGCAGGCACAGGTCGATGCCGGCGGCGCTGCCGGCCGACGTCAGCACGTCGTCTCCGTCCACGTAGAGCACGTCCGCGTTGACCGTCAGGTCCGGGTGCAGCGCCGCCAGGCGGTCGGCGTAGCGCCAGTGCGTCGCCGCCTCGCGCCCCGCGAGCAGCCCCGCCGCTGCGAGCAGGAACACGCCGCTGCAGATGGACACGATCCGGGCGCGCGACCCCCGCACCGCCTCCAGCACCGCGTCCGACGGCTCCCCGTTCCAGCCTGGGACGATGATCGTGTCGGCGTCCCGCAACGCCTCGAGCCCGTGCCCGATCACGAACGCGAACCCGCCGGTGGTCGCCGGCAGCCGGCCCGGGACCTCGGTGCACAGCGTGAGCTCGTACCACCACGACACGTCCAGCTCGGGCCGGGCGAGCCCGAAGACTTCGACCACGATCCCGAGCTCGAACGTCGCCACCTGATCCGGCAAGAGCGCGACGACGCGGTGCGAAGACATGGCCAGATCTTGACGCATGTGCAACATCGGGTCATCGACGCGCGTCACCCACCCGACCTGAGCGGCCTCGTCGGCAGCGTTGCGTGACACGATGCGCTCAATGAGCACGCCCGAGCGGGCCCTGCGACGCCTCCGCGACGCCTACGGCGCCGGGCACGTCAGCACGGCCACGCTCGAGGCCCGCGCCGCCCTTGCCCTGCGGGGGCAGGTCGAGGACGCGATCTGGGACCTGCCGCGCTGGCGCCTCACGCGCGACCCGGTCCGCGCGCTCGTGGTCGGCTCCCGCGAGTGGCCGCTGAACCGCGCCGGCCGCTGGACGCTGGGCCGCTCCGCCGACTGCGACATCTGCATCCCCGACGACGCCGTCTCCCGCCACCACGCCGAGCTCGCGGTCCGGGCGGGGATCTGTCTCATCCGCGACCTCAGCTCGGTCAATGGCACGCTGTTGAACGGTCGGCCCATCACGCGTGCGCGCCTGCACCGCGGCGATGTGCTCGAGCTCGGTGAGACGGAGATCGACATCCGTTAGTCCCGGATCCGACAAACGTCAAGTGGACCCGGACCGCCTCGTCCCATAGAGTCCTCATTAAGGGCTCATGAAGCCCTGGTATTGGGGTGGAACGAGGGAGGGTCTATGAGGCGGAGCGCGATCACCGTGGTCGCGGCGGTGCTGTTCGCGAGCGTATTGACGATGCTCGCGCTGACGCGATCGACGACGCCCGTGGCGCCGACCAACGCTGCGTCGCCACTGGATCTCGTGCCCCCGCACAACGAGGCCGCCGAGCTGGCGGCCGCGGGCGGCGGCGCCACCCCGAACGAGACGCTGGACCTCGCGAAGAGCTCCGGTGAGGACGTGACGCTCGACATGGTCAAGCGCATGCGGGCCCAGGCGGACGCGGTCCCGGCCGCGGCCTCCGGCATCGCCTGGCAGCAGCTCGGCCCGTACAACATCGGCGGGCGCATGACCGACGTCGTCGCGGACCGCGACCATGCCAACACCGTGATCGGCTCGGCCGCGAGCGGCGGCATCTGGAAGAGCACGGACGGCGGCGCCAACTGGACGTCGATCTGGCCCGACCGGAACGTGCAGGCGATGGGCGCGATCGCCCAGGCGCCGGACCGCACGCTGTGGGCGGGCACGGGCGAGGCGAACCCGCCCGGCGGCGGCCTGACCTACTTCGGCGACGGCATCTACAAGTCGACCGACGAGGGCCAGACCTGGAAGCACATGGGCCTGCCCGACAGCGCCGCGTTCGGCCGGATCGCGGTCGATCCCAAGAACTCCAACCGCGTGTTCGCGGCGGCCACCGGCCACATCGCCCGCTCGGTCTCCCAGCGTGGCATCTACCGCACCGAGGACGCGGGTGAGACGTGGGAGCGCGTGCTCGCGCCCGACACGCCGATGACCGGCGGCGTCGACCTCGAGATCCACCCGACCAACCCGGACATCGTCTACGCGTCGCTGTGGGACCACAAGCGCACGAACGGCACGCGCACCTACGGCGGGCTCGGCTCCGGCCTGTTCCGCTCCAAGGACGGTGGCGACACGTGGGAGCGGCTCGAGAACATCATCGACCCGCTGCCCGCGTACGACCAGACGCAGACCGGCCTCAAGAAGGACGCGAGCCTCGGCCGCATCGGGATCGCGCTGGCCCCGAGCAACCCGAACAAGCTTTACGTCGTCGCCGGCGGCCCGACGGGCCCGGACAAGGGCTTCTACTTCTCCAACGACGGCGGGGACACGCTGCGGGTCGGCGGCCGCGCGTACGCGAACAACGGCTTCCAGTGGTGGTTCGGGAAGATCTGGGTCGACCCGGAGGACGAGAACCACATCTTCAACGCCGACGTCAACCTGCGCCGTTCGACGGACGGCGGCATGAGCTGGGCCAACGTCACCAACGGCCCGACCTCGGTCCGTCCCCCGCTCCACGCCGACCAGCAGGGCATGGACTTCGACCCGTCGACGATCGACGGCGACCCGGCCACGCCGGTGCGGGTGTTCCTCGGCAACGACGGCGGCATGTGGCGGTCCGAGGCCGACGGCGTGACCAACTCGTGGGTCAAGGCGTCCAACCAGCCCTGGAACCAGAGCTACCACCTCGCGGTCTCCCCGTTCGACTGGAAGCGGCAGATCATCGGCCTCCAGGACAACGGCTCCAACAAGACCTGGACGACTGCGGAGCCGTCGCCGTCCGATCCGGAGCTGCGCAACGTCTGGAACGACGCGGGCGGCGGCGACGGCCACTACAACGCGATCGATCCGCACGACGACCGCATCTACTACACGTGCTCACAGTCGTCGGGAGCCGGCTCACACAGCTGCTGGCGGCGCATCGACAGCGAGACGGGCACGCAGGCCTCGCGCGTCGCACAGATCGATGCGCCGGGGCAGCGCTACACGACGGACGCGCCGATCGTGATCGACCCCAACACGCCGCCGAAGGCCGAGGACGGCTCCCAGCCGCCGAACGCGATCTACATCGGCGGCAACTACATCGGGCGCTCGCTCAACCGCGGCACGGCGTTCAGCGTGATCAGCCCGACCGACAGCACGCCGGCCGACCCGACGGACCCGACCGACGCGCTGCCCGGGGCCATCCCCGCCAGCGAGATCGACATCGGGCTCTACACGAACCTCTACGGCGCGGTCACCACCCTCGCGCCCGCGAAGTCCGCGACCCCGGTGCCGTTCGCGCAGGTCATCTACGCCGGCACGGACACGGGCCGTGTGTGGAAGACCGAGAACGCCGGCCAGACCTGGGAGCGCATGCAGGGTCTGCCCGAGCGCTGGGTCAACAAGATCGTCGCCGACCCGGACGACCCGAACCACGCCTACATCGGCTTCTCGGGCTTCCGCCAGGGCGATGATTCGGCCAGCGTCTGGGAGACCAAGGACGGCGGGGACACGTGGAAGAACGTGTCCTACAACATGCCCAACGGCCCGGTCGACATGCTCGAGTACGACCCGAGGGGCAACGTGCTGTTCGCGGCCACGGACGTCGGCGTGTTCGACCTCAAGGACGGCGACACGTCCTGGTACGAGATCAGCGTCGGCCTCCCGAACGTCCCGGTGCACGACCTCAAGCTGTCGGGTGACGGCAAGCGCCTGATCATCGCGACCTTCGGCCGCAGCAACTTCGTGCTGCCGCTGTTCACGGACGCGGTCGACGGCGGCGGCGCCGGCGGCACCGCGGGCGGCTCGGTCCCGGCGACGCTCAGCCTGAGCGTCAACCCGGCGAGCTTCCCGACGTTCACGCCGGGTGTCGAGCAGGACTACCAGACCAAGACGACGGCCAACGTCATCAGCACCGCCGGTGACGCGACGCTCAGCGTGTCCGAGCCCGGTCACATGACCAACGGCGCGTTCTCGCTGCCCGAGCCGCTGCGGGTGGAGCTCTCCAAGTCGACGTGGACCGCACCGGTCTCCAACGACTCGGTGGATGTCACCTTCAAGCAGCTCATCAAGCGCACCGACGCGCTGCGCACCGGTACCTACAGCAAGACCCTGACGTTCACGCTCTCCACCACGAACCCGTGATGGAACCCCGGCCCAGGCGCTTCGGCGCCTGGGCCCCCCTCTTGGGCGTCGTGCTGGCGCTCGCGGGCTGCGGCCGCGCGGGCGCCGGTGAAGGCGGGCCGACCGTGCCCGTCGTGGTGAGCGCGCCGGTTTCGAGCGAGCCGTGGGTCGCCCGCTCGATCGAGGGCGGCGCGCGCCTGGCGGTCGAGGAGATCAACGAGGCCGGCGGCCTGGATCTGCAGGGCGGCAAGCGCCGGCTCGAGCTGGTCGTGCTCGACCACGGCTCCTCACCCGCGACCGCCCTGGCCAACGCGCGCGAGGCCGTGCGGCGCAAGGCCGCGGTGCTCTTGACCGACGGCACCGGCGTGGCGTCCACCGCCGACGTGACGGGGCCCGCGCAGATCCCGACGTTCATCCTCTTCCAGGGCGGGCGGAACCTGATCAACCCGCAGCGCTGGCCGCACGTGTTTCGCCTGGCGCCCGCCGACGCGATCATGACCCGCCGGCTCGCGGACTACATCGCGCCCGCGAACCCCAAGGTCGCGCTGCTCAGCGACGACACCGACTACGGGGAGCAGGGCCGCGAAGCGCTGCGCGACGCGTTCGAGATCGACGAGGTCGAGGTCGTGTCCGAGCACGTGATCCCGCGCGCGGCGCGTGACCTCGCGCCGCAGGTGCTGCAGGCACGCCGCGCGGGCGCGAACCGCGTCGTCGTGTGGGCGGGTGCGGCGACCGTGGCCGCGACCGTCGAGGCCGTCCACCAGGCGGGCTGGGACGTCGAGGTGCTGGCCGGCCAGACCGCCGAGGACCCGCTCGTGCGTCAGCGCCTGGCCGCCCACCCGGAGTGGATGCGCTCGCTGAAGTTCGTCTCCTCGCGGATCACGGCCGAGGTCGGCCCGAAGCCGTTCGAGGCCTTCCGCAAGCGCTACGAGGACCTGCTCGGCACCGACAAGGTCGGCGTCGAGCAGGACGGCCGCGACGTCATCCAGCCGCCCGACTGGGCCATGTACCCCTACGACGCGCTCAAGCTCGTCGCCGAGGCGGTCGACCAGGTCAACACGCTCGGGCAGCCGATGCTCGACACGCTCAACGGCGGCGCGAGCATCATCGGCGCCAACGGCGACCAACGCAGCTACAACGCCGAGTACCACGAGGGCATCTCGCCGACCGACACCTATATCGCCGGCTTCGACGGCTTCGTCTTCGGCCCCGTCGACGACGACCCGCTCGCCGGCTTGCTCCATCCCGTCGACCAGCTGGACTGACGCCTACCGTCGGCGTATCGGGATTTCGATACGCGGCTGTAGGCGCCCCGGACCAGCCTGGCCGAAGCGGTGGTCAGCCGAGCTGCTCGGCCAGCCCGAGGATGAAGCCCTCAGGGGTCCGCATGAAGCAGAGGCGGTAGTGGTCCTCGTACTGGGCGATCTCGTTGACGAGCTCCGCGCCGTGCCTGCGCAGGCGGGCGACGACGTCGTCGAGGCCTTCGACGGCGAACATGATGCGGCGGATGCCGAGCGCGTTCGTGGGCGCGTCGCGCGGCTCGGCTCGAACCGCCTCCGGCCGGTGGAACTTCGTCAGCTCGACGCGGCCGTGGCCGTCGGGCGTGCGGAGCATCGCGATGTCGGCGCGGACGTCGCCCAGCCCGATGACATCGCCCACCCACGGGCCCTCGACCTGCGTCTCGCCCTCGAGCTCCATGCCGAGCTCGCGGAAGAGCGCCTTGGCGGCCTCCATGTCCTCGACAACGATGAGCACGTTGTCCATCCGTCGCAGCGTCATGTCGTGTCTCCTGGTTCTGGCGGGCGGCGCCGGTCGCGGCCCCTTCGCTCGTTGAGCGGAGCCGATCGCACCCGCTCGACACCCGCACGGTCTAGGGTGCGCACGTGCTCGACCCCCCGGCGCCGCCATTGAACCCGACGCCGGTCGTGCACGTCTCGCCGGTGACGCCCCGGGCCGCGCCGCTGGACCTGGCGTCGGCCTCGCTCGGGCAGGACGGGACCAAGCTCAAGCTCGTGGTTCGAACGCGCGGCCGCTACCAGCCCGCGGCGCTCACGGGGCGACGGCGTGCGCTGTGCCTGGACCTCACGCACGGACAGTCACGGGAAACGGTTGCGCTCTGCGTCGCAAGCGTGCGCGGCCGATTGGTCCTGCGCCGCGACACCGCCGTCGTCGGCACGGTGTCCCGGAACGGGGGGAGGCTGACGGTGAAGTTCACGCCCGCCGACGCGGGACTGCCGTTCGGCTCGTTCCGGTGGTCGGTGCGCACCCGCTGGGGCGACCGCACGGACGCGCTGCCCCGCCGCGGCACGCTCGCGGCCCGCGCGCGCCTGCTCGCCACGCCCAGGTGCTTCGGCGCCGCCGCACTCGCGTCCGCGTGCCGCAACGAGAAGCTACGGACGGTCGTCAGCCCGACGCCGACCGAGGCCCTGCTCATCCCGGGCGCCCCGTGCACGGTGCTGGACGCGACGCCACTGCTCGCCCCTTGCCACTTCGGCGTCACGCCATCGCAGGCGCAGGAGACCGTCGCGCTGCTCGGTGACAGCCACGCGGAGCACTGGCGCGCCGCCCTCGACGTGGTCGCGCAGGCCAACCGCTGGCACGTGGTCGCGCTCACGCGCGGCGGCTGCCCGCTCACCGACACCCCGGTCCGTCACTACCCGGCAGCGCAGGCCGCCGAGTGCCAGGACTTCAACACCGCCGCCCGCCGCTGGCTCACCGACCACCCCGAGGTTCGCACGGTGTTCGTCGCCGCGCACGACCTGTCGCTGTTCGCCGGTGACGCGGTCGCCGGCTACCGGTCGGCGTGGCGGTCCCTCGCCCGAAGCGTGCAACGCATCTACGTGATCCGCGACACGCCGAGCCGGGTGAGCCTGGAGACCAGCGAGTGCGTGGAGCGCCTGCTGCGCGCACATGAGCCGATCGACTTCCACTGCGCCGAGCCGCGCGAGCTCGCTCTTCCGCCCGACCCGGAGGCCGAGGCCGCCCGCGCGCCCGGCGACGACCGCGTGCGGCTGCTCGACCTCTCGGACTTCATCTGCACGCCTGACCGCTGTCCACCCGTGGTCGGCGGCGTCCTCGTCCTCAAGGACCCGGACCACCTCACGCGCGCCTTCTCGACGACCCTCGGCCCCTACCTGCTGCGAGCGCTCGGCTGAACGCGGTGTCTCCTCCCGGCCACCCCTCTGCGTCGCCCGAGGACGTCGCGCGAATTCACGACCACTACCGGCGGCTGGTGGAGCGTGTCGGCGAACCGGAGCGCGAGCCGTTGTTCCTCGAGGCCCTCTCGGCCGGAGAGCAGGCGTTGTACGTGCTGATCGCGGCGTGCGAGCAGATCCAGCTCGGGGGCTTCGAGCAGCTGTTCGTCGTCGCGCCGGCGCTCGCGCCGCTGGCCCCCGACGCGGCGGCGCTGGTCAAAGCACGTCGGTTCCAGCGCCTGTTCGAGCAGGCCAACGCCGTCGCGTTCGACGAGCCGCCGCGCAAGCGTGCGTCGAGCGAGTTCCGCCGGATGGTGCGCGCCGTCGAGTCCAGCGGCGAGCGGCTCACGGCGCTCGACGAGGCTTTCGACGGGCTCATGGCCGATGCCCACGAGCGCATCGAGACCCACCTCGTGCGGTACGCAGAGAGCGTCCCGCACGAGTTCAAGGGCCTCGGCGAACGCTAGTCGAACACCTGGACGCCGATCGTCCCGGCCTGCAGGCCGCTCGTGTCGACCGTGTCCTGGCCGGCCAGCGTGTCGATCGCGAGCGTGTCCGCCGCTTCGGCGTGGCTGACGTTGACGGTGTGGGCGAGCCCGGTGAGCGTCGCCGTTCCCGCCACCACGATCTGGCCGGTGAGCGTGAGCGCGTCGTGGTCGGGCGTCGCGTCGACGGTGACCCGGTCCGGTTGGCCGTCTCCGCCCGCGGTGATCGGCAGCGGCGCGAGGCTGACGTCGACGAGCTGCGTCGGCGTGCGCCGCAGGTCGCCGACCGAGAACGTGTCCGCGCCGCCGCCCAGCACGGCGTCGACCTCCTCGAGATTGGTCAGCGCCATCACGGTGCTGCCGGTGCTGTGGGTCAACCGCAGCGCGCGGCCGTCGGCCTTCAACACGGACGCCTCGGACGCGTTCGAGCCCTCGAAGAACAGCGAGTCGCGGCTCTCGCCGCCGTCCACGACGTCACTTCCGTCCCCCGAGCGCCAGCTGAAGCGGTCGAAGTTGCCGCCGAGCTTCGCGACGTCGTGCCCCGCCCCGCCGCGGACGTCGTCGAACCCGTCGCCGCCGAGCAGGGTGTCGTCGCCCGGCCCGCCCAGCAGCGTGTTGTCGCCGCTGCCGCCGGCGAGGGTCAGGGTCATGGTCGCGACCGAGGCGCTGACGATGTCGTCACCGGCCGCGCCGTCCACCACGAGCCGGTCCGCGACTTCAGCACCCTCGAAGGTCACGTAGGTGGGCCCGAGAACGCCGAACGCCCCGATCGAGATTTGATCGTCGTCCTCACCGCCGGCGATCGTGATCCGGTCCGCGCCCGCTCCGAGCGCAGCCGCCACCTGGAACGTGTCCGTCGCCGACAGGTCACCGACGCTCAGCACGTCGCTCGCGTCCGTGCCCGCGATGCGCACGATCCCCACCCTGTCCAGCTCCGCCTCGAACTTGCCGCTCACACGGACCGTCTCGTCCACCGCCGCGAGCTCGAACCGGCCCCCTTCGAGCGCGAGCGTCCCGACGTCGTTCACGCGCACGCTGTCGAACCGCGAGCGCGGGACCAGGAACTCCGGGTCGCCGTCGCGACCGAAGTCCACTTCCAGGCGGGCGCCCCGCAGGACGAGCCCGGCCTCCTCCGCGTCGCGCACCACAAGCGTGCGCCCGTCGAAGGTGATGTCCGCCGCCGCCGCCGGCGGAGCGAGGATGGCGAGCGCGCCCAGCGCACCCGCGAGGGATCGGCTGAACCTCATGCTCCGCCAGACGACGCGTCGGCGCTCCGCATTCCCGCCCAGCGCGCGGGGAATGCCCGTTCCGCGCGAGGCGTCTCCAGGGTGTGCGCATTCTCGTCACCACGACCGGGTCAGCCGGCCACTTCGGGCCCTTGCGGCCCTTCCTCGAGGCGATCCGCGACGCCGGGGGCGAGGTGCTCGTGGCGACCCGAACGTCCTCGGCCGAGGCGGTCGCCGCCGCCGGCTATGCGACGTGGCCGCTGGCCGAACCCCCTGCCGCGGAGCGCTCCGCGATCTTCGCCTCCACGCGCGGGCTCGCGCCCGTGCAGGCCAACGAGCGGGCGCTCACCGAGGTGTTCGCCGGCCTCGACGTGCATGCGGCGCTCCCGGGCATGTTCGACGCGATCAGCGCCTGGAGCCCGGACGTCGTGCTGTCGGAGGCGGGCGAGTTCGCGGGCCGGCTGGCGGGCGCGCACGTGGGGCTGCCGTTCGTGAAGGTCTCGATCTCCCAATACGCGGTCGAGGAGGAGCTGCTGGAGCAGACGGACGCCGCGTTGGCGCGCGCTCGCGACGCGCACGGGCTGCGGTCACCGGACCGGGAAGCGCTCGCCCACTTCACGTTGATGCCGCAAGTACTGGAGCAGCCGGCCCGGCCCGGGCCGCCGGAGCTGCGGCGCTTCCGCGAGCGCGACGCCCGCACCGGCGGACGCGGTCTCGCGCACCCCGATCCGCTGGTGTACTTGACGTTCGGCACGGTGGCCCCGCAGCGCGAGTTCTTCCCGGACCTCTACCGGGCGGCCATCGACGCGCTGGCGGCGCTGCCGGTCCGGCTGCTCGTCACCGTCGGGCGCGACCGCGATCCGCAACAGCTCGGGTCCGTCTCCGCCAACGTGCGCGTCGAACGCTGGGTCGAGCAGGCGAACGTCCTGCGCGACGCCTCGGCGGTGGTCTGCCACGGCGGGAGCGGGACGGTCCGCGGGGCGCTCGCGGAGAGCGTCCCGCTCGCGGTGCTGCCCATGTTCGCCGACCAACCGCACAACGCGGCGCGCGTCCACGAGCTCGGCGCGGGCATCGCCGTCGGCGGGATCGACGAGCTCGCCGGCGCCGTCCGGACGCTGCTCGCCGACGAGCGCTACGCCGCCCGGGCGGCGGTCGTCGCCGACGAGATCCGCGCGCTGCCGACGGTCGACGCCGCCGCGCAGCAGCTCATCGACCCGTAGTCAGCCGGCGGGGGAGAACACGTCCGGCGCGCTCAGGCGCTCCAGGTCCGCGGCGCGGTCGTCGGGCTGCTCCTGCGAGCGCCGCTCGGCGGCGACGCGTTCGCGGTACAGCGACACCTCGCGCTCGATCGTGTCCTCGTCCCAGCCCAGCGGCTCGGCCATCAGCCGCGCGGCCGGCTCGGCGGCCTCGAGCCCGCGGTCCCACGTCTCGATCGAGATCCGCGTGCGGCGCGTCAACACGTCGTCCAGATGGAGCGCGCCCTCGTGGGAGGCGGCGTAGCGCACCTCCACCGCGAGGTAGTCGTCCGCGCCCGGCAGCGGCTTGCCGAGCGTCGGGTCCTCGTGGATCAGCTCGAGCAGCTCCTCGGTCATGGTCCCGTAGCGGCGCAGCAGGTGCTCGACGCGCGCGACGTGCACGCCGGAGTCCGCCGCGACGCGCCCGCGCCGGTTCCACAGCGCCTGGAAGCCGTCGGCGCCGACCAGCGGCGTGACGTGGGTGGCGGAAGGCGGGACGTGGCGGTCCAGGCCGCGCGCGGCGGCGTCGATCGCGTCGCGCGCCATCACGCGGTAGGTCGTGTACTTGCCGCCCGCGACCGCGACCAGCCCGGGCACGGGCACCGCCACCATGTGCTCGCGCGAGAGCTTGGACGTGGACTCGGACTCGCCCGTCAGCAGCGGCCGCAGCCCGGCGTACACGCCCTCGACGTCCTCGCGCGTCAGCGGCTGGTTGAGCACTGCGTTGACGTGCTCGAGCACGTAGTCGATGTCCGAGGCCGACGCGGCGGGATGCGCCTTGTCGAGGTTCCAGTCGGTGTCGGTAGTGCCGACGATCCAATGCCGGCCCCACGGAATCACGAACAGCACGCTCTTCTCGGTGCGCAGAATCAGCCCGGTGTCCAACTGCAGGCGGTCCTTCGGGACGACGAGGTGGATGCCCTTGGACGCGCGCACCTGGAACTTGCCGCGCTCGCCGACCAGGTGCTGGACATCGTCGGTCCACACACCGGTCGCGTTCACCACTTCCCGCGCGCGGACGTCGAACTCGTGCCCGCCCGCCATGTCCCGCACGCGCACGCCCGTCACGCGCTCGCCCTCGCGCAGGAAGCCGGTGACGCGCGCGTTGGAGGCGACCACCGCGCCCAGCGCCGCGGCGGTGCGCGCGACGGTCAGCGTGTGGCGGGCGTCGTCGACCTTGGCGTCGTAGTACTGGATCGCGCCCACGAGCGCGTCCTTTCTGAGCGCCGGTGCGATCTTCAGCGCGCCGCGGCGCGTGAGGTGCCGGTGGCGCTTGAGCCCCTGGTGACCGCCCAGCGTGTCGTACAACGCCAGTCCGGCGCCGATGTAGAACCGCTGCCACCACTCGCTCAGCGGCACCATGAACGGCACGGGGGAGACCAGGTGCGGCGCGAGCGTGTTCAGCAGCAGCGACCGCTCCCGCAGCGCCTCGCGCACGAGCCCGAAGTCCTTCTGCTCGAGGTAGCGCAGGCCGCCGTGCACGAGCTTGCTCGACCGCGAGGAGGTGCCCGAGGCGAAGTCCCGCGCCTCCAGCAGCGCCACCGAGAGCCCGCGCGTGGCCGCGTCCAGCGCCGAACCGGTCCCGACCGTGCCCCCGCCGATCACCACCACGTCGAACACCTCGGATTCCAGGCGCGACAGGTCGCGGCGGCGTTGCTCGGGACCAAGACGGCTACGGTCGTGCAAGAGCGGGCTCCAAAGAAGAGTAGGTTTCTTCCATTGGGAGGCTAGCGAGAGGAGAGACTCGTATGAGCGGTACCCGTCGTTGGGGCTGGCAGCGATCAGTGCTCGGCGAACATGTCGCGGAGTTCCTCGGTACGTTCATCATCATCCTGCTGGGCTGCGGGGTGGTGGCCATGGCGGTCGCGGCGCTCAACCAATCCGGGCGCGGCGAGCTCATCTTCGCCGCGAGCGGCGACTGGTTGCTGATCACCTGGGGCTGGGGCTTCGCCGTGTGCTTTGCGGTGTACGTCGCCGGCGGTGTGTCCGGCGCCCACCTGAACCCGGCGGTGACGCTCGCGCTCGCGTGGCGGCGTGGCTTCCCGTGGGGCAAGGTGCCCGGCTACATCGTCGCGCAGGTGCTCGGCGCGTTCGCGGGCGCGGCGGTCGTGTACTTGAACTACCGGTACGCGATCATCTCCTACGAGTCGGCGAACGACATCAACCGCGGCGCCGAGAACAGCGTTCCGACGTACAGCATCTTCGGCACGTTCCCGGCGCCGTACTACGAGAACTGGTTCGGCCCGTTCCTGGATCAGGTGATCGGCACCGCGATCCTGGTGGCGTTCGTCTTTGCCGTCACCGACGAGTACAACGCGCCGGTCAAGGCCAACCTGGCGCCGCTGATCGTCGGCTTCATCGTCGTTGCCGTCGGCATCTCGTTCGGCGCCAACGCGGGCTACGCGATCAACCCGGCGCGCGACTTCGGCCCGCGCTTCTTCGCCTGGATCGCCGGCTGGGGGGAGGTCGCCATGCCCGGCAACTACGGCAACGTGAACACGTACTTCTGGATCCCGATCCTCGGGCCGATCGTCGGCGCCGGCATCGGAGCGGCGATCTACGACTTCCTGATTCGCAACACGCTGATCGCGCGCGGCATCACGCCGGACCCCGACGTTTCCGAAGAGGGCCGCACCGCGGTCGACTGAGTGAGGAGAACCAGTGGCTGACTACATCGGCGCCATCGACCAGGGCACGACGAGCACGCGCTTCATCGTGTTCGACAAGGACGGCAACATCGTCACCGTCGACCAGCGCGAGCACGAACAGATCACGCCCAAGGCGGGCTGGGTCGAGCACGACGCCAAGGAGGTCTGGCGGCGCACGCGCGAGGTGATCGGCGGCGCGCTCGCGAACTCGGACCTCGAGGCGGGGGACATCGCGGCCGTCGGGATCACCAACCAGCGCGAGACGACAGTCGTGTGGGACCGTGAGACCGGCGAGCCGGTCTACAACGCGATCGTCTGGCAGGACACGCGCACCGACCAGATCGTGCGCGAGCTCGGCGACGCCGACCAGCTGCGCGACGTCACCGGCCTGCCGCTCTCCACCTATTTCAGCGGCCCGAAGATCAAGTGGATCCTCGACAACGTCGACGGCGCCCGCGAGCGCGCGGAGAAGGGCGAGCTCGCGTTCGGGACGATGGACTCGTGGGTGGTCTGGAACCTCACCGGCGGCGAGCAGCACATCACCGACGTGACCAACGCGTCGCGCACGCTGCTGATGAACCTGGAGACGCTCGACTGGCACGAGCCGTCGCTGGAGCTGCTGGGCATTCCGCGCTCCATGCTGCCGGAGATCAAGTCGAGCTCGGAGGCCTACGGCGACGTGAAGGGCACCGCGATCGGCGGCACCCCGATCGCCGGCATCCTCGGTGACCAGCAGGCCGCGCTGTTCGGCCAGACGTGCTTCGACCGCGGCGACGCCAAGAACACCTACGGCACGGGCTCGTTCCTGCTGGTGAACACGGGCGAGGAGATCGTCCAGACCGAGAAGCTGCTCACCACCGCGGCCTACAAGCTCGGCGACGGCAAGGCCGCCTACGCGCTGGAGGGGTCGATCGCCGTCACCGGCGCGCTGATCCAGTGGCTGCGCGACCGCCTCAAGATCATCGACTCTGCCCCCGAGGTGCAGGACCTGGCCAAGACCGTGGACGACAACGGCGGCGTGTACTTCGTGCCCGCGTTCTCCGGGCTCTTCGCCCCGTACTGGCGCGACGACGCGCGCGGCGTGATCGTCGGCCTGACCGCCTATGCGAACCGCGGGCACATCGCCCGGGCGGCGTTGGAGGCGGCTGCGTGGCAGTCGCGCGAGGTGGTGGACGCGGCCAACGCCGTCGCCGACGTCCCGTTCACCGACCTGCGCGTGGACGGCGGCATGACCGGCAACGACCTGCTGATGCAGTTCCAGGCCGACGTGCTCGGCGTGCCGGTGATCCGCCCGAAGGTGACCGAGACGACCGCGCTCGGCGCGGCGTACGCCGCCGGGCTGGCCACCGGGTTCTGGGCGTCGCAGGACGAGCTGCGCGAGCGCTGGGCCGAGGACAAGCGCTGGGAGCCGCAGATGGACGAGGGCGAGCGCGAGGCGCAGTACGCGCGGTGGAAGAAAGCGGTCGAGCGCAGCCTAGATTGGACTGAGTGAAGACGATTGGAGTTCGCCACGCAGGTGAGACGACGTTCGACGGTGACCCGGATGCCGTGTACGAGATCGGGTCGCTGACCAAGCCGTTCACCGCGCGGCTGCTCGCGCTGCTGGTCGACGAAGGGCTCGTCACGCTCGACGAGCCCGTCGTCGACGGCCGCGCGTTCACGTTCCGGCAGCTCGCCGAGCACCGCTCGGGGTTGCCGCGGCTGCCGAAGAAGACCGGCCGCTGGAACCGGCGCGACCCATACGCCGAGTTCACGGACGAGGTCATGCCGAGCGTGATCGCGGCGACGACGCCGAAGCACGAGCCCGGCACGGAGATGGTGTACTCGAACTTCGGCTACGGCCTGCTCGGCTACGCGCTCGCCCAGCGCGCGAGCACGAGCTACGCCGAGCTCGTCCGCGCCCACATCACGCAGCCGCTCGAGATGACGCAGACGGCGCTCGACACGCCGGGCCTCGTCCAGGGCCGCGACTTCTTCGGCCGCGCCACGCCGCCCTGGCACCTCGCGGCGCTGGCCGGCGCCGGCGGCCTGCGCTCCACGGCGAGCGACATGCTGCGCTTCCTCGCGGCGGAGGCCGAGCGCCCGTCGCTTGCCTGGCGCAAGGCGCCGGGCAAGCACCAGATGTGGATGCACGATGGCGGCACGGGCGGCTTCCGCTCGTTCGCGGTCATCAAGGCGGACACGCAGGTGATCGTGCTCCACGCGAAGGCGCGCCGCGTCAACGGCGACGCGTTCAAGGCGCTGCGCGCGGCGGAGGCTCAGCGGTCGACGACCGCGGTGACCTCCGGTCATGTCCGCGGCTCCCAGCGGATCGAGCGGCGGGCGAGCGCGAGCGCGATGACCGTCCAGGCCGCCAGCACGAGCAGCGGCTCGGCCGCCTGACTCCCCGTCTCGGCGAAGCTCAGGGTCGTCGCGGTGGCGTCCGGGCCGTCGAGGCCGAACCAGCCGACGCGGATCAGGTCCGACATCGCGGCGCCGGGGGTGAGGGAGAGCAGCTCGCGCAGCGCGTCCGACATGCCGGGGATCGAGCTGGTCATCGGCCCGACCGAGGCCAGCAGGATCAGCGGCAGACTGGTCAGCTGCGCCGACTCGGCGCTGCGCGTCCACGCGGCCGTCCAGAACGCGAAGGCGCTGAACGTGGCGATCACCAATACGACCAGCACCGCGTAGAGCAGCGGGTTCACCGGCAGCGGTTGGCCGAGCGCCGCGGCCAGCGGGACGACGATCGTCGCCACGAGCAGCGTGCTCAGCGCACCCGGCATGGCGATGCTGACGAGCAGCTCGACCTCCCGCGCCTCGCCGGTGCGCATGCGCTTGAGGACGAGCTCGTCGCGGCGATTGACGAACTGCGAGAGAACGTTGTAGTAGATCGTGAACAGCGAGGCGACGAGGAAGCCGGTCGTGATGGTGCGGGCCCCGAGGGCCTCGTCGCCGCGGTCGCCGGTGAACAGCAACGCCAGCGGAAGCAGCGGGAACACCGCGGCGTAGAAGAACGCCAGCCGGTTGCGCGAGAGCAGGACCACGTTCCAGCGCGTCAGGTTCGCGGTTCGCCGCGGCGAGAAGGTGGTCATCGCGGGCTCCCGGGCTCGGTGCCGTCGGCGATCGAGAGGAAGACGGCCTCGAGGCTGGCGGTGCGCGCGTCCAGGTGCTCGAGCGTGATCTCGTGGTGCTGCGCCCAGCTCAGCAGGTCCAGCAGCGAGCGCTGCAGCGCGTCGGTCTCCAGCGTCGTGCGCCCGTGGTCGCGGACGATCCGGGTGACGCCGGCGAGATCGCGGGGAAGGTCTTCGGCGCCGCTGAAGGTGATCGTCGACGGGTGCCCCTCGGCGATCTCGTCCGGCGTGCCCGAGCGGACGATGCGCCCGGCGTGCATGATCTCCAGCCGGTCGGCCAGCGCCTCGGCTTCTTCGAGGTAGTGCGTCGTGAGCAGCACCGTGGCGCCGCCGTCGCGCAGGTCGGACACGACGCGCCAGACCGCGCGCCGGCTCTCGGGGTCCAGCCCGGTGGTGGGCTCGTCGAGGATGACCAGCTCAGGGCTGCCCATGAGCGCGCAGGCGACCTCGACCCGCCGGGCCTCGCCGCCGGACAGGGCGAGCATGCGCACGTCGGCCCGCTCGTGGAGCGACAGCAGCGCGAGCATCTCGTCGACCGGACGCGGGGCGGTCAGCGTGCCGCCCCACTGGCGCAGCGTCTCGCGCACGGTCAGGTCGCCCGAGAAGCCGCTGCGCTGCAGCAGCACCCCGGTGCGCCGGCGGAGCGTGCCGCGGTCGGCGACGGGGTCCAGGCCCAACACGCTGACGGTGCCGCCCGTTGCCGGGGCAAGACCCTCGATCACCTCGAGGGTCGACGTCTTCCCGGCGCCGTTGGTGCCCAGCAGCGCGGTGATCGATCCGGCGGCCACTTCGAGGTCAACCCCGCGGACGGCCTCGTACGCCGACGGGCCGCGGCCGTAGGTCCGCCGCAGCCCGCGCACTTCGATCGCGGACGCACTGCTGGAGAGCGTCGGCGCCGCCGGTGCTCGAGAGGCTTGAATGATCGCCATGGTGCGAGAACTTACGGACCGTCTCGTCTCGTGTCAAGACGCTCCGTCTCGTCTTGTCATGGACGGTGACAATACGCGCCGTCTCGTTGCGGACTATGCTGCGCCGGATGCCCGACCATGCCCCCGATCCGCTCCGGCGCAACGAGCGGTCACGCCAGGCCATCCTCGACGCGTCGATCGCGCTGATCGGGGAGCTCGGGTACGACAAGGTCTCGATCGAGGCGATCGCCCGGCGAGCGGGCGTCGGCAAGCAGACCATCTACCGCTGGTGGTCCTCGAAGGGCGCGGTCGTGCTCGAGGCCGCGACCCACAGCCTCGATCCCGTGGTCTCGTTCCCGGACACCGGTGACTTCGCCGCCGATCTGCGCACCCAGCTCCGAGGGATCCTCAAGCTGATCGCGAACACGGGCTTCGGCTCGGCCTACCGCGGGCTGATCGCGGCCGGCCAGTCCGACCCCGAGCTGTTGAGCGCGCTGTTCGACCAGATCATCGAGCCGAACGTGCAGGCGTTCGGCCGGCGGGCCGCCCTGGCCCAGGAACGCGGCGAGCTGCGTGACGACGCCGACGTGCAGGCGCTGCGCGACGTGGTGTACGGCTTCGTCGAGTACCGGCTGATCCACGCCATGCCGATCAAGCCCCGGCACATCGACGCCTTGCTGAAGATCGCGTTCGACGGCGTGCGCTGACTCAGCTTCGGTGGTACTCGATCTCGTCGACGAGCGTCGCCTGCGGCGTGACCGGCGCCAGCCCGTCGAGCCACGCCGGGAACCAGGCGTTGGCGAACAGGTGCATCGGGGCCTTCGGCACGCCCGCGCTCCAGGTCCGCAGGAGCACGCCGTCGACCAGGAAGCGGACGCGCCCGTTGCCCCAGCGGATCGTGTAGTCGTGGGCCGCCGCGGTCGGGTCGAACCCGAGCGTCCGCGTCTCGGTGTGCGTCTGGCGGCCGCCGGCGTAGGTCGAGAACATCACGCGGCCCGACGGGTCGTTGAAGATCTCGATGTCGATCTCGGCGGCGTAGTCGGGCGCGGCGTACAGGAAGAAGCCGGTGATCGACGAGGGCGCGTTCGCCACCTGCACCCGCGCGCGGGCCGTGCCGGAGCTGTACTGCTGCTGGCTGCGGATCTCCCCGCCGTCGGTCGTGCCGTCCGGAAGGGTGAGCGCGAGCGCCCCGCCGGCGACCGAGACGTTCGGCGCCGTCAGCGCGCTCCGGCCCAGCTGGTGCTGCCCGACCGCCCAGCGGGTGGTGTCGAACGTGTCGAAGCCGTCTCGGAAATCACCGGCGGCGGCGTGAGCGGCGGAGGGGAGGACGAGCATGGCCAGGACGGCAACCACAAGAGAGCGCAGCATGCTCTCTGCGTCGTCCCTCCGGCCGCGAAGGTTCACAATCGGTCCGCGGTCTAGGAAGGTTGTCCAGACGCGGTGTGTCCGCGCTGCGCGCGCCGATACGCGCGCGAGTCAGCCGGCGTCCAGCGCCGCGAGCTCGTCCGAGGAGAGCTCGAGGTCGGCGGCGGCCGCAGAGTCCGTGATCGACTCGGGGCGCTTGGCGCCCGGGATCGGGATCACGCACTCGGATTGCGCGAGCTCCCACGCGAGCGCGACGCGCTGGGCGCTGACCCCGTGGCGGTCGGCGATCTCCTTGAACGCGGGGTGCTTGTCGGCGAGGCCCTTGGCGCTGGTGAGCCCGCCGAGCGGCGACCAGGGCAGGAAGGCGAGGCCGAGCTCCTCGCACACGTCGATCTCGGGCCGGCTGGAGCGGAAGGCGGGCGAGAACTCGTTCTGGACGCTCACGAGCGCGTCGCCCAGGATCGAGTGGGCGAGGCGGATCTGGTCCGGGTTGGCGTTGGAGAGCCCGACCATGCGGACCTTGCCGGAGTCGTAGACCTCCTTCAGCGTCCCGAGGATGTCGGCGTAGTCGCGGTTCGGGTCGGGGCGGTGGTGCTGCCAGAGCGCGAGCTGGTCGACGCCGAGCCGCTGCAGCGACGCGTCGACCGCGCTGCGCAGGTGCTCGGGGGAGCTGTCGGTGGCCCAGCCGCCTCCCTCGGTCCGCGTGTGCCCGGCCTTGGTGGCGAGCAGGACTTCCGAGCGCAGGCCGAGCTCGTCGAGCAGTCCGGCGATCAGCCGCTCGTTCTCGCCCTGGGCCTTGGCGCCGAGCTCCTCGCCGGGGCCGTAGGCGTCCGCCGTGTCGAACAGGCGCACGCCCGCGTCCACCGCGGCGCGGACCGTGGCGGCCAGCTGCTCGCGCGGTTGCGCGCCGGTCTGGTCGAAGGTCATCAGGCCCAGGCCGATCGCGCCCACGCGCTCGCGCCCGACGGTGTCATTGCCGATCTCTCGAAGCTTCATCGAGCCTGGTCCTTCCCGGCGGGCGTGGCCGTCACGCGCCAGGAGCTACGGCGAGGGCGGAGGGGAGTACACCGGCCCGTCCGGCGTGCTCGTGTTGGGCTCGGGCGCGGTGGACTCCGACGTGTTCGCGGCGGCGTTGGCGACCTTGCCGGGCAGGGAGAGCGCCTGCTCCATCTTGAGCAGGTTGTCGAGCAGCGCCTGGCCGCGCAGCTCGGCGGCGGCCTGCGCTCGCACCCACGCGTCGATCCCGGCCAGCTCGGCCGACCCGAGCGCCGTGCCGAGCTGCGCCTGCGCGCGCAGCGCCCCGACGCCGTTGGTCATCGCCGTGCGCAGCTGGCCGACCTGCGTCGCGAGCTGTGCCCGGATGGCGCCGAGTGCGGCCGCGTCCTTGACCGTGTCGGCCAGCGGGCCCTTGGACGCCTTCAGCCACAGCGCCAGGTTGTCGGCCAGCTGCTCCATCTTGGCCGCGTTCATGCCGGTGACGGCGACGTCGCGGCCGAGGATCTCCACGACGCGCCCGCCGTGCTTGCCGAAGTCCTTGATCGCGCCCACCAGCGCCGTGCCCTCCGCGCCGCGCTCGATCGCCGCGAACGCCTTGTCGAGGAAGTGGCCTTCGCCGAGGATCGCGGTGAAGCGCTGGCCCGGCCAGATGCTCGCCGCCGCCGGGTCGATCTTCACGCCCGCCTCGGCGAGCTTCTCGAGGTCGGACTTCACGCCGGCGGCGGCCGCGCGCTCGGTCACCCACGTGCGGATCGAGCCGCCGGTGCCGTACATCGTGTCGCTGGAAGCGAGCACCTCGGCCTGCGTGCGCCCGATCTTCTGGATCAGCGCGGCCTTCTCGGCCTCGGAGCCGCCGTCGGCCTCGAGCTTGGCGAGCGCCGCCGACCACTCGTCCATGCGCTTCTGCAGCGCGCCGATCTGGTCCTTGCCGAGTGGCTGCCAGGTCTTGTTGAGCGCGCCGCCGGCCTCGGCTTCGATCGACTTCATCAGCGCCTCGTCGCCCGCCTTCTGCGCCTGGTGGTAGCGGCGCGAGTAGGTCAGCGCCTCCTCGAAGCGCGCCGCCTCGCGCTCGATCGCCGCGCGCGCCTGCGGCGTGAGCCCCTTCACCACGTCCTGCAGGTGCATGCGCGCGGGGTTCACGGCCGCGTCGAGGTCCAGGACGCTCTCCAGCTCGGCGCGCGTGACGCCCGCGCGGCGGGAGATGAACTCCAGCGCGCGGTCGGCCTGCTGTGCGGCCTCCCGGCCGACGGTGGAGATGTCGACGTCGGAGGTCGCCGCGGACGTGCCGGTCTGGACGGCCTTGGACTCGCCCTTGGACGCCGCCTCCATCCACGCCTGCATCTCGCGCACGAGGCCGGAGCGCCAGGCGTCCAGCTCAGCCGCGATCGGATGCCCTTCGCCGAGCGTCTTGGTGACCGTCTTCCAGCCGCCGGCCCGCTTGAGCGCGCCCGCGTAGCCGAACTGGTCGATCGCGGCGCGCATCACCGTCGCGCGCTCGGCCGGTTCGAGCTTGGCGAAGTCGGCCAGCTTGGTCACGAGGCCCTCGACGGCGGCCGCGTCCTTGCCCAGGCCCGCCGCGGCGAGCAGGCGCTTGCCGGACTCGGTCTCCTTGCCGACGAGCGTGGCGAGCTCCTCGGCGCTCTTGCCGGAGGCCTTCACGGTGGCGTCGATGCCGGCCTCGGCCAGCGACTTCTCGATCGCGAGCACCTTGGCGGCGTGCTCGCCGCCGCCGAGCGCCTCCTTGAGGGTCGCGGTCGCCATCTTGCCCGCGCCCGCCTCGGCCGCCTCCAGCAGCTTGGCGCCCGGGCCGAGCGCCTTGCTCGCGGCCGAGAAGATGCCGACGCCCGCGTCGATGAACGCGAGCGCGGAGTCCATCACGGCCTGGAACAGCGCGCTGTCGACCTGCTCCTCGGTGACGATGTCGTTGCGCGTGTCGCCCGAGCGGGCGCCGTGGGCCTTCGCCTTGTCGAGGTAGTCCTCGATCGAGAGCGCGGCGTTGCCGACGCTGGCGCCGATGCCGACGGCGACCGCGATGAACGTCGCCATGCCTGCCGTGGCGAACTCGGCGACCAGGAACGCGGCCGCCGACAGCGCACCGAGCGCCAGCGAGCGCAGGACCTTGCCCATCTCGTGGCCCTCGACGTCGCGCTGGATGATCGCCTTCTCCAGCTCGCCCGCGAACGGCCCCGCGCCCATCAGCTGCTGGTGGACGGGGATGAAGTCGCGGTAGTCGAGGTCGTCGCCGACGAGCGGCACGGCCTCGTCGATCTTGGACCCCATGCTGGTGAGCGCGGTGCCCAGCTGGGCGCGCGCCTTGCCCGTGTCCTGCTTGGCGAAGTCCTTCGCCGCGCCCGCCTCGCCGCCGCTGACGATCGCGAACACCGCGGGCGACTCGGCGAGGATCTTCTTGACGCCGTGGTCGAGCGTGTCGTAGTGCTGCTTGACCTCGTTGTAGTCCTTGAACTCGCCCTCGCGGCCAACCGGCGCGCCCTTCATCGACGGCGGCTTCTCGGGGTCGAAGGTCGCGTCGACCTCCACCTCGGAGTCGAAGTCCCGGCGGTAGCCGCCGAGGCGCGTCTTGGTGTTGCGGCCGACCTTGATCTGCTTGGCCTTGGCCATGCCGTCCTGCCACAGCGCGACCTTCTCGGCCAGCAACTGGGCCTTGCGCACGGCGAGGTCCTGGTCGGCGGTCGTCTCGGCCGCCGCGGGATCGGTCCCCGCGGTCACGCCGACCGCCTCCATCTGCGCCGTCACATAGTCGCGGTTGGACTGCAGGTTGTTGAGCACCCGCCCCTCGACCGCGGCCTTGAACTCCTTGCGCACGCCGTCGAACGCCTTGTTGTCGAACAGCGTCGGGTCGCGCTTGGCGCTGGCGATGAACAGCGGCGCGTTCTGCTTGGCCACCGCGGCCAGGTCCGGCATCGACTCCCACACCACCGTCGCCCCGAACCCCGGCTTGCCGTGCAGCCGTTGGATCTCGGCCAGCTTCTGCTCGGTCGTCGCCGTGTCCAGGTCGATGTCGATGTCGTGCTTGAACTCGGCGAAGTCGGTCAGGATGTTGCGCGCGAGCAGGCGCGAGACGGCCGCGTTGCCCGCGCCGGCGCTGAGCCCGCGGACGGCGGCGGCGCGCTGCTGGGGGCCGAGCGCCGCCAGGCCGGCGGGGCCGGTCGTCGAGGCGAGCGGGGCGGGAGCTGCCGTGGGGGCCGGCGTGATGGCCGGGGCCGGCTGGGATACGACCTCGACATCACGCTGACTCACGAGTGCGAATCTACGCGGGTGGTGAGGCGCCCGTCAATGCGCTCGACCGGCTCTTTCGGTGGGGGCTATCCGTACCACCGGACGGAGTCGGGCAAGATGCGCGCATGGACGTCGTGATCGACACCGACCCGGGGATCGGAACCGTGGGCGTGGATCCGGAGGACAGCCTGGCGTTGGCGCTGGCGTTCGCGTCCGGTGAGCTCGACGTCCGGGCGGTCACCTGCGTCCAAGGCAACGTTCCGGTCCGCCATTCGTTCGCGAGCGCTGCCCGGGTGCTCGAGCTGCTCGACCGACAGCATGTTCCACTCGCGGCCGGGCACGAGCGACCACTCGGCGGCGCGGCCCGCCACGAGCAGTTGCGCCGGCTCGCCGAGAGCGGTCGCCGGGCCCGGGTGCTGCCCGCAGCGGAAGGACCACTCGCCGAGCCGCGCGCGGTCGAGTTGATCGTTCGCACGGCGCGCGAGCACGCACCGCTGACGGTGATCGCGATCGGCCCGTTGACGAACCTCGCGTCCGCGCTGCTGGCCGACCCTTCGCTGCCCGACCGTCTGGAGCGCGTCGTGGTCATGGGCGGCGCGTTCGAAACCCCGGGCAACGTCACGCCGACGGCCGAGTTCAACTTCTTCATGGACCCGGAGGCGGCGAACGTCGTTCTCGCGTCCGGTCTTACGCCCGTCCTGCTCGGGCTCGACATCTGCCACCGGACGCACCTGACGCCCGAGCAGCTCACCCAGGTCGGCTTCCACAGTCCGTTCGGACGCTTCCTGCGTCGCGTGTCCGACGAGTGGCTGCACGGCAGCGACGACGGGCCGCACCTCTACGACTCGCTCGCCGTCGCGTGCGCCGTCAACTCCGACCTGTTCGAGTACACACCGGCGCTGGTTCACGTGGAGACCGCAAGCGAGCCGCTGGCCGGCACGAGCGCAGCCTGGCTCCCGGGGCGCGCGTCCGCGTGGTCGCGTCCAGACCGGCCGGACAACGCGCTGATCGCCACCGACGTGGACCTCGAAGCGTTCGAGTCCCTCTTCGGTGCGCGCGTGCTCGCGCGACTGTGAGTCGAACGCCACCGCGTGCGAGTTCTACGTCTGGAGCGCGGGGGCGACAACGAGCTCAGTGACGGGGTCGTGCGGCAGGAGGGGCGCGCCCGAGACCGTGACGAACGAGCGCTCCCAGGATCGTT
>NZ_JAPCID010000081.1 GCF_027587175.1 Solirubrobacter deserti
GCGAGCGGGTCGGCGGCGGCCGCGGCGGCGAGCTCGTCCAGGCGCAGCTCGCGGCCCACCGGTGGCGCGGCGCCCATCCGCCAGTGCTCGGACACCGACGCCAAGCCCGGGTACTGCGTGTTGAGCGCGGCGAACAGGCGGCCGACGTCGGCGACCATCGCCTCGCCCGGGCGCGTGGTCGGGACGTGCCGGACGGTGCCGACGACCTTCACGCGCGTCTGGCCGCCGCCCGGCAGGCGCAGCACCAGGTTCCCGCGGGTGCGGGCGGCCAGCGCGGGCGTCGCGAGGACGGGAATCGGCTCGCGCGCGGCGGGCTGCTGCGGGCGGATGCCGAGGTAGCCCGCCACGCCCGCGATCGAGTACGAGAACGTGCCGCCCGTGAACGAGCCGGCGCTTGACGGGACCCAGTCGAAGAAGTCGGTGAGGGTCGCCCGCCGGCCGTCCGTGAGCCTCGCCTGCAGGTCGCCCGGGATGACCTCCCCGAGGTCGCTGGTGCCGCTTCCGCCCGGGCCGAGCGCGACCTCCAGCGCCACGATCTTGCCGCCGCGCTCGGCGCGCCCGACCGGCGCGGTGAGCGTGTGACGCCCCGGCGGCAGCTCGTCCACGCCGTAGCGCGTGAACGTCCCGTCGGGCCGCTGCACCGCGAGCTGGATGACGGCGCGCGCGCCGGTGAGCGTGAGCGGCAGCTCGATCGCGCGCGCGTCTGCGGGCAGCTCCACGCCGTCGACGAGCAGCCCGTTCGGGTCGCCCTCGAGGCGCTCGGCGAGCGTGCCGATCGGCACCGCGCTGAAGTCCTCCCGCCACCCGGGCAGCCGCGGCAGCGCCTCCGCGCCGACCCCGAGCAGCTGCACCGGCAGCGGCCGCCCGAGCGTCTCGGCCGTGATCCGCACGACCGGCGTCTGGTCGGCCGTCGGGCGCGCCCCGGTCACCGGCGCGAGCGCGCGCACGTCCGCGGCCGTCCGGTAGGCGGCCTGGTCGAGCGCGCCCTGCTCCAGGGTGCGCGCGTGCCCGAGCGCGAACGTCCCCGCGGCGGCCGCGACCGCCACCCCCGCGACGGCGGCCGCCCCCCGCGCCGGCTGCCGCGCCAGCGCCACCAGCGCGAGATACGGCGCCACGGGCAACCGCTCCGCCGCCCGCGCGAGCGCGCGCAGCACCGCCGGCACGACCCGCAGCGCGAGCAACCCGCACGCCAGCGCGGCCGCGCCCGGCCCGAGGATGAGCACCGGATCGACCGTCCCGCCCGCCGCGAGCTCGGCCGCGTCGACGCTTCCCCGTGATGCCGCCTGCCACACGAGCCCACCGAGCACGACGACGCACACCGCCTCGAGCACCACCCGCACACCACGCGACTGCGCCCCGGCGAGCACGCCGCCGATCACCGCCACGGCCGCACCGAACAGGGCCAGCGCGAGCACGAGCGAGGCCGGCGTGAAGAACCCCTCGCGCAGGACGTCCGCGAGCGACGCGCCCGCGCCCGGCGAGGCCGCGACGGCGGCGAGCGCGGTCACCCCCAGCGCGATCGTGGCCCCTGCCAGGACGCCCACCAGTGCGGGCACGGCCGCCTCGCCCAGCACGAGCGCGGCCAGGTGGCGGCGGCGGGCGGCCATCGCGCGCAGCCTCCGGAGCTCCGCGGCGACGTCGTCGTGGCGCTCGGCGGCGGCGAAGGCGGCGAACGCGAGCAGGATAGTGGCGGCCAGGCCGGCGACGATCAGCGCGAACGCGGCCGCGGCCTCGCCGCGCGCGAGCTCGGCGGCGATCGGGGCGGCCGGCAGCGTGACCTGCGCGCCGTCGACCGTGCCGGCGAACGCGTCCTGGACGTTCGTGAGCCCGTCGAGCACGGCTTCGGCGTTCCAGGGATGCACGTCGGCCGGGTCGATCACGCGCGTCCACGCGAACGTGCGCGGCAACCCGTTCAGCGCCCGCAGCGCGAGCAGCGGCTCGACCGCGCCGGCGACCAGGAACGTCGCGCCCGCGTCCGGCCGCCCCGGCGGGGGCGGCAACGGACCGAGCGGTACGCCGTCCAGGCGCCCGCGGCCCACGACCTGCAGGCGCGCGCCCTGCACCCGCAGCGCCGACGGTGCCCGCCCGGCGACGGCGACCACCTCGCACACGCGCTCGTCGCAACGCGCCGGAAGCCGCCCGGCGCTCAACCGCACGAACCCGCTCAACCCGTCGACGCCCGCGAGCACGACCGACTGCCGCCCTACCGCCCGGCCGCTGAAGCGCACGGCCCGCGCGCCCGCGCCCGGGAAGTCGCCGCGCACCTGCGCCTGCAACCCCGCCAGCACGGGGGCGCCGCCCTCGCGCTCCCCCGCGCGCCCCACGGTCAATCGCAGCGCCCGCTCGGGCGCCGGAGCGTCCGCCAGCATGCGCGCCATCGCCGTGTCCCGCGCGACGAGCGTCAGCGGCGCGGCCGCCAGCACCACCGCGGCGGCGCAGGCCACGCCGACCGCGACCGCGACCAACGCCCCCGCCCGCCGGCGGCACCGCGCGACGACCAGGCCGAGCACCGCGAGCACGCGGCGAATCTAAAGGGGCCAGACCCCTTTAGGAAGCAACCGCAATGTGGGCTTCACAAACGCGGTCCGACGAACCTAAAGGGGTCAGACTCGTTAATGTTTCTTTAGGTTGGCAGCGGCCAGGAGTGCACCGGCTCGTTGGAGTGCATGTGCTCGCGGTAGCGGACGGTCATCTCGCGCAGGGCGTCGGCGCGGTCGAGCCGGTCGTAGAGCCGGTGGAAGGCCGCGGCCTGCCACGAGGCGCCGTTGACGCCCTCGACGCAGCGCCGCTCGACGATCTCCAGCAGCCGGTCGGCGTCACCGGAGTCGACCCCCCAGCGCGACAGGCCGTCCCGGGCCATCGGGAGCAGCCGCCGGAGCACGAGCTCGGTCGCCGGGACTTCGCCGACGCCCGGCCAGTACACGCGCGCGTCCAGCCCGTCGCGAGCGCCGGTGTAGAAGTTGTCGCACGCCGCCGAGAACGACATCTGCGTCCACACGGGGCGATCGTCGTCGCACAGCACGCGAATGAGCCCGTAGTAGAACGCGGCGTTCGCGAGCGTGTCGACGATCGTCGGCCCGGCCGGCAGCACGCGGTTCTCCACGCGCAGGTGCGGCCGCCCGCGCGCGATGTCGTAGATCGGCCGGTTCCAGCGGTAGATCGTGCCGTTGTGCAGCCGCAGCTCCTGCAGCTTCGGCGCCCCACCGGACTCCAGGACGGCCATCGGGTCCTCGTCCTCGACCACCGGCAGCAGCGCCGGGAAGTAGCGGACGTTTTCCTCGAACAGGTCGAAGATCGACGTGATCCAGCGCTCGCCGAACCACACGCGCGGCCGCACGCCTTGGGCCTTGAGCTCCTCCGGCCGCGTGTCGGTCGTCTGCTCGAACAACGCGATCCGCGTCTCGCGCCACAGCTCGCGCCCGAAGAAGAACGGCGAGTTGGCGCCGATCGCCAGCTGCACGCCCGCGATCGCCTGCGCGGCGTTCCAGTGCGCGCCGAAGGCGGCCGGATCGACCAGCTGGTGCAGCTGGACGGACGTGCAGGCGGCCTCGGGCGCGATCGTGTCGGCCAGGACCGCGAGCCGCTCGACGCCCCGGATGTCGATCTCCAGGTCCTCTCCGCGCGCCGCGAAGATCTGCTCGTTGAGCAGCTTGTAGCGCGGGTTCGCCGACAGCGCCTCACCGTTGAGCAGCGTCTCGGTGATCGTCGGGAGGATCCCGATGATCATCATGTGCGCGTGGGCCTTCTGGGCCTGCTCCTCGGCGTGGTTGAGGTCACGCCGGACGGTCTCCTCGAGCTCGGCGAAGACCTTCCCCTCCAGCTTGCGCGGCGGGATGTTGATCTCGATGTTGAACTGCGCCAGCTCGGTCTGGAAGTCGTCGTCCGCGATCAGCTCGAGCACGTGCGTGTTGGCCAGCGCCGGGTCGCCGGTCTCCTCGGTCAGGTTGAGCTCGATCTCGAGCCCGATCGAGCGCTTGTCCGGATCGAAGCGCGCCTCCGCGAGCATCTGCGCGAAGACGTCCAGGCACAGCTTGACCTTGTCGCGATAGCGCTGGCGGTTCTCGCGGCTGAAGGTGGTGTCGGCGACCTCGTCGCCCATACGCTCGTCCCCCTAGTCGATCACGATGCCCACGGTGATGCGGGCGACCTTCCCGTCCGTGATGAGGAAGTCGGTTACCCGCTTCCCCGGCGCCAAGTCACCCGTGTGGCACGAACGGATCGTCTCGAACGTCTCGCACTCGACGCCGGGCACGTTCGCGGTCACGTCGGCCTCCGTCGATCCCACTCCGACGCCCTTCGCCGTCCGGTCGCCGAGCCCGGTCGTCTGCACCGACGTGACGTTCGAGCGCCCCTGGAAGAACACGCGCAACCCACCGTCGTAGGTGTACCGGACCCACGGCCCGAACTCGTTGCGCCCACCGGCCACCTTCGCGGGCTTGCCGAGCGCCGCGCGCACGTCGGCGCGCGAGGCGCCCAACCGGGCGCCGGCGATCCCCCGGTCGAGCTGGATCATCGCGACGGCGTCCGGTGCCGCAACGAGGAAGACCACCAGGGCGAATAGGCTCAGACGTCGCATGCCGGGAAGGTACTGATGAGCGCGACGCCCGCAACCACAGCCCTGGACAAGGCGAAGGTCGCCTACACGACCCACGTCTACGACCACGACCCCAAGCACGAGTCGTACGGCCTCGAGGCCGCCGAGCGACTGGGTCTGGACTCCGCCACCGTGTTCAAGACGCTCGTCGCCTCCGTCGACGGCGAGCTGACGGTCGCGATCGTCCCCGTCGAGCGTCAGCTCGACCTCAAGGCGCTGGCCAGCGCGCGCAAGGCCAAGAAGGCCCAGATGGCCGACGTCAAGCAGGCCGAGCGCACGACGGGCTACGTCGCCGGGGGCATCTCGCCGCTCGGGCAGCGGAAGGCGCTGCCCACGGTGCTCGACGAGAGCGCCGCCGACCATCCCACCATCCACGTCAGCGGCGGCCGCCGCGGCTTCGAGATCGAGCTCGACCCGAACGAGCTCATCCGCCTCACGCGCGCCGTCACGGCGCCGATCAGCGCACCCCCTCGGCGCTGAGCCGGAGCACGTCCTCGGCGTTCGTCTCGGTCACGAACTGCGGGCCGGTCGGGATCAGCGATCCCTTGCCGGGAAACACCTGGTGGCGCGCCTGCTCGGCCAGCAGGATGACCGGCAGAAAGCCCTGCAGGTACGGCTGCTGGTCGACGGCGAACAGCATCTCGCCGTCGCGGACGGCCTCGAGCACCTCGGGGCTGAGGTCGAACGTGGCGAGGGTGATGCGCGACCGCGGCCCGCTGGCGCTGACGGCGTCGATCGCCGGCTTCGCCGCGCCCGGCCCGAGCGTGACGACGCCGTCGACGTCCCCCTCGGTGATCGCCTCGGACATCCGCCGCTGCGCGGTCGCGGCGTCCTGCAGCGGCACCGACAACGGGCTCACCGTCCCGCCGCTGCGTCGCAGCCCGGCCTGCAGCCCGCGGCAGCGCTCGTCGAGCCCCGCGTTGCCCGACTCCTGGTTGACGCACAGCGCCCGCCGTACGCCCGCCTGGGCCAGGCGCCGCCCGGCCTCCACGCCCGCCTTGTACTCGGGCTGCCCCACGTGTGCGAGCACGCCGAGCCGCTTGAAGGCGTCGCTCCCGCTGTTAATCGTAATCGTCGGGATGCCCTCGGCGACCGCGCGCTCGATCGACGGCCCGACCGCCTCGGCGTCCGGCACCGAGACCACCAGCCCGTCGGGGTGGTCGGCGACGGCCTGGTCGATCAGCTGGCGCATGCGGTCGATCGAGAACGAGTCGGGCGCGCGGTAGGAGACGGCCGCACCCGTCTGGCGCCCCGCGTCCTGCAGCCCGCGGCGCACGACCGTCCAGAACTCGTCGCTGGCCTGCCCGTGCGTGACGAACACGATCCGCGAGCTGGCGATCCGGACGCCGCGCGACTGCTGGTCGGGCGTGTCGCGGGGCGCGCTGTCGTCCGTGCGCACCACGATCTCGCGCGCCGGCTCGGTCGTCTCCTTCCCGCACCCGGCGACCACGAGCAGCGCGAGCAGGATCAGCCAGCGCCTCACGACTGTGGCTCCGGCGGCAGCGGGTGGACGGGCCACGCGCGGATCTCGGACGCCTCGGCCACCAGTGACCCCGCCTCGATCGGGATGTGCGCCTCCAGCCGCGTGCCCTCGCCGGGCGGCGAGTGCACCTGCAGGCGCCCGTCGAGCACGGCGAGCCGGTCGATCAGGCCGCGCAGCCCAGTCCCGCCCGCGACGGTCGCGCCGCCCTTGCCGTCGTCGGTCACGACGACCACGACCTCGCCGCCGTCCTCGTACACGCGCACGCTCGCGCGGCGGGTGTCGGCGTAGCGGATGACGTTGGTCAGGCCCTCGGCCACCACGAAGTACGCGGCCGCCTCGACGGGTGCGGGCAGGCGCTCGGGCAGCTCGACGCTCGCCTCGACCTCCAGCGGCGCGCGCGCCACCAGCGCCTCCACCGCGGCGCCCACGCCACGCTCGGACAGGAACGCGGGATGGATGCCGCGCGCGAACTCGCGCAGCTCGGCCAGGGCCGAAGCGAGCTTCTCGCCGATCTCGTCGACGGTGCCGGACAAGCCGCTGTCGCCCAGCCGCGCCTTGAGCATGCGCAGGTCCAGGGCGAGCGCGACGAGCTGCTGCTGCGCGCCGTCGTGCAGGTCGCGCTCGATTCGGCGGCGCGCGTCGTCGGCGGCCTCGACGATCCGCAGCCGCGAGACCCGCAGCTCCTCCACCCGCGCGCGCAGCTCCGCCTTCAGGCGCTCGTTGTCGATCGCGAGCGCGGCGGCGGAGGCGGCGGCGGAGACGAGCTCGGGGGTCGCGTCGAGCTCCGCGTCGTGGATGATCGCCGCCACGCGCGTGCCCTCGTGCTCGACCGCGGTCCACGTGCGCCCGGACTCCGGCTCGGGCAGCTCGACCTTGCGCCCGGCCTCGTCGACGAAGATCTCGCGGTCGGGCAGCCAGTAGGCGATGTTCAGCGAGCGGTCGCCGAGCCGCTCGGCCAGCATCTCGCGCACGGGCCCGCTCTCGACGGCGCGGGTGGCGAGCAGCCGCCGCGCGATCGCGCACATCGCGCCGCCGATGCCCTCCAGCAGCGCGATCGAGACGATCGTCGCCGGGAACGCGAGCAGGCACAGCGCGATCCCGACCGCCGGGCCGAGCTCCCACGGCCCGACCAGCCGGCCGTCGCCGCCGTCGAGCCCGCTCACACCGAGGCCGGCGAGCACGATCGCCAGCAGCGCGGGCGCGAGCCCGAGGCCCAGCGCGACCAGCGTGATCGGCAGCTTGAGCAGCAGCATCGCGGCGACCCGCCAGTACGTGCGGTTGCCGAGCTGCTCGCGGACGCCGCGCGCGGACGGGGGCGGCGGGACCGGCGGCATGTGGGACTCGAGCAGCCGGTTCGCCTGGCGCCGCTCCCCCTCGGCCAGCCGCCACGTGAGCCGCGCCGTGCCGACCAACAGCGGCAGGCCGACCCACAGCGGCGCGAGCAGCACGCCGAGCGCGAGCCCGCCGCCGATGACCAGCAGGTACGCGACCCCCTGCCCGAGCCCGACGAACAGGTACAGCAGCGTGCGGCGCGCGGCGCGCAGGTGAGGCGAGAGGTCGATCGCGGCCGTCATGCGGCTTCGACGGTCACGTCGCCGGCAGTGGAGAGCGCCTGGATCTCGTACGGCGCCTCGTCGGTTCCGATCAGCCCGCGCGTGCGGACGTCGCCCGTGTCGCTCTGGGCGTCGATCGTGTAGCGGGCGGCGGGGACGACAGCGTGCACGTCGCCGGTGGTGGAGCGCAGCTCGAGGCGGTCGGCCGAGCACTCCGACACGGTCGTGACGTCGCCGCTGTCCGAGACGGCGCGCAGCGAGAAGCCGCAGAAGCCGGTGGCGCGGATCGCCCCCGAGCCGGTCGAGATCTGCACGCTGGCGCGCACGCCGGCCAGATCCACGTTCCCGCTCGAGGTCTCGATCACCAGGGGAACGTTGTCCGGGACCGTCAGCCGGTAGCTGACGCGGCAGGAGCCGAGGACCTGCTCGGGGCAGCGCGAGGTGATGCTCACGGTGCCGTCCTCCACACGCGGCTCGCCGGTCGACGGCTTGCCGAAGGAGAACTCGTCGGTGCGGGTCATCTCGATGCTGGAGGCACCGCCGTCGATCTCCACGTCGGCCTCGCCGAGGTCCAGTCGCAGGCCGTTGACGTCGCCGAGGATGCGGTAGGGCGTGGTGCGCGTCTCGTGCGAGGCGATCGACCAGACCGCGAGCGCGGCGGCGACCAGCACGAGCACCAGCGCGGAGGCAGCGACGAGCCACCACCAGGCCACCGGAGCGGGCCCAGGTGTGCTGTCCGACTGCCGCGCCTGGACCGGCGCATCCTCCGTGATGCTCACGCGCGTAACCGTAGAGGTGTGAAGGGTGCGGCTGTCCACACCATCGCTGGCATGGAAGCCGTAGCCATCCCCCCTACGGGGGGTGGAAGGATTCACATCGTTCCCTAAAGGACTCTGCAGCAGGGCCCACGGATGGGCCACTCTCTCCTCGCACCGGCCCCAGGGCGCCCTTTCCCCCACCGACGTCCGCCGGCCGGCTCGCACTTCAGGGCCGTCGCGTCTGACCAGCGCGGCGGCCCAACTCCCCCTGAGGGCCCGTCCCGGAACTTATGAGTTCTCAAGGTTCGGGCAAGGTGGCGCCAAGGTTGCACCGCCAGGCTGTCTCCAGTTCCTCTCAAGAACGCTCCGGCACCGGGGACGTCCCCTCTCTCCTCCGGCCCCCGCCGCCGTTGCAGCATCAGGGCCGCCGCGTCTGACCAGCGCGGCGGCCCACCCCTCCTTTAGGCTCGCCCGATGAGCCAGACCAAGTTCGTCCTCGGCGAGGACGCCATCCCGACGCACTGGGTCAACCTCCTCCCCGATCTGCCCGGAGAGCCGTTGCCCCCGCTGAACCCCGGCACCGGCCAGCCCGCCGGCCCGGAGGACCTCACGCCGATCTTCCCGATGGAGCTGATCGGCCAAGAGGTCTCGATGGAGCCGGAGGTCGCGATCCCGGACGCCGTCCG
This sequence comes from Solirubrobacter deserti, assembly GCF_027587175.1. GTDB lineage: Bacteria > Actinomycetota > Thermoleophilia > Solirubrobacterales > Solirubrobacteraceae > Solirubrobacter > Solirubrobacter deserti. The sequence goes on from NZ_JAPCID010000081.1 coordinate 9,075, forward strand.
CGACGCCTACCGGCTGTGGCGGCCGACGCCGCTGTTCCGTGCGCGCCGGCTCGAGCAGGCGCTCGACACGCCCGCGAAGATCTTCTACAAGTACGAGGGCGTCTCCCCGGCGGGCTCGCACAAGCCGAACTCGGCCGTCCCGCAGGCGTACGCGAACGCGCAAGCGGGCGTGAAGAAGCTCGTCACCGAGACGGGCGCGGGCCAGTGGGGCTCTTCGCTGGCGTTCGCGTGCAGCCTGTTCGGGCTCGAATGCGAGGTCTACATGGTCGGCTCCAGCTACGACCAGAAGCCCTACCGGCGCTCGATGATGCAGACGTGGGGCGCGTCCGTGCACCGCTCGCCGTCGGACCGGACGCAGTCGGGCCGCGCGCAAGCCGAGAACACCACGGGCTCGCTGGGGATCGCGATCTCCGAGGCGGTCGAGATCGCCGCGTCCCGTCCCGACACCAACTACGCGCTCGGCTCCGTCCTCAATCACGTGATGCTGCACCAGACCGTGATCGGGCAGGAGGCGATGGCGCAGCTCGAGCTCGCGGACGCGGTCCCGGACGTGATCGTCGGCTGCGTCGGAGGCGGCTCGAACTTCGCGGGGCTCACGTTCCCGTTCCTGCGCGGGACGCTGCGCGGCGAGAACCAGATCCGGTACGTGGCGGCCGAGCCGGCCGCGTGCCCGACGCTCACGCGCGGCGTCTACGCGTACGACTTCGGCGACACGGTCGGGCTGACGCCGCTGATGCCGATGTACACGCTCGGCCACGGGTTCGTCCCGCCGCCCGTGCACGCCGGCGGGCTGCGCTACCACGGCGACTCGCCGATGGTGTGCGGGCTGGTGAAGGCGGGCGTGATCGAGGCGCGCGCCTACAAGCAGAACGAGACGTTCGAAGCCGCGGTCCGGTTCGCGCGCACGGAGGGCATCATCCCGGCGCCGGAGCCCGCGCACGCGATCCGCGCGACGATCGAGGAGGCGCTGGCCGCCAAGGAGGCCGGCGAGGAGCGCACGATCCTGTTCGGGCTCTGCGGGCACGGGCACTTCGACCTGGCCGCGTACGACGCGTACCTGGCCGGGACGCTCGAGGACCCCGAGTTCTCGGAGGAGAACCTGCAGGCCGCGCTCGCCGCGCTGCCCGAGAACGCTCCTGCGCTGAGCTAGACGAGGTGGGCGAGTCGCCGCTCGGCGCGTCCCGACATGTGGCGCGCGAGCGGGCGGCCGTGGGGGCCGGCCGGGCCCATGAGGGCGAAGAACGCGGCGATCCGGGTGCCCGGATCACGGCTGGTGATGTCCACGCGATCGGCGAGATCGCCCATCAACGGCAGGCCGAGGCCCACGCCGGGGCTGTCCACGCGCGGGCGCATGCCCAGGCCGTCGTCGTCGACCGCGACCTCGACGCCATGGTCATCCAGGCTCGCCGAGACGTGGACGCGGCCGGGGACGTCCCGGTCGCGATAGGCATGGACGACGGCGTTGGTGACCGCCTCCGACACAACCACTCCAACCGCATCCTTGTCGACGGCGATCCCGCTGAGTGCGTTCAGCACCGCTCGGCGCGCCTGGGACGCGCTGCGGGGCTCCGCCGGCAGGTCAACGTCGAGCAAGGTGGCCTCCACAACCGTGCTCATGCGAACGGGTATGCCCGCCGGTGACGGCTTTACACCTTCTGCCAAGTCATGAACCGAACCGGTTACGCAGCCGCTCCAGGAACGCGGCCTGCGCCGGATTGATGCGTTCGGCCGCAACGTCCAGGGGAAACCACTCCGCCCGGTCGACCTCCGGGAAGTCCTGGAACTTGCCGCTGCGCGGCGGCCATTGCATCGAAAAGGTGTTGGAGACGACCTGGCCGGCGTCGAGGTCGCCCTCGAGCGCCCACGCCTGCACGACCTTGCCCGCCTTCTGCTTGACCGTGCCGAGGTCGGTCAGCTCGCCCGGTGACGGTTGGGAGCCGGTCTCCTCGCCGAACTCGCGGATCGCGCACGCCATCGCGTCCTCGCCCTCCTCGTGCTCGCCCTTGGGGATCGACCACGCGCCGAGGTCCTTCTTGGCCCAGAACGGGCCGCCCGGATGCACGAGCAGCACCTCGAGCGGGTCGCGGCGGAACAGGAGGATCCCGGCGGAGCGCTTGGCCATGTGTCACAAGTCTGGCGGGTCGCGCTCCTAAGGAAGCGATGGACGCCGACGACATCGGGAGGCTCTACGGCCTGCACGCGCGCGGACTGGTCGCGTTCTTCGCGCGCCGCACGTTCGACCCGCAGGTCGCGAGCGAGCTGATGGCCGAGACGTTCGCCGCCGCCGTCGCCGACCGGCGGGCGTTCCGCGGGTCCGGCGACGACGCCGCCGCCGGCTGGCTGTACGGGATCGCCCGCCACCAGCTCTCGGGCTGGTACCGGCGCGCCGCCGTCGAGCGGCGGATGCTCGGCAAGCTGGGCCTGGAGCCGCCGGTGCTGAGCGATGTCGAGTACGAGCGCGTCGAGGAGCTCGCGGGCCTCGCGGAGCTGCGTGCACGGGTGGCCGCGCTCGTCGGCGACCTCCCGCCCGAGTCGCGCGAGGCGCTGCGCCTGCGTGTGCTCGAGGAGCGCCCGTACCCGGAGGTCGCGGCCGCGCTGGGCATCGCCGAGCCGGCAGCGCGAGCGCGCGTGTCACGGGCGCTGCGCGGCCTGGCCGCGGAGCTCGAGAGCGAGAGGAACGCAGCGTGACCGCGCGCGACGAGCCGCGCGGCTGCGGCGCGGCGGCCGGCGGCGACCTCCCGGCGCTCGCGGCCTTCGGCGACGCGCTCGTCGCAGCCGCCCGGCGGGACGAGCTGCCCTCCATCGAGGCGTTCGGCGAGCGGCTCGTGGCCCGGGCGCGCGAGCCGCGGCGGCGGCGTTGGCGGTCCGTTGCGGTGGCGTTCGCGGTGATGGTGCCCGTGGCGGCGACGTCCGGCGCGGCGACCGCGGTCGTGCTCCGGCAGACGGTCGTGGAGGCGCCGGTGCCCGAGCAGGTGCCGGACGAGCAGACGCCGCTGGCGGGCACCGCCGTGGTCACCCCGCTGCGGGCACCCGACCCGGACGGTGGGCCGCCGTGGGCGCTGCGCGTCGCGCGCTCGAAGACCGGCTTCACGTGCACGACGGTCGGCCAGGTCCGGGACAACGTGTTCGGGCTCACCGGGCTCGACGGCGTGTTCCGGCGGCTCCCGGGCGAGCTCAGCGACGCGTGCGGACAGGGCGGGACGCTCACGGGCGCGCGCGTAATGGCCGCGGACGAGCTGCGCGATGTGCGTTCGGTCGTCTACGGCGTCGCCGGTGAACGGCTGCGGAGCGTGACGCTGCGCACCGCGACCGGTGACCGCAAGCTGCGGGTCGGCCCCGGCGGAACGTACGTCACCGTGCTGCGCGGCTATCCGGAGGACCACCAGCTGTCGTTGAGCCTCGCGTTCGCGGGCGGGCGCGCCGAGCGCCACAACCTCGGCGACGCGCGCCCGACGATCACCGACCCCGCAGGCGCGCAGGCGTGGGAGACGATGCGCTACGCGATGGGCACGCGCTGGCGCTGCGCGTTCGTCCAGCAGGCGCGCGGGAGCGGACCCGCGCGGGTGAAGACGCCGACCGCGTGCCTCGGCCTGCGCACCAGCACACGCGCGTGGGTCGCCGACGCGCGCACCATCCGTCCCGGCCAGCAGGGCGTGAAGGGCTTCGACCAGTGGACGTGGCAGGACACACCGGCGCGCACGGTGGTCTACGGGGTCGCGCGCAGCAACGACGCCGTGCGCAAGGTCGTGCTCCACGGCGCCGGCCCTCCGCAGGCGCTCGACGTCTCCAAGCAGGGCGCGTTCGCCGCCGTGCTCGCGCCCAGCGTCAAGCCCGACGGCCTCACGCTCGAGGTCACGCTCGCGGACGGCACCGTGGAGCGCGGTCGCCCCGGCGAGGGCCTCGTCCCCGACCCCGTCGAGTCCCGGAGGCCCCGATGATCGCCCGCCTCGCCGTGGCCGCGACCCTGCTCGGCTCCGCCGTCGGCGCCACCGCGGTGCTCGCCGCCGACGAGGACCCGCGGCCGCGCACGCGCCCGCCCGCCGTCGACGCCGCCGCCGCCGCGTCGACGCCCGAGCAGGTCAAGCCGGACCCGCTCCCCGTCGAGCGCCTGCGGCTCGTCGCCCGAAGTGACGACCCCGGCGGCGCGCACCCGTGGGCCGTGCGCGAGTACGACTCGCGCGACCACAAGCAGCGCGTGATGCGATGCTGGGAGCTCGGGCGCCTGCAGGGCGAGCGGTTCGGCTGGGTCGACGGTCACGGCGCGTTCACCCTTCACGCGCCGGGCCGCTACGAGCTCCCGACGACTTGCTACACGGCCAAGCACCTGGACAGCTACGGCACGGGCGTCTCGCGCATCACCACCATCACGTACGCGCCGGGACGCTCCCCGCAGCCGGGCCGCACCGTCACCTGGGGACCGGTCGACGATGACGCCGTGGCCCTCACGCCGGCGGGCGAGCCGCGCATCGCGATCGGCGCGGAGCACGTCGTCCTGCAGGTGCGACCGGGCGAGGCGCCGCCGCTGCGCCGCGGCGTGGTCGAGCGCCGCGACGGCACGCGCACACGGTTCAACTACGCCTCGGAGCCGCCGCGCCGCGGGCGTGAGCGGCCCGTCGCCGGGACGCAGAGCGTTGCCGTGCGCTCGCCGGACCCGGCCGGCGGCGAGCCGTGGGGGATCGTCATCCAACGTGGCACGCGGGGCGGCGTATGCGTCACCGGGCCGGACCGGCTGATCGGCACACAGCCGGGCTGGGTCGATTCCCGGCTCGACACGTTCGCGTCGACGGCCGGCTTCCCACCGGCCTGCGGCCTGCGCGTGCCGACGCGCAGCTATCCGATGCGGCTCACGACGATGCTCTCGAGCATCCCGCAGGGCGACGACCGCGGGAAGATCGAGCGCCGCACGCTCGACAACCGGCTCGTGTTCTCCGGCCGCGTGCACAGCACGGTCGAACGGGTGACCATCCGCACGCCACGCGACGTGCGCACGCTGATCCCCTCCAACGGTTTCGTCCTCGCCGTCTACGACGGCCAGTTCACCGGCGGCAAGGCCACGGCGACCGCCCACCTGCGCGACGGCCGGGAGGTGACGCGTTCGCTCTACGTAGGATGAGCGCGGATGGGCCTGCAGGAGGACCTGATCGCCGCGCTCGACGCCGACCGCGTCGTCACCGGCGCCGACGAGCTGCGCCGCCACGGCACCGACGAGGGCTGGCACCCGCCCGCCGCACCGGACTTCGTCGTCTATCCGCGCGACACCGAGGAGGCGGCGCGGGTGGTCCGGGTCTGCAAGGCGCACGCGGCGCCGATCGTCCCGTTCGGCGCGGGCACGAGCCTCGAGGGCCACGTCGCCGCGCTGCGGGGCGGCGTCTGCGTCGACACCGGCCTCATGAACCAGATCCTGCGGCTGTCGGTGCCGGACATGGACGTCACCGTCCAGGCCGGCGTCACGCGCCGCCAGCTGGATCAGCGGCTGCGCCCCGAGGGCGTGTTCTTCTCCGTCGACCCCGGCGCGGACGCGAGCCTCGGCGGCATGGTCGCCACCGGCGCCTCCGGCACCACCTCCGTCCGCTACGGCACGATGCGCGAGAACGTCCTCAGCCTCACCGTCGTGACCGCCGACGGCGAGATCGTCCGCACCCGCTCGCGCGCCCGCAAGTCCTCCGCCGGCTACGACCTCACGCGCCTGCTCATCGGCAGTGAAGGCACGCTCGCCCTCATCACCGAGATCACGCTGCGCGTCCAGCCCACGCCGGAGTCGATGACCGCCGCCGCGTGCGCGTTCGGAACCCTCGACGCCGCCGTCGACACCGTCATCGAGGTGCTCGCCCACGCGCTCCCGGTCGCGCGCATCGAGCTGCTCGACGAGGTCCAGATCGACGCCGTCAACCGCCACTTCGACCTGCAGCTGCACGTGGCGCCCACGCTCCTGCTCGAGTTCCACGGCACGCCGGCCGAGACCGAGGCGCAGGCCAAGGACGTGCAGGCGATCGCCGGCGGCCACGGCGCGCTCGGCTTCGACTGGGCCGCCGACGAGGCCGAGCGCCGGCGCCTCTGGCACGCCCGGCACGGCGCCTACGAGGCCGGCCGCGCGCTGCGGCCGGGCTGCGAGGCGTTCACCACCGACGCCTGCGTTCCCATCTCCAACCTCGCCGCCTGCATCAAGGAGACCAAGGCCGACCTCGACGCCTCCGGCCTGATCGCGCCGATCCTCGGCCACGTCGGCGACGGCAACTTCCACCTCACGATCCTCGTCGACCCCACCGACGAGAGCGAGCTGCGCCGCGCCCGTGCACTCAACGACCGGCTCGTGCGGCGCGCGATCGCCTATGACGGCACCTGCACCGGCGAGCACGGCGTCGGCTACGGCAAGATCCCGTTCGTCGAGCTCGAGCACGGCCCCGCCGCGCTGGCCATGATGCGCGCCGTCAAGGCCGCGCTCGACCCCGCCGGCCTGTTCAACCCCGGCAAGGTCCTAGGACCGTTGCCGGATTGAACCCGGCCGCTCACCGCGTAACGTTCTGAGGGCCTTGGAGAGCACCGCCTTCCGCACGCTCAGCGACGTCGTGCTGGCGATCGCCGCCGACCACCGGGTCGACTCCGTGCTGCAGCGGATCGTGGACTCCGCGCGCGAGCTCGGCGGCGCGCGCTACGCGGCGCTCGGCATCCCGGACGGCGACGGCGCGTTCGCGCGCTTCATCACGTCCGGCATGAGCGACGAGCTGATCGAGGCGATGGGCCCGCTGCCGCGCACGCACGGGATGCTCGGCGCGATGCTGCACTCGCCCGAGCCGCACCTGACCGAGGACATCACCGCCGACCCGCGCTTCCGGGGCTGGTGGCCCCGCGCGCACCCGCAGATGCGCTCGTTCCTGGGCGTGCCGATCGTCTCCCGCAGCGAGGTGATCGGCGCGATCTACCTGACCGAGAAGGACGCCGGCTTCTCCGAGGAGGACCAGCGCCTGATCGAGCTGCTCGCCGCCCACGCCGCGATCGCCATCCAGAACGCGCGCCTGCACGAGCGCTCGCGCGAGCTGAGCATCGTCGAGGAGCGCAACCGGCTCGCGCGCGACCTGCACGACAACGTCACGCAGCGGCTGTTCGGCGTCAAGCTCGCGGCCGAGTCGGCGCTCACGCTGCTCGACCGCGACGCCTGCGCGGCGGGCGTGGAGCTCAAGCGCGTGCGCGACCTCGCGTCGGGCGCGATGGAGGAGCTGCGCGCCGTCGTGTTCGAGCTGCGGCCCGCTTCGTTGGAGGCCGAAGGGCTCGCGACCGTGCTGCGCAAGCACGTCGAGGTGCTGCGGCGCGTGACCGGGCAGGAGATCGACCTGAAGGTGTGTGACGTGCCGCGTCTGAGCCCCGAGTGCGCGACCCAGGTGCTGCGGATCGCCCAGGAGGCGCTCGGCAACGCGGTGCGCCACGCGGACGCCACCCGGATCGAGGTGCGGCTGTGCGGGCGCACGCTGACCGTCACCGACGACGGCGTCGGCTTCGACCCGGAAGGGCCCGAGGTGCGCGGCCAGCGGCTCGGGCTGACGAGCATGCAGGAGCGCGCGATCGAGGCCGGGGGCGCGCTCACCGTCCGCAGCGAGCGCGGCCTGGGCACGACCGTGGAGCTGACGCTATGATCCGCGTCCTGCTCGCCGACGACCACGCCGTGGTGCGCCAGGGGCTGCGCACGTTCCTCGATCTGCAGGAGGACATCGAGGTCGTGGCCGAGGTGGGGGACGGGCAGGCGGCCGTGGACGCCGCGCGGCGCACGGACCCGGACGTGATCCTGCTCGACCTCGTGATGCCGGTGCTGGACGGGGTGGGCGCGCTCAAACACCTGCGGGAGGGCCGAGCGCGCACGATCGTGCTGACGAGCTTCGGCGACGACGACAAGCTGTTCGCCGCGCTGCGCGCGGGCGCCGCGGGCTACCTGCTCAAGGACGTCGAGCCCGCGGAGCTCGTCGACGCGATCCGCTCGGCGCATGACGGCCAGGCTCCGCTCTCGCCCACGATCGCCACGCGCGTGGTGGAGGAGATCGCCGCCGGCGGTGGCGCGCCCGCGCAGGTGGACGACCTCACGCCGCGCGAGCGCGACGTCCTGGTCCTGATCGCGAAGGGCCGCTCCAACAAGGTCATCGCGCTCGAGCTCGGCGTGGCCGAGAAGACGGTCAAGACGCACGTCTCCCACATCCTCGCCAAGCTCGACCTGACCGACCGCACCCAGGCCGCCCTCTACGCCGTCCGCCACGGCCTCGTTTCCTAAAGAGGGACTGTCCCTCTTTAGGAAACGGTCCTAGGCCCAATTCCCGATGGTGGGCGGGCAGGGCCGGGCGTAGCTTCGTCGGCATGCCCACCGCCATCGTCACCGGCGCCTCCCGCGGCCTGGGGCTCGCGCTGGCCCGCGCCCTCGCCGACCGAGGGTGGCGGCTCGTCATCGACGCGCGCGTCTCCGGTCCGCTGGACGAGGTCGCAGCCGAACTGGAAGACGCGATCGCCATCCCCGGCGACGTCACGGATCCTGAGCACCGCGCGGCGCTGATCGCCGCCGCGGGCGACGACCTGCAGCTGCTGGTCAACAACGCGTCGATCCTCGGCCCGAGCCCGCAGCCCAAGCTCGCCGGCTATCCGCTCGACGCGTTCGAGCAGGTGTACGCCGTCAACGTCCTCGCGCCGCTGGCGCTGATTCAGCTCGCGCTCCCGCACCGCCCGCGCATCGTGAACATCACGTCCGACGCGGCCGAGGAGCCGTACGAGGGCTGGGGCGGGTACGGCTCGGCGAAGGCCGCGCTCGACCACCTGACCGCCGTGCTCGCGATCGAGCACCACGACCTGCGCATCTACTCGGTCGATCCCGGCGACATGAACACCCGCCTGCACCAGGAGGCGTTCCCGGGGGAGGACATCTCCGACCGCCCGCCGCCCGAGGCGAGCGTCCCGGGCATCCTCGCGCTGATCGAGGGCGACCTGCGCTCCGGTCGCTACCGGACGTCCGAGCTCGGAGCTCTCACATGACCGCGCTCGCCGTGGCGCCCGACCACACGCGGCTCCTGGTCAGCCAGGGCGAGCGCCTGATCCACACCGACTTCGACTCCCTCCCCACCCACTTGCGCGCGGGTGACCTGCTGATCGTCAACGCGTCGGCGACGATCCCGGCGGCGTTGCCCGCGCGCAGGCCCGACGGCACGGCCGTCGCGCTCCACCTCTCCACTCCGCACCCGGACGGCTACGTGGTCGAGGTCCGCCGGCACGGGCAGCGCGCGACGGCCCGCGCGGAGACGCTCACGCTCCCCGCCGGCGGCCGGGCCACGCTGCTCGCGCCCTACCTCAGCCCCGGCCGGCTGTGGGTCGCGCGGCTGGAGCTGCCGGAGCCGCTGCTGGAGTACCTGCACCGCCACGGCGCCCCGATTCGCTACGCGCACGACACCTCCGCACGCCCGCTCAGCGACTACCAGACGATCTTCGCCACCGAGCCCGGCAGCGCCGAGATGCCGAGCGCGGCGCGCCCGTTCACCAAGGACACGCTGCGCGCGCTGCGCGCGGCCGGCGTGAGCGTGCAGCGCATCACGCTCCACACGGGCGTCTCCTCGCAGGAGCGCGGCGAGCGGCCCTACCCGGAGCGCTACCGCGTCTCCGCGCACACGGCGCGCCGGATCAACGAGCGCCGTGGCCGCGTGATCGCGGTCGGGACGACGGTCGTGCGCGCGTTGGAGACGGTGGCGGACGAGGACGGCCGCGTCCATCCGGGCGAAGGCTGGACGAGCCTCACGATCACGCCCGAGCACCGCGTGCGCGTCGTCGACGGCCTGCTCACCGGCTGGCACGATCCCGACGCATCGCACCTGCTGATGCTCGAGGCGATCGCCGGCGCGGACGTGCTGCGCCGCGCCTACGCCGCGGGCGCGGGCTACCGCCGCCACGAGTTCGGCGACTCACACCTGATCCTGCGCCGCTAGGCCGCGTCGGCGAGCTGCGCCAGGGTGTCGCGCAGGATCCGCGACACGTGCATCTGCGAGAGCCCGACGCGCTCGGCGATCTCGCGCTGCACGAGGTCCTCGACGAAGCGCAGCCGCAGCACCTCGCGCTGGCGCGGCGTGAGGCTGCCGGCGAGCTGCTCGATCCAGACGGCGTCCTCGACGCGGTGCAGGCCCTCGTCGTCGCGGCCGAGCAGGTCGGCGAGCCCGCCGTCGGCGGCCTCGTCGCGGGTCGCGACCGGGGCGTCGAGGCTCGCGAGCCGCGAGGCGCCCTCGGCCAGCCGGGCCTCGGTCACCTCCTCGACGCTCATCCCCGTCGCGTCCGCGACCTCGCCGACGCTCGGGTAGCGCCCGAGCTGCGCGCGCATCTCCTCGCTGACCTTCTCCACGCGCGCGATCGCCTCCTGTGTCCCGCGTGAGACGTGGATCGTCCACGTGCGGTCGCGGAAGTGGCGCTTGAGCTCGCCGAGGATGGTGGGAACGGCGAATGAGGTGAACGCGATGCCCCGGGCCGGGTCGTAGCGGTCGACGGCCTTGACGAGGCCGAGGTTGGCCACCTGGCACAGGTCGTCGAGCGGTTCGCGCGCGTGGCGGTACTGGACCGCGAGCGAGCGCGCGAGCGGCATGTGCATCTCGATCAAACGTGCGCGCGCGTGTCCGTCACCTTCGCGCGCCCGCCGCCAAAGGTCCCCCGTGAACCGCATAACCTCCGCGACCCTACGGCTCGAAACCTTTGCGCCACGTGAACGCGGTCATACAGGCGACCGTGACGTCCCTCAATAGAACACCGTCTTCGTGATATGTGCGAAACCCTCGCTGTAGGGCGGATTCTGGCCGCGGTTCCAGAGCCAGTTGTCGAGCGTGCGCGGGGGGACGCCCGCCCGCTGCGCGAGCTGCTCGCAGGCGTGCACGGCGCACGCCCGCAGCTCGCGCTCATACTCGCTGCCGGCGGGCAGCTCGAGCTGGTGGTCGACGGCGTGGGCGAGCGCGTCGTCGTAGATCAGCACGCCGTCGACGCGCAGCACGTGCGGGACGAGGTTGTCGGCGAAGATCGTCAGCGCGTCGACGTCCGGGAAGTCCACGACGCCAGCGAGCTGGAGGTCGTTGGCGGCGATCTGCGCGCGCTTGTAGAAGCCGTGGTCGGCGAAGAACGGCATCGCGGTGAGAGCGCGGGCGAGCCCGTCGGCGGTGGCGGGGATCGGGTGGTCCGGAAGCCAGGCCCCGAGCTGGTTGAGCGCCTCGGCGTACAGATGCGTCAGCTGGTGGCTGGGCTCGAGGGCGAGCGTGGCGGCGACGGTCGGAGCGTCGAGCGCGTGCAGCTGCTCCGCCGTCCAGGGACCGTGCGCGCGGGCGTGGGCGGTGAGGCGCTCCGTGATCGCGTCGGTGGTGGTCGACAGCTCTCCGAAGAAGCCGGACCCGAAGTTGATCGCGTCGAGGATCAGGACGTAGCGGGTCACGTCCTCCGGGCGGCCTTCGAGGAAATGCAGCTCGGGGTCCAGGCCGGCGATCCCGTCCAGCTCGACCGGCGCGTCGAGGTCGATCCTCACGTGGCGCGCGGAGGTCGCGATCTGGGCGCAGTGGCGGCGGACCTCGTCGGCGAGCACAGCGCGACAGGCTACGGTCTTGGACCGCATGCGTCGCCTGGTCGTACTTCTGACGCTCCTCGCGGTCGCCGGATGCGGCGGCGAAGACGAGCCCGCCACCCCGCCGTCCTCGCGCCCGGTCACGGTTGCGCTCGACTTCGTCCCGAACCCCGTGCACGCGCCGATCTACCTGGCGGGTGACGCGGTGCGCATCCAGACGCCCGGCTCCGGGCCGGACGGGCTCAAGCTCGTTTCGAGCGGGAAGGTCGAGCTCGGCGTGCTGGACATCCACGACCTCGCGATCGCGCGCGCGGCGGGGACCGACGTCGTCGCCGTCGGCGCGCTCGTCGGCAAGCCGCTGGCGGCGCTGGTCGCGCAGCCGTCCATCGCGCGCCCGCGGGACCTCGAGGGACGCACGGTCGGCGTGTCCGGGCTGCCCTCGGACCCGGCCTTCTTGAACGCGATCGTCTCCCACGACGGCGGCGACCCGTCGAAGGTCGAGCAGGTCACGATCGGGTTCAACGCGGTCTCGCGGCTGCTGACCAAGCGCGTCGACGCCGTGCCGGTGTTCTGGAACGCGGAGGGCGTCGCGCTCAAGCAGCGCGGGCTGGACGCGAACGAGTTCCGCGTCGAGGACTACGGCGCGCCGCCGTATCCGGAGGTCGTGTTCATCACCTCGCGCGCGACGCTGGCGAAGGAACGTGAGCGCCTCACGAGCGCGCTGCACGCGATCGATGCCGGTATCGACGAGGCGCGTGCGCGCCCGGACAAGGCGGTGGAGGTGATCGCGGAGGCGGCCGAGACCGACGACACCGCGCTCGTGCGGGCGCAGCTGGACGCCGTGCTGCCGCTGTTCGCCGACGACCTGAAGCTCGACCGCGACGTGCTCGAGCAATGGGCGGACTTCGACGCCGAGATCGGTCTCGTCGAGGAACGTCCGGACGTGGGGCAGGCGTTCGACTTCACGCTCCGCAGCGCGGGGTAGCGAGGTCGGATGATCGGGGTGGGGCGGCGGGGATGTCCCGACCTCGTGATTGGGGCGCCCGGACCCTGTCACTGTCCGGGCTGCCTCCGATCTCAGCGGGGGCCGCTCAGCGGCCACCAGGCTTCAGAGCCGTGGTGTGACGAGCAGAAGCTCGCCGCCGGGGTATTGCCCTAACGGGTCCGGCGGATCTTCCATTGCCTGCCCGCAACCTTCGCGCAGATGCGTCAATCGCGCAACCCGTCTTGTCAGCGCGCGGTCGTCTGCGGCGTGACCGGCTTGGCTTCCGGCGCGGTGTCCGTCCGGCCGGACTCGACGGTCAGCGTCCAGTCCTCGATCGTGCGGCCCGGGACCTCCTTCTTGCCGATCGACTTGGTGCCGAGCAGCTCGCCCGTGTCCGGGTCGAACAGGAACAGCGTCCGCCACGCCTCGTCGTCGAACTGGATGCCGACGCCCGTCCGCTTGAGCGGGTCGGTGGCCTTGGGGATCAGCTCCGCGCCCGGCAGGCTCCTGAGCACGCCGTAGAGCGCGACTTTGACCTCCTGCGGCGTGCCGGCGAACGACAGCAGAGCGCCCGCGTAGGCCGTGACGATCACGTTGTCGCGGTTCTCCAGGAGCGTGCGCAGCTGGACCGGGTCGGTCGGCAGCGCCTTGATCTCCTTCATGCTGAGCCCGATGACCTCGACGTTGTCGAGCGCGTACGGCTCCTCGTTGTACGGCGGCCTGGGCTTCCCCTTCCACGCCAGCTTGTCCGCGGGCGTGGGGAACGTGGCCTGGTCGTCGTGGACGAGCTCCTTCCCCACGCCGTCCCCGTTGGCGTCGATCCACTGCTCGGACTCGTGCGGGATCACGGCGACGTAGTCCTGCCCCATGTGCGAGGTGTAGGAGATCTGCTTGAGATACGCGTACCGCCCGCTTTCCCCGGCGGCGCCGGCGACCTTGCCCTGCAGGTCGGAAAGCACGGTCGCCGCGCTGGCGGGGGCGGGCTGGATGATCGCGGGCGTCTTCCCGCCGGGCAGCGCGACGCCGAGCGTGACGGCGGTGGTGGCCAGCGCGACGGGCACGAGCACGAGCGCGCGGCGCGGCCGCTTCCGGGGCGCCGCCGCCGGGCGCGTCTCCTCCGCCAGCAACCCGTGCAGCCGGATGTCCATGCGTGCGCCCTCGGCCGCGGTCGGCGCGGCGTCACGGGCCGGGTCGGCCTGGGCGATCTCGTCGATCATCGTTCCTCCAAGGCGGTCATGGACGCGAGCGCGGGGCCGCTCTCGTCGTCGTGCAGGGCGGTGTGCAGGCGCCGGCGCGCGCGGTGCAGGCGCACGGCCGCGGTGCCGCGGCGGCAGCCGAGCGCGGCGGCCGCCTCGGCGAGCGTGAGGCCTTCCCACGCGACGAGCAGGACGAGCTCGCGGTCCTGGTCGCTGAGCTCGGCGAGCGCGCGGGCGAGGTCGGTGCGCAGGCCGACGGCCTCCGCGAGATCCGGCGCGGCGGGCGCGGCGTGGGCGGCGGCGCGCTCGGCCAGCGCGTCCCGGCGATCTCCCGCCCGCCGGTGGTTGGCCAGCACCCGGCGGGCGACGCCGTACAGCCACGGCAGCGGCTCGTGCGGCACCTCGCCGGCGCGCCGCCACGCGACGAGGAAGACCTCCGTGACGAGATCCTCGTGGTCGGCCGGCGAGCGGCGCTTGAAGTAGCGCCACACGTCGTCGCGGTGCGCGGCGTAGAGGGCGTCGAAGTCGGTCACGTCCGCCTCGCGATCGGCGAGGGCGCGGGGCGCCGCCGCCTGCCGCGATCACTGGCGGGCGCCGGGCACCGCCGCTCGCGGCGCGCACCCGCGGATGCCGGGCGCCGGTGGGGTTCCAAGTCGGTCACATCCAGGCTTGTGTCCGGCACCGGCCGAACCGTTACGTCTGCCCGAGCGGAAGCGCGGCGCGCACGGTCGTGCCCGCGCCGGGCGTGGATTCGAGCGTGAGCCGGCCGCCGAGCGCCTCGACCCGGTCGGCGAGCCCGCGCAGGCCCGTGCCGCCGCCGGCCTCGGGGTCGGCGCCGCCGCGGCCGTCGTCGGAGATCTCCACGCGCAGCTCACCCGCCTCGGTCGCCATCCGCACGCGCAGCTCGGTGGCGTCGGCGTGCTTGACGGCGTTCGTGAGGCTTTCGGCGACGACGAAGTACGCGGCGGCCTCCAGCGGCTCGGCCAGCCGGCCCTCCGGCACGCCCTCGAGCGCGACCGGCAGCGGGGAGCGCGAGGCGAGCGTCTCCAGCGCGGGCGCGAGGCCGCGGTCGGCGAGCACCGCCGGGTGCAGGCCGCGCGCGAGCTCGCGCAGCTCGGCCAGCGCCTGCTCGAGCTCGAGCGCCGCGGCGCGCAGCATCGCGACCGCCTTGTCGGGCTCGCCCAGCCGCTTCTCCAGCACCCGCAGCTGCACGGCGAGCGCGACCAGCCGCTGCTGCGCGCCGTCGTGCAGGTTGCGTTCGAGCCGGCGGCGTTCGGTCACGCCCGCTTCCAGGATCCGCACGCGTGAGGCCTTGAGCTCGGCGCGGGCCTCGGCGGACTCCAGCGCCAGCGCGACGAGCTCCGCGAAGCCGGCCAGGCGGTGCTCGGCCGCCTCGCCGAGCACGTTCGCCGAGGCCACGAGCACGACGCCCCAGATGCGCCCGCCCGGAACGACCACCGGCGCGGCGACCGCGGACCGGTACCCGGCCGAGGCCATCATCTCCGCCGCGTAGCCCTTCACGCCCCGGTAGTCCTCGACCCGCGCCGGCTCGCCCGTGCGCGCGACCAGTGCGGTCACGCCGTCGCTGTCGGTGAGCGGCACGACGGTGCCGACCTCGAACCCGCCCAGGTCGTCGTCGGCCCAGCGGCCCACGGTCACGGCGAAGTCGCCCTCGTAGCGGATGGTCGCGGCGCTGCGCGCGTGCAACAGCCGGCCCGCCTCCTCGGCGACGACGCGGAAGATGTCCTCGGGCTCGGGGTCGCTCGCCACCAGCGTCGCGACGCGCCGCAGCGCCGACTGCTCCTCGGCGAGCACGGCCAGCGCCTCATAGGCGCCGGCGTCGAGCACGAGCCCGATCAGCGCGTCCCCGAGCGCGAACAGCGTGCCGGAGATGGGCATCCGGTGCGGCGCCGCGATCCGCACCCGCCGCGGCGCACCCGTCCCTTCGACCATCGCGCGGACCTCGGCCGCGAGCGCCGCGTCCTCGATCACCCGGCCCATCTGCACGCCCGTGGCCATCGTGAACGCGGTGTTCGCGTAGACCGCGCGCAGCTGCGCGTCGAAGCACCCGATCGCGGCGGGCGTCGCGTCGAGCAGCCCCCGCAGGGCCGCGGAGGTCAAGGCCGGGCCGCGCATTGGGGCTAGACGCTAGCTACGAAAGGGGATCGTGTGCCCCCGACAGCAGTTCCGGGGGCACACGCCGAGACGGATCGTACGCCATGCTCAGGTCGTCCATACCGCTCAAGGGTCTAGAGATCGACTACTTGGAGGTCTGGGACGCGCGTCTGCAACGCCTCGGTCAACACGCGCCGGTGGCAGCCCGCGGGGTCGGCCTCCAGGCACAGCAGCGCGGTCGGCGGCGCGTGCTCGAGCTCCGTGGCGAGCCCGTCGAGCGCGTCCGGCGCGCTCTGCTCGATGTGGGTGAGAAACGCGGACGCCGCCTCCTCGGTCCGCCCCGCGTGGAACAGCCAGCGCATGTCCGCGGGCGTGCCGAGCTCGCGCCGGTGCTCGTACGCGATTCCGTGCGCGCCCAGCAGCTCGGACAGCCGCGTCTTGGACATCCCGGGCCGCCGGGACTGCGGCCGGAAGCGCACGTCGATCACGCGTTTGACGTCCGCGGCCTCGAGCTCGGCGACGAGCTCGGCCGGCAACAGCCGCTCGTACCCGATGGTGAAGATGGTCGCCACGCCGCCAGGCTATCGGCCGTCCCGCCTGACAGCGGGATTGCAGAGGCCGCACGTGAGCGCTTCTAGGTTGGACTTCGATGCGCCGTGTGGTGTTGCTGCTCCTTGCCGTTTTCGTGTTCGTACCCGTCGCCCTCGCGCAGGACGAGGGCACGCTGCGCGACCGGATCGGCGACGGCAAGTCGCGCGAGCGGTCCCTGGCGAGCGCGGCCGAGCGGCTCGGCGAGCTCGAACGCAAGGCCGCGCGCGAGGTCACGATCCTCGAAGGCCGCCTGAGCGCCGCGCAGCAGGACCTCGACGAGGCCGAGACCCGCCTTGCGGCCACCGAGCAGCGCGAGGTTGAGGCCCGGCGCCGCGTCACCCGCCTGCGCAAGCGGCTCGCCGATGTCCGCGAGAAGCTCGCCGGCCTGCTGCGCGAGCGCTACATGGGCGACCGCCCGGACTTCGTCACCGTCGTCTTCCACGCCGACGGGTTCCCGCAGCTGCTGGAGACGCTCGCGTTCGTCAAGCGCGTCGAGCGCGCCGACACGAACGTGCTCAACCTCGTCCGCGACGCCCGCGGCGAGGCCGGCACCCAGCAGCGCGCCCTGGCCCGCCTGGCCGCCCGCCAGGCCCGTGAGCGCACGGCCGTGCTCGCCCGCCGCAACGCGCTCGCGAGCATCACCGCCGGCCTGCGTGAGCGCCGCGACACGATCGCCCGCGCCCGCGCCGCCCGGGTCGGCGCGCTCGACCGCACCCGCTCCGGCCGCCGCCC
>NZ_JAPCID010000082.1 GCF_027587175.1 Solirubrobacter deserti
CTCGCCGGGGCCGGCCGCGCCCGGCGCGCCGGCGCCCGCTGCGCCCGCGCCGCCTGCTCCCGCACCCGCGATGCCCGCGCCCCCGTCGCCGGCGCCCGCTTCCTCCACGGCCACGTGCGCCGCGACGGACGTGCCCGACCTCGCCTACGTCGACAGCGACTGTGACGGGATCGACGGCACCGCGGCCAAGGCGATCTTCGTCTCGCCCAAGGGCGACAACGCCAACGCGGGCACGATGGCCGCGCCGGTGCGCACGATCGCGGCCGGCGAGTCGCTGGCCAAGGCAGGCGGGCTCGACACGGTGCTGATCGCGGCCGGCACGTACCCGGAGGCACCCGCGATCTACAACGCGATCAGCCTGTACGGCGGCTACGACCCGGACACGTGGCAGCGCCGCGCGGACCTCGTCTCGCAGTCCACGGGCGTCCTGCTGGCGGACTTCAGCGCGATCGGCGCGAAGGCCGAGAACATCACGACGGCGACGACGGTCCAGCAGCTCACGATCAAGTCGCCGAACGCGCTGGGTGGTCGCAGTGCGTACGGGCTGAAGGCGATCGAGGCGTCGCGCCTGCGGCTGGAGCGCGTGACGATCGTCGCGGGCAACGGAAGCAAGGGCGCGGACGGCCTCGCCGGCGGCCCCGGTGCGCCGGGCGCGAACGGCTCTCCGGGCAAGTCCGGGTCCTGTGACGGCAACGTCGGCGGCGCGGGCGGCGCGGGTGGCGCGGGTGGCGGCCCGGCGTGGGCCCAGCCGGGCGGCCACGGCGGTGCCGGCGGCCTCGGCTCCTCCCCGAACGGCGGCGCGGACGGCCTGCCCGGGTCGGGCGGCGCGATCGGCGGCTTCGGCGGCGCCACGGGCGACCCAGGCGCCGCGGGCGGCCACGGAGGCCACGGCCAGTTCGGCTACATGGGCGGCAACGGGGAGGGCGGCACGGGCGGCAGCATCGTCGACCAGTCCTGGCGCAGCGCGGACGGCACGACGGCGCAGAACGGCGTCGCGGGCACCAGCGGCGCGGGCGGTGGCGGCGGTGGCGGCCAGGACGTGTGGGCCAACTACGGCGGCGGCAACGGTGGTGGCGGTGGCGGCCAGGGCGGCCACGGCGGCGACGGGGGAAGCGCCGGCAAGGGGGGCGGCGGGTCGTTCGGCGTCTTCGCGGTCGGCTCGCACGGGCTCGAGATCGTCGACTCCACCATCACGGCGACCGCGGGCGGCGCCGGCGGCTCGGGCGGTCACGGCGGCGTCGGCGGCACCGGTGGCGCGGGCGGCCCGGGTGCGAAGACGTGCCTCGGCGAGGTCGGCGCGGGCGGCAACGGCGGTAACGGCGGTGCGGGCGGCAAGGGCGGGCAGGGTGGCGGCGGCGCCGGCGGGCCGAGCTACGCGCTGTTCGGCGTCAATGGAAAGCTCACGGTCACCGGCGGCACCCTCACCTTCGGCAAGCCTGGTGCCGGCGGCACGGCCGGCGGCCAGCCCGGCGGCGCGGGCGTCCGCGCGGGGATCTGAGCCATGCGCCTGCTCCTCGTCGCGCGGTTCACGGCGCTGATCGTCGTGCTCGCCCCCGGCAACGCCACCGCGAAGTCCTGCATGATGCAGCGGTCGTGGTCACGCTCGCGGGCCCGAGCTACTGGCTCGGCTGGACCGGCTCGCTGCAGGTTGGCGGAAAACCGACAGGGAGTTGAGGCCATAATGAAGAGCCATGGCGACCACGGTCTTGATCGTCGACGACCACAACGCGTTCCGCTCGCGGGCGAAGCGCATGCTCGAGGCCGAGGGCTTCGAAGTGGTGGGCGAGGCCGCCGACGGTGCGTCCGGTGTGGATGCGGCCAAGCGGCTGGCGCCGGACGTGGTCCTGCTCGACCTGCAACTGCCGGACACGACGGGGTTCGACGTGGCCCGGGCGATCGCGGGCGAAACCGCCGTCGTGATCACGTCAACGCGCGACGACGAGGAGTACGACGCCCGCGCACGCCGCTCCGGAGCCTGCGGCTTCGTGAGCAAGGCCGAGCTCTCCGGCGCCGCGATCGAAGAGCTCCTTCCCTAGCGCCCGCGTACCGAGTAGGCTCGCGCGCCGCGATGGCGCTGATTGATGCTGATCCCTCTGTCCGGTACCGGGCACTGCTGCTGGCCGCGCTCGACTGCGTGGTCGCGATCGACCACACCGGGCGCGTGATCGACTGGAACCCCGCGGCCGAGCGCACGTTCGGCTGGTCCGCCGCGGAAGCGGTCGGGCGCGAGATGGGCGAGCTGATCGTTCCGCCCGCGCTGCGCGAACGCCACCGCTCCGGGCTCGCGCGCTACGTCGCCGGCGGCGAGCCGGTCGTGCTGGACCGCCGCATCGAGATCACCGCGATGCGCCGCGACGGCAGCGAGTTCCCGTGCGAGCTGACGATCACGCGGATCGTCCAGCCGGGCGACCCGGTGTTCGTGGGCTACCTGCGCGACATCACCGAGCGCCACTTGGCCGAGGCCGAACTGCACGCGTCCCGCGCGCGCATCGTCAGCGCGGCCGACGAGGCCCGCCGGCGGCTGGAACGCGACCTGCACGACGGCGCGCAGCAGCACCTCGTCGGTCTCGCGCTGACGCTGCGGCTGGCGCGCCGCAAGCTCGGGAGCGACCCGGCACTCGTCGGCGAGCTCCTGGACGAGGCGCTGTCCGACCTGGCCACGGCCACGGACGAGCTGCGCGAGCTCGCGCGCGGCCTGCACCCGGCCGTGCTGACCGAGGGCGGTCTGCAGCCTGCGCTCGCGAGCCTGGCCAAGCGCGCGGGCATCCCCGTGACGATCGCGGACGTGCCGGAGGAGCGGCTGCCGCCGACGGTCGAGATCACGGCCTACTTCGTGGTCGCCGAGGCGCTCACCAACGTCGCCCGCTACGCCGGGGCCAGCCGCACGGACGTCTCCGTCCGGCACATCGGCGGCGTCCTGCACGTCGAGGTGCGCGACAACGGCCGCGGCGGCGCGACGATGAACGGCGGCAGCGGCCTGCGAGGCCTGCTCGACCGCGTGAGCGCGATCGGCGGCACGTTGTTCGTCGAGAGCCCGGAAGGCGTCGGGACCCTGCTGCGCGCGGAGCTGCCATGCGCATCGTGATCGCCGAGGACTCCGTGCTGCTGCGGCGCGGCGCGATCCGCCTGCTCGAGGACGCCGGCCTCGACGTCGTGGGCGAGTGCGGCACGGCCGAGGAGCTGCTCGACCTCGTCCGGGCCGAGCATCCCGACGTCGCCGTCGTGGACATCCGGATGCCGCCGAACCATCTCGACGAGGGCCTGGTGGCGGCGGCGACGATCCGCGCCGAGCTGCCGAAGGTCGGCGTGCTGATGCTGTCCCAGTACGTCGAGGAGCGCTACGTCAACACGCTGCTCGAGCAGGGCGCGGCGGGCGTCGGCTACCTGCTCAAGGACCGCATCTCCGAGGTCGAGCGCTTCACCGATGCGATCCGCCAGGTGGCGGCCGGCGGGTCCGTGCTCGACCCAGAGGTCGTCGCGCACATGATCGGCTCGCGCGACGGCGGCGGCCCGCTCGCCCAGCTCAACGACCGCGAGGGCGAGGTGCTGGCGATGATGGCCGAGGGCAAGACGAACCGCGCCATCTCCAAGGCCCTGTACATGTCCGAGCGCGCGGTGGAGCGCCACGTGACGGCGATCTTCACCAAGCTCGACCTCCCCGTGACCGACGAGGACCACCGGCGGGTGCTGGCCGTACTGGCCTACATGAAGACCTGACGGATTCCCGCCAGGCGGACGGGGGATAGGCGCATCGGCTCCGACGGCCCGATCCGGGACCGTTGGGGCATGCTCCTCCCGCCTCATACCCCGCTGCTGCGTCGTGGCCTCGGCATTGGCACGCGCCGCGCCTACACCGCCACGTTCGGTCGCATCCAGACCTTCGACGCGCCCAGCAGGCGGCCCGAGCGCGACAGCCAGGAGCTTCGGCGCTTTCCGCTGCCGAACGGCGCCGAGGGGGTGCTGGCGCACCACACGCATCTCGGCGAGGCGCCGGGCGAGTCGGTCGGCTGGGCGGCCTGGACGCACACCGTCGTCTACGCCGAGCTGCCGGCGGCGAACCGGGTCATCGGCCGGGCGAGCCTCGGTCGTCGCGAGCCGGTGAAGGCCATGGGCACGCTGACGCTCAAGCGCCGCGATCCGGTTCCGGTGGCGCCGGGAGCAGATCTGTCCCTGTCGCACCTGGTGCCGGACGGGATCGAGGTCGAGCTCGAGCACGGCGCGCTGTGCGTATGGACGAAGGGTCGCGTGACCGACCCGGCGGCGATGGAGACGCTGTGTCAGACCGCGCTGGACGTGGCCGAGGCGATACAGGCGGAGGTGATGCGTCAACCTCAGCTGGAGGCTGAGACCGCTGTCGCGCCGCCGCCGCGCTCCGAGTGGCGGCAGTGGGTTGAGGCGGGCGCCGCGCGGGTGCGATGGACGACGCCGCCGGCGGACGTCGACAGCGCCGTGGCGGCCTACGCGCCGCTCGTGCGGAGCCGGGCCCGGCGGTTCGGCGTGATCTCGGGCCTGCTGTTCTTCGTCGTGGCGGCGGTCCTGACAGCGGCGGCGCTCTACGTCGGCGTTCGAACCGAGCTCGCCGCGGGCGGCGCCATCACCGCCGCCTTCGCCGCGTGGGCACTGTGGCGGATCGCCCGCGCGGCGGTCGGCACCGCGCGCGAGCTCTCCGCCGCCGAGCGCGACGCCCGTGCCCGGCCGTGGGGGCTGGAGGCGTTCGTCCAGGGGTACGCGGCGTCCCGCGGGCTGGCCGTCGAGGATCCCGCGCAGGTGCAGCGGCGCTTCGACTGCCCCGTCCGCGGGCGCGCGGTGGCCGCGCTGCACGGCGCGGACGGTCACGTGCTGCTGTGGCGCGACGTCAACGGCGACCGCTGGATCGTGCGCGTGACCGCCGCGGGCGTCTACGCCGAGCCGGGCGAGTGGTCGGCGGCGGCGATCGACGCGAGCCGGCGCTCGAGGAACGCGCGCTCGGCGGCGTTGCCGACCCGCGCGAGCGCGCTCGTGTAGGCCGCCGACGCGGCGGCGACGTCCCCGCGCCGGCTCAGCAGGTCGGCGCGGGCGGCGTGGAAGTAGTGGTAGCGCTCCAGTGCAGGCGCGAGCGCGTCGATGTGGGCGAGGCCCGCGTCGGCGTCACCGGCGAGCGCGATCGCGACGCCGCGGTTGAGCTCGACGACCGGGTCGGGCGAGAGGCCGGCGAGGTGCGCGTAGTAGGCCGCGATCCGGTCCCAGCGCGTGTTCTGCGCGGTCGGCGCGTTGGCGTGCTCGAGCGCGATCGCGGCCTGGGTCGCGTAGCGGCCCGGCCGGCGCAGGCGCATCGCTTGCGCGGCGATCTGCGTCGCCTGCCGGATCTGCTCTCGGTCCCAGGCCGAGCGGTCCTGTTCGGCCAGCAGCACGAGCTCACCGGCGGCGTCCACGCGCGCCTCGCGCCGCGCGTCGTGCGTGAGCAGCAGCGCGTGTAAGCCGAGCGCCTCGGGCTCGTCCGGCATCAGCTGCGCGAGCAGCGTGGCGAGCCTCAAGCCCTCGGCGCACAGCGAGCGGCGGATGTGCGCTTCGCCCGCGCTCGCCGCGTAGCCCTCGTTGAAGATCAGCGCGACGATGTCCAGCACGGCCGCGAGCCGCTCGGGCAGCTCGTGGTCGGGCGGCACCCGGAACGGGATGTGCGCGACGCGGATCTTCGCCTTCGCCCGCACGAGCCGCTGCGCCATCGTCGGCTCCGGCACCAGGAACGCGTGCGCGACCTCGGCGGTCGTGAGCCCGCCGAGCAGGCGCAGCGTGAGCGCGACCTGCGCCTCGCGCGCGAGCGCGGGGTGGCAGCAGGTGAAGATGAGGCGCAGGCGCTCGTCGGGCACGCGGGTGGTCTCCTCAGGTGGCGGGGGTGCGGCGTCGGCCGCGGGCTCGGCGGCGAGCTCCGGGAGCACGCGGGCGCGCAGCGTGCGCTCGCGCCGGAACCGGTCCAGCGCGCGGCGGCGCGCGACGGCGACGATCCACGCCAGCGGATCGTCGGGGATGCCGTCGCGCGGCCAGCGCTCCACGGCCGTCGCGAACGCGTCCTGCACCGCCTCCTCGGCGACGTCCCAGTCGCCGTAGGCGCGGATCAGGGCCGCGACCGCGCGGCCGAAGTGCTCGCGGTAGGCGGCCGCGACGCTCAGGAGATCGCGCCCTCCAGGCCCGTGCCCTCGAGCCGGGCGGCGTACTGGCTGTAATCCATCACGGGGCGGATCTCGGTCACGTGACCGTCGCGGTTCCAGGGCGTGCGAGCCGCCCACTCGAGCGCCTCGTCGAGGTCGCTGACCTCGAGCAGCGCGAACCCGCCGAGCTGCTCCTTGGTCTCCATGAACGGCCCGTCGGTCACCCGGCGGTCGTCGCCGGCGATGCGGACCGTCGTCGCCGCGTGCCCGCCCTCCAGCCCCTCACACGCGATCATCGCGCCCGCGGCGCGCGTCGCCGCGTCGAACTCGCCCCACGTCTTGAACGTCTCGGCGATCTGCTCGGGCGAGGAGTCGAGCCCTGTCTTCTCCTCGCCGTAGAACGTCAGCAGCACCTTCATCTCGCACCTCCGTTTGCACGCCGCGTCTTCTCGCGGATCATGCAGGGGACGAGCGAGCGGCGCCACTTCGACAGCGTCAACGCGCCAAGACGCGCTGCGTGCCGACAGGTAAGGCTCGAAGGCGCTACGTGCGCAGTGCCGCGTCGTCGCGGATTTCGCCCACCAACTCCTCGAGCACGTCCTCGAGCGCCGCGACGCCCAGCACGCGCCCGTCCGCGTCATCCACCCGCGCGAGGTGCGCGTTGGAGCGCTGCATCGTGGCCAGGACGACGCGCAGCGGGTCGGCCGCGTCGACCACGGCCAGGTCGCGGATCCAGGCGCGCGCGATCGGCCGGTTGCGGTGGCGGTCCTCGAACTCGAGCGCGTCCTTGAGGTGCAGGTAGCCGATCAGCTCGCCGTTCTCCTGCACCGGGAAGCGCGAGTAGCCCGTGCGGCCGGCGACGTCCTCGACCTGCGCCGGCGTCACGTCCACCGGCACGGCCTCGACGTCGTCGAGCTCGAGCAGCACGTTGCGCGCGCGGCGCTCCTCGAACTCGAGCGCGCCGATCAGCAGCCGCTGCTCGTTCGCGTCGAGGATGCCCTCGCGGCCGGACTCGGAGACCAGCCCGGCGACCTCGTCGCGCGTGAACGCGCTCGTGACCTCGTCCTGCGGCTGCACGCCCACGGCCCGCAGCGTGCGGTTGGCGATCCAGTTCAGCACGGCGATCGCCGGATGTAGCACGCGCACGACCAGCGCCAGCGGTGGGCCGAGCACGATCGCCGCGCGGTCCGGCCCGGCGAGCGCGATGTTCTTGGGCACCATCTCGCCCAGCACGACGTGCAGGAACCCGATGAGGCCGAGCGCGATCGCGAACGCGATCGGATGCACGAGGCCCTCAGGGACACCGAGCGACTCGAACGGTCCTTCGAGGAAGTGCGCGATCGCGGGCTCACCGAGGTAGCCCAGGCCCAGCGAGCAGATCGTGATGCCCAGCTGCGCGCCGGCCATCATCAGCGACACGTTCTCCATCGCGCGCAGCGTCGTGCGCGCGGCGCGGCTGCCCTCGGCGGCGCGCGGCTCGATGGCGGACCGGCGCGCGGAGATCAGCGCGAACTCGGCGCCGACGAAGAACGCGTTGGCGGCCAGCAGGAAGACGCTGATGCCGATGGCGAGGCTGGTGCTCACGCCGCATCCTCCGCGTCCGCGATCGGCTCGTGCGTGAGCCGCACCACGTCCACGCGCAGGTCGTCCATCGCCAGCACGGTGAGCGTCACGACCTGGTCGCCGGCGCGCACGGTCACGGCGTCGCCCTCGGCGGGCATGCGGGCGAGCTCGTCGCCGATCAGGCCCGCGATCGTCTCGTAGTCGTCGTCCTCGGGCAGCTTGACGCCCACGAGCTGCTGCACCTCGTCCGGCCGCAGCAGCCCGGACAGCACCCAGTTGGCGTCGCCCTCGCGGCGCGCGCGTTGCTCGCCCTCGTCGTGCTCGTCGCGCACCTCGCCGACGATCTCCTCCACGAGGTCCTCGAGCGTCACGAGCCCGTCCACGTTGCCGAACTCGTCGACGACCAGCGCCATCTGCAGGCCGCCCGCGCGCAGCTGGTCGAGCAGATCGTCGAGCTCCAGGCTGGCGGGGACGAGCACCGGGTCGGACATGACCTCGTTCACCCGCACCTCGCTGCGGCGCTCGAACGGCACCGCGACCGCGTGCTTGACGTGCACGATGCCCGTGATCGCTCCGTTCTCACCCAGCACCGGAAAGCGCGAGCGCCCGCTCTCGCGCGCGGCCTCGGTGACGGCGGTGACGTGGTCGTCCTCGCTCACCGTCACGACGCGCCCGCGCGGGGTCATGATCTCGTGCGCGGTCCGCTCGCCGAACGCGAGGCTGCGCTGGAGCAGCGCCGCCGTGCCGGTCTCGAGCGTGCCCTGCTCGGCGGAGCGGCGCACGAGCGAGGCGAGCTCCTCGGCGGAGCGCGCGGACGCCAGCTCCTCCTGCGGCTCGATCCCGATCCGGCGCAGGATCGCGTTCGCGGTGTTGTTGAAGGCGAACACGATCGGTCGCGCGGCGCCGGTGAAGCCGCGCAGGAAGCCTTGGACGGCCTGGGCGGTCGCGAGCGGCCTGGCGATCGCGAGGTTCTTGGGCACGAGCTCGCCGAAGACCATTGTGATGCCGGTCGCCAGAATCAGCGCGATCGCGAGCGCGACGCCCGGGACCACGTCCTCCGGCACGCCGGCGGACTCGAGCGGGCCATCGATCAGCCGCGCGATCGACGGCTCGGCCATGTAGCCGATCAGCAGGTTGGTGACGGTGATGCCGACCTGCGCGGACGACAGCTGGGTCGAGAGCGTCCGGAGCGCGCTCTGGACGCCGCGGGCGCCGCGGTCACCCGCCTCGACGGCGCGGTCGACCGAGCCGCGGTCCACCGTCACGAAGGAGAACTCGGCCGCGACGAACGCGCCGCACGCCACGACGAGCCCGAGCGCGCCCAGGATGAGGAGGACCTCGATCATCGCGCGCCCTCCCGCAGGGGGACGCGCTTGGGACTACAGCTGGGGTCGTCGGTCATCGACCGGGGGAGCGGCGACTCATGTGTGCACCGGCAGCTTAGGGCCCCGGCTTAACGGAACCTTTCGACTCGCGTGGTGGGGGATCGCTCGACTTTGTCCTAGGACAAAGATATGATCAGCGGCCGATGACACGGATCAGCGGGCACACGGCGGAGGAGATCGCGGGCAGCGTGCGCGATCTGGTGAGCGTCGGGACGCTGGTCGCGGGCGCGACGCTGCCGCCGATCCGGGCACTGGCAGCCGACCTCGGTGTGAACCGCAACACGGTCGCGGCGGCCTACCGGCAGCTGGTCGCGGCGGGCGTCGCGGAGACGCACGGCCGCGGCGGGACCGCGATCGCGGACGTGCCGGAGCTCGAGCGCGAGGGGGCGGCCGGGCCGCGCGGGCTCGGCGCCCCGGTGGACCTCGCGAGCGGGAACCCCGACCCGGCGTTGCTACCGGACCTGCGTGCGTGGCGGGCCGTATACGAGCCGGTCCTGTACGGCGTGACCGCCGAGGATCCGGGGCTGGTGCGGTGGGCGCGCGAGCGCTTTGAGGCCGAGCTGGAGCGGGCGTTCGACGTCGTCGTCACGCACGGCGCGGTCGACGCGGTGGAGCGCGTGCTGGCCGTGCACCTCACGCGCGGGGACGCGGTCGCGGTCGAGGACCCGTGCTTTCTCGCGCACATCGGCACGCTGCGCCTGAACGGGTTCACCGCGGTCCCCGTCGCGGTCGACGCCGAGGGCATGCGCCCGGCGGCGCTTGACGCCGCGCTGCGCGCCGGCGCCCGCGCCGTCGTCGTCACGCCGCGCGCCCACAACCCCACGGGCGCGGCGGTGACCGGGGCGCGCGCCGAGCAGCTGCGGGCGGTCCTCGCCGCCCACCCGCACGTGCTCGTGATCGAGGACGACCACTTCTCCGCGCTGTCGAGCTGCCCGTACGTGCGCAGCACGCCCCCCGAGACCGCCCGCTGGGCCCTCGTCCGCTCGGTGACGAAGTTCCTCGGCCCGGACCTGCGCGTGGCCGTCGTCGCGACCGACGAGCGCACCGCCGCCCGCATGCACGCGCGCCTGGCGCCCGCCTGGGTCAGTCACCTGCTGCAGAGCCTCGCGCGCGACCTGCTCGCCGACCCGGCGACGACCGCGCTCGTCGCGCGCGCCCGCGGGGCCTACGCGGAACGGGCCGCGCTGCTGGCCGTCCGCCTCGCGCCGCGCAGATTCCGCGCGGGGGCGGCGGTTCCGTCCGGCCTGAACGGCTCGTCGCCGCCGGACGGCCCGTCGCCGCCCCCGCACGACGCGGCGCGCCCGCGCGTCTCCATCCCGCCCGACGGCCTCAACGTGTGGGTCGACGTGCCCGGCGACGCCGACCTCGTCGCCCAGCGGCTCGCCGCCCTCGGCTTCCTCGTCCGCCCGTCGTCCGCGTTCGCCGTCGGCGGCCCGCCGCGCCAGGCCGTCCGCGTCACCACCTCGACCCTTACGCCCGGCCAGGCCGAGGCGTTCGTCGCCGCCCTCCACTCCGCCACGAAATGAGCCCCGCCATGTTCACCGGACTCAGCGCCTTCCCGCTCACGCCGCTCGACGAGGACGGCATCCACAAGGCTGCGTTCACGCGCCTGGTCACGCGGCTCGCCACGGCCGACGTGGACGCGATCGCAGCGCTCGGCAGCACCGGCAGCTACGCGTACCTCACCAGCGAGGAGCGAGCCAAGGTCGCGCGCATCACGGTGCAGGCGGCGCAGGGCAAGCCGGTGATCGTGGGAATCGGCGCGCTGCGCACGCGCGACGTCCTCCAGCACGCGCACGACGCCCAGACCGCCGGCGCCGACGGGCTCCTGCTCGCCCCGGTCTCCTACCAGCGGCTCACCGACGAGGAGGTCTTCGGCCTGTTCGAGGACGTCACGCGCGCGATCTCGATCCCGCTCGCGGTCTACGACAACCCGACCACCACGGGCTTCACCTTCAGCGACGAGCTCCACACCGCAATCGCCAACCTGCCCCACGTGGGCGCGATCAAGCTCCCCGGCGGCGAGCGCATCGCGACGCTGCGCAAGCTCGTCCCGGCTCACGTCAGGCTCGGGGTGAGCGGCGACTGGTTCGCGGCCGAAGCGCTCGCCAACGGCGCCGACGTCTGGTTCAGCGTCCTCGGCGGCCTGTTCCCGGAGGCGGCGCGAGCGGTCATGGACGGCGCCGACCTCGAGCCGCTGTGGGACCTGTTCCGCCGCCACGGAAGCGTCCGCGTCGTCGCCACCGCCGCCGCGCTGCGCGGCCTCACGAGCGAACCGAACCTGCCGCGCCCGCTGCGCGCCGCGCCCGCCGACGAGGTCGCGCCCGTGCTGGAGCAGCTGAAGCTGTAGATGCTCGCGATCCTCGTCATCGCGCAGGTCATGAGCGTCGCGAGCGCGAACCTGATCGCGGTTGCACTGCCGCCGCTCAGCGCCGACCTGCACGCCTCCCCGACGCAGGAGCAGTGGATCGTCGACGCGTACGTGCTCGTGTTCGCGGCCCTGCTCGTCGCCGGCGGCGTGCTCTCGGACCGCTACGGGCGGCGGCGCGCGCTGATCGCCGGCTTCGCGCTGTTCGCGCTCGGCGCCCTCGGCAGCGCGCTCGCGCCGAACCCGTCGGTGCTGATTGCCGCGCGCGTGGTCCAGGCCCTCGGCCCGCCGCTCATCCTCCCAGCCTCGCTGGCCATCCTCACCGCGAACGTCACCGACCCGGTGCAGCGCGCCCGCGCCATCGGGTTCTGGGGCGCGGCGTCGGGCTTCGGCGTCGCGATCGGGCCGGTGCTGGGCGGCGCGCTGGTGTCCGGGCTCGGCTGGCGGTGGGCGTTCGGCGTCAACGTCGTCGTCGCGGCCGGCCTCGCGCTCGCCACCGTGCGCGTGATCCCCGAGCACCGCCCGGCCCGGCCCGCGCACCGGTTCGACCATGTGGGCGCGCTGCTGGTCACGTTCGCGCTGGGCGCCCTCGTGTTCGGCCTCATCGAGGGCCCGGCGCGCGGGTGGACGTCCGCCGAGGTGCTGGGCAGCTTCGCGCTGGCCGCGCTCACCCTGGCCGCGTTCCTCGCGGCCGAGCGCCGGCACCCGGCGCCGCTGATCGATCTCGACCTGCTGCGCGCACCCGCGTTCGCGGCGGCCAACCTCGCGGCCGCGACCGTGATGTTCGTCCTGCTCGCCACGACCGTGTACCTGTCCGCGTTCCTGCAGACCTTCCGGGAGCTGACGCCCCTGCAGACCGGCCTCGCGCTGCTCCCGCTGGGCGGCGCGGTGGCGCTGCTCGCGCCCGTCTCGGGACGCCTCACGGCGCACATCCGGCCGCGGACGCTGATCGCGCTCGGCCTGCTCTGCGCCGCCGCCGGCAGCGTCGTCCTGAGCCGGATCGGGGGCGACGACGGCCCGGCCCAGCTGTGGCTCGCGCTCCTGCTGATCGGCGCCGGCGCCGGCGTCGCGTTCCCGCCGACGACGGCGACCGCCGTCTCGTCGGTGCCCGGTGAGCGCACCGGGATGGCGTCCGCGATCCACAACGCGGGCCGCCAGGTGGGCGCGACGCTGGGCGTCGCCGCGCTCGGCTCGATCGTCATCGCGCACGCGACCCAGGGCGGCGCGGCTGCCTACGCCGACGGGCTCTCGATCGCGCTGCTGGTCGGCGCCGGCGCGCTGCTGGCGGCCACCGGGCTGACACTCAAGCTGCTTTGACGGGTACCGTCACCGGGTGCGATCCGACCGGCTGATCCGGCTGCTGTGGCTGTCGATCGCCGCCGCGCTGGCGACGATCACGCTCAAGACCGTCGCCTACCTGCTGACGGGCTCGATCGGCCTGCTCTCGGACGCGGCCGAGTCGGTCGTGAACCTCGTCGCGGCCGTGGTGGCGATGGCGGCGCTGCGCTGGGCGCGCAAGCCCGCAGACGAGGAGCACGCCTACGGGCACCAGAAGGCGGAGTACTTCTCGGCGGGCGTGGAGGGGACGCTCGTGCTCGTCGCGGCGGTGAGCATCATCATCGCCGCGCTCGGCCGGTTGCTCGACCCCCAGCCGATCGACAGCGCCGGGCTGGGCCTCGCCGTCTCGGCGGGCGCGACGCTGATCAACCTCGCCGTCGGCGTCGTGCTCCTGCGGGCCGGGCGGGCGGAGCGCTCGATCGTCGTCGAGGCCGACGGCCGGCACCTGCTCACCGATGTGTGGACGTCGGTCGGTGTGATCGCCGGCGTCGCGGCGGTTGCCCTCACCGGCTGGGAGGTGCTCGACCCGCTCATCGCGCTCGCCGTCGCCGTCAACATCGTCGTCATGGGCGGGGCGCTCGTGCGGCGCTCGGTCGGCGGCCTCATGGACCGCGCGCTCGACCGCCAGGACCGCGTGCAGATCGACGCCGTGATCGCCGCCTTCCGCGAGCACGAGGGCATCGACTTCCACGCGCTGCGCACGCGCCAGGCCGGCTCCCGCGCGTTCGTGTCCGTGCACGTGCTCGTGCCGGGCGCGTGGACCGTCCAGCACGGCCACGACCTGGTCGAGCGCTTCGAGGACGACCTGCGCGCGCGGCTCCCGCACGCCACGATCTTCACCCACCTGGAGCCGGTCGAGGACCCGAAGTCGTTCGCCGACACCGAGCTCGACCGCGCCGCTACCGCAGCGCATCACCGACCCACTTGACCTGGCCGCCGACGATCGGCGTGTCCTGGACCGGCAGCCGCGGCGCGGTCTGGTCGACGAGGTCGTTGTCGGGGACGAGCTCAGCGAGCGCGAGCAACGTGCCGAGCGGGGTGAGCGGGCGCACCACCGCCGTGCCGTCCTCGCGCTGCTCGACGCTCCACAGGCCGGCGTCGGTGTCGATGACCTCGACCGTGAAGCTGCCAGGACGGTCGGGTGCGGCCGGCCAGCGCGCCGACGCCAGCCACCAGTCCCGGAAGCCGCCGGCGATCGCGGCGTCGAGCGGCTCGGGCAGCAGGCCCGTCGTCGCGCGGTCGCCGAGCTGGAACGCGATCGCGCGGTTGAGCGCCTCGCTGGGCACGGTCGTCTCCGGCGGTCGCGGGTCGCGCGGACGCGGGCCCACGTCCAGCAGCCACACGAGAAAGTGCAGCAGCTGGCCGGCGGGCATCGACACGAGCTGGTCGTCCTCGCCCGTCGGGCGCCGATGCACGTGCAGCGTGAACCGGCCCTCGCCGATCCAGCCCGGCATCACGAACCCGGTCTTCGCGAGCCGGACGCCGATGATCGGCCGGGTCAGCGGCTCCAGCGCGGCGGCGAGCGCCGGGTGCGGCGCGGCGAGCGAGCCCGCGCCCACCTCGGCCAGCAGCGCGTCGACCGCGAGCGTGTCGCCCTCACCCGTGACCGTCGCCTGCACGAGCGCGTTGATCAGCCCGCGTGAGGCGGTGAGCATGCCCGTCTCCGGCGCGAAGGCGGTCACAGGAACCGCAGGGTCGAGACGATCGCGATCGCGCCCTTGCGCTGGCGGTTGACCTGCGTCCACGGCAGCTGCGCCGTGACCGTCCAGCCGACGCCGCTGCGCACGAGCATCCACGAGTCGCGCACGAGCGTGTCCTGCGCGACCACGGACGTGTCGATCGTCCACCACGACTCGAGCCCCGCGAGCGGCATGGGCGCCTCGTCCACCAGCTGCGCCTCGGGGCGCGCGGCCCGGACGCGCGCGACGTGCTCCTCCCGCGACGCGGCGCGCTCGCCCTTGGTGACGCCGATGACCGTGGCCTGCGGGTCGCCGAGCGGCGCGCCGATGCACAGCATCAGGTCGCACCCGTCCGTGTCGTGATAGACGGGGAAGCCGTCCGGGATCTCGAGGTCGAATTCCGGTTTGGCGCGGCGCAGCCTCATGACGATGAGTTTGCTGGCTGTGCCCGGTCTGTGCTGTACATGCCGATCACAGAGCTTTCGACCGTGGTGGTGCCCGTCAGCGACCAGGACGCGGCGATCGCGTTCTACAGCGAGGTTCTCGGGCTCGAGAAGGTCCTCGACTTCACGTACGAGAGCGGGGAGCGCTGGGTGGAGGTCGCGCCGCCCGGCCAGATCATCAGCCTGTGCCTGGTGGCTTCGGACGCGCCCGGGGTGGAGACCGGGATCGCGCTCTGCAGCGACGACGTGCCGGGCGACCTCGCGACGTTCCGGGAGCGCGGCGCGCGGGTCGACGAGGCGCCGCTCGCTCGCGGCGAGGTCGTGTTGTGGGCGGGCGCGCCGCTGGCCGGCTCCCCGCCGCAGTTCCGCGTCTGGGATCCCGACGGGAACTCCGTGTTGATCGTCGCGACGGTACCGTGACGATCGTGGCCGATGAAGCGGAGATCCTGGAGCTCGGCGGGCGCGAGGTGCGCATCACGAGCCCCGGCAAGGTGCTGTTCGAAGAGCGCGGCGAGACCAAGCTCGATCTCGTGCGCTACTACGCCGCCGTGGGCGACCCGCTGCTGCGCACGATGGGCGGGCGCCCGGTGCTGATGCAGCGTTTCCCGCAGGGCGCGTCCGGCAAGTCGTTCTTCCAGAAGCGCGTGCCCGACAACGCACCCGAGTGGCTGGCGACGACCATCGTGCAGACCGTCAACGGCACGCCTTCGCGCGCGCTCGTGATCGCCGACCTCGCGCACGTCGCCTGGGCGGTGAACCTCGCCTGCCTCGGCTTTCACGTGTGGCCGTCCATGGCCGACGACCAGGAGCACTCCGACGAGCTGCGGCTCGACCTGGATCCGATGCCGGGCACGACCTTCGAGATGGTGCGCGAGGCCGGGCGCGAGCTGCGCGCCCTGCTCGACGAGCTCGGCATCGCGTCCTACGCCAAGACCACCGGCAGCAAGGGCCTGCACGTGTACGTGCGCCTGGAGCCGCGCTGGACGCCCTACGAGGTGCGCTCCTGCGCCGTCGCGGTCGCGCGCGAGCTCGAACGCCGGCGACCCGACCTGCTCACCGCCGCCTGGTGGAAGGAGGAGCGCGGCGAGCGCATCTTCGTCGACTACAACCAGAACGCGCCCCACAAGACGGTCTTCGGCGCCTGGTCGGTCCGCGCGCGCAAGGGCGCGCAGGTGTCCGCGCCGATCCGCTGGGACGAGCTCGACGACATCCACCCCGACGACCTCACGATCCCGGTCGTGCTGGAGCGCTTGGAACGCGACGGCGACCCGTGGATCGACATCGGCCCGCAGACGCTCGAGCCGCTGCTGGAGTGGCACGAGCGCGACACCGCCGCGGGCCTGCTCGACGCCCCGTGGCCGCCGGTCTATCCGAAGATGCCCAACGAGCCGCCGCGGGTCGCCCCGAGCCGCGCCCGCGCGGTCCCCGAGGATTAGGCCCCACGCAGCGGGGCTCCGGCCGCTCGGAGTCGCGCGATGAAGCGCGCGGGGTCCCGTCGAACCTGGGCCCTGGTCGTGCGGAGCACACGCTCGCCCTTGGCCTCGAGCCACGCCTGCCGGTCGAGGTCGGCCCGTTGGGCGAGCGGGTCGCTGTGCCACTCGAGGCTGTCGACTTCGACGAGCAGGCACTGCTCGGGCCACCACAGGTCCGGGATGTAGCCGCTGCCCGGGTATCGGGCATTGACGAGCGGATGGGTGAAGCCGGCCTTCAGGACGAGGTCGAGGACCTCGTCTTCGTTGCCGCTGGCGGTCGGCGCAGCGGAAAGATCGAGGATGCGGCCGAGCAGCCCGGTGCGGGGGAGGAGCTGGAGCTCGGCTTCGGTAAAGCGGGCGGCTCGCAGTGCTCGTTTGACCGTGCGCTCCTCCTCGACGCGCGCGAGGTCGATGATCGTCCGCAGCGGAGGCGTCGTGGGGATCTGCCGGACGATCACTCGCTCGACCAGCTCGCTGCGGTGCGTCTTGATCGTCGGGCGCGTGCGCTTCGTCGGCGCCGTGACGTCGATCGGGCGCCCGTCGTAGCGGAGCCAGCCGCGCAGACAGCAGCCCGCGTGGTGGCTCGACACCGCCTCCGGGCCGCACGCCTTCACGGCCGCGAGGAAGCGGCCTTCCGTGACGACGTTGCGATGGCCCACCGCATAGACGCCCCGGTGTAGGGGGTGCAGGTGCCCGCGCGCCACCATTCGCTTCACCTGCTTGTCGCTCAGGCCGCAGGCCGCCAGTTCGGCGCGCGAGACGACGCCCCACTGCCCGGCCGCGAACTTCGCCAGCGCCTGCACCGGGTCGACGGTCACTTTGGGTCCTATACGGGCCTCAACTGACCAATTGGTGGGCATGCCCGGAACGATCGCGCGTTCCGCTGTCGCGGAACAAGACGCGGGTGCAACGAATCAGTGCCGAAAGCGTGCCGACTCAGCCGCGGGCGGCCGCGCGGGCGTGCGCGAACTCGATCAGCTGGCGCGCCTGCTCACCCGGGTTGAGCACGCACACGAAGGCCTGCGGCGCGTAGACGGGGTGGGGGAGGACGACGTCGAACGCGGTGTAGTCGATCCCAGGAGGCACCGCGCCCGGCGCGTAGCCGAGCAGCTCGGTGAAGCGCTCGCGGCCGACCGCGACGTTGAGGCGGAACACGCCCGGCCGGTTCAGCTTCGACGCGGCGTCGAAGTCGCCGTAGTCCTTGGTCACGATCGTCGCGAACGGCTGCTTGGCGCCGGTGTAGGTCGCGAACGTGTCGCCCCAGGCGATCTCCGGTGCGCCGCTGGCCTCGTCGGCCGTGAGGACGTCAGTATCGGGGAGTTCCGTGAGGAGCTCGATCAGCTCGGCTTCGGTCACTCCCCGATTCTGCCGCAGGTCCCTACCAGCGCACCTCGCGCAGGTAGTTCAAGCCGGTCTGCGCCGTCTTGTACTCGGCGTCCGGGTCATCCGGATGCGAGAGCAGCGGCCAGTCGTGCTCGATGATGAAGTGCTTGTCGAGCCGGTTGCGATGGCCTGCGGCGAAGATGTCCGGGAAGTCGATCGCGCCAGGGCCGACGTCCTCCCAGTCCTGCTCGTTCGGCCGGTCCTTCCACGTCTTGTCCTTCACGTGGTAGAGCGGGTAGCGGGCGGGGTCGCGCGACAGATAGTCGATCGGGCTCTCGCCGCCGACCACGATCCAGTACAGGTCGAGCTCGAACTTGACCAGGTTCGCGTCGGTCTCGTTGAGCAGGATGTCGTAGAGCGGCTTGCCCGCCTCATCCTTGTTCGAGAACTCGAAGTCGTGGTTGTGGTAGAAGAACTGCAGCCCGGCCTCGGACGCCATCTTGGCCGCCTTGTTCATCCGCTCGGCGAGGTGGTGGAAGTAGTCGGCCGTGTACGGGCCGGGGAACCACGCGAGGCCCGTGTACTGCTGGCCCATCGTCTTGGCGCCCTCGAGCGTCTTCTCGTAGGCCGCTTCCCACTGGCCGTCGGGCGCGTTGAGGTCGAAGCCGTCGTGGCCGGACACCGCGCGCAGGCCCGCGGCGTCGACCCAGTTGCGCACCTGCTGCGCCGTGAAGCCGTAGTAGCCGGCCATCTCGACCTCGGTGTAGCCCGCGCGACCGAGCCAGTTGAACATCCGGCGGACCGCCTGCCGGTCATTGTTCGGCATCAACCGCCGCAGCGAGTACAGCTGGATGCCGATGCGGTTGTTCGGCACATTGCGCCGCCCACCGCCGCCTCCGCCCTGCTGGGCCCGCGCCGCCGGAGTCCACGCTCCCGCGGCCGCCGCCGCCGCTCCTGTGCCGATCGCGGCCCCCAGGAACCGTCGGCGATTCACATCATCCATTCGTTCTCCTCCCGTAAGAAGTCCGGATGGCGACAAGCTAACACCACCCCGTTCTGGCGCAGGCTCGCCAGAACCGGGATGGTCAGAATCCGAGCTACGGAGCCGTCGTCGAGAGCGTGAACGTGACCGCTCGCGAGTATGTCCCGGTCCGCAGCGGCTCGCTGGCGCCGATCGCCTGCGTGAATGTGACGCCCACCTCCTCACGGGACGTCGGCGCGCTCCATGCCGCTCGCGAGAGCGACACGCCGAGTGGCTGCGCGAGCGAGAACGCACCGTTGACCAGGTGGCCGCCGCTGACGCTCAGCGCGGCGTCGCCGGCGCTCGAGGTCACCGTTGCGGTCGTGGTGGCCGTGTACTCGCCCGCGACGCCCGGCACGAACGCCGGGAACGACGCCGAGCCGACCGTCAGCGCGAGCGTCGCCGGCACCGTGCCGCCGACCGTCGCGGGTGCTTCGGCGATCAGCGTCGGCACGACCTCGCCGACGCTCTCCACCTGGAACCCCTCGAACGCGACGTCGAGATCCGTCGACGTGCCGGCCCGGTTGAACGCCAGCAGCCCGGCCCGCGCCGGCTCGACGTTCAGCGACGTGGTCGCGAAGTACTTCCAGATCGCGCCGTCGGAGGAGTAGTACGCCTTGTAGGTGGAGCCCGACTTGGCCACCCGCAGCCAGATCGCGCCGCCCGCGCCGACGATCCGCTGCGCGTCCGCACCCGTGACCTGGAACGTCTGCGCCGTGCCGTTCTGCTCGCGCAGGAACACGACCCGGAGCTTGTTGATCGGCTGCGTCACCGAGCTCATCTCCCAGGCGAGCTTGACGTAGTTCTGGTCGTCGGCGTAGGCCACGATCCCGCCCTGCTCGTTGTTGGCGGCGAGCGCCCGCGAGAAGACGACCTTCGACTGCATCACCCAGTCGCCGTTGACGTCCTGCAGCACGAGGTTGCGCGCCGTGTTGGTCGCGCCCTGCAGGTCTCCGGCCTGGGACGTGATCACGACCGCGCCGTCGTCGCGCACGCGCCGGCGCGCGTCGTCCGGACGCACCACCGACCACGCCCCGCCGCGGATGGCCCGGTTCACGTTGACCACATAGACCGAGGACGCGCCCCCGTTGGTGACCGTCACGCGCGTCCCGTCCACGCTCACCGTCGCGGCCGGGTCGGTCGCCACCGCGTCGATCACGGGCGCCGGCCATGCGCCCGGCTCGATCAGGGCGTTGTAGCTGAGCACGCCCGGCTTCAGCGTCAACGCGCGCCGGTTCACGCGCAGCGACCGCAGCGACGTGTCCGGCACGATGTCGAACACGTAGTTCTTCACCAGCGGCCCGAAGAAGTCGGTCTTGGTCACCTTGACCACGGCCTGGGTGGCCGACTGGGACACGAGCTCGGCCCGCGCCCCGCTGTCCAGCGGCCGCACCGCGGTGATCGGCCCGGGCACCGTGTAGGAGGACGCCGACAGGTCGAACCCGCGTCGCTCGACGCCGCCGACCGTCACGGCCAGCGACAGCGGCGCGCCGTCCACCGGCATCGGCCGCCCGCTGTGCTCGCGGAAGTAGTTGACGTTCGCGTCGCGCCACGTGATCGCGTCCGCCTCGTGCTGGGCGAGCTTGGCCCGCACCTCGGCCCAGCGCCGCGCACCGATCACCGGTTGCAGCGTCTCCCACGTCTCGCGCATCCAGGTCACGTACTGGACGCCCATCTGGTAGCGGTAGACGAGCTCGTCCCAGAAGATCCGCCCGCTCGCCATGCGCCGGTCCCACGGCACGTGGTGGAACCACATCAGCAGGTTCTCGGGCGTGGTCTCGATGCTCGAGTACTTCTCCCGCAGTCCCGGCAGGTACTGCGCGACGAAGTTCGAGCCCGTCGGCGAGCGGTCGAAGCCCAGGCCGGCCGAGTCGGCCTTGTTGTAGTAGACCGGGCTCCAGTCGTCGCGCTGGAACCACTGCCCGGGGTTGGGGCCGTAGTGCACGTCGTTGGTGAACTGGTGCGCGACGCCGAGCGGCGTGTGATGGCTCACGTGCGCCTCCCAGGAGCCCATCATCATGGCCACGATCGTGTCCACCACCGCCGGGTCCTGGCTCCAGGTCATGCGCACCCACTCGCGCGCCATGGTCTCCGAGTCCGTCGTCCAGTCCCACGCGAGCCGGCCGAACGCGTACAGGTTCGCCTGCCCGAAATGGTGGCCGGTCATGTTCTCGTGGTTTCCGACGTTGGCGACGCCGACGAGCGCCGAATCCGCGTGCCCCTGTGACGTCCCGTCCACGACCGCGCCGACCAGCCCCGCGCCGCCGGTATCGGTCTTCAGCACCTCCTCCCACATCGGGCCGAGGTAGGTGAGCATCCGGTTCTGGCCGGTGTACTCCTGCGTGATCTGCAGCTCCATCGCCTGGTTGGTGTTCTCCATGCGCCCGAACATCGGGTGCACGGGCTCACGCGCCTGGAAGTCCAGCGGGCCGTTCTTGGTCTGCAGGAACACGTTGCTCGCGAAGCGACGCTCGTCGTCGATCGGCCCGAACTCCAGGAGCGGGCGCTTGAGCCGGTCGTTGTCGACGTCGGCGTTGTAGACGAACGTGCGCCAGAACACCTTCATGCCCAGATCGGCGACCGCGGCGCCGATCCCGTTCGCGCCGTCGCCGTGGTCGTCGCCGAAGTCCTGCGGGCCGGGCTGGCCCTCGGAGTTGGCCTTGACCGTGAAGCCGAGGAAGTCGGGGATCGAGGCCTTGAGCTGGGTCGCCTTGCGCGTCCACCAGCTGCGGAAGGCGGCGCCTTCCGGTTCCAGCTGCGCGTTGGTCAGCGTGTCGGGTGCGAACCGGTTGTCGGTTGGCGCGTCGTAGCGCACCGACAGGGCCAGCCGCACGCCGTAGGGGCGCAGCGCGTCGGCCAGCGCGGCCTCCTGCGCGATGTACGCGTTCGTCAGGTAGGCGTTGTTGGCGTTGACGTTGTTGATCGTGATGCCGTTGATGCCGAGCGAGGCCACCGCGCGCGCGAAGACGAGGTAGCGGTCGAGGATCACGGGCAGGTTGCGCGCCGCGCTGGCGCCGGTGGCGGCGAAGTTGAAGAGCGCGCCGTTCTCGCCGTTGAGGCCGCCCGTGCCGTTGGCGTTGTTGCCCGCGTACAGGCGCTCGGTGTCCCAGTAGTTGAGGTGCCGGTGCTTGATCTTCGGCGCGGACGTCACGTTCAGAGTCGCGATCGGCTGCGCGGTCTGGATCAGCCGCAGGAACGCGAACGTCCCGTACAGCGCGCCCAGCTCCGTCCGGCCGGCGATGATCGTGCGCGAGCCGACGGACCGGATCACGTAGCCCTCGGACGCGAGGAGGTCGGACGCGGGAATCGCTGCCGCGACCAACGGCGAGCTTTCCCGCGTCCCCACCACCACGGACCCCTCTGACGCAGTCTCGACCGCCGGGATCGACGTCCCGAGCAACCCGGACAACCCGCGCGTGAGCTCCTCGCGCGCGGCCTCCAGCGACGAACGCACCAGCTTCTCCGACCCGCCCGCCTCGGTGCTGAGGTTCGCCGTGTGCCGGTACACGGGATTCGCGGACGCGTTCTCCACGACGATGTTCGACACCGTCGCCCGGTAGCGCTCCGCGTCCGGCACGGGCGTGTACCGCAGCCACAGCTGCGACCCGTTGTACGTGTCCTCCTGCGCCACGGCCGAAGCCGGCGCAGCGAGCAGCAACAGCAGCAGCACCATCAGGACACGCACGGGCTCTCCCCCGATCGCTATTCGACCCCTCGAGCAACTATTCCGCGTGTGTGACTGTCTGTCAACTCGTGTCCGGTCGCGGACGCGACGTCACGGGCTCGCGCGCTTGCACGAAGACGGAATGGCGTTGGGAGTCGGCCGGCGTCGGCACCTCCCGGCGCGGCGCCTGCTCTGTGGTGGGGCGTGGAGGCTGAGGAGTGCGCCGTGGCACTGCGCCTCCTTGGCTTCCCGGAGATCAAGTCGGCCCTCCCGCTTGAGCGCCGCGGCGTTCTTTTGACCCTGCCCTCGGGAGCGCCTCCCTGACATCTCTGGTCCTTCGGCGCTCTCAGGCGCGGACCGGGTGGCATAGACCCAAGCTGGCGGCACGAACACGGTGCGCGAGCGCTCCGGTCGGTCGGAGATTCCTCGCCGGCATGCTCCGACGCTCCTGCACTCACGCGAAGCGGTCGTGAGGTGCCGGCTGGATGACGCTCAACCGTCGCCTCCGGGGTGACGTTCGTTCGCTACCCCTCCACGCGAAGGCGAAAGTGGCGCAATCGTCGAAAGGCGCGCGTCCGTCGGGAATGGGGAGACTGGGTCAGTGCCCTCGCTCCGAGGAGTTTCGTGGGCGCGGGAGGCCTTCGCGTGGATGTTGCCGCTCGTCGAGGACCTTCAAGAGCTCGTATCGATCCTCGGGCCTTCCGCACTGAGAACTGCGTGCGGATGCTCGAGCAAGACGCTGAGTCGGGCGCAGGGCGCTCGAGGAGCGAGCGGGAGGAGTTCCGCGAGGCTGAGGTGACGCGGGTACGGGTCAGCGGAGACGCCGCGGAGGTGAAGTCTCGGCCAACCCTGATCCTGCCGTGATGCTCCGCATCGACGGCGACTGGGATGTCACGGGCACACACTCGTAAACGCTCGTTCCGTCGGAGAACGCCACTTTCGCCTCTGCCTCGTTGCGATAGCGCGGGCGCGACGAACCGGTGGGCGGGCACGCTGCCAAGTTCGCCCTTCATGAGGGTCGGCGCCAGCCGTGTGCCGATTGCTGTGTGAACCGGAGGGAGCGGTTCACTGCGCGCATGAGCAGTGCCGCGATGTTCGCTCGTCTGACGACCGGGGAATGCGACCTGGTGGCCGCTAGTGCACCGAAGGAGATCCCGATGTCCGACAGTCAGGTGAGTGCCCTTGAGGAACAGGGCTGGAAAGCGCTGTCCACGGGCGGAGAGGCCGCGCGGACGTTCTATGAGCGAGTCCTTGATCGCGAGGTGGTCATGCTCTTGCCGGGGGGACTCGTGCTGAGGGAGCGTGC
The DNA here is from genome assembly GCF_027587175.1 of Solirubrobacter deserti. GTDB lineage: Bacteria > Actinomycetota > Thermoleophilia > Solirubrobacterales > Solirubrobacteraceae > Solirubrobacter > Solirubrobacter deserti. Next base: position 23,688 of record NZ_JAPCID010000082.1, read on the forward strand.
GGCGATCTTGAAGTCGATGTCCGGGCCTCCCTGGTCCTCGTTTGAATTAGAAGACCTTCGATCGTTCCAACCCACGGAGGACACCGCGCTAGTGACCTACGGCGTCGTGGCTCGGCGGGACGAACAGGAATACTCGGCCCTGATGAGTAGCGTGTACGTGCTCCGGGACGACGAGTGGAAGCTGGTCTTCCATCAGCAGACGCCACGCTGACGACGGCTGGCGGCGGCGCGTGTCCGGCCGTTCGTCCCGCACGATCGCTTCCGTCCGATAGCGGGCGCGGATCCGGCGGGCGACTCTCCAGCTCAAAGAGATGGAATCGTCGACAAACACCACTTTCGCCTGTGCCTCGAGGCGGGGAGCCGGAAGCCGGAACGTGGGCT
>NZ_JAPCID010000083.1 GCF_027587175.1 Solirubrobacter deserti
GGTTGGCGCGCGGGCGCGATCCGGCTCGGTGCGGCGGTCGCCGTCGTCGCCGGGCTCGCCGGCCTCGCCGCGTCGGTCGGGCCGCGCGTGCTCACCGGCGACGCCGCCGCGCGGGCCGCGCTGGAGACGTGGCTGGACCCGCTCGCGGTGCGCTGCTGGACCGTGTGCGCGGGCGCGCTGCTCGTGACGACCGCGGCCGCGTCGCTGTGGCGGCCGCCGCTGCCCGGGACCCTCGTCGCGCAGGCGCGGCGCGGGTTCGAGCGCGTGCCGCCGACCGGCCGCGCGATCGTCGCGATCGCGTTCGGTGTCGTCGCGCTCGCCGCGCCGCTCGCCCTGCTGCGCGCGCTCGTCATGGCAGCCGGCGCGCTCGGGATCCTGTGGGGCGTGGCCGCGCTGCTGCGGCGCGTGGCGCCGCCTGCTGCTCGCTCGTCGCCCGCCGCCGGCGTCTCCGCTCCGCGCCATCCCCGGCGCGTCTCACCGCGCCGGGCCGCGGTGGCCGCCGGCGCGGTCGGCGTCGCCGCGGCCGCGCTCGCGTTCGCGCTCTCGACGAGCGGCGCCGCTCCCGTCAAGGTCGGCCGGTGCAACGGGAGCGCGGCGCTGTGCGACCGGACGCTGGACGAGGTCGTGTTCCTCGGCACGCACAACTCGATGTCCGCGGACGGAGAGCCCGGGTGGCTGTTCGCCGCGCAGAACGCGAGCATCGCGCAGCAGCTCGACGACGGCGTGCGGAGCCTGCTGATCGACACGCACTACGGGTTCCAGACGCCGCGCGGGGTCGCGACCGACCTCGACCACGACTCCAAGAGCCGCGAGAAGATCACGTTCGAGCTCGGCGAGGCGTTCATCGAGACCGCGCAGCGGCTGCGCTCCCGGCTCGGCTTCACGGGGGATGAGCCGCGCGAGATCTTCCTCTGCCACGCGTTCTGCGAAGTTGGCGCCACCAAGGCCGTCGACGCGCTCGAACAGGTGCACGAGTTCCTCGTCGAGCACCCCGAGGAAGTGCTGATCCTCTCGATCGAGGACGACACCGAGCCGCAGGACACCGCGCGGCTGATCAGGGACAGCGGCCTCATCCACAACGTCTACGAAGGCCCCGCCGGACCGCCCTGGCCCACGCTCCGCCAGCTCATCCAGCACAACGAGCGCGTGCTCGTGCTGATCGAGAACCAGCCCGGCGACGAGCCGTGGATGCACCGCCAGGACACGGTCGCGCAGGAGACCCCGTACGCGTTCGCGACCCCGGCCGAGCTCGCCGCGCCCGACTCCTGCGCGCCGAACCGCGGCGGCGACGCCGGCTCGCTGCTGCTGGTCAACCACTGGGTGGACACGTCGCCGGCGCCGCGCCGCAGCATCGCCGGCGAGGTCAACGCGAGCGCGTTCCTCACCGAGCGCCTCACGCGCTGCCGGCACGAGCGCCGGCTTCTGCCGACGATCGTCGCCGTCGACTTCTACCGCGACGGCGACGCGTTCGAAGTGGTCGACACGCTGAACGGGCTCACGTCCTGAACTGCCCCGTGTCCACCCACTCCTGCTGCTGGAGCACCCACCAGTCGTCGGCGAGGTGCTCGCGCACGTACGCGTACGGCAGCCACCCGTAGCCCTTCTCGCCCCAGCTCGTGCCCCACGAGTTGCGGATCAGGAAGGCGCCCTTGGTCTCCTTCGCGCTGCCGCGGCGCTTGACGCGCTTCTCGTCGTCGTAGCCCACCGCCATCACCGCGTGCCCGCCGACCAGCTCCTCCCTGTCGGTCGGGTACGGGATCTCGCCCGTGTTGCCGTCGTGGATGGACTCGAAGACCGAGAAGCCGAACATCGCCGGCATCTGCGAGGCGAGATGGGACTTGATCGCGCCCAGCACGTCCGCGCGCGTCGCGTCCGGCGGGTCCAGCCGGTAGTAGACGATCGACTGGAAGCTCTGCGCGAACGCGTAGCAGAACGCCGTCGGCTCCTTGTCGAACGCCTCGATCCTGTACGGCCAGTACTTCTCGGGCACCACGCCGAACAGCGCCATCGCGCCCATGGTCGTGCGCAGGAACGCGCCGCTGTCGCCGGTGAAGCCGCCGAGCTTGCGCGTCGTCTTGTACAGGAACGACCGCGAAGCGTTGATGTGGCGCCCGTACGCCTTGCGCTGGTAGTACTCGATCATGCCGACGCCCGCGTGCGCCGTGCAGGAGCCGATCTCGCCCTGGTCCTCGACGCCCGAGCACCACTCGCGCAGGTCGACCTTGGCCGGCGGGGCGACCCCCTCCGGCACCGCCGTCCGGGCCAGCAGCGGAGCGACCTTCTCGTGCTCGACCGTGTAGTCACGCGGGCTCGGGTGGTCGCGCAGCCAGCCGAGGCCCTTGCGTCCCGGCACGCCCGGCAGCGACAGGGCGAACCCGTGAGGCTCGGAAGCCCCGTGGAACTCGGCTTCGAACTCGATCTCGGCGTCGGTCATCGCGCGACCCTCTCAAAAATCTCGGCGGCGCTGTCGATTTCGCGCGTGCCCGTTTGTCGAGGAGACATGAACAAGCTCTGGGAAGTCACCTGGGAGGGCGAGCTGCCGGCGTCCCCGCAGGCCGTGTGGGCCACCTTCACGCGCCACTCCGCCAGCTACCTGTGGCCGATCGAGTACGAGCCCCGCGTCGGCGGCGCCGAGCGCGGCCTCACGCAGGGCGGCGGCACCGTCACCGTCTGGGAGCCGCACCGCCACTTCGTCACGCGCACGCGCCCCGAGCAGGAGCGGGACGGGCTCAACGAGGTCGAGATCACGCTCGAGCCGCTGGGCGCGATCACCTACTTCCGCTTCACCCACCGCGCGGAGATCCCCGAGGCCGAGTACGACGTCCAGCTCGCGATGTGCCGCGAGCACACGGCGCTCTACCAGCACTCGCTCGGCCAGGCCGCGTGCTACTTCCACGGCCTCGAGGCGCAGTACGAGGCCGACGACGAGCTCGAGGGCAGCTTCGCCGAGGTGCTCGAGCGGCTCGGCGTCCCCGCCGACGCCGTGACCGGCGACCGGGTCACGCTCACCAACGGCATCGAGGGCGTCGTCGACTACCGCGCGCGCTCGTTCCTGGGCGTCCGCGGCGAGGACGTGCTGTTCCGCGTCTACGGGCGCGACACTTGGGGCTATCCCGTGGGCACGACGACCCACCGGTTCCCGACCAGGACGGAGGCGTGATGGCGCAGTACGCGGTGTTCCTGTATGAGCGGGTGGCGCCGGAGGATCTGCCGCCGGAGATCATGCAGCGCCACGAGCAGATGCCCGAGCGGGCGGCCGAGCTCGGCGGGCGGATCGTCGCGGGGATGGCGCTGCAGCCGCCGGACACGTCGACGTCGATCCGCAAGGGCGAGCTCACCGACGGCCCGTTCCTGGAGACCAAGGAGGTGCTCGGCGGCGTGTTCGTGATCGAGGCGCGCGACCTCGACACCGCGCTCGCGATCGCGAAGCTCACCCCGGTCGTCGAGGGCGGCGTGGAAGTGGTCCCGTTGCTCGACTTCCAGGTCCTCTGAAGGCCGTCGCCGACGCGCACCGGAGCGAGTGGGCCTACGTGCTCGCCGCGACGGTGCGCGTCACCCGCGACCTCGACCTCGCCGAGGAGGCCGTCCAGGACGCGTTCGTGGAGGCGCTGCGCGTCTGGCCTCACGACGGCGTCCCGGACAAGCCGGGCGCCTGGCTGACGACGGTCGCCAAGCGCCGCGCGCTGAATGCGATGGCGCGCGCGAAGACGCTCGACACCAAGCTCCCGCTGCTGTTGGAGCGCGACGAGGACGACCTGCCGGACGAGGACTTCATCGGCGACGACCGCCTACGGCTCGTGTTCACCTGCTGTCACCCGGCGCTCGCCCGCGAGGCGCAGCTCGCCCTCACGCTGCGGCTCGTGTGCGGCGTCGCGACGGCCGACGTCGCGCACGCGTTCCTGATCTCGGAGGCGACGATGGCCGCCCGGATCACGCGCGCGAAGAAGAAGATCGCCGCGGCGCGCATCCCGTACGTCGTCCCCGAACCGCACGAGCTCCCAGAGCGCCTGGACGCCGCGCTGACCGTCATCTACCTGCTCTACACGACCGGCCACACAGCGCCCGCCGGCGACGACCTCGTGCGCGACGAGCTGACCGCCCGCGCGCTCGACCTCGCCCGCATGCTGCACGGGCTGCTGCCCGGCGGCGAGGCGGCGGGACTGCTCGCGCTGCTGCTGTGCCATGAGGCCCGACGCGGCACGCGCACCGATGCGCATGGGCGCCTGCTGCGGATGTCCGAGCAGAATCGCACGGCGTGGGACCGCGAGCGCATCGCCGAGGCCGACGCGCTGATCGTCGCCGCCCTGCGCGCCGGCGGCCGCGGGCGCTTCCTGCTGCAGGCCGCGATCGCCGCGCTGCACGCCCAGGCGCCCAGCTACGAGCAGACGGACTGGCCGCAGATCCTCGAGCTCTACGACGCGCTGCTGCGCGTGTGGCCGTCCCCGGTGGTCGCGCTCAACCGCGCGGTCGCGCTCGCGGAGGTGGAGGGACCGCAGGCCGCGATCGCCGCCGTCGACGCCCTGGAAGGCGTGGACGGCTACCGCTACCTGCACTCCACGCGCGCCGACCTCCTGCACCGGCTCGGCCGTGACGGAGAGGCCGCCGACGCCTACCAGCGCGCCCTGCAGCTCACCGACAACGTCGCCGAGCGCACCTTCCTGGAGGAGCGCCGGGCGCCGCGATGACTCGCGGCGCCCGACTCCTACGTGGCTACTGGCCCGGGGTCAGCACGACCTCGTCCGACCCCTGCTGGGGCTCCTCACCGTCCGGCTGGTCGGTGTAGGTGGCGACGAACACGCCGCGCAGGTTGGTGGCTCCTGCGTGGGCCTCGTCGATCGGGATCGAGATCTGGCCCGAGCAGCCCGCGGTGGACGTCTGCGGATGCCCGTGCTGGTCGTGCCCGAGGATGTACGCGACGGTCACGCGCGAGCAGTCGACCGGCTGTTCGTCTTGGATCGTCACGGTGTAGTTCACCGTGTCGCCGAAGTTGAACGGCGGCGTGGTGGACGCGACCTGCAGCTCCACGATCGGCGCCTGGTTGCCGACCACGATCCGGACCGAGCTCGACGCGCTGCGCCCGCTGGTGTCCGTGACGCGCAGGGTGGCCTCGTAGATGCCACGCTGCGTGTACGTGAACGTCGGGTTCGCGACGCGCGAGTCCACGGTGCCGTTGGCGTCGAAGTCCCACGCGTAGGCGATCCGGTCACCGTCCGGGTCGTTCGTGCCCGCGCTCGAGAAGCGCACCGTCAGCGGCGGGACCAGCGCCGACGTCGGCGTGCCGCTGACCTTCACCACCGGCGTGTACTCGCCGCGGCGCACGTAGTCGATCCGGGCCAGCTGCGCCTCCGGGTTCTCGGAGAAGAAGCCGTCACCGTACTCGAGCGAGTACAGCGCGCCGTCCGGGCCGAACTCCATGTCCATCGGGTTGTCCTGCTCGATCCCGCCGGGGCCGAACAGGTGGAAGATGTCGCGCAGCTGCCCGCCGTTGGGCCGGTTGAGCTGGAACACCTTCACGTAGTCACGCGACCATTCGTAGAACAGCGGGTGACCGTCGAACACGCGCGGCCAGCGGTTCTCCGCGCGGTTGTCGGCGTCGAACTCGTACGCCGGGCCGCCCATCGGGCCGATGCCGTCGCCGCCGCGCTGGTTGAACAGCTCGGGGAACAGGCCGGAGTCACCGGCCGGGTACGAGTACCAGACGTCGGGCTGGATGACCGGCGGCAGCCGGCGCAGGCCCGTGTTGTGGCGCGAGTCGTTGACGGTCGCGCGGCAGTTGAACTCCTCGCCGGACTGCTCGGCGTCGGGCGTGAAGTCGTAGTCGGTGTACGGATCGTTCGGCGTCACGCAGAACGGCCAGCCGTAGTTGCCGGGCTGGCGGATCAGCATCCACCGGCCGTGACCGGCCGGACCGCGTCCGACGAGCGGCACGTTGGCGTCCGGCGAGTAGTCGCCGACGTACACGTCGCCCGTCTTGCGGTTGACCGCGAACCGGAACGGGTTGCGCATGCCCATCGCGAAGATCTCGGGGCGGGTCTGCGGCGTGCCCGGGCGGAACAGGTTGCCCGGCGACGGGATGTAGCTGCCGTCCTCGAGCACGCGGATCTTGAGGATCTTGCCGCGCAGGTCGTTCGTGTTGCCGGACGTACGCCGGGCGTCGAACGCGGGGTTGCGGGTCTCGCGATCGTCGATCGGCGTGTAGCCGGCCGAGAAGAACGGGTTCGTGTCGTCGCCCGTCGACAGGTACAGGTTGCCCTGGTAGTCGAAGTCGATCTGGCCGCCGACGTGGCAGCAGAGGCCGCGGTCGGCCGGCACGCGCAGGATCTCCTGCTCGGACGCGACGTCGAGCTCATTGCCCGTGAACTTGAAGCGCGAGAGCAAGAGGTAGCTCGTCTGCGCGTCCGCCTGGAACTTCTTCAGGCGCTCGCGTTCCTCGGGTGAGGTGAGGTCCTCCGGAGCGTTGCCCTCGTTGATCGCGGCGCCCGTGGCGGGATCGTCGACGGGCGTGTTCAGCTTCGGCGAGTAGTAGAGGTAGACCCAGCGGTTCTCGTCGAAGTTCGGGTCGATCGCGATGCCCTGCAGACCCTCCTCGTCGTGCTGATAGAGGCCCTTCGGGTTCTCCTCTTCGTCAGCCATGTTGATCACGAGCGTGTTGAGGCCCGTGCGCGGGTTGTGGATGCGCACCTCACCGGTGCGCGCTGTGTGCAGCACGCGGCCGTCCGGCAGCACGGCAAGGCTCATCGGTTCGCCGGGACGGTCGTTGAGCTGCACCTTCTGGAACTCGCTCTGTGACGGGAACGGCGAGTTCTGTGCGTGAGCGCTCCCCGCGAGCGCGCCAAAAAAGCCGAGCGCAGCGATGCCCACCGCGCAACGGGCCTGGACTCCCATGTACTTCCCCCTGACTTTGGCCCGAGCCTTCTCCCGAAGCTCAGATTGCGGGCGACAGTACTCGCTCGCCGCCGGGTTCGCACCCTCAGCGAAGGTCAGTGTCAGAACGTTGTCACTCGACGACGAGGGTCCGCAACGCGACGTGTCCCTCTTCATCGATCACGAAATGCGAATGGCCCTCGTGGTCGATCGCGACGCCCTCGACGCGTCGGATCTCCCCGAAGTGATGAACGCACTCTGCGGTGAGCCCGGCGCCTTCGCCGGCCACCGTGAAGCGCACGTGCTCGGACGCCGCCTCGCCGCCCTCGGGATGGTCCTCGAGCACGGTCGCGGACTTGTTGGCGGCGTCGAGGTCGCCGATCACCGCGTCGAAGCTGTGGCCGTCCCGGGTGTCCAGCGCTCGGAAGCCCGCCGGTGCGGCCGCTGAGCCGATGTTCTGGAGGTGGAACACGCGGCCGGGCTCGGGCAGGGCGTCCGGGTCCTCGAAGAGCGTCTCGGGGTGGAGGATCTCGACGAGCAGCGGGTGGCCCTCGGCCGTGACCGGATAGCGCAGGCCGAGCAGCAGCGAGCCCTCGGCCGTGAACTCCATCGCCTCGACGTTGATCGGCTGGTCCTCGGGCTGGACGCGGCCGGCCCAGCGCTTGTTCTCCTTCACGCCGATCTTGATCGTCGCGTCGATGTAGCGCTCGCGGGCGAGCTTGCCGAGCGGCAGCAGGGCCGTGCCCCTGAGGGCGTCGTTGACGGCGCGGTGCAGGCCGAAGCGCAGGCGGGCGATCTCGAGCGTCGGCTTGTCGGCATGGACGAGGTCGTGCTCGGGGATGCGCGCGATCCAGGAGCGGCGGGCGCTGAGCGGGCCCGTCTTCTTGCCGAACTGGGAGCCGAGCAGGTAGGCGTAGCCGTCGCGCGTGGCGCAGGCCTCGGCGTCCTCGGTCTTGTCGTCGGCCGTGGAGGGCTCGGTGGGAACGCGGCGCGCCTCCCAGCCCTCATCCAGCGGGCAGTTCTCCTGGTGGATCAGGAGGGCGAGCGCGTCCTCGGCGTGGGCCTCGTCGAGGACGGTCAGCATGGTGCGGTCGTAGCCGGGGTTGGCGACGTTGATGACGGTGAGGTCGGAGGCCTCGTTGGGCTCCAGGTGAAGGTCGGTCTCGTGCACGGGTGGGCGGGACTTTCACACACCGGTCGTGGTCAGCGCGTGGCGGACGATCTCGAGCGCGCGCGCGAGCACGGGTGAGGCGTCGTCGTGGCGGTAGGCGAGGGCGAGCTCGACGCGGGTCGGGTCGCCCGCCAGCGGGCGGTAGACGGCGCCGACGACCGCGAAGCGGGTGACGCTGAGGGGGACCAGGGACACGCCGATGCCGGCCGCGACGAAGCTCACGAGCGTGGCGGTCTCGGCCACCTCCAGGGCGACGTTCGGCTTGAAGCCGTGGGCGGCGCACGTCTGCTCGACGGCGTCGTGCAGGACGGACCGGAAGTGGCTGGGGTAGGCGACGAAGGGCTCGGTCTTGAGCTCTTCGACCGGGACCTCGGTGCGCTCGGCGAGCCGGTGGTGCTGGGGGAGGACGGCCACCAGCGGCTCGGTGACGACCACCTCGATCGTGAGGTCACGGCGCTTGACGGGCGGGCGCAGCAGGGCGAGGTCGAGCGTGTGCTCGGTGAGGCCCTGGACCTGGGCGGGCGTGAGGAGCTCGCCGCGCAGGTCGAGCTCGACGCCGGGCAGCTGTTGCCGGAGCGCGGCGGCCAGCGCGGGGAGGAGGGCGTAGGTGGCCGAGCCGGTGAAGCCGACGGCGAGCTTGCCGACCTCGCCGCGGGCGGCCCGCTGCGCGTCCTCCTTGGCCTGCTCGGCGTCCTGGAGCAGCGCGCGGGCGCGTTCGAGGAAGACCTCGCCGGCCGGGGCGAGCTCCACCTTGCGCGTCGTGCGGTGCAGCAGCTCCACCCCGAGCTCGGACTCCAGCCGCCGGATCTGCTGGGACAGTGGCGGCTGGGCCATGTGCAGACGGTCCGCGGCGCGCCCGAAGTGCTTCTCCTCGGCGACGGCGACGAACGCTCTCAGGTGGCGGAGCTCCACGGGTGCGTAATTTGTAACAGTTTTCGTCTCAATCTGTTGCAGATTCGTCTTGAGGCGTTACTCAATCGTCCGTACCTTCCGGTCCAAGTTCCCGACCGTGAAGGAGAGACATGGCCGTTGAGACGCAGGCTCCCGCCACCGTGCTGCCGATGACGGGTGCGGAGTACCTCGAGAGCATCCGTGACGGGCGAGAGATCTACTGCTACGGCGAGCGGGTCGAGGACGTGACGACGCATCCGGCCTTCCGCAACGCGACGCGGATGGTCGCGCGGCTCTACGACGGCCTGCACGATCCGCAGCTCAGCGGCGTGCTGACGTGCCCGACGGACACGGGCAACGGCGGCTTCACGCATCGCTTCTTCCGCGCGCCGCAGTCTGCGGAGGACCAGGTGGCCGACCGTGACGCGATCGCGCAGTGGGCGCGCATGTCCTACGGCTGGATGGGCCGCTCGCCCGACTACAAGGCGTCCTTCCTGGCGACGCTGGGCGCGAACGCGGACTTCTACGCGCCGTACGAGGACAACGCTCGTCGCTGGTATCGCGACGCGCAGGAGCGCTGCCTGTACTTCAACCACGCGATCGTCAACCCGCCGATCGACCGCCAGCGCGGGATCGACGAGGTGCGCGACGTCTACGTGCACGTGGACCGCGAGACCGACGAGGGCCTGATCGTCTCGGGCGCGAAGGTGGTGGCCACGGGTTCTGCCCTGACGAACTACAACTTCGTCGCCCACTACGGCGCCGCGCCGATCAAGACCAAGGAGTTCGCGCTGATCTTCGCGGTCCCGATGAACGCGCCGGGGCTGAAGCTGATCTCGCGTCCGTCCTACGAGATGACCGCCGAGGTCATGGGCTCGCCGTTCGACTACCCGCTGTCCTCGCGGCTGGACGAGAACGACTCGATCCTGATCTTCGAAGAGGTCCTGATCCCGTGGGAGAACGTCTTCGTCTACGGCGACGTGGACAAGATCAACGCGTTCTTCCCGGCTTCCGGGTTCATCCCGCGCTTCACGTTCCAGGGCTGCACGCGCTTCGCGGTCAAGCTCGACTTCATCGCCGGCCTCTTGCTCAAGGGCATCGACGCGACGGGCGCGAAGGACTTCCGCGGCGTGCAGGCGCGCGTGGGCGAGGTGCTCGCGTGGCGCAACCTGTTCTGGGGCCTGACGGACGCGATGGCCCGCACGCCCGACGAGTGGGTCGGCGGCACCGTGCTCCCCAAGCTCGACTACGGGCTCTCCTACCGCGTGTTCGCCACCCAGGCGTACCCGCGCATCAAGGAGATCATCGAGCAGGACCTCGGCTCGGCGCTGATCTACATGAACTCGCACGCGGTGGACTTCAAGAACGAGGACATCCGCCCGCTGCTGGACCGCTACGTCCGCGGCTCCAACGGCTACGACTCCGTCGAGCGCGTGAAGCTCATGAAGCTCATCTGGGACGCCGTCGGCTCCGAGTTCGGCGGCCGCCACGAGCTGTACGAGCGCAACTACGCCGGCAACCACGAGAACATCCGGCTCGAGGTGCTCCTCAGCGCCCAGGCCTCCGGCCAGGCCGACGCCTACAAGGGCTTCGCCGAGTCCTGCATGGCCGAGTACGACCTCGACGGCTGGACCGCGCCGGACCTCATCAACCCGACCGACGTCAACCGCTTCCTCTCCTAGCCATGCTGTACCCGACCCTGTCCCAGCGCGGCGGCCGCCTCGCCGCCCCGGCGGCCGCGCCCGCCAACCCGCTCACGGCCCTCTTCGCGGCGCACCGGGCGCCGTGCGTCGTCACCGCGGGCACGTTCGACGGCGTGCATTGCGGCCACCGGGCGCTCGTGGCGCAGGCCGCCCGCGAGGCCCGCGCGCGCGGCGTGCGGCTCACCGCGGTGACCTTCACGCCACGGCCGGACGCGGTGCGCCGTCCGCCCGGGCTGCCGGATCTGTGCTCGCTCCACGAGCGGGTGACGCGGCTCAAGCGGGCAGGCGCGGACGACGTGGTCGTCGTCCCGTTCAGCCGCGCGCTGATGGGCATGTCGGCGGCGGACTTCGTCGCGCACCTCACCAAGGACCTCGGCATGCAGGCACTGTGCGTGGGCGAGGACTTCGCGCTCGGTCGCGGGCGCGAGGGCGACGTCCCCGCGCTGCGCGCGCTCGGCGTCGACGTGGTCACCGTCCCGCTCGTGCGCGAGGCGGGGCACGAGAAGATCAGCTCGAGCGTCCTCCGCGCCCGCTTGGCGGTGGCCCATGCCGCCTGAGCTGATGGTCTCCCCGGCCGAGCTGCGGCGCACGTTGGGCCGCTTCTGCACCGGCGTCACGGTCGTCTCGACCGAGCGCGACGGCGAGGTGCACGCGATGACCGCCAACGCGTTCATGTCGGTGTCGCTGGACCCGCCGCTCGTGGTGGTGTCGATCGACCACCGGGCGAAGATGCACCGGCTGCTGCCGGACACGCGGCGCTTCGGCGTGTCCGTGCTCGCGTGCGACCAGGAGCGCGTGGCGTGGCACTTCGCCGGGCGCCCGCTGCCGTCACCGGGCGAGCTGTTCGTCCACGAGCGCGACGTGCCGCTCGTGGCGGGCGCGATCGCGCACGTCGAGTGCGCGCTGCACGCCTACCACGAGGCGGGCGACCACACGCTCTACCTCGGGCTCGTCGAGCATCTGGACAGCCGGCCGGGCGAGCCGCTGCTGTTCCACCGCGGCGAGTTCGGCCGCGTCTCGCCCCACGAGGAACCGGGGCCGTCGTGGGGCTGGTAGCGGTCCCGCGCGCGCTGACGACGATCACGCGCGTCGAGGCGATCCCGTACTCGGTGCCCTACCGGGTGCCGGGCCGGTTCGCCTCGGGCGCGGTCGAGCGTGCGGACAACGTGCTCGTGCGCGTGCACTCCGCGGACGGGCTCGTCGGCCAGGCCGAGGCGCAGCCGCGCCCGTACACCTACGGCGAGACGCAGGCGACGATCGTCGCGGCCGTGCGCCACCGGCTCGGCCCGGCGCTCGAGGGCCTGGACCCGCTCGCGACCGAGCTGATCGAGGCGCGCTGCGGCGGCATGCCCGGCGACCGGGTCGCACGCGGGGCGATCGACCTCGCGGTCTGGGATCTCGTCGGCCAGCTGCTCGGCCAGCCGTGCGCGTTGTTGCTCGGTGGTTACGCGGGCGAGGTTTCGGTTGCACATATGGTCAGCTTCGGAGAGCCTTCCGCGATGGCCGAGGAAGCGCTCGCGATGCGCTCCCGTCACGGGATCCGGACGTTCAAGGTCAAGGTCGGGCGCGACGTGGACACCGACGTCGCGGCGGTCACCGCTGTGCGGGAGGCGCTGCCCGAGGCCGAGCTGTACGTGGACGCCAACCGCGGCTGGGCCTACGACGCCGCGCTGCGCGCCGGCGAAGCGTTCGCCGACCTCGGCGTCGCGGCGATCGAGGAGCCGCTCGCGCTGGAGGACCGGCGGGGCCGCACGCGCCTCGCCGACCGCTGGCTGGTCCCGTTGGTCGGCGACGAGTCGTGCATCAGCCTCGCGCACGTCGCGCGGGAGCTCGACGACGGCGCGGTGGGGATGGTCAGCGTGAAGGTCGCGCGCACCGGGTTCACCGAGTCGCGCCGCATCCTCGGGCTGTGCCTCGGCCGCAGCGTGCCGGCCGTCGTCGGCTCCCAGTACGAGGGCGGGGTCGGCGCACTCGCCACCGTGGCGTTCGCGTCCGCGTTCGCGGCCACCGCCCGGCGGCCCGCGGAGGCGACGAACTTCCTCGACCTCGCCGACGACCTGCTGGCCGAGCCGCCCACGGTCGTCGACGGCCGCATGGCCCCGCGCCCCGCGCCGGGCCTCGGCATCGAGATCGACGAGGATCGGCTGGAGCACTACCGGATCGACCGATGAGGTTCATGGTCGAGATGACCGTCAACCTGCCGCCGGGCGACCACTCGGCGCTGCTCGCTCGCGAGCGGGAGTACTCACAGCGGCTGCAGAGAGACGGCCGCTGGGAGCACCTGTGGCGCGTGGCCGGACGCTACGCGAACGTGAGCATCTTCAACGTCGGCACGCCCGACGAGCTGCACGAGCTGGTCAGCGGCCTGCCGCTGTTTCCCTACATGGACATCCGCGTCACCGCGCTGGCCGCGCACCCGTCGGCCATCGCCACCGAGGAGGAGAGATGAACCGCGCCGAGACCGTCGTGAGCGCCATGCTGGACGCCATCCGTGGCGTGATCGTCGAGCACGACGTCACCTACGAGGAGTACGCGATCGCCAAGCAGTGGCTGATGGACGTCGGCGAGGCGGGCGAGTGGCCGCTCTTCCTCGACGTGTTCGTGGAGACCACGGTCGAGCGCAACGCGTTCCGCGGCCGCGCCGGCAGCGCCGGCACGATCCTCGGCCCGTACCACCTGCCCGACGCGCCCGTGCTGGACGCGCCGTTCGAGCTACCGCGCCGCCCGGACGAGCAGGGCGAGCCGCTGACCCTGAGCGGCCGCGTCACCGACGCCGAGGGCACGCCCCTCGCCGGCGCCGTGCTCGACGTCTGGCACGCCGACGCCGAGGGCTTCTACTCGGGCTTTCACCCGGACCTCCCGCCCGGCATCTTCCGCGGCAAGGTCATCGCGGACGCCGAGGGCCGCTACGAGGTCAACACGATCCTCCCGGCCCCGTACACGATCCCCCACGAAGGCCCGACCGGCGCGATGGTCGCCGCCTGCGAGTGGCACCCGTGGCGCCCGGCCCACATCCACCTGATCGTCGACGCCCCAGGCCACGAGCCGCTCATCACCCAGCTGTTCTTCGAGGGCTCCGACTACCTCGACGGCGACGTCGCGGGTGCGGTCAAGGAGGACCTCGTCGTCCGACCGGTGGGCGGCCGCGTGGAGTACGACTTCGCGCTGGCTCCGGCCGAGGTGCCGCTCGCGGCCGCGTGAACGGCGGAGTCCGCTCACTCCATCGCTAACTGGTTCGCCTGCGCGCTCATGAGCAGCATGCCGCCGTCCACCACGTACGAGGCGCCCGTCACGTAACCCGCCTCGGCCGAGCACAGCAGCGCGACCACGTCCGCGACCTCGCGGGCGTCGCCCGGGCGGCCCATCGGGATGCCCGGGCGGTCCTCGCCGCGCGGGTCGGCGTCCTCGTTGCCGGTCATCTTGGTGGCGATCTCGCCGGGCGCGACGGCGTTCACGGTGATCGCGTGCGAGGCCAGCTCGAGCGCCATGACCTTGGTGAGCCCGCCGAGGCCGTGCTTGCCGGCGACGTAGCCGGAGGAGCCCTCCAGCGGGACGTGCTCGTGGACCGAGGTGACGTGGACGATGCGGCCGCCGTGGCCGGCGTCGACCATGCGGCGGGCGGCGCGCTGGCTGCACAGGAACGGGCCGACCAGGGTGAGGGAGAGGACGGTCTGGAACGTGTCCAGGTCCGTCTCCAGGAACGGCGTGGAGTGCCCGGCGGCGGCGTTGGCCACGAACGCGTCGAGCCCGCCCAGCGCGTCGGCGAGCTCGTCGATCACGGCGTCGGGGCCGGGGACGGTGGAGAAGTCGGCTTGGCGGTGCTCGACGCGGGCGCCGTGGCGCGAGAGCTCGGCGACGACCTCGGCGAGGATGTCCTCGTCCGAGTGCCAGGTGAGCCCGATGTCGAACCCGCGTTGGGCGAGCGCGACGGCGCACGCGCGGCCGATGCCCGAGTTGCCTCCAGTGACGATTGCGACCGGCATGCCCGCGGGCTACCCACCGGAGCGCGCGAAGCCGACGCGGGTCCCGGCGCGCGAGCACTCGCCCTCGCGGGTATCCCTCCCGTATGCATTTCACGCCGGCGATCGTGATCGGGCTCGTCGTGTGCATCGCGGTCGGGGTGATCCCCGCGATCCGGATCCTGATCGCCCAGCGGCCGCGGCCGCACGACCGTGACGAGAGCGGCGGGCGGCACGAGCCGTGGCTCGTGCCGGGGCCGGACGGGCCGTCGTGGTGGCCGGAGTTCGAGCGCGAGTTCGCGCGCTACGTGGCGACTTCGCCGGGCAGTCCCGAACGACCCGGTTGAACGCGTCGGCGTGGCTGAGCGCCACGACTCGTCAATCGCACAAGACATCCGTCGCGTCTCATGAAGCTCTCAGGTACGGTTCAGCACAAGCAGCGATGTGCGAATTGGGGCGCGCGTCGCGATTCCCTGGGAGGGGAAGTATGAATCGACGGTGGAAGGTGCTGGCTGTCGCCTGCGTGGCCGCTCTGGCCACGCCCGCGACCGCGGCGGTGGCCCACGATCCGGAGGAGCTCGGCGGCAGCACGCCGCTCACGGAGCCGTTCGGCCACAAGTTCTGGTTCTGGGCCAACTTCCAGACCGGCCCGAACGAGTTCAACCCGGCGAACACGCACGTCACGAGCTCCGACATCGCGTTCTGGGGCAACCTGGCGTACGTCGGCGACTACGGCGGGTTCCGGATCTTCGACATCACGCGGCCGAAGCCCGCACTGGTCAAGGACGTGCGGTGCTACGGCCCACAGGGCGACCCGTCCGTGTTCGACCGCAACGGTGACGGTTCCGCCGACACGCTGGTGCTGTCGGTCGACTCGCCGCTCACCAGCTCGCAGTGCGGCGCCGGCCCGGCGAGCAAGGACCCGGCCACGGGCCGGTACCCGGACGGCACGTGGGAGGGCGTCCGCGTCTTCGACGTGTCCAACCCGCGCGACCCGAAGCAGGTCGCGGCCGTCTACCAGGACTGCGGCTCGCACACGAACACGCTGCTGCCCGCGCCGAGCCGCGGCTGGGGCAAGCACGGCCGGGCGAAGTCGATCTACGTCATGAACTCGAGCTACCCGCTCGGCGAGGGCCCGACCTGCGGTCCGCTCGGCGAGCAGGCCGGTCGCAAGATCAACCACGGCGTGATCCAGATCGTCGAGGTCCCGTTCGACGACCCGTCCAAGGCGAAGGAGCTCACCGAGCTGCCGGTCGTCTACCCCGGTGACCCGGACGGCACCTACAAGCCGGTGTCCGAGCACGGCGTCGCCGCGCCGCTGGACAACTTCCTCGGCTGCCACGACCTCAGTACGTTCCCGGGCATCGGCCTCGTGGGCGCGGCCTGCGGCGAGCAGGCGCAGGTGTGGCGGATCGATCACCGCACCGGCCTGCCCGACACTGCCAACCCGAAGTGGGTGCACGACCAGCCCAACGTCGACTTCTGGCACTCGGCGACGTTCAGCTGGGACGGCAAGGTCGCCAACTTCATCGACGAGTCCTTCGGCGACGGTTGCCCGACGGTGACGACCAAGACCGCCGGCCTGCCCGGCCCGCCGAAGACCTACGCCACCGGCAACATGTTCTTCTTCGAGACCAAGACGGGCGACCTGCTCTCCGAGTACCGCATCCAGCGCGGCACCAACGACAACATCGGCACCGGACCAGGGCAGTACTGCTCGTCGCACCTCGGCATCCCGGTGCCGTCGTTCGACCGCTACCTGCTGGTCAACGCGTACTACCGCGGCGGCTCCTCGGTGATCGACTTCAGCGATCCGACGAAGCCGAAGGAGATCGCTTGGGCCGACCTGAACGGGACGAACACCTGGTCCGCGTACACGTATCCGCGGCGCACGACCCTCACGCGCACGATCCCCGTGTACTCGAACGACGGCCTGAGCCGCAACTACGGCACGTCGCAGGCCCCCAGCTATCCCGAGGCCGCGTACGGGTTCCAGCGGTTCACCGCGGACGTCGGACGGGTCGGCGTGATCGGCTTCGACCACCTCAACCCGCAGCTGCAGGAGAAGGTGATCCCGAACCTGCTGAGCCTGCGCAAGCCACACGGCAAGCCGTGGAAGTACGACGAGGGCCGGCCGGGAGACGGGCACCGCAACCGATCGGCCCGCCCCTGGGACAAGTAGCGATCAGTACGGGCTGAGCGCGTGATCGACGGCCATCGTCGTGGCTCCGATGAGGCCGGCACGCGCTCCCGCCCGGGCCCGTGAGATCTCGAGCTCGCTGGTCGCCAGCGTGTTCGCCTCGCGGTAGAGCGTCTCCCGCAGCGCGCTGAGGAGGAAGTCGCGGGCGTCCGTCAGGTCGCCCGCGACGACCACCCGCGACGGGTTGAGGATGTTGACCACCGTCGCGAGCACGAACCCGATCGCGTGCCCGGCCTCGCGCACCATCGCGATCGCCTCCGGCGTGCCGCCGCGGGCGAGCGCCGCGATCTCCGCCGCGTTCGCGCACGGGATGCCGGCCGCGCTCAGCCGCTGCGCCATGCGCGTCCCGCCCGCGACGGCCTGCAGGCAGCCGCGCTTGCCGCAGCTGCACTCGATGTCGTCGTGGCCCGGCACGCGCGTGTGCCCGATCTCACCCGCCGCGCCCTGCGCGCCGCGCAGGATCACGCCGGAGGCGACGTACGCGAGCCCGACGCCCGTACCCGCCTTGAGCACGACGATCTGCTCGCCCCGATCGTGCGCGCGGGCCTCGCCGAGCGCCATCACGTTCACGTCGTTGGCCACCAGCACGTCGACGTCGAAGTGCTCGCGCAGCCGCTCCGCGACCGGGAAGCCATCCCAGCCGGGCATCAGGCCCGGGCTCACCGGGCGCCCGTGCCCGTCGACCGAGCCGGGCAGGCCGACGCCCACCGCCCACACGTCCTGCGCCGAGCGTCCGAGCTCGGCCAGCATCGCGTTCAGCTCGCCGACCGCCCAGGCCAGCGTCTCCTCGGGGCCGGCGTCGATCCCGCGGAACTCGGAGCGCTCGGCCAGCGTCTCGCCCGCGAGGTCGGCGACCGCGAGCGTCGTCCGCGTCGCGCCGGCGTCCATCACCAGCACGACGCCCGCTCCGGCGTTGAACGCCAGCAGCCCCGAAGGGCGCCCGCCGGTTGAAGCCGCGCTCCCGTTCTCCGTGATCAACCCGCGGGACTTGAGGTCACCCAGCCGCGTCCCGATGGTCGTCCGTGAGAGCCCGGTGTGGTCCATGAGCTCGCTGCGGGTCGCGGCCTCGCCGTCGCGGATGAGCCGGAGGATGTCTGGGCTGTTGATCACGGGCGAACAACCTAGCCATCCCGGTGACGGTTACGGGCGATCGGGAAACGGCGTGGTGACGAGTTGCCGCAGCAGCTCGGCGGCGGCCTCCAGGTCGCCCGGATGCACCGTCTCGAACGCCGTGTGCGTGTAGCGGCAGCCGACCGTCAGCAGCGCCGTCGGCGAGCCGGACTGCGCGATGGCGAGGCCGTCGGAGCCGTAGCCCGCGAACAGGCCGTCCTGGATCGGCAGCGAGTTGCGCTCGGCGAGGGCGACCAGGTGCTGGGAGAGTGTGCGGTCGTAGACGATGCCGGAGTCGCGGTGGACGACGATCGGGCCTTCGCCGAGCCGGGTGCCGAACTCCTTCTCGTTGACGGTCGGGATGTCGCCGACGAGGCCGACGTCGAGCGCGATGGCGGCGTCGAAGCGCTCGGCCAGCGCGAGCGCGCGGGCGCCGTGGAGGCCGTTCTCCTCCTGCACGGTCGCGCCGAGCCAGAGCTCGCACGCGAGGTCCTCCGTGCCGATCAGCGCGTCCATCAGCGCGAGACCCACGCGGTTGTCCATGCTCGGGCCGACCAGCAGCTCGCCGACGCGCTGCACCGGCGCGGAGAAGACGACGGGCGCGCCGATGTGGACGCCCGCGGCGCGCACGGCCTCACGCGAGCCGAGCCCGAGCTCGACCCAGAAATCGTCGTAGGCGAGCTTGTCCTTCTCGCGTTGTTCGGGGGTCAGCACGTGGCCGGAGCTGGCCGCGATCATGCCGTCCAGCCAGCTGCCGTCGCGCGTGAGCGCCCGGACGGGCTGGCCGACCGGGTGCCGGCGTTCGGGGCCGTTGCGGCGGTCGCCCTGGGAGCCGTCGAGGAGCAGGAAGCCCTCGTCGGCGATGTAGCGCACGACGTAGCCGACCTGGTCCATGTGCGCCTGCACGAGGACCTGCGGGCCTTCGCCGCCGACGCGCGCGACGAGGTTGCCGACCCGGTCACGCCTGACGTCCGCGCCGCGCTCGCTCCAGCGCCGCTGCAGCAGGTCCGCGAGCCCGGACTCGGCACCCGAAGGGGCGGGGACGGCACAGAACGCGGCGAGCACCTCCGTCAGCATCCGCACAATTTACGCGTGGAACGGCCCGCCGCGGCGCACTAACTAGCCTCTTCTCGCGTGAGCGGCACGCTGATCGCGCGGGATGTGAGCAAGGCGCACGGGGCGGCGACGATCCTCGCGGGCGTGTCCGTGACGGTCGCGCCCGGGGACGTGCTGGGCGTCGTCGGGCCCAACGGCGCGGGCAAGTCGACGCTGCTGCGGCTGTTGGCGGGCGTCGACGCTCCCGATGCCGGGGACGTGCGGCTCACCACCGGCACGGCCGGCTACCTCCCGCAGGAGCCGGACCGCCGGCCCGGCGAGAAGCTGCAGGACTACCTCGCGCGGCGCACCGGCGTGGCCGCCGGCGAGGCGCGCATGGAAAAGGCCGCCGCCGACTTGGCCTCCGGAGGCGGGGGTGAGGATTACTCCGAGGCGCTGGAGGCGTGGCTGGCGCTCGGCGGCGCCGACCTCGAGCAGCGCGCGGAGACCGTCCTGCGCGACCTCGGGCTGGACCCGGCGCTGCTGGACCTGGAGACCGTCGCGCTGTCCGGCGGCCAGGCCGCGCGCGCTTCACTGGCCGCGATCCTGCTCAGCCGCTTCGACGTCCTGCTGCTCGACGAGCCGACCAACGATCTTGACTTCGACGGCCTCGCGCGCCTGGAGCGCTTCGTCGCCGAGCGCCCGGGCGGCGCCGTGATCGTCTCCCACGACCGCGCGTTCCTGGACCGCACCGTCACGCGCGTGCTGGAGATCGACGAGATCGCGCACACCGCGGCCGAGTACGGCGGCGGCTGGGCCGGCTACCTCGAGCTGCGCGCGACCGCCGCGCGCCACGAGAAGGAGCGCTTCGACGCGTACTCCGCCCAGCGCGACCGGCTCACCCAACGCGTGAACCGCCAGCGCCAGTGGTCCGAGACGGGCGTCAAGAAGGCGAAGGGCTCGGACCCCGACAAGTCGCTGGTCGCGCGGCGCGCCGAGCGCTCGGAGAAGCAGGCGGGCAAGGTGCGGGCGTCGGAGAAGGCGCTGGAGCGGCTGGACGTGGTGGACAAGCCGTGGAAGCGCTGGGAGCTGCAGCTGCGCTTCGGGGGCGGTGAGCGCTCCGGCGACGTCACCGTGCGCCTCGACGACGCGCTGCTCCGGCGCGGTTCGTTCGCGCTCGGCCCGCTGTCGTTGGAGCTGGCGTGGGGCGAACGGGTGGCGCTGGTCGGGCCGAACGGGTCCGGCAAGACGACGCTCGTCCAGGCGCTGATCGGCGCGCTGGAGCCGGCGGCGGGCACGCGCTGGATCGGCCCGGGCGTGCGCGTCGGCACGCTCGACCAGGCCCGTGCGGGCTTCGACGGCGCCGGCACGCTGGTGGACGCGTTCGTCGAGCAGAGTCAGATGACGCTGCAGGAAGCCCGGTCGCTGTTGGCCAAGTTCGGGCTCGAGTCCGACGAGGTCAACCGGGAGGCGCGGTCGCTCTCACCCGGCGAGCGCACGCGGGCCTCGCTGGCGCTGCTGATGGCCACCGACGTCAACTTCCTCGTGCTCGACGAGCCCACCAACCACCTCGACCTGCCCGCGATCGAGCAGCTCGAGGTGGCGCTGGAGTCCTACGACGGCACGCTGCTGCTGGTCACGCACGACCGCGGGTTGCTCGAGGCCGTGCGCGTGGACCGCACGATCAAGCTCTAGACGGCGCCTCGCGGTGCCAGACCGTCTGCTGCGGGAACGGGATCTCGATCCCCTCCTGCTCGAAGACGGCCTTGATGCGGCGGCGCAGCTCGCGGGAGACGCGGAACTGCTCGGACGGGCGCGTCTTGACCACGAGCCGGATCACGACGCCGTTCGCGCCCAGCCGCTCGACGCCCCACACCTCCGGCTGCTCGATCACGTCCGCGTCCTCGCGCGCGATCTCGTCCGCGACCTTGGCGATCACGGCCTCGGCGTGGTCGATGTCGGTGTCGTACGCGACCTCGATGTCGATCAGCGCGCGCGACCAGTGCTGGGACTGGTTGCCGACGCGTCGGATCTCGCCGTTCGGGACGTGCCACAGCGTGCCGTCGACGGAGCGCAGCCGGGTGGTGCGCAGCGAGACGGCGTCGACGACGCCTGAGGTCTGGTTGTCGAGGTCGACGATGTCGCCGACGCCGAACTGGTCCTCGACGAGGATGAACACGCCGGACAGGAAGTCCTTGACCAGCGACTGCGCGCCGAAGCCGAGCGCGACGCCGAGGATGCCGGCGCCCGCGATCAGCGGGCCGAGGTTGATCCCGAGCTCGCCCAGGATCATGAAGATCGCGACCGTGTAGATCACGAACGTGATCAGCGAGCGCAGGACGCTGGTGAGGGCGTCGATGCGCTGCTCGGAGCGCAGCGAGTGCTCCTGCGTCTGCAGCAGCGCGGCGGGCGCCGCCGCGCGCATCGCGCCGACGCGCTCCTGGATCGCGCCGGAACTCAGCGTGCGCAGCATGCTCTTCACGCCGCGTCGCGCCAGTCGGTTCACGAGCCACGCGATGACCAGGATCGCGAGGATCGTCAGCGGTTTCCCGATGATGAAGTCAGCCACATCCGCCAGCGTGCGGTTCTCCGTCCACTCCAGGACGTTGCGACAGAACCAGCCCGGCTCCTCACCACACGTGAGGCGCACCTGCTCGGCGGAGACGGCCGCGAAGGTCGTCTCGAGCATGCCTTCGACCCTAGCGAGGCGAGTGGACGCCGCAACGCGGCGCCCACCCATCCCCTCACATCAGCGCTGCGGCTTGACCACGAGCGCGGAGCCGCCGCCGCGGCGGACCGGCTCGGCGGCCGCGAGCATCCGGCCGCGGTCGAAGAACTCGATGCCGGTGACGGCGCCGATCTCCGCCTGGTCGGTGCCGAACGCGTGTCCGTAGCGCGTCCGCAGCGCCTCCTTGTCGGCGGCGAAGCCGGGCTCGGCGATGCTGGTCGCGCCGTTGCGCTGCGACGCGCGCGGCGCCGCGATCGCCGCCGGCAGGTCCTTGCCGAACTCCAGCCGCTCGAGCAGCGTCTGCAGGACGGTCGTGATGATCATCGAGCCGCCCGGGGACCCGACCGCCAGGAACGGCCGGCCGTTGCGGGTGACGATCGTGGGCGCCATCGAGCTGCGCGGGCGCTTGCCGCCCTGGGCCCGGTTGGGCGCGGTCAACGAGTTGAAGTCGAAGTCGGTCAGCTCGTTGTTGAGCAGCATGCCCGTGCCCGGGACGACGATGCCGTTGCCGCCCGTGGACTCGACCGTGAACGTGTACGAGACGACCATGCCGTCGTCGTCGGCGATCGTCAGGTGCGTGGTCGACGGGCCTTCCATGCTCTCGGGTGCGACGCCCGCGGGGCCGCAGTAGTCGTCGCCCGGCACCGCGGCGTTGACGGCGGTGTCGGTGATCAGCGCGCGGCGCACGTCCGCGAACGGCTGCGAGAGCAGGCAGTCCAGCGGCAGCGGCTTCACGTAGGCCGGGTCGCCGAGGTACTTGTTGCGGTCGGCGAACGCGTAGCGGCTCGCCTCCAGGTAGCGGTGCAGCGCCTGGGTGCGGTCGGCGCCGAGCGGCTGGTAGCCCTCGAGGATGTTGAGCGCCTCGCCGACGGTCGAGCCGCCGCTGGACGGTGGGCCCATGCCCCAGACCTCGAGGCCCTTGTAGTCGACCTTGGTCGGCTTGCGCTCGATCGCGCGGTAGTTCGCGATGTCCTGCTCGGTGATCAGGCCGGGCCGCCACGTGTGGTTGGCGGTCGGGGCGGTGGGCGGCTTCTGCGCCGCCTGCGCGATCGCGCGGGCGAGCGGGCCGCGGTAGAACGCGTCGGCGCCGAAGCGGGCGATGTACTCGTACGTGCGCGCGAGGTCGGGGTTGCGCAGCGTGCTGCCGACGTCCCGCGGCGTGCCGTCGGGGTCGAGGTAGATCGCCGCGGTGCTCGGGATGTCGTCGAAGTAGTCGACGTTCGGCGTCGTCTGGTCGAAGAACGTCTGGTCGACGGTGAAGCCTCGCCGCGCGACGTCGATGGCCGGCTGCAGCAGCTTGCGCAGCGGCTTGCTGCCATAGCGGTCGAGGGCGAGCTCCCACTTGGCGACGGTGCCCGGCACGCCCGCCGAGAGCCCGCTGTAGCGCGCGTCGGCGAATGGCAGCGGCGTGCCGTTCTCGAAGAACGAGTCCGGCCGCATCGCGGCGCCCGCGGTCTCGCGGCCGTCGATCGTCGTCACGTGCCCGCGCGGCGTCCGGATGACCATGAAGCCCCCGCCGCCGATGCCGGCGCTGAACGGCTCGGTCACGCCGAGGACGCCCGCCGCCGCGACGGCCGCGTCGACGGCGTTGCCGCCCTTGCGCAGCGTGTCGATCGCCGCGTCGGTGGCGAGCAGGTCGACCGTCGCGGCCGCGCCGCCGGAGCCGACCGCGGTCGGGACCTTCTGGGGCGTGCCGCCGTGTCCGCCGCCGGGGTGGCCGCCGCCG
>NZ_JAPCID010000008.1 GCF_027587175.1 Solirubrobacter deserti
GATCGCGCTCTTCGCCGCGCTCGCGGTCGGCGGCGCCGCGGCGTACGGGGCGCTGCGGCCGAGCGGCGGCAGCGGGCGCGCCCGCGCGACGCCGACGCCCACGCCGACGCCCACGCCCGTCGCCACGGTTGAGCCCGCCGACGTGACGGTCGCCGTCCTGAACGGCACGACCGTGCCCGGGCTCGCCGCCGCGCTCAGCGGCGAGCTCGCCGCCGCCGGCTTCACCGAAGGCGGCATTGACACGTTCTCCGACCAGCAGCGCACCACTTCAGTCGTGCAGTACGCGCCCGGCCATCGAGCGGAGGCCGAGGCGGTCGGGCGCACGCTCGGGATCAGCCGGCGCGAACCGGTCGGCGCCGACGGCCGTGCGCTCGCGCCCGGGGCGCCGGTGATCGTCATCGCCGGCATCGACCAGGCGCCGTAGCGCGTATCGCCCGCGTATCGAAATCGGCATACGCGACGGCAACGCCGAGGACGTTTGAGTGCAGGCCATGACCTCCCTCAACTCGGCGGTGGCGACGACGGTGGCGAACGAAGGCTGGGCCGTGGTCGGTCAGCTCGACCGGCCGCTGGCCCGCAGGCTGCTGCACGCAGTCGACGAAGTCGCCGCTCGCACCTCCGACACACCGCAGCCGCTGCACCTGCTGTCCGGCCTGGCGCAGCATCCCGACCTGGCCGCCATCGTGGACTGGCCGCCGCTGCTGGCGCTCGCGGTGGAGCTGCTCTCACCGAACGTGTACGTCAACCACTCGCACCTCGACGTGCATCCGCCGCACGCGCCCACGGGCGCGCACCGCTGGCATCGTGACAACGGCCTGATGGGCCGCGACATGCGGCTGCTGTGGCGCGACCAGCCGCGCGTCACCCTCAAGGTCGCGGTCTATCTGACCGACGTCGACTCGCCCGATGACGGCGCGCTGGAGGTGGTGCCGCGCAGCCACCTGGACACGACCTCGCGCTACCCGACCGAGGACCAGCCCGACGGCGTGCCGATCCTCGGCCCCGCCGGCACGGTCGCGGTGTTCGACGCCCGGGTCTGGCACCGCCGGCGCGACAACCTCGGCGAGCGCGTCCGCCGCGCGCTGTTCATGGCCTACAGCTACCGCTGGCTGACCTCGCGCGACACGCCGTTCGAGGACGTGCCGGAGTGGGCGAACCTGCCCCGCATCCGCCGCCAGCTGCTGGGGGACAAGACGGTCGACCCGTTCTACTGGGCCTCGGGCGAGCTCCCGCTCGATCCCCGCTCCTCGGACTTCCAGGAGGCGGCGTGACCGCCGCGCGGCAGTGACACGCTGACGACGAGGCCGCCGCCGGACCGGGGCGCGAGCTCGAGCGCCCCGTCGTGGGCGCGGACGATGCTCTGCACGATGGCCAGCCCGAGCCCGACGCCCGCGTGCTCGTCGGTGCGGATGCGCTCGGTACCGCGCTGGAACGGCTCGGTGAGCGTCGCGACCAGCCCGGGCGGGAGCGGGTGGCCCGTGTTCTCCACGCGCAGCACGCTCGCGTCCGCCCGCGCCTCGGTGTGCACCGTCACCGTGCCGCGCGAGGCGAGGTTGTGGACGATCGCGTTCTGGACCAGGTTCGTCACCATCCGCGCCAGCAGCGCCGTGGAGCCGACCGTCTGTGCCTTCTCACCGGTGACCTCGAGCGTGATCGCGCGCGCCTCGGCCAGGGCCAGCAGCGTCTCGGCCGCCTCTTCGGCGAGCAGGGAGAGATCGACCGCCTCGCGGGTGAAGTTGCGGCCGTTGCCGCGGCTGAGCAGCAGCAGCGCCTCGGTGACCTCGATCGCCCGCGTGTTGACCGTGTGCAGGCGCTCGATCAGCTCGCGCTGGTCGCGCGTCGGGTCGCTGCGGGCGACGTCGAGCAGCGTCTGCGAGATGGCCAGCGGCGTGCGCAGCTCGTGCGAGGCGTTCGCGGCGAACCGCCGCTGCTCGTCGACGTGCGACTCGAGCTGCTCGAGCATCGTGTCGAAGACGTCCGCAAGCTCGCGGAACTCGTCCTTCGGGCCTTCCAGCCGGACCCGGTGCGACAGCGACCCGCGCGCCGCCAGCCGAGCCGCGTCGCCGATCCGCGTCAGCGGCGCGAGCATCCGGCCGGCGAGCAGCCACCCGCCCGCGAGCCCGAGCACGAGCAGGAACCCGAGCGCGAGCGCCGCCTTGGGCGCGAACGCCTCCTGCAGGTCCGAGCGGCTGGGCGTGAACCACCGGGGCGCGCGGAACCCGTCGCCGCCCGATATGGGCGCGGTCTCGGGCACGTAGCGCAGCAGGAACACCCACACGACGGCCAGCAGCAGCGTGCCGGAGACGACGATCACCCCGGCGTAGCTGAGCGTGAGCTTCAGCCGAGCGCTGAGCCCGGCGCGCCTAGGCATCGGGGCTGGCGGCGCCCGTGTCGATGCGGTAGCCGACGCCGGGCACCGTGGCGATCAGCCACGGCTCGCCCAGGCGCTTGCGCAGGGCGGAGACGGTGATGCGGACGGCGTTGGTGAACGGGTTCGCGTTCTCGTCCCACGCCCGCTCGAGCAGCTCCTCGGCACTGACGACCCCGCCCTCCGCGGCGACGAGCACCTCCAGCACGGCGAACTGCTTGCGGGTGAGCGCCACATAGCGCCCGTCGCGGAAGACCTCGCGCCGGAACGGGTCCAGCCGCAGACCCGCGATCTCGCGCACCGGGGGCCGGGCGTGCGCGCGGCGGCGGTCGAGCGCACGCAGGCGCAGGACCAGCTCACGCAGCTCGAACGGCTTGGTCAGGTAGTCGTCGGCGCCGAGCTCGAACCCGGTCACCTTGTCGTCGAGCCGGTCGGCCGCGGTGAGCATCAGGATCGGGATGCCGCTGCCGGACGCGACGATCCGCCGCGCGATCTCGTCCCCGGACGGGCCGGGGATGTCACGGTCGAGCACCGCGAGGTCGTACGAGTTGATGCTGAGCAGTTCGAGCGCGGCGTTGCCGTCGCCGGCGATGTCGGCGGCGATCGCCTCCAGCCGCAGGCCGTCACGGACGGCTTCAGCCAGATACGGCTCGTCCTCGACGATCAGCACGCGCACACCCGAAGCCTAGGCAGGCCGGCATATCGCCGGCGTATGGAAATCAGCGGCCCTTGGTACGGGTGCGCCGCTCGCGCCAGACGATCTCCGTCCAGCGCTCGCCGTCCCAGTAGCGACGCACGCCCTCCTGGTCCTTGTACCACCCGGGCTCGCCGCTGTCGGGCGGCGGAGGCGGCGGCGGATGGTCGACCAGCGCGGCCTCGTGGGCGGCCGGCGCCGCCTCCTCCGGCTCGCTCTCGGCGTGCGCGGTGAACTCCGTCGTGGTGGACGGCTCGCTCGGCTCCGCAGCCGCCGGCGGCTTGCGCGGCGGCTTCCACCAGCCGCTCACGAGCACCCCGACCAGGCCGCCGAGCCCGAGGCCGGCCAGGCCGAGCGAGGCCGCGACGCCGACCTCGTCCGGCGCCTCCCGGTTGCCGAAGTACACGCCGCCCGCCGCGCCGAGCAACGCGATCGTCGCGATCACCAGCCACTGCCACCTCACGCCCGCACCCGTCCTCGCATCCGCTGGTCCTGGGTCGAGTATGCCCTGCCGACCCCCGCACCGGACCGCGTGGGTGATCCGGTTCACCCCCGCGGGCGATAGGACAGGCGCCGGGCGATCGGCAAGGTAGGTCCCACAGAGGCTGACCCCCTCGCTGAACCGAAGGCCCCCGGGCAGTCCTTACCTCCCCCCGACACCCGCCGGCCCTGCAGCACCGCCGCCGCGCCTGACCAGCGCGGCGGCCTCTCTTCCTCAGACGCCCGCGAGCCACGCCTCCGCGGCGGCGCGCTGCTCGCCCGTGAACACGCGCACCTCGCCCGGCACGAGCCACCCGAACAGCGAGAGGCTGCGGCGGACCCAGTCGATGTCGCTCACCACGGCGATCGCGATCGCGATCGAGCGCTGCCCGGAGCCGAGCCTCGCGGCCGCTTTGAGCTCGGTCACGAGCCCGGCCGATTCCAGCCCGTGGAAGTCCTCGATCACGGCCAGCGCGCGCAGGTCCTCGCCGCGCTCGATCCGCGCGGCGATCGGCGGGAGCAGGACGTCCTGGTAGTCGGCGCGCGTGAGCCGCTCGGAGATGACGAACGCCAGGATGCCCGGCGCGCCGGCGTCGGCGACGGTGACCATGCCCAGACCCTAGAGTGGGCGACGGTGACGCTGGGTGAGACGGAACGACACGCGGCCGCCGCGCACGCGGCCGGCCTGGTGGAGGGCGGGATGCGCGTCGGGCTCGGCACGGGCTCCACGGTCGCGCCGCTGATCCCGCTGCTCGCGGCCACGGGGCTGCGGCTGCGGTGCGTCGCGACCTCGGAGGCGACGGCGCGCGCGGCGGCGGCCGCCGGGCTCGTCGTCAAGCCGTTCGACACGCTGACCGAGCTGGACATCGCGATCGACGGCGCGGACCAGATCGCGCCCGGGCCGTGGCTGATCAAGGGCGGTGGCCGCGCGCACACGCGCGAGAAGATCGTCGCGGCGGCGGCACGGCGGTTCGTGGTGATCGCCTCGCACGAGAAGCCCGTGCCGCGGCTCACGGCGCCCGTCCCGCTGGAGCTGCACCCGTTCGGGCTGGCCTCCACGCTCGCCCGCCTTCAATACGCCGTCCCGCGCGGCGGCGCGGCCAGCCCGGACGGCGGCGTGATCGCCGACTGGACGGGGCCCGTGGACGACCCCGCCGCGCTGGCTCAGCGGCTGGACGCCGAGCCCGGCCTGATCGCCCACGGCCTGTTCGCGCCGAGCCTGGTCACCGACGTCGTCGTCGCCACCGGCCGGGAAGTCGAGCACACCCGCCGCTGATCACGCGCCGGGCGGGCCGTCCAGCACCGTCGGCACGTACTCGAGCAACTGCAGGCGGCCGTCGAACAGGCGGCTGTCGGCCAGCTCCAGCGCCACGTCGGGGAGGCCGTCGAAGATGCGGTGGCTGCCGGTGACGCCGGTGATGACCGGGAACACGACGACGCGGTAGCGGTCGACCAGGCCCGCCGCGAGCAGCGCCCGGCAGAGCGTGACGCTGCCGAGCGTGCGCAGCGGCCGCGACTCGCGCGCCTTCAGTCCCCGCACGGCCTCGACCGCGTCCCCGTCGATCAGCTCCGTGTTGGCCCAGTCGAGCGGCGCCTTCAGCGTCGAGGAGAACACGACCTTGGGCATCGCGGTCATCGCGACCATGCCCGGATCGTCGGCCATGTCGGCGGCGAACCCGGACATCAGCCGGTAGGTGTTGGCGCCCATCAGCGTGACGTGCTGCTTCTCGGCGTCGGAGTCGATGAACGCGAGGTACTCCGGCCCTTCCATGCCCCAGAACCCGGGCCAGCCCTCGGCGCCGGCGTAGCCGTCGAGCGAGATGATGAAGTCGACCATCAGGGTGGTGGACATGTCAGCCGATCCGCTCGTCGATGCGCACGTGGACGCTGTCGCCCGCCTGCTTGCCGATCGACTTGCGCAGCTGCGCGCGCACCGGCAGCCGGTGCGTCCACGCGCCTGGGTTGTCGCCCTTGCTGAGCCGGGCGTCGAACTCTTTCGCCATGCCGCCAAGACTCCCACGGTCGCGAGAACTCATCGGTGGGTAGCCCGAGGTCATGGACAAGGAAACCGACGCACGCTTCAAAGAGGCCGTCGAGCGCAAGAACGAGCAGGCCCAGCAGGCCGCCGACCAGAATCCCGACGCGCCGCCGTCCAGCGATCAGAACCCCAGCCAGGACGTCAACGACCCGCGCGCCAAGAACAGCCGGCATGGCCAGGTGACGGCCGACAAGTGGAACCAGTGACGGACCGCCCCGCGCGTGGCGGGGCGGCCCAGCTCACCTAGAAGTCGCGCTCGAAGTGGCGCGCGAGCCCTTCGCGGGCGACCTCGACGCCGATCTGCGCGCCGTCCTCATCCGCCTTGCGGAAGTGGATGCCGGAGAACACCCGCGCGTCGACGATCTCGTCCACGGCCTGCGCGAAGCCGCGATAGTCACGCGTGGTGCCGGACGTCGTGCTGTTCATCGTGAACCGCGCGCGGTGCCCGAACACCCGCTCCAGCGAGACCGCCATGGCGGCGCCGAGCGAGGACAGCCCGGAAGGGTGCTCCGGGTAGGCGGGCGTGTTGATCAGCGGCAGCCAGCCGGCGTCCGGCTCGGTCATGGCGTTGCCGTCGTCGGCCGCGCCGCGGATGGCCGTGATCGGCCGCCAAAACGTGTACTTGGCCTTCCCGTTCCAGGTCGCGATCGCGGTGTCGGCGGCGGTCATGTACAGCATCGCGAACATACGCGCGGTGTCCACGTCACGCAGCCGGCGCTCGGCCGCGAGCACGCGCGCGGCGCGCGTGAACGGCTGCGGCCCCTCGGCCCAGAAGCGCGCCTGATCGGTCTGGTCGGCCGTGCGCACGGTCGAGTCGAGCGCGCCGACGGCCTTGACCTCGGCGAGCTCGCGCGCGTAGGCGCGGCTCGTGAGCGGGTGCGGCGCCGAGCGCGCGAACCGCTTCGGGTCCTCGACCAGGAACGGCCGCACGTCCTTGACCCACGCGCCCGGATCGTTGCCGAACGCGGGCAGCACCGGCCGCCACTGCCCGACCGGCCACGGGTCCGAGGACGACGCTGGCGCCGGGAAGCGGTACGTGCCGTAGCGGCCGTCGCCGTCGCGGTCCTGCAGCATCGCCGCCGCCGCGATCGCGCCGACACGCGCGCCGCCGTCCCGCGCCGGGCCGGCCGGGATCGCGCCCATCGACGCCTCGTACTGCGCGCCGAGCGTCGGGGCCTGGGCGGGCACCAGGGCCAGCAGCACCTTGTACGCGGCCGTGGCCGCCGCGGCGTCGCGCGAGTACCAGTCCCGCGCGCGGACGTCGACGACGTACGGCTCGTAGCGGCCGTCGATCGAGTTGACGGCGTCGAAGACGGCGCCGTGGACCATCGAGAGGTGCACGGTCGAGACGGTGGGGGACTGGGCCGCGGTCCCGACCAGGGCCGAGACGGCGTTGACGTTCCAGTCCGTGACCGTGTCGGCGCGCGCCGCCTCCGAGATGGCGAGGGCGGCGATCACCGCCATGCAGAACGCCAGCATGGCGCGCTTCACCGCTTCACCGCCACGACCTCGAGGTACTCGGCCGGCACGGCGATGGCCCCGTCGCGATTGCGGGCCGCGCGCTTGACGACCTCGATCAGGTCATGCTCGAGCGCGGCGGCGCCCGCGGGCCCGACGGCCTCGAACGCCTTGACGGTCGGGCCGTACCACTCGCGCAGCGTGTAGATGAACTCCGCGGGGCGGCGGAAGCGCCACGTGAACGTGCGCCGGCGCGTGCTGACGAGCTCCACGTCGTCGCCCAGCAACTCCGTGATGCCGGCCTCGGTGCCCCAGCGCAGCGGGGAGGCGACACCCGGGGGCGGCGGGACGTGCCCGGCCGTCGTGCGGAACAGCTCACCGAGGAAGCCCTCCGGCGTCCACGAGGCGAGCGCGATCAGGCCGCCGGGGCGCGTCGTGCGGACGAGCTCGGACGCCGCCTTGGCCTGGTCGGGCGCGAACATCGCGCCGAAGGTCGAGATGACGGCGTCGAACTCGCCGTCCCCGTACGGCAGCGCCTCGGCGTCGGCCTCGGCGAACTCGATGTTCAGGCGCTCCGCGCGCGCCCGCTCGCGGCCGCGCTCGAGCAACTCCGGGACGTAGTCCGTGCACGTGACGTCACAGCCGCAGCGCGCGGCGGCGATCGCCGCGTTGCCGGTGCCGCCCGCTACGTCAAGCACGCGTGACCCGGCGATCAGGTCCGCGCTGTCGACCAGCAGCTCGGCGACGATATGGATCAGAGCAGCGATCACGCCGAAGTCGCCGCTGGCCCACATGGCCTGCTGACGCGACTTGACCGTGGCGAGATCGATGGCCTGGGGGATGATTGTCACTGGTTGGCTCCTGGGGAGGAAAGGGGAGGAGCGCGCATGGTCCCGGGGGCCGGTTTCAGCGCGGTAACAGCGCGTCGTGTACGGTCGCGTCACTGGACCACGAATTCCGCATCCTCGGACCGCTGGAGGTGCTCGACGCCGACGGCGTCGTGACCCTGGGCGGCGCTCGGCAGCGCGCGCTGCTGGCCGTGCTGCTGCTGCACGCGAACGAGACGCTCAGCGCCGATCGCCTGATCGACGAGCTGTGGGGCGACGCGCCGCCGCCCACCGCCGCCAAGACCGTGCAGGTCTACATCTCGCGCCTGCGCCGCGCGCTGAAGGACCCGGCGATGATCGCCACGCGAGAGCCCGGGTACGCGCTGCGGCTCGACCGCGAGCGCCTGGACGCCCACCGCTTCGAGCGGATGATCGCCGAGGGACGCGCCGAGCTCGCGGCCGGGCAGCCCGGCCGCGCCGCCGCCACGCTCGACAGCGCGCTCTCGTTGTGGCGGGGCACGCCGCTCGCCGACCTCGCCGACGAGCGCTTCGCCGAGCGCGAGCGGTCGCGCCTCGAGGACCTGCGCGTCACGGCGCTCGAGCAGCTCACGGAGGCGGAGCTCGCGCTGGGGCAGCACGCGCACCTGCTGGAGCGGCTCGAACGCCTCGTCGCCGAGCACCCGTACCGCGAGCGCTTCCGCGCGCAGCTGATGCTCGCGCTCTACCGCTGCGACCGACAGGCCGACGCGCTCGCCGCCTACCGCGACGCGCGCCGCAGGCTCGCGGACGAGCTCGGCATCGAGCCGGGGGAGCGGCTGCGCGAGCTCGAGCGGGCGATCCTCACACAGGACCCGCGGCTGGATCTCGCCCCGGTCACGCCCGTGCCCGCGGCGGAGGTCCTCGCGGGCGCGTTCGTCGGCCGCGAGCGCGAGCTGGGCGCGCTGATCGCCGGGCTCGACGACGCCGTCGCGGGCCAGGGGCGCCTGTTCCTGCTCGTGGGGGAGCCGGGGATCGGCAAGAGCCGGCTCGCGGAGGAGCTGAGCGCGCAGGCGCGCTCGCGCGGCGCGCAGGTGCTCGTCGGCCGCTGCTGGGAGGCGGGCGGCGCGCCGGCGTACTGGCCGTGGGTGCAGTCGTTGCGCGGGTATGTGCGCCGGGCTGACCCCGACACCTTGCGGGCCCAGCTCGGCCCCGGCGCGGTCGACGTCGCCCAGCTGCTGCCGGAGCTGCGGACGGTGCTCCCGGACCTGCCGCCGGCGCCCGCCGTCGAGTCCGAAGGCGCGCGCTTCCGGCTGTTCGACTCGCTGACGGCGTTCCTGCACAGCCTGGCGGCCGCCCAACCGCTCGTGCTCGTGCTCGACGACCTGCACGCCGCCGACGAGCCGTCCCTGCTGCTGCTGCGGTTCGTCGCGCGCGAGCTGGGGCACAGCCGCGTGCTGATCGTCGGCGCCTTCCGCGACGTCGACCCGACGGTCTCCGAGCCGCTCCAGCGTGCCGTGGCCGAGCTCACGCGCGAGCCCCTCACGCGTTCGCTGCCGCTGACCGGCCTGTCCCAGGCCGACGTCGCCCAGTTCCTGGAGCCCGCCTCCGCGCCGCCCGAGCTCGTCGCCGCGGTCCACGCCGAGACCGAGGGCAACCCGCTGTTCGTCGGCGAGATCGTCCGCCTGCTCGGCAAGGAGGGCCGGGTGACGATCCCGCACAGCATCCGCGACACGATCGGCCGCCGGCTGCGCCATCTCTCCGACGAGTGCAACGAGCTCCTGCTGTACGCGTCGGTGCTCGGCCGCGAGTTCGACTTGACCGTGCTCGCGCGCGTCAGCGGGCACGACCGCGGCAGCGTGCTCGAGCTGCTCGACGAGGCGATGCAGGCCCGGGTCGTCTCCGACGTGCCGGGCTCGATCGGGCGTATGCGCTTCGCGCACGCGCTGATCCGCGACGCCGCCTACCGCTCGCTGGCGCGGGCGCGGCGGCTGGAGCTGCACCGCCGCGTGGGGGCGGCGCTGGAGGCCGTCCACCAGGGCGACCTGGAGCCGCACCTGGCCGAGGTCGCCCACCACTTCTTCCTCGGGGGCGCGCCGGAGGCGGTCGAGTACGCGTCCCGCGCGGGCGCCCGCGCCGTCGCGCTGCACGCCTACGAGGAGGCGGTGCGCCTGTACGAGATCGGGCTCGCCGCGCTGCACAACGCGACGCCCGTCGAGCACTGCCGGCTGCTGCTCGCGCTCGGGGACGCGCAGGGCCGCCAGGGCGACGACGTGCGCGCGAAGGCGACGTTCCTGCGCGCCACCGAGCTGGCCCGCACGGCGGGGGAGGCGGAGCTGTTCGCGCGCGCCGCCGCCGGGTACGGCGGGCGCTTCCTGTGGAGCCACGGACTCACCGACGAGCGGCTCGTGCCGCTGCTGGAGGAGGGCGTCGCGACCGTGGGCAGCCAGGACAGCGCGCTGCGCGTCCGGCTGCTCTCACGCCTGGCCGCGGCGCTGCGCCACGGCCCGACGCGGGCGCGGCGCGAGGTGCTGATGGGCGAGGCGATCGAGATGGCGCGCCGGATCGGCGACCCGGTCACGATCGCGTCCGCGCTGACCGCCGCCGAGTCGGCGCTGCACGCGCCGCACACGGCGCGCCAGCGGCTGGCGAACGCGGGCGAGATCGTCGAGCTGGCGACGGTCGCCGGCGACCGCGAGCGGCTCTTCGACGGGCACGAGCACGCGTTCTGGGCGTCCTGGGAGCTCGGCGACCCGGAGCGGCGGGGGCGCGAGCTGCTGGAGATGACGCGCTGCGCGCACGATCTGCGCCAGCCCGCGCAGCTGTGGATGCTGGCCGCGGCGCACGCGACGTTCGCGCTCGCCCAGGGGCGCTTCGACGAGGCGCCGGAGCTGATCCGGCGCGCGGCGGAGATCGGCGAGCCCGTGCTGGCCTGGAACGCCGGGGCGGCGCGCACCTTGCAGCGCTTCCTGCTGTGCTGCGAGCGCGGCGGGCTGGAGGAGTACCTGGCCGAGGTGCGCGACGACGAGCCCGCGTTCCCGTCACCGCTCGTGCATCGCTCCGTGCTCGCGCACGGCTACGCGCGGCTCGGGCGCCTGGAGGAGGCGGCGCCGCTCGTGGCTGAGATCACCAGCCACGACCTGGCGGACTGGCACGTCGACGAGCAGTGGTTCTGCAGCATCTGCCTGCTGGCGGAGACGTGCGCGCGGCTCGACGACCCGGCTTGCGCCGCGTGCCTGTACGAGCTGCTGGCGCCGTACGCGGACCACAACGCGGTGGCCGTGCCGGAGATGGCGATGGACTCGACCGCGCGGCCGCTCGGCATCCTCGCCACGCTGCTCGAGCGCTATGACGAGGCGGAGGAGCACTTCCGCGCGGCGGCGGCGATGAACGAGCGCATGGGCGCGCGCGGCTGGCTCGCCCACACGTGGGCCGAGCACGCGGCGCTGCGGCAGCGGCGCGGGGACCGCGCCACCGAGCTCGTGGCGCAGGCCGAGGCGACCTACCGCGAGCTCGGCATGACGGGAGAAGCGGCTAGTCGTTACCGCCGCCCGCGCCCCAGGCTCCCGCGGTGAACGCGAGAATCACGGCCAGCAGGCAGATCGCAACCCAAGTCATGCTCATGGCGACAGTGTAGGTCGGATGATCGGGGTGGGGCGGAGGGGATGTCCAGACCTCAATGTGGGTGGTCCCCGCTCGTGGCCGCGGGTGGGCGCGACTCCTCGGCGAGGCTGGTGATCGTCAGCTGCCCACGCGCCGCGTCCTCGAGGACGCCGGTCGCCTCCTCGGACGAGCGCGCGTACAGCTCGACCAGCAGGTGGACGACGATCTGCTCGTCCTCGTGCTTGTGGAAGCGGACGTGGGTGAAGAACTCGCGCGTGCCGTGGTCGCCGAACGCGGCGTAGGCGAGCGCGTCCGCGGCCTCCGGGCCCGAGCACGTCTCGACGGACTCCGCGTCCACGGTCACGGTGCAGGAAGCCACCCAGGGCGTGCCCACCACCATCCGCTCCCAGCGGTCCTCGACCGGCTCGATGCGGTCGTTGTGGAAGACCAGGTGCGGCTGGTCGTGCATGCAGTCGAGGCACTGGACGACGGCTTCCTGCAGCTCGTCGACGACCTCGGCGCGGCGCCCGGATTCAGGGTCGATCCGGTGGATGCCCTCGTAATGGACCTGGACCTCGAGGTCCTGTGACCAGCAGCGGTAGCACCGCAGCCACGATCCGATCGGTCCTGCAGTCGACATGCGACGCCATTCTATGCTCCGCCCGGTGCGTGGCCTGCTCGTCGCCGTTTTGCTCGTCGCGATCGGCGTCTGCGGGTGCGGCGGGGGCCCGTCGGACCAAGAGCAGGTACAGACCACCGTGGAGGCCTTCGGGCGCGCCACCGCCGCCAAGGACTACCAGCGGCTGTGCGACGAGCTGCTGTCGCCCAAGCTCGTCGAGGAGGTCGCGTCCTCCGGGCTGCCGTGCGAGGCCGCGCTGCGCCAGGGCCTGGGTGAGGTGCGCGCGCCGACGCTGACCATCGGGAAGATCACGGTCGATGACGACCGTGCGACCGCCGAGGTCAACAGCGCGGCGCAGGGGCAGTCGCCGTCGCGGGACACGCTGCAGCTCGAGCGCGTCGACGACGCCTGGCGGATCGCGTCATTGCGCTGAGCACATCTGCCCATTATGATGGGCAGCATGAACTTGAAGGCGCTGCGTGGCGACGTGTCGGTGCTGGAGCTCGCGCGCCGCTCGGGCGTCGCGCGCAACACGATCACGGCGCTCGAGCGCGGCGACGGCAACCCGACGCTGGACACGCTGTACGCGCTCGCCGACGCGCTGGGGGTCCCGTTGGCGGCGCTGCTGGAGACCCCGCCGGCCTCGACGGTCGTGCGTGCGGGAGAGGGCGTGCTGGTCGAGGGCGCCGCGATCCACGCGCACCTGATCGACCGCTTCGAGCGGCCGGGCGTGTTCGGCGAGGTGTACGCCATCCGCTTCCGGGCGGGTGAGCGGCGCGAGGCGCCGCCGCACCCGTTCGGGGTCGAGGAGCGGCTGCACCTGCACACCGGGCGCGTCCGGGTCGGGCCGGTGGACGCGCTGCTGGAGCTCGGGCCGGGGGACTACGCGTCCTACTCGGGCTCGGTCCCGCATCTCTACGAAGCGCTCGAGGACGCCTCGGGCACACTGCTGATCCTGACCGGGAGGTCGTCGCGATGAAGCGCGCTGCGCGCATGCAGGATGTGGCCGGGTTCGGCATCGACCGCGTCGCCGACGCGGTGGTGGGCGCCGACGTGCTGCGCCTGGAGAACCTGGACACCGACCTGCCGCTGCCGCCCGAGGCGGTGGAGGTGACACGCGCGGCGCTGGAGGAGCCCGTGTCGAACTCGTGGCTGCCGTTCACGGGCGACCTCGGGCTGCGCGCCGCGATCTCCGACCACATCGCGGCGCGGCACGGGCGCGTGTACGACCCGCGCTCGCAGATCGTCGTGACCTGCGGCGGCTGCGAGGCGGTGCTGGACATCCTGCTGGCCACGATCGACCCGGGCGACGAGGTCGTGCTCACCGACCCGATCTACGCGGGGCTGGTGAACCGCGTGCGGCTGGCGGGCGGCGTGCCGGTCTTCGCGCCGCTGGTGGTGGACGGCGGCGAGTGGCGGCTGGACCACGACGCGTTGCGCGCCGCGATCTCCCCGCGCACGGTCGCGCTGCTGATGATGAGCCCGTCGATGCCGTCCGGGTGCGTGTTGGATCGCTCCGACTGGGCCGAGGTCGCGCGGCTGTGCCTCGAGCACGACCTGTTCCTGCTCTACGACGCCGCGATGGAGGCGCTCGTGTTCGACGGCCGCGAGCTGTGCGGCCCGCTCGAGCACGAGGGCATGGCCGAGCGCACCGTGATCGCGGGCTCGATGTCGAAGGCCTACCGGATGATCGGCTGGCGCGTGGGCTGGATCGCGGGGCCCGCCTCGGTCGTGAGCGACGCGGGCTGGGTGCACGTCTACAACACGACCGGCGCCGTGTCGGTGGCGCGGCGCGCGGCGGAGGCCGTCCTGCGCGGGCCGCAGGACCACGTGGCTGAGTGCGTCGCCGAGCTCCAGCGGCGGCGCGACACCATCCTCGACGCGCTGCCCGGCTGGAGGATCGTCAAGCCGGCGGGCGGCTGGTCGTTGCTCGTCGAGACCGACATGACCCCCGAGGCGTTCCTCGCCGCGGGCGTCGCCGCGACGCCCATGGCCGGCTGGGGCGACTCCGTGGCCGCCAAGTACACGCGGTTCGTGTTCGCGACCGAGCCGCCCGCCCGCCTGGCCACCCTGGCCACCCGCCTTTCCTAAAGAGGGACAGTCCCTCTTTAGGAAAAGGGGCCGCGGGTAGGTTCGCCGACATGCCCGAGCTGACCGAGCAAGGCCTGTTCCCGGCCGAGCACCGTGCGCTGCGCGAGCTGCACGCGACCGCGAGCCAGGTGCGCACCCATTGGGCGAAGCTGGAGCGCCGGCTCGACGAGCCCGTGCTGGGCGACGGCGCCGCGGCCGCGGACGAGCTGCTGCGCCAGCTCGAGGCGCGGGTGGATCTCAGCGGCCGGCCGGCGGCGCAGGGCGGCGGCGCCGGGCTCGCGGGTGTGCGGCGGCTGGCCGACGTGCTGCTCGAGCGCAACCAGGCGCTGCGGTCGGCGCTGCTGGACATCCAGCACGTGGTGACGCTGCTCGGCTATCTGGCCGGGCTGGCGCGCACGCGCGGCGACGTCGAGCTGGAGGCGTGGCACCTCGGATGGGAGCACCGGCTGCGCGCGCTCGAAGACCGTGGCCGGGCGGCCGCGGCGGCCCTGGCGCAGGACCCGGACCGGGCGATCGAGCCGGCGGAGGACGGCGCGCTCGGACGCGCGGGCGCCAAGCTCGGTGTCGCCTTGGGCACCGTGGGGGAGGCGCTCGACCAGTCGCCGCTCGGTCGGTTGGCTCGACGCCGCGCAACCTGAAAGAGTTCGCGCTCTTATGAGCGTCGATGTCGTCGTAGCGGTCCCGGCCTTCCTGGACATCACCTTCGTGGGTCTCGAAGGGCTGCCCGCACTCGG
The DNA here is from genome assembly GCF_027587175.1 of Solirubrobacter deserti. Taxonomy (GTDB): domain Bacteria; phylum Actinomycetota; class Thermoleophilia; order Solirubrobacterales; family Solirubrobacteraceae; genus Solirubrobacter; species Solirubrobacter deserti. Next base: position 14,889 of record NZ_JAPCID010000008.1, read on the forward strand.
GGAGGAGCGCTTCGCGGGCGACCTCGTGCGCACACCCGGCGGCGGGGCCATCACCGCGATCGGCGCCGCGCGCCTCGGGCTCTCCACGGCGCTCGCCGCGCCGCTGGGCGACGACGAGGCCGGCGACCTGATCGGCCCGATGATCGAGCGCGAGGGCGTCCAGCTCGTCGGCCGGCGCTGCCCGCGCACGCCGGTCACGGCCGTGATGCCGATCGGCCAGGAGCGCGCGATGGTCACCTACGACCCGGGCGTGCGCGCCCGCGCCGCCGACATCGCCGCGCTGTCCCCGGGCGCCGTGATCGTCGGCCTCAGCCAGCTGGACGTCGTCCCCTACGGCGCGCGGGCGTACGTGAGCGTCGGCGACGACGACGCCCGCGCCTTCGCCGGCCGGCTCCCGGGCGGCGTCTCCAAGGTCCGCGGCCTGTTCATCGAGCAGCGCGAGGCGCTGGTGCTGACCGGCGCGGAGACGGCCGCGGAGGCCGCCGCGATGATCGGCGCGCGCGTCCCGCTCGTCGTGGTCTCGCTCGGCGCGGACGGCGCCGTGGCCTCGATCGAGGGCCGCGCCGCGTCCGTCGAAGGCTTCGACGTGGGCCACTCGGTGGACACCACCGGTGCCGGCGACCTCTACGTCGCCGCCTGGGCGTGGGGCGAGGCCGTCGGCATGAGCGTCGACGACACGCTGCGCTGGGCCGCGCTCTACGCCGCCCTGTCCGTGCGCGTGCCGACCGGCGCGGGCGGCGCGACCACGCTCGCCGAGTTCGTGGCCGAGGGCGCGCGCCGCGGCCTTCCGGCGCCGCCGCAGGGCGTCGGGGCGGGCTGACCCGCGGCTAGCCTCGGGGGCGTGATTGAGCGTCTCGCCGCGGCGGCTGCCGTTCTCGTCGCCGGGTGTGGCGGCACGGGCGCGTCCGCGCCCACCCCGACGCCGACGCTCACGCCGACGGCCGAGTCCGCGCCCGTCGCGCCGTTGTGCGAGGCTGCGCCCGCCACGGTGCTCGGGCGGGTCCGGAACCCGGCGGTCGCCGAGCTGTCCGGGCTCGTGCGCACGCGCACGGGCACGTTCTGGGCGCACAACGACTCGGGCGACTCGGCGCGCGTGTTCGAGCTCGACCGCGACGGCGCGTTCCTGCGCGAGGTCGCGCTTCCCGGCGCGAACGCGTACGACTGGGAGGACATCGCGATCCGCGGCAACACGTTGTTCGTGGGCGACATCGGCGACAACCTCGGGCAGCGGCCCGACCTGCAGGTCTATCAGTTCCCGCTGCCGGACGGGCCGGCGACCAGGATCAACCTCGCGTACACGGACGGCGCGCACGACGCGGAGGCGCTGCTCGTGGACCCGCGCACCGGGCAGCTCGCGATCGTGACCAAGGACTTCGGCGGCAGCGCGGGCGTCTACACCGCGCGCCGGTCGGGCCAGCTGCGCAAGGTCGCGCAGCTCGACCTCGGGCTCGGGCAGGCGGTCACCGCCGGGGACATCTCGGCGGACGGGCGCACGATCGTCCTGCGCAGCTACGGCAGCGCGTGGGTGTGGGAGCGTGACCGCGGCGAGTCGCTGGCCGAGGCGTTCAAGCGCAAGCCGTGCGTCGTGGACGCGCAGCTGGCCGGCGAAGGCCAGGGCGAGACGCTCGCGTTGAGCCGTGACGGCCGCGCCTTCTACACGATCCCCGAGGGCGCTAACCCGCGACTGCGGCGCTACGGCGGCTGAACAGGGCGAACCCCAGCACCAGGCCGGCCAGCGTCGCGAGCGCCCACGGGATGCCCTGGCCGAGCTGGGCCGCGATCGGACCCGGGCACACGTCGGCGACCGCCCAGCCGACGCCGAACAGCACGCTGCCGACCACGTGGCGCTTCTCCGGCCGCACCGTCGACCACGCCACCGGCTCGCCCGTCAGCAGCGCACGCGCCTGCAGCAGCTTCAACACGCGCAGCCCGACGAAGGCCGTGCCCAGGGCGGAGGCGAAGAACAGCATCAGGTACGCGTCGCGGAACAGCAGCCCGTCGCGCAGCACGTCCGGGTTCGTCATGCCCGACCAGCTCAGCGTCAGGCCGAAGACGGCACCCACCACGAACGCCGCGAGCCGCTTCAAAGCAACGCCTCGATCGCGAAGCTGACGACGATCGCGGTGCCGAAGAACGTCCCGGTCGCGACCAGCGCGGCGGGGGAGAGCGCCGCGTTCCCGCTCAACCCGTTGCCCGACGTGCACCCGCCGGCCAGCCGCGCGCCGTAGCCGATCAGCACGCCGCTGGCGACGAGGATCGGGACGACCACCCAGGCCGTGAACGTGTCCGTCAGCCAGCCGTAGCCGTCCACCGGCGCGCCGGCCAGCCCGAACACGACACCGCCGGCGATCAGCCCGAGCAGCAGCCACGCGTGCACGCCGCCGAAGCGCAGCGCGACGGCGTCGGCCCACGCCCGGGTCGCTCCCAGCCGCTCGTTGAGCAGCCAGCGCAGCGCGACCACGCACAACCCGAGCACCGGCCCGCCGATGTACCAGGCGAGCTGTTCATCCATATTCCGATCAGGTTACACGGGCTTCGGAGAAGCGCGGCAGCCCGTCGTCCGGGATCGGCGCCCAGTCCGGCGCCGAGGACAGCCACTGGCGCCACGACGGCTGGATCCCCGGATCGCCGTGCAGCACGCCCATGCGCACGCCGACGACGCCGTCGGTTCCGGGCTCCCCCGACCACAGGTGTCCGCCGCAGGTCGAGCAGAACGTCTTGGGCAGCCCGGTCGGCGGTCGCCACACGGACACGTCCGACGCACCAGAAAGAATGCTCAGGCCATGCCCGTCCGGCAGGATCGCGTTGAACGACCAGGGCGTCCCCGCCCGTCGTTGACAGCGCGTGCAATGGCAGTACCCGGCCGAGACGAAGTCCTTCGTAACCTGGAACTGGACGGCTCCGCACGCGCAAGAGCCCTGCAGAGGTGCTTCGGGCGAAGGCATGCAGCGGAGCCTACTCGGGTACCGCCCCTCCCCACTCGGGTAGAACTAAAGGACCGCAGGGTCCACTGCCGATAACGTTCACACATGGAACACGCCCACATCGACATCACGCCTGGCCTTGACGGTGAGGCCGTCGTGCTGGCCGTGTTCGACCTCGGCGAGGAAGAGATCGCCGCCTCCGCCCACGCGGTCCAGATCATCACGACGGAGCGCTTCCGCAACGCCGAGATGACCACCGACGACGTCCTCGAGTTCCGCGAGATGACGGCGCTCGCCGACGAGCTCGGCGACCACCAGCGCCAGCAGGGCATGCGCACGCTCGTCATGCGCCCGAGCCGGCTGAACGCCTGGCGGCACGCGCTCACGCACTTCGTCGAGTCCCGCGACGAGGCCGAGTGGGCCCGCGAGGACGATCGCAAGGCGCTCCCGTCCGCTCGCGCGCTGCTGTGGCCGCTGGCCGACCTGTGCGCCGACGCGATGCGCGCCGCGCTCACCCCGCCGGCACCGAAGCCTTTCTAGTTGGAAGCAGGGGACATCCCCTCATCCGACCTGCCCAGCGCGCGGTCGACGAAGGCGAGCGCGGTCTCGGCGACCTCCCGCCAGCCGCTGTCGATCGTGAGCGCGTGCCCGCGCTCCACGGACACGATCTCGGTGATGCCCGGGTTGTCCTGCTGCTGCTTGTAGGCGGCGTTGGACAGCGCCCACGGCACGGTGTGGTCCTTGGCGCCGGAGATGATCAGCAGCGGCCCGCGCTCGGGGTTGTCCGTGTCCACCTTGACCTCGGTCCACGGGTTCAGGTTCGCCGTGGCGGCCTGGAACAACGGCGCGCCCGGCGCCGGCACCGCGTAGGTCTCATAGAGCTCCTTCGCCTCCTCGAGCGAGACCGCGTTGGCGAACGCGTACCGGAACTGGTCGAACGTCAGCGGCACGGCGCGGTGGCGGTTGAGCGGGTTCGTCAGTACCGGCGCGGCGGAGCGCAGCGACGAGATCGGGAGCGGCAGCACGCCGCGGAACGGCGCCGGGGACAACGCCACCGTCGCGCGCGAGAGCCCGCGCCCGGCGAGGATCTGCGCCAGCAGCCCGCCGAACGAGTGCCCGATCACGACCGGCTTGGAGTCCAGTCCCGCGATCACGTCGGCGAAGTGATCGGCGACCTGCCCGACCGTCTTGCCGGCGAACACCTCCGGGTGCGCGTTGGCCTCCTCGACGGTCTCCGGGTCATCCGGCCACCCTGGCTGCACGGGCTCGTACCCGCGCTCGGCGAAGAACTCGGCCCAGCGGTCCCAGCTGGACTCCAGCAACCACAGTCCATGGATGAAGACAACAGGCGTGCTCATGGCCGGCATCCTCCCGCGCGTCCGTGAGCGCCGCATTGGACAAACGGCCAACGCCGCGTGGGCGGCGTTGTAGGCTCGCCCACCCATGGACTGGGACGGACTGCTCGATGCCCTCGAGCGCGAGCAGGCGGCAAGCGTGGAGCGCACGGTCGAGCACATGCGTGCGTTGCGCTCGTACGCCGAGGTCCCCGTCGACTCGATGCGCCTCGCGGTCCGCGCGAACCACGTCGAGATCCTCGCCGGCCTGCGGTTGCGGCGGCCTCCGCAACCGGCCGACGCCACCACGATCTTCCGCAGCGCCGGGGGCACCCGGGCGCGCCAGCGCGTCGCGGTCAGCGACATGCTCGCCGCCTGGCGGGTCGGGCAGGAACGCCTCTACCAGCTCGCGGCGAGCCTCGTCCCGGAAGCCCCCGGCCGCGACGCGCTGCTGCGCGAGTTCCTGGAGCTCGAGGTCCGCTGGGTCGACTTCGCGATGCTCGCCGCCGCGGACGGCCACCGGGACGCGGAGCTGAGCCTCGCCCGCGAGCAGGAGCACGTCCGCGCGAGCCTGCTCCGGCGGGCGATGACCGGCGCCGCCGCGCCGGCGGAGCTGCGCGCCGCGTTCAGCGCCGCCGGCCTGGACCCGCACGCCGCCTACCGCGCGGCCGTCGCCCGCCCGGCCGACTTCGCCGCGCTCGAACGCCATCTCGGCCTCGACCGTCCGCCCGTCCACGTCGGGGGCCTCGGGGCCCGCATCGACGGCGAGCTGTGTGCGCTGCTCACCCGGTTGCCCGAGGCGCCGGCGCCGGTGCCGATCGGCGTCTCCGCACCCGCCGCACCGCAGGACTTCCGACGCGCGTTCGAGCGCGCCCACCGCGCGCTGGAAGTCGGACTCGCGCTCGGCGCCGATGGCGTCTTCGACCTCGAAGGCCTCGGTCTGCGCCCCGCCGTGCTCGCCGACGAGCAGGTGGGCGAGATCCTGCGCCGCCGCTACCTCGAGCCGTTCAGCGCCGCGCCGGTGATCGTCGAGACCGTCGCGCGCTTCCTCGACAACGACGCCAACGCCGAGCTCACCGCCCGCGAGCTCGGCGTGCACGTCAACACGGTGCGCCACCGGCTCGGGCGCTTCGAGCAGGCCACGGGCCGCTCACTGCGCGAGACCGAGACGCTGGTCGAGGTCTGGTGGGCGCTTCAGCGCGCGCGCCTGGCCTGAGCGAGCGTGTCGCCCGCCGCCTTCATCATGTAGCCGCCGTCGGAGCCGATCCCGATCATCCGGAAGCCGTCGGCGAGCGCGGCCGGGACCTGCGCCACGTCGGTGAGGAAGATCCCGGTCGCCTTGCCCGCCGCGCGGGCCGCCTCGTTCACGCGCGCGATCGCGTCCCGGAACGCCGGCTCCTCGAACTGGCGGAACATCCCCATCGAGTACGAGAGGTCGGACGGGCCGACGAACAGCACGTCGACGCCCTCCACGGCCGCGATCTCCTCCACGGCCTCGACCGCCTCCGGCGACTCGATCTGCGCGATCCCGCACACCCGCTCGCGGGCCGTCTCGATCGGCTGCGGGTCGGTGCCGTAGCGCGCGCCGCGGTGAAAGAAGGCGATCCCGCGCGTGCCGGGCGGGCCATAGTGCAGCACCGAAGCCCAGCGTTCGGCCTGCTCGACCGAGTTCACCTGCGGGCACATCACGCCCTCGACGCCCAGGTCGAGCGCCCGCGCGGTGCGCCCGCGCACGTCGGACTCCACGCGCGCCAGCGCGTGCACACCGGCGGACGAGCAGCCCATCAGCTGGCCGACGAGCTGGGACTCGTCGCCGCCGCCGTGCTCGAGGTCCACGAGCAGCCAATCCCAGCCGAGCAGTCCCAACGACTCGGCAGCGAACGGGCTGCCGAGCGTCAGGAACGTGCCGAAGAGCGTCTCGCCCGCCGCCAGACGGGCCTTCATCGGGGTCATGCCCCGCAACTTACTGCGCCGGCACCCGAGCGCTCTTGGCAGCGTTGACGTACACCTTTAGGGGGATCCCTGATGTGCGCAGCGGTGCGGTCGCGGACCATCGTCGGTATGAAGTCGACCCTCCCCCTGCTCGCGGCGACCGTCGTGGCCCTTCTGGCCCCGGCGGCGGCGCAGGCTGCGACGATCTCCTACGAAGGCGACACGCTCGTCTACCGCGCCGACCCGGGTGTCCGCGACTCGCCGATGCTCGGCGCCGAGAACGGGCAGCTCACCATCTTCGAGGAGGGCCTGACCCTCCCGGCGAACTGCACCTACGACTACACCGCCCGCTGTCCGATGCCCGGTCGCGTCCGGCTCGAGCTCGGCGACGGCGACGACTGGAACTCGTTCTCGGACTACCCGGCCAACCTCCCGGTCGAGGTCCTCGGCGGCGAGGGCAAGGACCAGCTGCAGACCTACGGCGGCGGCACGTCGGTGACGCTCGACGGCGGTGGCGGCAACGACATCCTCAAGGGCTGGGAGGCGAACGACACGCTGCGCGGCGGCGCGGGCGACGACGAGATCAACGGCGCCGCCGGCGGCGACCACATCGAGGCGGGCGACGGCAACGACACGCTCTCGCCCGACACCTACAAGGACCCGGCGGCCGACTACGTCGACGGCGGCGCCGGCCTCGACCTCGTGGACGACTGGCAGATCCCGGACAAGGACTACAACCCGCCGATCGCCGTCAGCATGGACGGCGCGGCCAACGACGGCCGCCCGGGCGAGGGCGACAACGTCGTCAACGTCGAGAAGATCGAATCGCGCGTCTCCGGCACGCTCGCGGGCAGCCCGGGCGACGACGAGCTGCGCGTGTGGGCGAACATCGACGAGGGCAACTCGACGCTGCTCGGCCACGGCGGCAACGACAAGCTCGTCGCCGGCGACTACCTGGACACGCTCGACGGCGGCCCGGGCAACGACTTCCTCAACGCCGGCTTCGGCAACGACACGGTGACCGGCGGGCCGGGCCAGGACACGATCCAGGCCGACGCCACCACCGCCACCTGTGGCTGGTACTCCTACACGTGCAAGATCCCGTTCGGCAACGACGTCGTCAACGCCCGCGACGGTGAGGTCGACAACGTCGACTGCGGCGTCGGGCAGGACACGGCGATCGTCGACGCCGTCGACGTCGTCGCCAACTGCGAGACGGTCCAGGGCTCCGGGCCGGCCGGGCCGGGGCAGCCGGGCGGCCCGGGGGCCGAGAAGCCGGTGCCCGCGTTCAGCCACAAGCTCAAAGGCCGCAAGCTCAGCGTGACCGTGCCCTGCGCGGGCCCGTGCAAGGTCAAGGCGACGCTGACCGTCAAGAAGAAGACGATCGGCAAGGCGTCCAAGACGCTGCTCAAGGCCGGCGACGCGAAGCTCACGGTCAAGGTGGCCAAGCAGCGCAAGACCGTCAAGGCGACGCTGCGGATCACGGTCGAGGCCGCCGACGGCACCACGTCGTCGGCGACCAAGACGGTGAGGGTGAAGCGTTAGGAGCGCGTCCTGTAGAGGCGCGACGTCAGAGGCATGAACACCGCTGTGAGGCCGGCGGCGACCCCGAGCGAGATCGCGATGTCGCTGCCGGCCGCGTCACCGGCCATGAGGCCGCGGGCGGCGTCGGTCATGATCGAGATCGGGTTCACGTTCACGAACGCCTCCAGCACGCGCGGGAGCGTCTCGGGCTCCACGAACGCGTTGGACAGGAACGTGAGCGGGAAGATGAGCATGAAGCCGGCGTTCATCGTCGCCTGCGGGGACCGCAGGAACAGGCCGAGCGTCGTGAACAGCCAGCTGACGCCGAACGAGAACACGACCGTCAGCCCGAGCGCGGCGATCACGCCGAGCGGGCCGCCGTCCGGCCGGAAGCCCAGGATCAGCCCGAGCGTCGTGATCACGGTGCCGGCGATCACGTACCGAACGGCGTCGCCGAGCAGCGCGCCGACCAGCGGGGCCGGGCGCCAGATCGGCAGCGTGCGGAAGCGGTCCACGGCGCCCTTCGTCAGGTCGGTGTTGAGGGACACGCCGGAGTAGACGGTCGTGAAGACGACCGACATGACGAGCAGGCCGGGGAGCACGTAGTCCAGGTAGGCGCCCGTCGAGCCGGCGATCGCGCCACCGAACAGGTACGTGAACATCAGCAGGAACATCACGGGCGTGATCGTCACGTCCAGCAGCTGCTCCGGCACGTGCTTGATCTTGAGCATGCCGCGCCAGCCGAAGGCCATGGCGGCGCTGAACGCGCTTGGCCGCGGCGGCCGGGGGACCGAGGAGAGCGCGTTCGTGATCGCGGCGTTGTCGGCGACGCTCATGCCTTGACCTCTTCCTTGTCTTCGGCGGTGTGTCCGGTGAGGGCGAGGAAGACCTCGTCGAGGGTCGGCTGGCCGAGCGCGAAGGACGCGACGCCGACGCCGGCGCGGCCGAGCGCGGCGATGGCCTCGGCGCCCTTGTCGGCCTCGGGGCACTGCACGCTCAGCGCCGAGGGGTCGGGCTCCAGGTGCACGAGGCCGAGCTCGCGCGCGAGGATCGTCTCGGCCTGCGGGCGCTGGTCGCCCTGCAGGAGCCGCACGTGCAGCGTGGCGCTGCCGACGCTCGCCTTCAGCTGGCCCGGCGTGCCCTCCGCGATCACCTTGCCCTTGTCGATGACGGCGATCCCGTCCGCGAGCTGGTCGGCCTCGTCGAGGTACTGGGTGCACAGCAGCACCGTGGTGCCGGCGGTGCGCAGCGCGCGCACGATGTCCCACACCTGGTTGCGGCTGCGCGGGTCCAGGCCGGTGGTCGGCTCGTCCAGGAACAGCAGCTCCGGCGTGACGACGAGGCTGGCGGCGATGTCCAGCCGCCGGCGCATGCCGCCCGAGTAGTTCTTGGTCAGCCGCCCGGCCGCGTCCTCCAGGCCGAACGCGCCCAGCAGCTCGTCCGCGCGGTCCTTGGCCGCCTTGCCCTTGAAGCCGTAGAGGCGGCCGAGCAGGATCAGGTTCTCGCGGCCCGTGAGGTCCTCGTCGACGGACGCCATCTGACCGGTGAGGCTGACCGCGCTGCGCACGGCGTCGGCCTCGGCGACGATGTCGTGGCCGAGGATCCGGGCGCTGCCCCCGTCGGGGTGCAGGAGCGTCGCGAGCATCCGGATCGTCGTCGTCTTCCCGGCGCCGTTGGGGCCGAGCACGCCGTAGACCGACCCGCGGCGGACCGCGAGGTCGACGCCGTCGACGGCGCGCAGCTCGCCGAAGGTCTTTACGAGGCCCGAGGCCTCGATCGCGAGGTTCGTGGTCATCAGAAGGGGAGACTCCCGGTTGCGGAAAAACTCATCGGGCGCTCAGGACCCTACGCCTAAGGGGGTCGCGCGCACAATCAGGAATTCGCCCTAGGACCGTCCGAGCAGCCCGCGGTCGTACGCCGTCGCGACGGCCGCGGCGCGGTCGTTGACGCCGAGCTTCGCGTACAGGTGCAACAGGTGCGTCTTGACCGTCGCCTCGGAGATGAACAGCTGCTTGGCCGCCTCTTTGTTGGTGGCGCCGCGCGCGATCAGGCGCAGCACCTCCAGCTCCCGCGGGGACAGTGGGGCCTCGGGCTCGGGCGCGCGGACGCGGCCCAGCAGGGTCGCCGCGACGGCGGGGGAGAGCACGGACTCGCCGCGCGCGGCCGCCCGCACGCCGCGCAGCAGGTCCTCCCGCGGCGCGTCCTTGAGCAGGTAGCCGGTGGCGCCGGCGTCGATCGCGGCCAGCACGTCGCTGTCGTCGCCGTAGGTGGTCAGCACGAGCACCCGCGTCTGCGGCGACTGCTGGGCCAGCTCCCGGATCGCGGTCACGCCGTCGGTGCCCGGCATGCGCAGGTCCATCAACACGACCTGCGGCTTGCGGGCGAGCGCGAGCGTCACCGCCTCGCGGCCGTCCGCGGCCTCCCCGAGCACCTCGAAGTCCGGATCGCCGGTGAAGATGCCGCGCAGCCCGTTGCGGACGACAGGGTGGTCGTCGGCGATCAGCAGGCTGATCATGCCGGGACGGCCGGGACGCTGGCCGAGATCGCGGTGCCCTCACCGGGCGCGGACTCGACGGCGAGCTCGCCGCCGACCCCGGTCACGCGCTGGCGCATGCCCGTCAGCCCGTAGCCGTTGGTGTCGGCGTCGAAGCCGATGCCGTCGTCGCGGACGTCGAGCGTCACGACGTCCTCCATGTAGGAGAGCGTGAGCCCGACGCGGGAGGCGCGCGCGTGGCGGGCGACGTTGGTCAGCGCCTCCTGGGCGGCCCGCAGCAGCGTCACCTCGACCTCGGGATGGATCGGGCGCGGCGTGCCGGTGGTCGTGAACTGCGCCTGCACGTGGTTGGTCTGCGACCACGACGTGGTGACCTTCTCGATCGCCTCCGGCAGCCGCGCCTGCTCGAGCTCGTGCGGCGTGATGGCGCGCACGGAGCGGCGCGCCTCGGCCAGGCTCTCGCGGGCGAGCTGGGTGGCGGCGTGCAGGTGGCCCTCGTCGTCGGCGCCGCGGGCGCGGGCGTGCGCCGCCGCCTCGAGCTGCGCGACGACCCCCGCGAGCCCCTGCGCGATGGTGTCGTGGATCTCGCGCGCGGCGCGCTGGCGTTCCTGCATCACGCCCTGCTCGCGTTCACGCTCCTCGATGCGCATGCTCACGGCGAACATCGTGCTCGCGATCACGACGTTGACCACCGCCAACGCCGGGAACAGCGCGGGCATCGCGTAGTCCTGGAGCGGCCAGCCGCCGGCCTGGCAGAGCCCGCTCAGGACGCCGGTGACCACGATCGGCGGTGCCTTCCACCAGCCGGGCAGGTGGTCCACCGACAGGTAGCCGATGAACACGAAGAACCCGTACAGCGGGCTGCGCGTGGTGAGCGCCGCGCACAGCACGAGCAGGCCGGCGACGTACACCGGAGCCAGGCGCGGACGGTCCTTGAGCGCGATCAGCCACACGAGCGTGACGGCGGAGAGCGCGAGCGTCGGCTCCGGAGCGGTGCGGCCGTCGATCAGCGTCGCGGCGAGCGTCGACAGCACCAGCATGATGTACGGCAGCCACGGGACCGAGCTCTCGAGCCGGCGGTACCAGATGTCGGCGGTGCTGCTCACTCCCAGCGGAAGACCCTAGCCGCGACGGTCCCCGCTGCCACCGCGGTGACGGCGAGTGTCAGCAGCATCAGCGGGTCCTGGCTCGTGCCGGTGAACGCGTTCTCCAGCGACTCCCGGAACGCGCCGAGCGGCGTGAAGTCGCCGATCGTGCTCAGCCAGTCCGGCATCTGCTCCTTCGGCAGCCAGACGCCCGCGAAGAACAGGCTGGGGAAGAAGAACATGGCGCTGTAGACGTAGCCGATCTTCGCGTCGGGTGCGACCGCGGACACGAGCGTCCCGACCGCGAACAGCGCGGCGCCGCCGAGCAGCACGACGACCACGACCATCAGCGGCTGCTCGGGGAAGCTCATCCCCAGCGCGACGGCGAGGCCCAGCACGAGCGGGACGCTGATCAGCGCGATGGCGCCCTGCACGATCACCTGCGCGGCGAGCAGCTTCGCCGGGTGCACCGGGGTGGTGGACAGCCGTCGCAGGATGCCGCGGGCGCGGTAGTCGGTCATGAAGCCCGGGAGCATGAAGATCGCGACCATCCCGAAGGACAGCGCGAGGCCGATGCTGGGGAGCAGCGTGTCGAGCGCGATCACGCCGCCCAGCTCCTCGTCGGGTTCGGACGCGCTCGCGGACAACCCGAACGCGAGGATGATCACGAGCGGCAGCACGAGGCTGAAGGCCAGGCCGACCGGCTCGCGGACCGTGAGCTTGGCCTCGCAGGCGATGAGCTGGTTCATACGGTGGTCAACTCCAAAAAGGCGTCCTCCAGCCGGCCATGGGCGGCCAGCCGGCTCGGTGTGTCCAGCGCGACGACGCGGCCCTTGTGGATCACCGCGACGCGGTCGCACAGGCGCTCGACTTCGTCCATGAAGTGGCTGACGAGGATCACGGTCAGGCCCTCGAGCTTGAGCCGCTCGATCAGCGTCCACACCTCGCGGCGCGCGTGCGGGTCCAGGCCGGTCGTGAGCTCGTCCAGGACCGCGACCTGCGGGCGGCCGACGAGCGCCAGCCCGACCGACACGCGCTGTTTCTCGCCGCCGGACAGCTTGCCGTAGCGGGCGCCCGCGCGGTGCTGGAGCCCGAGCAGCTCGATCAGCTCGTCGGGGTCGCGCGGGTCCTCGTAGAACGAGGCGTAGAGCTGCAGCGCCTCGCGGACGCTGAGCCGGTCGGGCAAGTGGCTCGACTGCAGCTGGACGCCGACGCGCCGGCGGATCTCGTCCCGCTGCGTCGCGGGGTCCAAGCCCAGCATCACGAGGCGGCCGCCGTCCGCCGTGCGCACGCCGGTGAGGCACTCGACGGTCGTGGTCTTGCCCGCCCCGTTGGTCCCGATGATCCCGAAGATCTCGTTGGGCTCGACCGTGAAGGAGACGTCCTCGACGGCGACGACGTCCCCGTAGCGCTTGTGCAGATGCTCGATCGCGATCACGCTGCGCAGTCTGCGCGCGGCGGGCCGCCCCGACGATCGGTGAGGCGGCTAGACCGCATCAACCGTTCGGTTGATTGCGCCGCTCGAGCAGGCCGTACAGGGTGGGCTCGTCGAGGGACTCGTCCTGCTCGGCCAGCCAGCGCACCGCGGCGCGGCGGCCGCCGAGCGCGCGCAGGCCCCGCTCGCCGTGCTCGTGGACGAAGTCGGCGAGCGCGCCGAGGCGCCGCACGCGGACTCGGTCGCGGTTCTCGCCGTGCGTGGCGAGCGCGTCGGCCAGCGCGGCGATGCCCTGCGTGGGTGCGATCGCCGACACGGTGAGGACGGGCGCGTCCGCGCCGAGCGCGCCGAGCGCCGCGCGCAGGTCCTCCTCGGCGCGGCGGGCCGGCGCGCCCAGGTCGGCCTTGGTGACCACCAGCACGTCCGGGACCTCCATGATCCCGGCCTTCAGGAACTGCAGGGCGTCGCCGGAGGCGGGCTGGACGACGACCGCGACCGTGTCCGCCGCCTCGGCCACGTCGGTCTCGGACTGGCCGACGCCGACCGTCTCGATCACCACCACGTCGAACGCGTTCGCCAGCGCCTGCGCGGCCGCGCGCGTCGCGGGCGCGAGCCCGCCGAGCCGCTCGCCGGCGGCCATCGAGCGGATGAACACGTCCCGGTCGGCGGGATCGTGCTCGATCCGCGCACGGTCCCCGAGCAGCGCGCCGCCGCTGCGCTTGGACGACGGGTCGACCGCCAGCACGGCCACGGCCAGCCCGCGCGAGCGCCACTCGTGCAGCAGCGCGCTCAGCAGCGTCGACTTGCCGACGCCCGGCGGACCAGTGATGCCGATCACGTGCCCGGCCCCTTCGCCCGCGGCCGAGACGAGCGCGGCGGCCCCCTCGCGCGCCGTGCGCGTCTCGAGCAGGTTCAGCGCGGCCGGTGCCGCGCTCCGGTCACCCGCCGCGAGCCGCGCGCCGAGTTCCGCGCCGCGCCCGCGCGCCTCGCCGTCCCCCACCGCGACGCTCCGCCGCCGATCAGGCGGCGGCCCCCACGCCATTGCGCGCGGCCACCAGGGCGACGATCTCGTGCATGATCCGGTCGAGCTCGAAGTGCTTCGGCGTGTACACGGCCGCGACGCCCGCGGCCTTCAGCGCGGGCACGTCGGCCTCGGGGATGATGCCGCCGACGACGACGGGGATGTCCGCCCCGTCGAGGGCGGCGATCACGTCCGGAATCAGCTCGCGGTGCGAGCCGCTCAGGATCGACAGGCCGATCACGTGCACGCCCTCGTCGACGGCGGAGCGGGCGATCTGCGCCGGCGTGAGGCGGATGCCCTCGTAGACGACGTCGAAGCCGGCGTCGCGCGCCCGGACCGCGATCTGCTCCGCGCCGTTGGAGTGACCGTCGAGCCCCGGCTTGCCGACCAGGATCTTGACCGTGCGGCCGAGCGCCTCGCTCACGCGCGCGACCTCGTCGCGCAGCGCCTCGTCGGCGGCGGGGGAGGCGGCCTCTCCGACGCCGGTCGGCGCGCGGTAGGAGCCGAAGACGTCGCGCAGCGCGCCGGCCCACTCGCCGGTGGTCACGCCGGCGCGGGCGGCGGCGAGCGTCGCCGCCATGATGTTCTCGTCGCTCGCGGCCACGCGGCGCAGCTCGTCCAGCGCGGCCGACACGTCGCCGCGCTGCTCGCGCCACGCGCGCACCGCCTCGCGCGCCTGCGCCTCCACGCCTGGGTCGACGACGAGGATGCCGCCGTCCTCGCCGAGCATCGGCGACGGCTCGGTCTCGGTGAACCGGTTCACGCCGACCAACACCTGCTCGCCGGACTCGATCCGCGCGATCCGCTCGCGGTGGGACTCCACCAGCGCCGCCTTCATGTACGGCACCGCCTCGACCGCCCCGCCGCGGTCCTCGACGCGAACCAGCTCCTCGCGCGCGCCGGTCAGCAGCTCCTCAACGAGCCCGTCCATGACCTTCGAGCCCTCGAACAGGTCCGGGTACTCGAGCAGATCGGTCTCGTACGCGAGCACCTGCTGGATCCGCAGCGCCCATTGCTGGTCCCACGGGCGCGGCAGCCCGAGCGCCTCGTTCCAGGCCGGCAGCTGCACGGCCCGGGCGCGGGCGTTGCGGCCGAGCGTCACCGCGAGCGCCTCGAGCACGATCCGCTGCACGTTGTTCTCCGGCTGGGCCTCGGTCAGGCCGAGCGAGTTGACCTGCACGCCGTAGCGGAAGCGCAGCGCCTTCTCGTCGGTCACCCCGTAGCGCTCGCGGCCGAGCTGCTCCCACAGCACGGTCATCGCGCGCAGCTTCGCGTGCTCGGACACGAACCGCACGCCCGCGTTGACGAAGAACGAGATCCGCCCGAACACCGCGGGCATGCGCTCGGCGGGCACGCGCTCGGCCACTGCGTCCAGCACCGCGCACGCGGTCGCCATCGAGAACGCGATCTCCTGCACGGGCGTCGCGCCCGCCTCCTGCAGGTGGTAGGAGCAGATGTTGACCGGGTTCCACCGCGGGACGTGCTCGACGGTGTAGGCGACCATGTCCGCGACCAGCCGCATCGACGGCCCGGGCGGGAACGCGTAGGTCCCGCGCGAGAGGTACTCCTTGATGATGTCGTTCTGGGTCGTGCCCGAGAGCTGGTCCTCCGGTACGCCCTGCTCCTCGGCGGCCACCACGTACAGCGCGAACAGCCACGCGGCCGTGGCGTTGATCGTCATCGACGTGTTCATCTCGCCGAGCGGGATGCCGTCCATCAGCACCGCCATGTCGCCGCGGTGCGCGACGGGCACGCCGACCTTCCCGACCTCGCCGCGCGCGAGCTCGTGGTCGGGGTCGTAGCCGGTCTGTGTCGGCAGGTCGAACGCGACCGAGAGCCCGGTCTGGCCCTTGGCCAGGTTGCGCCGGTACAGCTCGTTCGAGGAGGCCGCCGTGGAGTGGCCCGCGTAGGTGCGCATCATCCACGGCCGGTCGCGCTCGGGGAGGCGATGCGACATGCCCGGACGATAGTCCACCCCCCGGGGAAGAGAGGGAGCTACGTCACTTACTCGATCAGCCCGCGGCGCATGCCCTCGGCGACCGCGGCGGCGCGGTCGCTCACCTGGAGGCGCTCGTAGAGCCGCTGCAGGTGCGTCTTGATCGTCGAGGGCGACAGGTGCAGCTCCGCGGCGATCTGCGGCGCCGACAGCCCGTCGGCGAGGAACTTCAGGACCTCCGCCTCACGCGGGGAGAGGACGGTCTGCGTGCGCTCGCGCCGGTCGCGGACCTCACGCATCAACGCCGCCTGCACGGACGGCGCGAGGACCGTCTCACCCCGGGCGATCCGGATCAGGGCGTCGCCGATCTGTTCGGGCATCGCGTCCTTCTCGAGCACGCCCGCGGCGCCGGCCTCGATCAGGTCGTAGGACTTCGCGGGGTCCAGGCTGCCCGAGACGAACAGCACGCGCGTGGCGAGGCCTTCGCGGGTGATCGCCTGCAGGACCTCCAGGCCGCCCAGGTCGGGCATCTCGACGTCCAGGACCGCGAGGTCGGGCCGCGTGGCCAGCGCGGCTTCGATGGCTTCGCGCCCGGTGCGCGCCTGACCGACGAGCTCGAGCTCCTCGCGAGCGTTCACGCTGTGCGCGATCGCGAACAGGAACAGCGGATGGTCGTCCGCGATGAGGACCCGTAACGTCTCCCTCATGCCTCCCCGGGGTCTACACAATGGTCGAATGATCCAAACCGGAGGTGAGGTTCCGCTCGGAGGACGTGAAGTTCCCCCGATCGGATGAACGGACACCACGCACCGGCCGATCGCCTAGGGTCTGCGCCATGCGGGCCATCGATGTGCGTCATCAGGGGCGCGAGAAGGTCATCTGCTGCTGGGAGGTCGACGGGGTCCTGATCGATCCCGGGCCCGGGGTGAGCGAGCAGACGTTGCTGGAGGCGCTGGACGGCGAGCGCCCGCGCGCGCTCCTGCTCACCCACATCCACTTCGACCACGCCGGCGTCAGCGGCGCCCTGGTGCGTCGCTGGCCGGACCTGTCCGTGTACGTGCATGAGCGCGGCGCGCCGCACCTGGTCGACCCGTCACGGCTGATGGCCTCCGCCGGGCGCCTGTACGGCGGCGACGAGGGCCTGCGCGAGCTGTGGGGCGAGATGGTCCCGATCCCGGAGGAGAACCTGCGCGTGCTCTCCGGCGGCGAGACCGGCGTGGAGGGCGCGTTCCGCGTCGAGTACACGCCCGGGCACGCCTCCCACCACGTCTGCTACTTCCACGAGCCGTCGCGCTGGGCGTTCGTGGGGGACGTCGGCGGCGCGCGCATCCCGCCGCACGCCTTCACCGTCGCCCCGACGCCGCCGCCCGACATCGACGTGGAGGCGTGGAAGCGGTCGGTCGCCGTCGTCCGCGGGTGGGATCCGGTCGCGCTCGGGCTCACGCACTTCGGCGAGGCGCCGCCCGAGCAGCTGGACCGCGTCCTCGAGGCGCTCGACGCTCAGGTCGAGCTCGAGGGCTCCACGGACGGCGAGGCCGGCTTCGTGGCCGCGATGGACGAGCGGCTGCGCGCGGAGCTCGGCGAGGACGCCGACACGATGATCCAGGCCACGCCACTGGACCAGCTCCACATGGGGCTGGCCCGCTGGCGGACGAAGTTCGCTTAGCCGGACGCCTGGACGTCGACGTTGTCGCCCTTGGGCATGCCGTGGCCGGCGCCGACCTCGGGGCCGTGGCCGCTGCGGTCGCCCTGCGCGACGATGTCGGCCCACGTGTAGAGGACCGGCACCTGGTACCAGCCCGAGTGGATCGTCTTGAAGGCGGTCATCTCCGGCCCGTACCACCACGCCTCGAAGTCCGCCTTGGACTCGAAGGTCGCGCAGTGCTGGAACTTGTACAGGTCGTCGCGGTTGCGGTAGACGATGTAGTCCCGTGCGCCGTAGCGCATCGCGGACGGCGCGACCTCGGCCACCGCCGCTGCGAACTGGTCACCCCGGAACAGGGTCGCGTACCACGGGATCTGCGCTACTCCGAGTGCCATCTAGGCCCCCACCTCCGCCCGGATCGCGCCCGGGCCGTCCGCTGTTCTGCCTTGCCCCTCGGACTCCGCGCCGACAAGGATCGAGATCTTTCCGAGGTGCTTGTTCTCGTACATGAGCTGGTGTGCCTCGGCGACCTGGTCGAAGCCGAGTGTCCTCCAGAGTACGGGACGCACCTTGCCCGCCGTGATCAGCTCGTTCGCGCGGTGGCACTCCCAGGCGTTCGCGAAGTGGCTGCCGATGATCTTCTTCTGGCGCATCCACAGGTAGCGGACGTCGAAATCGAGCGTGTGGCCGGAGGTCGCGCCGCAGATCACGACGGTGCCGAACGGCTTGACCGCGAGCACGCTCGTGGGGAACGTGGCGCGCCCGACGTGCTCGAACACGATGTCGGGCTCGCCGCCCAGCTTCTCGGCGACCGCCGTGCAGAAGCGACGTGACTCCTTGAAGCGCGCCTTCTCCTGGCCGGGGTCCTCGTCGCCGCGGCGCATCATGCCGCGGTACTCGTTGCGGTCGATGTAGTCGACCGCGCCGAGCTGCTTGACGAGCTCGCCCTTCTCGGCGCTGGAGACGACGCCGACGCTGTCCGCGCCCGACAGCTTGCACAGCTGGTGGGCGAACACGCCCAGACCGCCCGCGCCGCCCCAGATCAGCACGCGGTGGCCCTCCTGCAGGCGCGCCTGGTCGACGAGCATGCGGTAGGCGGTGAAGAACGTCAGCCCGTAGCTGGCGGCCTCCTCCCACGCGAGGTTCGCGGGCTTGGGCAGCAGCTGCTGGGCCTGGACCTTGCAGAACTGAGCGAAGCTGCCCCAGGTGGTCTCGTAGCCCCAGATCTGCTGGGACGGCGCCGCGAGCGGGTCCAGCCCGTGCACCTCAGGGTCCTCGTAGGAGGCCTGGTTGCAGTGCACGACGACCTCGTCGCCGGGCTGCCAGCGCGTGACGCCCTCGCCGACCTTCCACACGATCCCGGACGCGTCCGAGCCGCCGATGTGGTGGTCCTCGGAGTGGTAGCGGAAGACCGAGATCGGCTTGCCCAGCGCCGCCCACACGTTGTTGAAGTTCACGCCCGCGGCCATCACGCGCACGATCACCTCGAACGCACCCGGCTCCGGTACCTCCATCTCCTCCAGCTGGAAGGCCTCGGTCGGCTCACCCTCGCGCTCGGCGCGGATGACCCACGCCGGCATGGTCTTCGGGAGCGTTCCGGGCTCGACGTCCAACTGGGTGAGCTGGGAGGTGCCGACAGGGAATCCTGGCTCGCGAGGTGAACCCTCGTGCCGATCGACGGACATGTCGAAACCCTAGTGCCGATCAGAACCAGTCGCGGCGCTTGACCCAGAACAGCGTGAGGAGGATCACAGTCGGGATCGTGAGGCCGCCGACGCCGAAGACGAGGAAGTCGTGCTTGCTCTCGACGTTCTCGACCAGCCAGCCGAAGTTCTGGCCGAAGAAGCCGGTCACGAACGTCCACACCAGGAACAGCGTGCCCCCGACGGTGAGCCGCGTGGCGACGTTGTTGAGCCGGTCGGAGTTGGCGTTGAAGTAGGTCTGCGTCAGCGAGACGAGATCCTCCGTCTGGCGCTGGAACTCGCCCGCGATCTGCTGCAGGTGGTCGATGATGTCGCGCAGGTAGGGCTTGGAGCCGGCGGCGAAGCCCTCGAGCGAGAGGATCGCCTGGTGGGCGCCGCGGAACTGGTCGTGCTGGTTGTCGGCGAGCCGGTGCAGCTCGCGGACGGTCTGCTTGAGGCGGTAGCCGCGCGTGAGCTGCTCGCGCCGGGGCCGCGCGAGCACGTCGCCTTCGAGCTCGTCGATCTGGTACTCGAGCTTGGCGATGACGGGATAGAACGCGTCGGTCAGCCCGTCGAGGATGCGGTAGACGAGCAGCTCCTCGTCGTGCGGCGAGTGCCGGGCGAGGCGCTCGTGCAGCTCGTCGAGCACGGTGCACTCGTCCCGGCGCACCGTGACGATGAAGCCGCCGGAGACGTAGATGTGGACCTCGAGCGGCGTCGCGTCGCGGCTGACCGTGAAGAACACGAGCAGCAGGTGCGACTCGTACGGGTCGACCTTCGGCCGCTGCCCGAACTCGCGCGTGTCCTCGAGCGCGACGGGGTGCAGGCCGAGCGCCGAGCCCAGCCGTCCGACGTCGTCGTCGGACGGGTGCACGAGGTCGATCCAGAAGAACTCGTCCGCCTTGCGCAGCCGCGCGATCTGGGCCTCGTCGACCGTGGTCAGGACGTGCACTGGCGTCTAGGGCAGCAGGACCCGGTCCTGCCCGGATTCCCTTGGCGGGCCGACGAACACGCGTGCGGCCTGGATTGCGTCGTCGGCGACGCTGACCGAGTAGCGGCCCTCGCGGGCGTCGATCTTCAGGCGGCCCGTGGACTTGGCCGGGATCAGCGGCGAGGTGGCGGTGCGGCCGCCCTGGCTGCCGCCGAGCTCGTCGGTACGGAACGTCACGCGCTGCGGCTGATCGGACTGGTTGGAGATGATCAGGACGAGCTGGCCCGCGCCCACCGAGCGCGGCGAGACGCGGATCACGTCGTCCTGGACGGCCGCCGTCAGGTTCACCTGCGGGGCCGGGCGCAGCTCGTTGACGCGCTGCGTGTCGTCGCCGCAGCCCGCGGCGGCGGTCACGAGCGTGACGGTCAGGAGCAGCCGGCGGCGCATGGAAAAGCGGACATTATCGGCCGCGTGGGCCGGGAGCGCCGTTGCACCGTCCGACCCGTGGCCGATGCTGTCGAACTGATGTTCGACCTGCCGACCGCCACCGCCGAGTACGTCGCCCTGGACACCGAGACCAACGGACTGAGCGGTGACCGCTGCGAGCTGACCGAGGTCGGTGCGGTGCTCGTGGGCGGGGGCGAGCTGCACGAGGAGTGGGACTCGCTCGTGAGCGTGTCGACGCCGCTGGGGCGCTACATCCAGCGCTTCACCGGCATCTCGCAGGAGATGGTCGACGGCGCGCAGCCGCCCGAGGAGGTGCTGCCGCGGCTCGCGGCGATGCTGCGCGGACGGGTGCTGGTCGCGCACAACGCGCGCTTCGACGTGCGCGTGCTGCGCCAGGCATTCGCGCGCGCGGCGCTGGAGTGGCCCGACCCGCCCGTGATCTGCACGGTCCAGATGGCGCGCCGGTTCGCTCCGCTGCAGCGCAAGCGCGGCCTGGCGACGCTGGCCGGCGCGCTCGGTGTGGAGGTGGAGGAGGTGCACCGTGCGCTGCCCGACGCGCGCACGTGCGCCCAGGTCTTCTGCGCGCTGTTCGGCCGGCTGTGCGCCAACGCGCCGACGATCGGCGACGCGATCGCGCTGCTCGGCGCGCGCAAGGTCCGCAAGCGGCCGCCGACGGTGCCGAACCGCCCGCGCAACGAGCGCCCGCACCTGGCCGCGCTCCCGCACGAGCCGGGCGTGTACGTCTTCCGCGACGCCGACGGGCAGCCGTTGTACGTCGGCAAGTCCGTGGATCTGCGCGTGCGGGCCCGCTCGCACTTCACCTCGGGCGCGTCCTGGACCCAGCGCGCCGAGCACGTGGATCACACGGTGACCGAGTCCGAGCTCGGCGCCCTGCTGCTGGAGGACCGGCTCATCAAGGCCCTCAAGCCGCCCGGGAACGTGCGCGGCAAGGCCGAGCCGGACGGCTACGTCTACATCCGCTGCCGCCTGGACATCCCGTTCCCGATCCTGGAGGTGGCGCGCGAGCCGGCCGCCGGCCACGCCGTCTGCGTCGGGCCCGTGCGCGGTCGCGCCGCAGCCGCGGAACTGGTCGAGCAGCTGAACTCGCTGTTCGGCCTGCGCCACTGCGGGCGGACGCTGCCCCGGCGCGAGCATCCGAGCGCGTACGGCCAGATGGGCCGCTGCCTGTCGCCCTGCCTGCACGACCTGGACCCGAACGTCTACCGCGAGCGCCTGGACGCGGCGCTGCGCCTGTTCGTGGGCCGCAGCGGGGGAGAGGCGCTGCTCGCGCGCGTGGACCACCAGATCAAGGAGGCGGCAGCGGCCCAGCGCTACGAGCGCGCGGCGTGGCTGGCGCGTCGCCGGGTGCGGTTGGAGGCTTTGCTGAGCCGGTTGGGCGGCGTGCTGCGCGCGATCCACACGGGTGCGCGGCTGGTGCTGGCGCCGCATCCGTCGGCCGCGGGGCGCTTCGACGCGATCTGGATCGCCGGGGGCCGGGTGGTGGACTGGGGCGCCGTGGACGGCTCACCGCTGGTGGAGCGGTCGCGCCGCGCGTACGCGCAGGCGCCGCCGCCGGGGCGCCTCGGCGGCTCGATGCCCGCGGAAGCCGTGTGGGAGGCCCGCCTGGTCGGCTGGTGGATCGCCGCGAACAACCCGCCGACGCTCGAGCTCGGGCCGCGCATCAGCGCAGAGCAGCTCGATCGCTTCCTCGCGCGCCACGGCTACGACGGCGCATCGAGGGAGTGGCCAGCCACCCGCGCGGCGTGAAGGCGCCGAGCGCCTAGGCCGCGGCGAGCGCCGCGATCGCCGTCCCCGACAACTCGGCTTTCGGGATGAACCCGCGCGCGCCGCAATGGTCGAAGTGCGGCGGATAATCCGACGCGTCCCGTGACGACGTCAGCACCACCATCGGCCCGCCCATGCGCGACAACCGCCGCGTCACCTCGATGCCGTCCACGTCGGGCAGCCCGACGTCGAGCAGCACCAGGTCCGGTCGCAGCAGCTCGGCCGCGGCGAGGCCCTCGCCGCCCGTCGCGCTCTCGCCCACGACGCGGTACCCGTCGGCTTCGAGCAGCGCGCGAGCGGCGTGCCGGAACCCGGCGTGGTCGTCGACGATGAGGACGGTCTGTGGCATCACGGGGAATTTTCCCCGGATTCGCGGTCCTCAAAAGCCCAGGTAGCTCGTGTCGCGCCAGGAGGCAGCCGCACCCCGCACGTGGGAGTACCGCCAATGTCACACTCGCACTGCCCGGTGCAACTGTGGGGCCGATGGACGTTGACGCCCTCTACCAACGGCACCGGGACGCGTTGCTCGTGTTCCTGGTGCGGCGTACGGCGGATACGGAGGTCGCGCTGGACCTGTGGGCCGAGACGTTCGCCCAGGCAGTGGCGTCGCGCCACAAGTTCCGCGGGCGCACCGAAGCCGAGGCGGCGGGGTGGCTGTACGGGATCGCCAAGCGACAGCTCGCCCTCTACTATCGCCGCGGCCACGCCGAGCAACGTGCCCTGAACAAGCTCGGCCTCGAGCGCCCGCCCGCCACGGACGAGCTCCTCCGCGAGGTGGAGGAGCGCGCCGCCCTGCAGGACCTGCGCCGCGACCTCTCTGAAGCGCTCAGCGCGCTCTCGGAGCCGATCCGCGACGCGGTGCAGCTTCGCATCGTCGACGAGCTTCCGTACGCCGACGTCGCGCACTCGCTCCGCATCTCCGAGCCGGCGGCCCGGGCGCGCGTGTCCCGCGGCCTGGCCGCGCTCGCCGACCTCCTCGACCCGATCGCCATCCGGGAGGCGACCACGACATGAACCTCGACGCCTACATGGACGACTTCGGCCGCGACCTGCACCGCGCGGCCCACACGCGGCGCTCCCGCCGCCGTGCCGCGCGCCTGTTGCTCCCGGCGGTCCCCGCCGGAGCGGCCCTGGCCGTCGCGATCTCCGCGCTCCCCAGCGGCGGCGGTGGCGTCGACGCCATCGCCGCCGCCCGCGAGGCGCTCGCACCGGACGGCGAGATCGTCCACATGAAGATCGAGCTCAGGCACGGGACCCGTGTCGTGATGCCCTCCGAGCAGTGGTACGCCGCGAACCCCACGCGCTGGCGAACCCGCTTCGAGGGCGGGGTGATCGGCCGCCGGTCCGGAGGCAACCGGATCGAGACCGCCTTCTTCAAGGATCGGCTGCGCTTCTACGACGCGTGGACCGACACCGTGACGATCTGGCGCGACGCGAAGCTCCCGCAGGCCGGCGCCTCGCCGAGCATGTTCGGCGGCGATCCCGCCACGGACCTGCGGGCCGAGCTCGACAAGGGCGACGTGCGCGACGACGGTGTCGTCAGCGTCGACGGCCGCCAGGTCCGCCGGCTCGTGCGCGAGGACGGCCAGTACGGCTTCAAGCGCCGGTTCGTCTATCACGTCGACCCGAAGACGTTCGAGCCCATCGGCGGTCACATGAGCTTTCGGCGCCGCGGCGGCAAGTTCATGCGCGGGCCGCAGTTCAAGGTGACGCTGTACGAGCGTCTGCCGCTCAACGCGCGAAACGAGCAGCTGCTCAAGTTCGACAAGACGCTCGACACCCGGTACGTCTGGCGCTGAGCTAGCTGCGGCGCCCGCCCCACGCCAGCACGCTGAGCGGCCCGAGCGGCTCGCGCTCGTGCACCGGGGCGGGCGAGGTCTCCACGTGCGTCTCCGGGTCGTGCGCCACCACGTGCAGCACACTCACGCCGGTGAAGCGTGCGACCGCGTGCGGGAGGTCGGACCGGATCCACTTCGACGACTGGCCCGGCAGCGTGGACACGATCACCTCGTCGTGGCGCATCGGGTCCCACACCTCCGACAGCGCTTCCAGCGGCACCGGGTCGCACACGACGCCGTCGCACACGGTGATGCCGGCGTTGCGCCACGCGTTCAGCGCGCCCTCGAGCCGCTCCTGCGCGACCGCCCGCTCCGCGGTGCCCGGCCCGCCCGCCGGCATCACGAGCGTCGCCGCGATCGGTCCGCGCTCGGCGCGGTGCTTGAGCGCCTCGATCAGTTCAGGCGCCGCGGCGGTGCGGTTGGCGAGCACGATCACGTGAGCGGCCATCGGGCGGCTCCCTTCATCGGGTGCGGATTGCTACAAGAAAGTTACCGCGCGAACGGCACTTCGACGATGAGCGCGGACGTGCCGGCCGCCTGCACCGTGTCGCCCGGGCTGGCCTCGCGCCGCACCAGCGCCAGGCCGATCGGCCCGTGCTCGGGGGAGACGACCACCGAGCCGAGCTTGCCCACGACCTTCTCGCCCAACCGCAGCTCCGTCCCCGGCTCGGCCGGCTCCTCGAGCTTGACGCCGAGCAGGCGCCGGTTCGGCTTGCCGCGGTAGTAGAGGCGCGCGACCGTCTCCTGGCCGACGTAGCAACCCTTGGTGAAGGAGACCGCGCGCTCGTTGAGGCCGGCCTCCTGGGGGATCACGCTGTCGTCGAGGTCGACGCCGTAGCGTGGCCGGCCCGACTCCACGCGCGCGATCTCCGCCGCGGCCTCGTCCCCGTCCGGGAAGTCCAAAGCGGCCCGCACCGCGGCACGGTCCTCCGCCCAGCAGAAGACGTCGACGCCGAGGTCGGTCCGCGCGGCGACCACCGTCGCGTTGCCCAGCTGCACCCGCGCGCACGTGTGCTCGCCGACGCCGACCAGCGGCGGCGCGTCCGGCCCGATGACGCTGAACAGCGCCATCTGCAGCGTGCGCTTGTGCAGCTCCACGTCGCGCCCGAGCTTGGTCCGGTGCAGCAGGTTGAACAGCCCCTGCAGCGCGACGCGCTCGCAGTCGATCAGCAGCTCGTCCCCGAGATCGAAGACCCGCAGGTCCCCGAGCATCTTGCCCTTGTTGGTCAGGAACGCGGCGTAGAGGCCCTGGCCGGGCTCGAGCCGGAGGATGTCGTTGGTCACCTGCCCGTGCAGGAAGTCCTTGGCCTCGGCACCCGTGAGCGCGAGCTTGCCGCGTTCGGATCGGTCGACGACGAAGGTGGTCACTGACGAAACGTTAGCGCTCCTCGAGGCGGGCCAGCCGGCGCGTCACCTCGCGCTCGAGCTCGTCCTGGACACGGTCGCGCGGATAGCCCGCGGCCAGCGCGCTGCGGACCACCGACGCCTCCTCCGCGCCGTCGAGCCGCTCGAGCAGCGCCAGCAGTCCGTCGAGGTCGAGTGGGAGGGAGTCACCGGGCATCGGTACGCTCTCTCACCAGATCATGCCGCTTGCCGACGATTTCCAGGAGCTCATCGACGCGCTGCCGTCGGACTGGACCGACCTCGAGCTCGACCTGCGCATCGACGAGGAACGCTACGTCGACGCCGCCGTGCTGCTCGTCACCTGCAACGCCCAGCCGTACTCCAACCACGACTGGCACTTCCACCTGATCGTGGCGCACCAGTTCGGGCACGCCGCGTCCGCGCCGACCGTCCACGGCACGCTGCGCCTGCTCGACGAGGCGGGGATCGAGGGTGAGCTCGTGCTGCGCGAGGTGCGCGCGGGCCGCGTGGAGACGATCAACACGTGGGGCCGGCCGGAGTCCTGGCGGGAAGAGTTCCGCCGGATCCGCGCGCAGTAGGCGTCAGTCGCCCTCGCTGCGCTGCTCGTTCGCTTCAAGCGCGACCGAGGAGTCGGTCGCGTCGCCGCGCTGCACCGCGCCGAAAAAGGGTTGCCCCGCCGTCCAGCTGGCGGCGACGTCATCGAGCGAGGCCGCGAGTTCCTCGCGGTTGGCGTCCGGCAGCGCCGTCGTCATCGCGGTGATCGCCTCCTCGGGCTCCTTCTGCGCCTGCGTGTAGCCGCGCTGCAGCGCGCGCACGACCGCCAGGACCTTCGCGCGGTCGTCCTGGAGGATCACTTCGTCCACGCACAGCACGAGCTCGTCGGGCGGCACGATCGCCATCACCGTGATGCAGCCCGCGGGCGGATCGGCCGTGATCCGGAAGTCCGCGTCACCTTGCCTTGACGGCAGCAACTCGGCGCCTTCACCCTGGTCGTAGGTGCGGGCGCTGGCGAAGTAGACGCCGGCGTCGTTCCCGCTCACCTGCGCGGGAAGCAGGAGGGGAACCTCGCCGAACTGGCTGGCGGTCTGGGTCGAGCCGCAACCGGCGCAGAGGAGGGCAAGCAGGGTGGCCGCGCGCTTCACCCGAGTATCTTGCCGAACCCATGAATCTGCTTCTCGGTCCCCTCCTCCGCTACTCCGGCGCCGACGAAGCGACGATCTGGGTCCAGACGGATGGGCCGGCGCACGTCGAGGTCCACCCTGAGGGCGTCGAGCCGTCGTCCGAGCGGACGTTCAGCGTCGAGGGCCACCACTACGCGCTCGTCCACGTCGTCGGGCTCGAGCCGGGGACGACGACGCCCTACGAGGTGCGGCTCGACGGCGAGGTGGTTTGGCCCGAGCCCGGCTCCGAGTTCCCGCCGAGCGTGATCCGCACGCAGACGCCCGACGAGCACGTCAAGGTCGTGTTCGGCTCCTGCCGCGTGGCCGCGCCGCACGAGCCGCCGTACACGCTGCGCAAGGACGAGGACCCCAAGGGCCGTGAGGTGGACGCGCTGCGCGGCCTGGCGCTCGAGCTCATGCGCCAGCCGGCCGACACCTACCCGCACGCGCTGGTCCTGCTCGGCGACCAGGTGTACGCCGACGAGGTGCACCCGGACCTGGAGGCCAAGCTCGACGGCGACCAGGTCGAGACCTACGACGACTACGTGGACCTGTACAGGGCCTCGTGGGGCGAGCCCGTCATCCGCTGGCTGCTCTCGACCGTCTCCAGCGCGATGATCTTCGACGACCACGACGTCCACGACGACTGGAACACGTCGGTCGAGTGGCTGGCCGAGATGCGCCAGAAGGGCTGGTGGCGGCGCCGGATCGTGGCCGCGTTCGAGAGCTATTTGATCTACCAGCACCTCGGCAACCTCTCGCACGCCGACCGGGAGGAGTACGACCTCTATCAGGACCTCCTCCACGGCGACGAGCCCACCGAGCGCCTGCGCGAGTACGCGCGCCGCGCGGACGCCGAGGTCGCGGGCACGCGCTGGAGCTTCTGCCGCGACATCGGCCCCGCGCGGCTGGTGATGGTCGACTCGCGGGCCGGCCGCGTGCTCGATCCCGGCGACCGCGCGATGGTCGACCCCGAGGAGTGGCAATGGATCACCGAGCACGCCACCGGTGATCACGAGCACCTGCTGATCGGCACCTCGCTGCCGCTGATCATGGGCCCCGCGATGCACTGGCTGGAGGCGTGGAACGAGGTCACCGCGGACGGCGGCTGGGGCCGGCTCATCAAGCGGGTCGCCGAGAAGCTGCGTCAGGAGCTGGACCTCGAGCACTGGCCGGCGTTCCAGGACTCCTTCCACCGGATGATCGACCACCTGCGGGCCGTCGGCGCCGGGGAACACGGGGAGCCGCCGTCGACGATCACCGTGCTCAGCGGCGACGTGCACCACGCGTACCTCGCCGAGATTGGATTCCCGCCCGGATCTGGTGTGAGATCTGCGGTATGGCAGGCCGTGTGCTCGCCCTTCCGCAACCCGCTCGACGCGAACGAGCGCCGCGTGATCCTCGGCGCCTGGACGGGCTTCGCGGGCCGCTGGACGCGCTTGTGGGCACGGCTGGCCGGTGTCCGCGACCCGGACGTGCGCTGGCGGTTGGCCCACGAGAAGCCCTGGTTCAACAACCAGGTGGCGTGGCTGGAGCTCGACGGGGAGCGGGCCAAGTTCGTGCTGGTGAAGGCGCTCCCGCCGGAAGATGGAACGGGAGAGCCGATCATGGAGCGGGTCTTCGAGCGCTCCATCGAACCCAACCGCGTCTTCGCGAGGACTTAAGACACAGTCTTCGCGCTCCGGTCATGATCAGGTAGCGAACCGCTTGGAGCTGCTACGCACCACGTGACCAGAACCGATGCTGATCTGCTCGCCGCCGCGAGGCAGGATCCGGCCGCTTTCCGGGAGTTCTACGACCGGTACGCGACCTGGGTGCACTCCTGGTTCGCCCGCCAGACGGGGTCCGATTCCGCCGCGCTCGATCTCACGGCGGAGACGTTCGCCCAGGCCTGGCATTCCTCCAGGCGCTTTCGCGACATGGCCGACGGCTCGGGGGCGCCGTGGCTGTTCGGGATCGCGCGCAACCTGCTGCGCCAGTACCACAAGCACAACCGCATCGAGAGCGCGGCCCGGGAGCGCATGGGCATCCCGACGGCGTGGGCCGAGTGCGAGGAGTACGAGGCCGTCGACGAGCGCATGGAAGCGTCGTCGCTCGCGCCCTTGCTGCGGGTCGCGGTCCGGGCGTTGCCGGCCGAGCAGCAGCGGGCCCTGGAGCTTCGCGTCGTACAGCAACTGGACTATGAGGAGGTCGCGGGCGCGCTGGGCTGCACCCAGAACGCCGCGCGGCTGCGCGTGTCCCGCGCGCTGAGAGCGTTGGGACTCAAGCTAAGGGGAGCACAGGCATGACCACCAGCCCCGCCCCGCCCGCCGCGGCGGAACAGGCCCACACCCGCCGGGTGGCTGAGCGCACGCGCTCGGCCCGGCTCATCCGCGACTCGATCGGGCTGCTCAGCTCCAAATGGTCGGTCGACGTCCTGCTCGCCCTGGGCGACGGGACGCGCCGCTATCACGAGCTGCTCGAAGACCTCTCGCCGATCTCCGAGAAAGTGCTCACACAGACGCTGCGCGCGATGGAGCGCGACGGCTTGCTCATCCGCCGCGTGCACGCCGAGGTGCCGCCGCGGGTGGAGTACGCGCTCTCGTCGCTCGGCGCGACCATGGCGCCGCCGCTGAAGGCGCTGGGCTCATGGTCGCTTGCGCACGGCAAGCGGGTGGACGAGGCGCGCGAGCGCTTCGACGCCCGCGCCGCCGCGCGGGTCCGCGCCGCGTAATCCGTTCGCGACATATGCCGGGAGCCGGCTCGACGGATCGGCGATGTCGGTTCCGCGGGTGATCGCACCGTTAGGGTACCCTAATTCGGGTGCTTTCACGACAGCTGTTAAGTCTCCTTGACAAGCGCGTCGCGGTTGCCGCGGCGCTCGCGGGGCTGGCGTTCGCGACCCCCGCCCGGGCCCAGGACGTCACCACCGGCCACCTTGACTGGGGCCTGAAGGCCTCGTTCCGCACCTACATCGCCGGCCCGATCGCGCACGGCTCGATCACGCTCAGCGAAGGCGTGACTCGCAACGCCGACGGCACGTTCCGCTTTCCGCTGACGGGCGACGACTTCGATCCCGAGACGCGCACCGGCTTGGTGCGCGCAGGCGGTACCGTCAGGTTCCTCGGCCACAGCGGCCTGCTCGACATGACGTTCACCAACCCGCGCGTGCTGGTGGGGACGACGAGCTCGAGGCTGTACGCGGACGTCAAGAGCAAGTCGCTCAACTCCGGTGAGGTCGAGCACTTCCCGAACGTGGAGTTCGCGGCGCTCGCGGGCGGCGCTCCCGCGAACGCGACGCCGCCGGTCGTGCTCGACAAGCTGCCGGCGACGCTGACCCAGGACGGCGCGCCCGCGTTCGCGGGCTTCTACACCGAGGGCACGGAGCTCGACCCGGTGACCATCACCGTGACGGCGTGGGCGCCGGAGCCCGAGCCGACGGCCACGCCGCAGCCGACCGTGACGCCCGACCCGACAGCCACGCCGACCGCGACCCCTGACGCGACGGCCACGCCGATGGCGACCCCGGCTCCGCCGGCGAGCACGCCGACGCCCACACCGGCGGCCACGCCGGCCGCGGTCGAGGCGCCGGCCGTCACGCGCGTCGCCGCCCTGCAGACGGTCACCCGCAGCGGCGTGCTGCGCTTCGCCTCGCTCACCTGCCCGAGCGCGGGCTGCACGATCTCGCGCCCGCGCACGGTCAAGCTCAAGATCGGCGGCAGGACCTACAGTGCGCGGGTGACGGGCCCGACGAAGCTCGCCGCGGGCCGGGCGGGCGAGTTGCGCCTGCGGCTTCCGAAGGCGGCGGTCCGCGCACTCGGCCGTCGTACTGTGAAGGCGCGCATGACGGTGACGGTCACCCCGGCCGGCGGCCAGCGGGTCACGCAGACGATCTCGACGAGCTTCAAGCTCCGAAAGGGCTGAGATGTTCAGGACGGCACTCGCCGGCGCGGCGCTCGCCGCGCTCGCGCTTCCCGCGGCGGCCGCGGCCGACACGACGGTCACCCTCAAGGGCAGCGCGCTGAGCGCGCTCAAGCGGCAGGGCGTGAAGGTGAGTGCCGTCGCGCCGGCCACGCTGCGGGGCTCCAAGCTCACGCTCCCGGTGGCGAGCGGGACGGTCGGGACGACCGCGACGCTCACCCACGACGGCGCCCTGCGCCTGCGCGCCGGACGGCGCGCGGTCACGCTGACGCGCTGGCAGGCCACGCTCGGCTCTTCCTCCCGGCTGACCGCCCGCATCGCGGGCACGCGCCGCACGGCGTTCACCGTGCGCACGACGGCAAGCAACCTCTCGCTCGGCGCGGCGGCCGGCACCGTGCGCGTCTCGAGTGCCCGCGTGACGCTGACCAAAGCGGGCGCCACCGCGATCCGCAAGGCGCTGCGCCTCGAGCGCGTCAAGACCGGCACGTTCGGCACCACGTCCGTGGACGCCGCGTTCCAGCCCGGCACCACGACGCCGACCGCGCCCGCCTCGCCCACCACGCCGGGCAGCGGTGGGCCGGCGACGACGCCGATCACCAACGAGCCGTCGCCGCTCGCCCGCCCGGCGACCGCGGTGGCGATCACGTCAGCCTCGGTCACCTGGCGCGTGCGGGACTCGTTCGTGCAGTACGTGAGCGCCGGCACGGCCTCAGGCGACGGCGCCAGCGCGGTCGCGCCGGCGGTCGCCGACCCGCCTTCGCAGGGCTGCTCGAGCAGCGGCGGCGTGAACCCCGCGCAGCTGCGCTACCAGTACCAGTTCCCGTTCCGCGAGGGCTGGTACGACCCCGCGAGCGGCCAGGCGGCGTTGTACTTCAACGGCGCCGTGCACTTCGGCTATCGCGCGCACACGATCGACTTCAACGCCAAAGAGCCCGAGGTCGAGATCAATGGCGCGGCGTCCCGGATGATCTTCCGCTTCGACGGCTCCGGCGGCACCGACGCCGGCAACAAGCGCGCCGTGCTCGTGAACCTCGACACCGCGAAAGGCCCCGCGCCCGCCGCATGCTCGGTCGACCCCGGCCCCGCCGGCATCCACAACCCGGCGGGAACCAACAACACCTACGTCTACGAGCGGATCGCCGGGATCATCCCGGAGGGCGCCGCGGACTCCGTGTTCGCCGGCTTCTACCTGCCCGGCGACCAGTTCGGCTGGATGACGCTGACCTTCACGACTTAGCGGCGAAAGGTCTCCACGAGGCCCTGCAGCGAGGTCGCCATCTCGGCGAGGTCGGCGCTGGAGGCGGCGATCTGCTGGGTGGCGGCGGAGGACTGCTCGGTCGCGGCGGACACGTCGGCCGTCGCGGCGCCGGCTTCCCGGGCGATCTGGCCCACGTTGACCGTCGCCTCGGACATGCGTTCGATGCACGCGGAGACGCTGGTGATGCTCTCGGACAGCCCGTGGAACGCGGCCTCGGTCTCGCGCACGGTGCCGTTGGAGGACTCCGCGAGCTTGCGGACCTCGTCGGCGACGACGGCGAACCCGCGGCCGGTCTCGCCCGCACGGGCGGCCTCGATCGCGGCGTTGAGCGCGAGCAGGTTGGTCTGGTCGGCGATCGCGGAGATCTGGGTGGTGAGCTCGACACCCTGGGCGGCGAGCTGCGCGGCGTGCGCGGCCAGCTCGACGGCCTCGCGGTTGATCGACTCCGCCGCCTCGATGCTGCGGACCTGGCGGTCGGCACCCTCGGCGACGGTGGACGACAGGCGCGCGATGTCCTCGATCGCGCTGCCGGTCTCCGACGTGGTCGCGGACATCTCCTGCGAGGCGCCTGAGACACGCTCGGCGGTCTCGCTGATGCCGGCGATGATCTGGGCGACGCTCTCGCGCGTCGCGTTGTAGAGCTCGAGGCCGCCCTGGGCCTGGCCGAGCATCACGTTGAAGGTCTCGCCGAGCGAGCCGAGCTCGCGGCCGTGCGGGGCCTCGAGCGCGGTCGTCGCCGGGTGCACGGTCACGGTCAGGTCGCCCTGCGCCATCGCGCCGAGCCCGTCGCCGAGCCCGGTCAGGCAGTGTTGCGACATGCTCGTCAGGCGCTCCTGGAGCCCGTCCAGACAGGACTGGTCACCGAGCGCGGCGCGCATCGTCTCGCGCACGTCGTTGTAACCCTGCAAGGCGGTCTGCGCCTTGTCGAGCATCGAGTTGAAGAGGTCGACCAGCTCCTGGGTCTCGGGATCGTCCGAGCGCGTGGTGATCGGCTTGGTGGCAGGAGCGACGTGGTACGTCAGGTCGCCGCGGTTCATGGCGTCGAGCCCCGCGACGAGGTTGGTCAGGCAGTGGTCGTGCATGCTGCGCAGGCGAGCGCGCAGCTCGGCCGCGGCAGCGTCAGGCGCGGCCACTGAGGCGGGGGAGGGAGAGCGACGGAACAGCGGCACATCCACCCTGTCGGCCTTCGGTGAAGTGAGGTTGAGCAAAACGGACCGTCCACCCCTCATGTGGCAAGTTTGCGCGGGGCGGTGTGAAGTTCCCGCACGCCAACTTCGGGTACGGGGAGGCGCATGGGCTTCCTGGACCGCTTCCGTCGCGGCAGATCCGATGACCAGTACAGCGCCGGCGGCAGCCGCATCTACCGTCACGAGGAGGCCGCGGAGCCGGTGCTGTCGGGCGGCGACCCCGACCTGATCGAGGCCATCGACGCGCACATCGAACGCCACCTCGGCGAGCCCGAGGGCGTCTTTCACCAAGCGCTGTCGCCGTACGTGCACGTCGACATCCACGTCGTGATGCCGACGCAGGAGCGCCCGATGATCACGCTCGTGACCTCCGGCATGAGCGAGCGCCCGATGGACGCGCCGAGCGACGACGTCTCCCGCGCCGAGCTGGTGATGGCGCTGCCTCCGGACTGGCCCATCGACCACGACGCGTTCGATGACGAGCGCGTGTACTGGCCGTTCCGGCTGCTGCAGAACCTCGCCGTGCTTCCGCACTCCTTCAACACCTGGCTGTGGTTCGGCCACACCGTCCCGAACGGCGACCCACCCGAGCCGTACGCCGAGGACACCCAGTTCTGCTGCGCGCTGCTGTTCCCCGTCATGACCGTCGACGAGCCGTTCACGCGCCTCGAGCACGGCGACCACACCGTGACCTTCCTCGGCGTCTATCCGCTCTACGCCGATGAGATGCAGCTCAAGCTCGAGCAGGGCACCGACGCGCTGGTCGACGGTTTCGAGGCGCTCCAGCTGACCGAGCGCCTGCAACCGGGCCGCGCCAGCGCCGCCCGGGCTTCATGATTGCGTATACGCGCGGTTTGGTCAGCAATCGGCAGGCCGGGCGCGAAGCGGGAGTGATCCGCGCGGTTCCCGGCGATACGGAGCGCGAGAGAGCAGTCGCGTCGTAGGGCCGACGCGACACCGGCGCACCGGCCGGGTTCTGGGGAGCGTCCGGCCGGGCTCAAGCGCTCCGTGACACTCGCTCCGGCGCCGGACCCTTACCTGCCAAAGTCCGGCGCCGAGCGGAGCGCCGGTCAGTTCGAGAGCTTGACGCCACGCCCGGGCGGACGCCGGTAACCCGTCGCCCGTTGCACGCTCGACGGGCGCCACTTCGCGCCGCCGCGCAGGGTCGGCACGCCCTCGGCGTTGAGCCGGTCGGCGATCGCCTGCAGGGTCATCCCGCTCTCGCGCATGATCGCGATCCGCTCCTGCAGCTCCGGGATGTCGGCGACCGAGAAACGCCCGCCGTCGCGCAGGCGCGCGTTGGCCAGCGCCACCACCCGGCCGCCCTCCACGGACGTGTCCACGGGCGGGTCGAGCGCGATCAGGGTTCGGTGCTCGTGGTCGAACCACGTCAGCAGCGGGCGCAGGTTGAGCGGGTTCGCGGACAGATCGTGCAGCCGGGTCAGCACGAGCGCATCCGCCCGGCGGTCGGCCAGCTGCTCGAGCGCCCACACGAGCGACGGACGCCGGTCCTGCCCGTACGGGTCGACGTCGTGCACGACGCGGGTCAGGAGCAGCCCACGCTCCGCGCAGCACGCGCGGAGGGCGTGGCTGCGCCGCGCGAGCTCGTCCTCGGCGGGGTGCGTGAGGCACACATAGCCGATCGCCCTTCGGGATCCGCCATTGCCGTTCGCCAACGCCGCCTCCACGTCCGTCACCAGCCAGGCACAACGCCTACCAGCGGTGTCGTCATGGATCAACGCGCTCGTACGCAGGCTCGCGCGTCAGAGAGCAAAAACCCAGACATCGGACCGACCGGTCTGTCAGGTCGCTGACACACCTGCGTTCCAGGTGTCGAGCACATGACACTCCGTCCGGGTCGGCGCCTCCCAGCGGTCGAGCATCCGCTCGATCGCCGGCCAGGGCACCGGGTGCGCGCGGTCACGGTTACGGCGGGCGAGCTCGTCCGCGGGCGCCTCGACGGCCACGATGGTGACGTGCGCGTGGTAGTCGGCGAGCAGCGCGAGCGTCTGGCCGCGCAGCTGCGCCGACAGGTTCGTCGCGTTCCAGATGAACGGCTCACCGGCGCGCAGGTACACGCGTGCCTGCTCGCGCGCGTCCTGGATCAGCCGGCCCTCGCCGGTGGAGTCGCCGCGCTTGATCCCGCGTTCGCGGCGCAGGTCGTCGAGGGAGATGACGGGCCGGCCGTCCCCGTGGAGCGCAATCCACAGGTCCTTGCCGGAGCCGGGCAGGCCGGACAGCACCACCACGCGGCTGCGCGTGTCGTCGTAGGCGGCGTACGCGGGGTCGCGGTCGTCGCGGGTGAAGTAGCTGAAGCGCGCGTGGTCGGACGCGAACGGGTACGGCGCGTCCAGACAGCCGAGCTCGGCCGCGAACTCGGCGAACAGGTCCACCTCGAGCGCGAGCCCTTCGACGTCGGGCGCGATCCGCCCGAGCGCGTCCGCGCGGGTGAGCCGGTGCTGGCGATCACAGCCCGCCTCGACCGAGATCTCCAGGCACCGGCGCACGGCGCGGCCGGCGCCCACGAGCCGGTACGGGGCCATGTGGTGGCGCACCAGCGCGCAGATCCGCTCGCGCGCGTGCGGCTCCACGCCCGCCTCCCACAGCAGCCGGCGCGCGATGATCGCGCCACGGCGCGCGTGGCCGGGCGCGGTCCAGCGGCCGTCCTGGAAACGCGTCGTGGCCGGCTTGCCGACGTCGTGCAGCACCGCCGCGAGCCACAGCTCCTCGCGCGTGAGCTCGCTCAGCTGCGCCCAGTCGGGCGCCGCGACCAGCTGCTCGCACACCATCCGCGTGTGCGCGAGCACGTCGCCCTCACCGTGGTAGAGCGGGTTCTGCGGCGTCTCGGCCATCGCCGCCAGCCACGGGGCGTCTTCGGCCCCCAGCTCCGCGCCCACGGCGATCACGACGCCAGCCCGTTCGGCACGACCGCCCCGCTCATCCAGTGCTGGTCGGTCTTGACATGGTCGGCGCGCACGAGCTTGCCGACCGCGCCCAGGTGCTCGTCGCGCCCGAAGGCGCTCGCCCAGCGCACCACCACGCCCTCGCGCTCGGGCCCGTACGCCGACGCCCCGCCGAGCAGCGACAGGACTCGAACCCGGTCGAACTCGCCCCGGAACAGCAGCGGCACGAGATCGACGCCGAGCCGGTGCGCCCACGCCGCGGTGTCGTCCCACGACAGGCACACGTCGTCCGCGTCATAGACCGCGAACAGCTGGAAGTAGGACGGCAGCGCGTCGTAGGCGATCGAGTGGCGCCCGTAGGTGTTCTCGCCGCACACGCGCCAGCCGTCGGGCAGCGCGTGGGCGATCCGCCCGGCCAGCGCACGCACCCACGTGCGCGTCTGGTGGTAGCCGGAGGAGACGCTGCGGGCGTGCGTGTACCCGTCGGCGTAGATGGACGTGTTCTCGCCATCGAGCTTCTCGGTCACCACGACCTCGCGGCCCTCGAAGGAGCCGTAGTCCGCGTAGGCGTGATCGCCGTCCGCGCCGCGGTTCGGGCTGTCCGGCAGATGCCAGGTGCGTGGGTACTTGACGCGCTCCACGGCGCGCCACTGTAGGCCGCTTCAGACCGGCTCGGCGACGAGCGCGCGGAGATCCTGGGCCAGCGACCGCGGGTCGAGCGACTCGAACGGGATGCCAAGCCGTTGCTCGCCCCGCTTGTCGATGAGCAACACGTACGCGGAGTGCTCGAAGTCCCAGCCGGCGATGTGGCGGGCGCGCCCGCGGTACGCCAGGTCGGCCGTGTCCGGGTACGGGTCGTCCGCGCCCGGCGGGGGCTGCGCGGGCTGGGGCGGCGGCTCGTAGCGGAAGCCACCGCGCGAGCGGTTCGGCGGGTTCGCGGCGCGGAACGCGTCCGCGCGCGCGGCGGCGGCGATCGACTCGGCCCGCGTGGCGTTCATCGGCGCGATCCCGTAGTGGATCCACACCGGCCGCAGCTGGTCCCGGGTGCCGAGCAGGTAGCGGCCACGACCGCCGAGCCCGCGGCGGTCGATCCACGCCCGCGCGCGCTCGGGGGTGTCTCCCACCGGGTCGACGCTCACGATGTACGCGACGACGTCGTCCCCGCCCACGAGATCCATCGCGCTCGCGACGTCATTGCCCTCCGCGGGGCACAGGTCCCGGCAGCTGGCGTAGATGAACGTGAGCGCGACGACGCGCCCGCGCGCGTCCGCCAGGCGGGCGGGGCGGCCGTCCTGGTCGCGGAGGGTGAAGTCGAACGCGGCCTCGCGTGGCGGGACGAAGCGCGTCTGCACGGGTTCGGTGCGCGTGGCCGTCGCCGCCCAGGCTCCGCCGAGCGCGCCGAGCACGAGGCACATGAGCGCGAGCAGCAGCAGGCGCCGGCGCGGCGGGGCCGCTGGTGCGGGCTGGGGGCGCTCGGTGGGATGCAAGAGAGCCACGGGTCCGGCACGGTCTACTCGCACGGGTGCCGTCAAGGGGCCGGGACGTCACCGGGCGGACGATTCACGCAACGGACATCCGCAAGGCGGATCGCGTATACGTGCAGAGCGGTCAGCAAATCCGCATACCACCTCGGAAGTGGCTGTCACAGCGAGCATCGCTCGACTTAGGATCGCGCCGATGGACCGGCTCGTGGTTCCGACAGCCGCTGTGGTATGCGCCGCGCTGGCGGGTTGTGGCGACGAGCGCCAGGGCCCGGCCGCCCCGGCGCCGCCGGCGCAGCGGCTCGACCTGGGCGTCGTGGGCGTGTCGGCGCGTGTGGGCGGCGAGGAGCAGCTCGGCTCGGGGTTCGTGGTCGACGCGGATCGCGGGCTGGTGGCGACCACC
Source organism: Solirubrobacter deserti (assembly GCF_027587175.1). Classification (GTDB taxonomy): domain Bacteria; phylum Actinomycetota; class Thermoleophilia; order Solirubrobacterales; family Solirubrobacteraceae; genus Solirubrobacter; species Solirubrobacter deserti. The sequence continues at coordinate 52,559 of NZ_JAPCID010000008.1, forward strand.
GCCCACGCCGTGTGGGGCGCGCGCTCGCTCAAGCTCGCGACCGGCTTCGGCGTGCTGCACGGGCGGATCGTGGCCCGAGCGCCGTGCGACGACCTCGCGTTGCTCGAGGTCCACCCGCGCATCCCGGGCCTTGCGGCGCTCGCGAGCGCGCCGGCCGGCTCGCCCGCCGGCGACGGCCTGCTGCGGTCCGTCGGCCGGCGCGCGGCCGGCGTGGGCTCGGGCCTGGCGACCATCCCCGTGCGAGCGGACTCCGCCGGGCGGCTGGACTCGCCACTGGTGCCCGAGGTGTCCGGCGGGCCCGTCGTCGACGCGGCCGGGCGGCTGGTCGGCATGGCGCGTGCCGAGCTCGCCGGCGCGCCGGCCACCGCCGTGCGGTGGGCGCGGATCAAGGCGCGCATGGGCGAACTGAGGCCGGGGCCACGGCGGGTCTTCGTCGGCTGGGCGGAGCAGTACCGGTGCGTGAGCCGCCAGCACGCGCGCGCTCGCGCCGCGCACCCGGGTTTCCGGCCCGAGGACGCTCGGTTGAACGCCGCCGTCGCGCCCACGCGGCTTCCCGGCACGGAGAGCGTCGATCCGTGATGTCGGTGCTGACGGCGCCTCGCGACCCGACGCGCCCGCTGTCGCGCAAGACGATGGCGGCGTTCGCGGCGGTGATGCTGGTCCTGCTGCTCGCGCCCGCCGCCGTGGTGATCCTGCTGCGCGAGCCGGCGGTCGTGTCCGACGACCGCCGGCTCGCGGCCGGCCGCTTGCCCACCGACGTCGCGGTCGAGGGCTCGACCGTGTGGGTCGTCAGCGGCCGCGACGACCGGGTCGTGGCCCTGGACGTCCGCGATGTGGAAGGGGACCCCACGATCCACCGAGCAGGCTCCTCGCCGCTGCGCGTCGCCGTCGGTGGCGGCTCGGTGTGGACGGCGAACGCCGGCGACGACAGCGTCACCCGCATCGATCCTCTCGTGCCCGGCAGCGGGCGCCGGATCGCCATCCGCGCGCCGGCCGTGGACGTCGCGGTGAGCGCCGAGGGCACGTGGGTGACGAACGGGCTCGCCGGCACGGTGACGCGCGTGGACCCGGTCGGCAACCGCGTCCTCGGGACCCCGGTGCGGACCGGCAGCTTCCCGGCGGCGCTCGCGGTCGGCGCCGGTTCGGTGTGGGTCGTGAACGCGGGGGACGGCACCGTCGCGCGCATCGATCCCCGCGAGGACGTGGTGCTGGGACGCCGCATCCCCGTCGGCCGGGATCCGCAGGACATCGCGGTCGGGCACGGCTCGGTGTGGGTGGCCAACCGCGGCGACGGTACCGTGACGCGGCTGTCCGCGCGCACGGGGCGTCCGGAGGGCGCCATCCCCGTGGGCGGGGCGCCTGGGGCGCTGGCCGTGACGGCCGAGGGCGTGCTCGTCCTCGACACCCGCGACGGCACGGTGCGGGCGATCGACCCGAGCGGGCGGACCCGCCGTGTGACCCGGATCGAAGGCTTCCCGACGGGGCTGGCGGTCGGCGCCGGCAGCGCGTGGGTGGTCGACGCGCGCAGCGGCACGGTGATCCGGCTGCGCCCGCGGTGATCGCGTTGATCGCCGCGGTGGCGCTCGCCGTTCCGTGGGCCCCGCCGCCGACGAGCACCTTCCAGTGGCAGCTCAGCGGCCGGCTCGACCTGTCCGTGCGTGCGGACCTCTACGACGTCGACCTGTTCGAGACCTCGGCCGCCGACGTCGCGCGCATCCACGCGATGGGCGCGCGGGCCGCGTGCTACTTCAGCGCGGGCACGCACGAGCCGGGGCGCCCGGACTCGAAGGCCTTCCCCCGAAGCGTGATCGGCCAGCGGCTCGCGGACTGGCCGCGCGAACGCTGGCTCGACGTGCGCCGGTTGAGCGTCCTGCGGCCGATCATGCGGCGGCGGCTGAACCTGTGCGCCGAGAAGGGCTTCGACGCGGTCGAGCCCGACAACGTGGACGGGTATGCCAACGACTCCGGGTTCGCCCTGCGCGGGCGCCATCAGCTGCGCTTCAACCGGTGGCTCGCGCGGGCCGCGCACGCTCGCGGGCTCTCCATCGCTCTCAAGAACGACCTGGAGCAGGTGCGCGCGCTCGAGCCGTGGTACGACTGGGCGCTCAGCGAGGAGTGCTTCGCGTACCGTGAGTGCGCGCGGTTGAAGCCGTTCGCGGACGCGGGCAAGGCGGTCTTCGTCGTCGAGTACGCGGACGGCGGGTTCTGCCCCGCCGCCCGCGACCTCGGGTTCATGGCGCAACGGAAGCGACTGGCGCTCGACGCGTGGCGGGAGCCATGCTGGTGAGCGTGCGGTCCAGCCCGTCGGTGAACGCGACGCGGGCCGCCCAGCCCAGCGCCGCGGCTGCGCGCGACGGGTCCAGGCAGGAGCGTCGGACCTCGCCCGCGCGCTCGGGCGCGTGACGCACGCGCAGGCCGAGTTCCTGCGCCACCGCCAGCACGGTCGTCTCGCGCCCGGTGGCGACGTTCACGCAGCCGGTCACCGGGCGCTCGCCGGCGGCCATGAACGCGCGCACGACGTCGTCGACGTACAGGAAGTCACGCGTCTGGCCGCCGTCGCCGAACACGGTGACGGGGTGCCCGGCGCGGGCGGCAGCGCAGAACATCGCGACCACGCCGGCCTCGCCCGCGCCGTTCTGGCGCGGGCCGTAGACGTTGGACAGGCGCAGGCTGAGTGTCGAGAGGCCGAACAGCGTGCGGTAGAGGTCCAGGTAGCTCTCGGCGGCCGCCTTGGAGGCGGCGTAGGGGGACGCGGGACGGACCTCGGCGCTCTCGGGCGTCGGCAGGACGTCCGCCTCGCCGTAGATGGCCCCGCCGGTCGAGGCCAGCACGAAGCGCCGGACGCCGTGGCGCTGGGCGGCCTGCAGCAGCGTCAGCGTGCCGATCAGGTTGACGACGGCGTCGTGGATGGGGTCGGCGACGGCGTGGCGGACGTCGATCTGGGCGGCGAGGTGGTAGATCGTGTCGGGCCGCTCGGCGGTGAGCGCGCGGGCGACGGCGTGTGGGTCGGTCACGTTCCCCGGTGTCAGCCGCACGCCGTGGTTGAGCGCGCCGAACAGGTTCTCCCAGCGACCGGTCGAGAGGTCGTCCAGGACGGTGACGCGGCGGCCGTCTTCGACGAGCGCGTTGACGAGGTGGGAGCCGATGAACCCGGCTCCGCCGGTGACGAGGGCGCTGCGCATGATCACGGGTACACGCAGTAGTGGGTGGGCGAGCCCGCGGCGACAGCGCCGGTCGTGCCCGCGTTGACGTACTGCCACTGGTGGTCGGCGCGCCCGCCGACCCAATAGACGATCTCGTACACGCCGACGGCGTAGCGTCCGGAGCCGGGCGGCACGCTGATCGGGCCGAGCGTCCAGGGAACCGGCGTCACGCTCGCGTCCGGGTGGAACTGGGCGATGCCGGTGCGCGTCGCCGTCCAGGCGTTCCAGCGTCCGCGGTTCTCGCCCAGGGTGCCGAACCAGTGCCAGCCGGTGGCGGCCGTGTACACCGCGACCCAGCCGCGCGTGGACACGGGCGTCGCGGCCTTGGTGGTGAAGTCCGGCTCGACGAGGAACCCGGGGTCGCATTGGAGGTGGCCGTCCGTCCAGAAGCCCTTCACGGCCGCGGCGCGTCTGCGGGAGGTGAGCGTGAAGTGCAGCCGGGCGCGGTCGATCACGGCCGTGGCCGCGACGCTCGAGCGACGTGCGATCCGGCGCGCGCTGCGGGTCGAGACCGTCAGGCGCGCGGTGGCGCGCTGGTTCACGCAGCGGAAGCGGGTGGCGGCGATTGCGCGTGGCGCGATGCGCGGGGCGCGGACCTGCAGCGCGCCGTCCCGCTGGCAGGCGAAGCGGAGGGTGAAGCGGCGGTCGTCGAGGCGGGCGTTCGTGTCGCGCAGCAGTCCCGGGCCGGTGGCCGGCGGGACGTTCATCGGGACGCCGGGCGGAACGAAGGACAGCGCCGTGCCCGGTGAGGACGGCAGGTTCGCCCCGCTTCCGGGCGGCGGCCCCGGGGGCCCGGGCGGCGCCTGAGCCGCGGCGCGCGCGGGGTGCGCGGCGGTGGCCGTCACCGCGAGTCCGATCAGCAGCGGTATGCGGCGCATGCGATCCCCCTTCCTGGGGTTGTCAACGGTCAACGCGGATCACCTCGTGCTCGCCGGCCGCGATCCACACGTGCCGGTCGTCGAGGGCGAGGGCGGTCGGCGGCGCGGGCAGAGGCGTGCGGCGGCGGAGCTGCCCCGTGAGGCCGTCGAGGTGGAGAAGAGCGCGGTCGCCGCGGCACAGGACGAACACCTCGCCGCGGCCGGCCGCGACGGCCAGTGGTGCGGCGCACAGCGGTGCGGGCAGGTCGGCCACGCCACGATCGACGTCGATCCGCTGCAGCGTCCCGGCGGCCGAGTCGACCGCCCAGGCGTGCTCCCCGTCCAGCGCGACGTCCACCGGGGCACCGCCGAGCGCGATCGGTGGTCCTTCGACGCGTCTGCGGGCCGCGGACAACCGCACGAGCGTCCCTGTGCTGGCGTCCACGGCCACCACACGACGCTCGTCCGCCGCCAGCGCCAGCGGGCGCGAGCCGACGTGCAGCGTCCGCCACGGGCCTCGGTCCGGGCGCACCCGGATCGTCCCGTCCGCGGAGCCGGCCGCCCACACGGCCCCGGCGGCGACCGCGACGTCGGTCACGTCCGGGCCCCGGCTCAACACCCGGGGAGCGCCGGTGCCGTCGGCCCTGGCGCGCACGATCGCGCCGCTGCGCGTATCGGCGACCCATGCCCACCGCGGCCCGACGGCGACCCGGGCGGGCGTGCCGCCCGTCCTGAGCGCCGGGGCCGCGGGACGACCCGTCGCCGGGTCGAGGATCCAGACAGCCCCGGCACCCGGTCCCGCGACCCACACCCGGCCGCCGGCAACCGCGATCCCGGTCGGTTGAGCCGGCACGCGGAACGTGGTCGCGGCCGCGGCGGTGCGCGGCTCGGACCGGACGAGCCAGAGCGCGCTGGCGGCGAGCCCGACGGCGATCGCGACCAGCGCCGCCCACCGGGCCACGGCCAGGCGGCGCGAGCGAGTCGTGCCGGCGCCGGAGCGGCGGGAGCCGGGCGCGGGACGCGCCGGTGCGTCTTGCGGCGTCGTGGCGGGCCGGCGCGAGTCGGGCTGCGCGGCGGCCGGTGCTTCCCACGAGCTCGCTGTGCCGCCCGGCGTGCCGTTGTGGCGACGCCACTCCGGTGGGCGGCGCCACGGCCGCGGTGGCTCGCCGAGCGGCGGCGCCAGGTCGGCCGGCGCGACGTCCCAGCGGGTGGACGTCCCGTCGCGGCGGACGCGCGCGCTCGCGTCCGCGGCGGCCGCGCGTGGCGGCGCTTCGTCGTCGCATGGGCCGCCCATTGCGGCCCAGGGGGCGTCGTCGCGCGGGCCCGCCGGCGCGAGCCAACGCTCGTCACCGCTCGCGTGGGTCGGCGGCTCGTCGTGCGGCAGTCCTGCGCTGACGGTGGTGCGTATACGCGCGATCCGCTCGAGCTGCTTCGCGTACTCCGCTTCGTACAGGTCGGGGTGGCGGTCGTGCGGGCGGCGGGCCCAGAGGTTCGGCTCGCGGGTCATGGGCACGCTCGCGGCCGCGTGACGGTGCCCCACGGGTGGGGCAGGGTGCCGGTGGTCAGGTACGCGTTGGGCGGCACGTCGGCAGCCTGCGGTGCCGCGTAGACGAGGTGCGCGGTGCGTTCCGAGTCCAGCCAGGCGGGCGGGTGCCAACGCCGGTAGTCGGCGTAGGAGCCCTCGAACGTGACGACGACGTCGGCGAGCTCGAAGTAGGCGCGGGCCGGCACCACGCCCGGGTTCAGGACCAGGAAGTCCGCTCCCGCGGCCCGTGCGTCGGCGGCGAGCGCCCGGTACTGGTCGATGCGGGGTTCGTCGTCCCCCGCCTCGTCGAGGAAGATGCCGTCGATGCCGTACCACGCGCGGTAGCGCCGGACGTCGCGGGCCACCTCAGCGCGCGGGCGCGCGCCCCAGCGGGTCGCCACGTAGCCCAGGACGCGCGCGCCGTTCGCCTGGGCGGTGGCGATGGCGCGGCGGAAGGCCGGCTCGGCCTCGGTCCCCGGGCCGCTGGCGGGGTTGACGACGAGCAGCCGCGGAAGCGGCGCGCGTTCTGCGATCCGCAGGAACTCGTCGGCGGACACGTAGGCGGGGACGAGCGGCTCCGGGCAGACCGGATCGGGCTGTGCGCCGCAGCCCGCGAGCACCACGGTGGCGAGCACGCCGGCGCGGCTCATGGGATCCACAGGGCCGTGGCCAGCGTGCGAGCCGGCCGGGCGAGCAGGACCAGTGCCGCGGGCGCCATCAGCAGGACCGCCACCGCGCCGCCGGCGGCCAACGCGGCGCCGTCGAACGGCACCGGGACGGCGAGCTCGGCGGCGACGCCCGCCGCGATGGCCGGTGTCGCCCAGACCGGTCGCCCGAGCGACTCCAGCAGCGCGACGAGCACGCCGGCGAGCGCGACCACGCCGAAGCCGGCGAGCACGCCCGCCCCGGGACCCGGCGCCACCAGCACGACGGCGAGCGACCCGACCACGGTCGTCAGCGCGAGCCGCCCGATCGCCCCGGCGAGCGTCCCCACCGAGCGCCGCGCCGAAGGACCCGTCCCGTCGCACGCCGGCACGCCGGACAGCGCCTGCGGGAACACGTCGGCGAGCCGCCAGAGCGCGTGCCCCGCCCACAGCCCGCCGACCGCCGACGGCAACAGGGCGAGCGCCGCCGCCGGCCCACCCGCCCACCCCACGGACGGGTCGCCGACGAGCAGCACCCCGATGCCGACCCCGGCGAGCCCCGCGCCGGCCATCCGGGTCCAGGGCCCGGGCACGACGGCCCGCCGTACGCGGCGCGCGCGCGGCTCGTCGGCGGCACGCCGCCCGCGCGGGGTGCCGATGGCGCACGCGGCGGCGGCCGTGGCGATCGTCGCGACTGCGGCCACCACGGCGAGCGCGGGCACGTCCGCGAGCATCACGGGCGTCGCGCCGACGACGACCGCGGCGTACCCCGCGACCCAGCCGCGGCGGAGCAGGATGCTGCCGCTCGTCCAGGTGACCGTGAGCAGGCCGGCCAGCGCTCCCGCCGAGCCGAGGACCGCGGCCGGGCCGGCCACGAGCGCGACGGCCCCGACGATCAGTGCGGCGCGCCGGTGGCGCAGACCGTCGAGGCCGGACGGCCGCCCGAGGTGCCGGGCCTGAAGCGCCGAGTGCAGGCCGAGCGCCAGCGGCAGGGCGAGCGTCAGAGCGCGGCCGACCACGCCGTCGCCGAGCGCCGCCGCGAGCGGCGCGGCCCAAAGGGCGATCGCCGACACGGTCGCGAGCAGGGCCGCTCCCTCGGCGGCCATCCGTGGTGGGCGGCGCGGCGTCGCCGGCCGCGTACCGCTCAGGGCCGGCGGCGCCGGCGTGCGGGGCATGCAGGCGCTCGCGGTCTCCAGCGCCTGTTGTGCGGGCACGCCCGCCCACGCCTCGAGCACGACCGCGGCCTCGAGGGCATCCTGCGGCGGGCGCCCCAGCCGTGCCTCGACCAGCCCGGAGGCGCGCGCGGCCGTCATCACCGCACCGCGTGCAGCCGCGCCCGGTCGCGGGTGAGCGTGTGCAACAGCTCGCGGTAGCCCTCGACGCAGGCGCCTTCGTTGAAGATGCGTCCAAGCCGGGCGTGCCCACGCAGCCCGAGCCGCCACGCGAGCTCCGGATTGCGAAGGAGCATCACGACCGCGGTCGTGAGCGCGTGGTCGTCCCCGGGGGCGCACACGACGCCGCAGCCCTTGACCACGTCGGGCACGCCGCCCACGGCGGTGGACACGACGGGGCGGCCCTGGCTCATCGCCTCGAGCACGGACATCGGAAGCCCTTCCGAGATGCTCGTCATAAGGACCACGTCGGCCCCTTGCACCACGCCCGTCGGGTCCGTGGTGCGTCCCATGAACGCGAACCGGTCACCGAGACCGAGCCGCTCGTGCAGCGCCAGGCACGAGCGGCCGTAGGCCTCCTCCCCGGCGGTCGTCGACCCGAAGTGGCGGAAGCGCGCCTCCGGCATGACCCGCACCGTCTCCGCCGCCACGCGCAGCAGCGTGTAGATGTCCTTGAGCGGATCGATCCGCCCGACCGACACGACGATGCGCTCGCCCGGCGGCGGCGACGGTGGCGGCGGCTGACGCAGCCCGTTGTAGAGGACGAGGATCTTCGCCGGGTCGATCCCGAGCCCCATCTCCCAGTAGGCGTTCGCGTCGGTGACCGGGCAGATGACGTCCGCGCCCGCGTACGCGCAGCGCGCGAGCCCGCGCGCCAAGCGCGTGGCGGAGAACCGCGCACCGGGCGAGCCGCCGCTGCGCACGGCCGCGAGGTACGCCTCCCGCAGGTAGACACCGTGCTCGGTCAACACGATCGGGGTCGCGTGCAGCGCCTTGTGGACCCGCGCCGGGATGGCCGACCAGCCTGCGGCGGTGACGTGGAGCACGTCCGCGGCGGGGGTCGGCGCGGACGCCGTGCGCGCGACCCAGTACAGCGTCTGGTAGAGCGCGGCGGCCTCCACGAGGTCCAGCCGGGGCGGCGTCCCCGCCTCCGGGATGCGCTCGGCCAGCACGTCCCGCAGCCCGGCCAGGAACGCGTTCCACCCCCGCCCGGACCGGAACACGCGCCGCACCCCGGCCGGGTGGTGCCGGCACCACACGCACTCGGCGACCACGGCCTCGGTGTCACCGTGCCACCCCAGCAGCCCTCGGACGAGCGCCCCCGGAAGGTCCCACCGGCACGGCCCGCGGCCGCCGCCTCGCGGCCGGCGCTCCGACCACACCTCCAGCGGCCCGATCTCGTGGGCGTGCGGCGGCAGCTCGTACAGGGGCGGGCGCCCGTCCGCGGCGACGATCGGCAGCACCGCCCAGTCGAATTCGTCGAGCCCCCGGATCAGCAGGTCACACCACGAGCTCACGCCGCCGAGCGCGTACGGGTACGTGCCCTCCGTGAGCAGCAGGACCCGGGGGCGAGGGCCCGGCGCCGCCGCGCGCGGCGCCGGCGCCGGGGGTGCGGGCTCAAGCGCGGGTGCCGCCGCCATGCAGGCTCACCGTGGTGTCCAACGCCTTCAGCCGAGCCTCGAACGACACCATCGCCCGCTCGATCTCCTGGCAGATCTCGAGCAGCGACTCGCGCACGACGAGCCCTTCGACCAGCACCCGCGTCATCTCATCGGCGAGGCTGGCGTCGTCCAGCGGCGTCTCGGGCAGCGTCCGGGCGCGTCCGAGCAGCGCGGCGATGTCCGGCGCCTGGTGCGGGGCCGCCTTCAGCCGCGCGTTCTCCTCGCGCAGCAGCGTCAGCTCGGCGCGCAGCGCCCCGAGCGACTCGCCCGCGGCCTCCAGGGCCTCGAAGTCCGCGCGCCGGCGTCCGAACCGCCGCGGCCGCTCGTCGACGCTCATCCGCTCACGACCCGGAAGGCGAGGCGGCGCGGGGCGGTCCGCTCACGGCCGGCGACGGCCGTGACGACGAGCCGGTGGCGCTGCGCCCGCAGCCGTCGCTCTCCGAAGCGCCCGCGGAAGCGGACGACGCTCGTTCCCGGCGACCCCGCTCGCTCGATCCGCCCGACGCGTACCCAGCCGGTCCGCGTGCGCCGCTGGAAGGTGAGCCGGACCGTCGCGGCGCGGTTGAGCCGCCACGTGATCCGCGTGCCGTCGAGGCGCGACCCGAGCCGTGCGCGGCGGTGTGCGACCGCGAAGCGCCGCGGGCTCATGCTCAGGCGAGTCAGGCGCAGCCGCGCGGGTGCGGCGACCGGCCGGGACGTGCCGGAAGGGGGCGTCGAGCCGGAAGGCGGCGCAGAGCCGGGAGCGGGCGTCGAGCCGGAAGGCGGCGCCGGACGCGCGGGGGGTTCGTTGTCACGTCCGGCGCGTTCCTCCCGCGCCGCTGGCGCCCGCGGCGCGATCGTCCGGGTCGGCGCGGAGAGCGCCTGGCTGACGGACGACACCCAGTTGCCGGCGAGCACCGCCACGCGCACGGTGCGGCCCTCGTCGGCGTCTTCCAGCGTGTACGCGGCCTCGGTCGCGCCCGCCACGTTCACGCACGCGGTGACACACCGCTGCCACTGGTATGAGAGCTCCGGAGCTCCCGTCCACGCGCCCGCTTCGGCTTCCAGCCGCTCACCCACCCGCGGCTCGCCGCGCACGGCCGGGGCCCGTGTCGGCGCGGGTTCCGCGGGCGCGAAGCTGACCTGGGCGCCCGGGTCGACCGACACCCAGCGCGAGCGCTGGCCGCCGTAGCTCTCCCCGCCCTCGACGCCCGTCAGCGGCACGGTCACCGCGGACGAGCCGGTGTTGCGTACGTATACGCGCCCGTCCTGCAGCCACGCGCGGATGGCGCCCTCGTCGCGCGCCCACGCCTCCTGGCGCGCGAGCGTCGCCGCGATCTGCGTCGCCCCGAGCTGCACCAGGGGCGCCGCGGCGCGATCGAACGCCGCCTCGTAGCGGGCCACCAGCGCGTCGATGACCGGGTACAGGACGCCGCCCTGGTCGGGGTGGACGTCAGGCAGCGCCGGGTTGTGATCGGCGAGGTTGCTCTGGTGGAAGTAGTGCGGCCGCGCGTCGTTGCCGGTGACGTGCCGGAACATCACCTGCGTCTCGCTGCTCACGTACTCCGCCCAGGTGGCGGCCGCGGCGCGGCACGTCGTCACGCCCGCCACCGGGACGCAGGCGCCGCCCGGCGGAGCCACGTAGATCCAGTTGTACTCGTCGAGCTGCTGACCCTGGCGCGAGGCGTTGTAGTAGACGTTGCTGGGATAGCGCGGGACGGCGCGCACGGCGCCCATGACGAAGGAAGCGCCGGCCGGGAGCAGCGGGCTCGTGATGACCGTCGGCGTCGTGGGATAGCCCTTCGACGCGTCGGACGCGATCGTCGACACGCCACCGGCCGTGACACCGGCGAGGAACGCGGGGTTCTGCCCGTAGGGCGCGAGCGCCGCGCCGTTGACCGCCGGCGGCGCCGCGGCCGTGCCCGCCGCGCCCGTGTCCGTGAGCGTGTGGGTGACCGGCACGACGCCGTCGTCGGTCGCCGCCGTCGCGCTGCGAGGCATCGACGCCACGCGGGTCCAGTCGGTGGTGCCCGTCACGCGCCGGTAGAGGTCGAACCCGATCGCGTGGCAGACGGCGTCGAAGTGCACGGTCACCGACGACGCCGCGGGCACCGTCAGCTCCTCCTCGTACGGAACCGTCTCACCGGCCGGTGAGCGCGCGGTCAACGCGTAGTCGTAGGTGCCGGCGGCGAGCGTGCCGGTGCCGACGGTCGTCTCGTCGATGGACGGCGGGTCGATCGTCCCGGGGTTGCCCGGGCGCGCGTTGGCGAGTCCGGAGTGCTCGCCCGTCACCAGCTCGGTGGGGTCGAGGGGGAGCCCGTTCGCCCGCGCGAAGGCCACGTTGTCGCGGATCTGGTCACGGATGAACGAGCTCGTCGAGCAGTCCAGGTTCGCGTGCGTGTCGGTGTGGTTGATGTAGCCGAACGCGGCGCGCACGCCGGCGTTGTCGCGGAAGTACGCCGCAAGCGGGTCACCGGGCTCGCTGCCGCCGCCGTTGAAGACCATGTCCAGACGCAGGCCGCGCCCGCGCGACCACCCGATCGCCCGGTCGACGTCCGCGGGCGTCATGCGGCTGCTCTGGTCGTAGCGGGTCGTGTGCGTGACCGGGTCCCACACGTCGTCGCCGAGGAACAGGTCGTCGATCTGCAGCCCCAGGTAGTGCCGTTCGGCGCCGAGGAACACGCCGCGCGTGACCCAGTTGAGCATGCCGTGGCGCAGCAGCTGGTTGTGGTTCTGGAACTGGTTGCTCGCGACGGTCATGACCAGCTCCTCGCGCCCGTCCTCGGGATGCGTGTAGATCCCGAGCAGCGCCGTCTCCCCGGCGCCTTCGAGCAGCGTCAGCCACGGCGCACCCGCCACCGGCTTGGCCCCGTACCCGAAGGCCTCGTTGGGGCCGGGCGCGTCGTCGGCGATCGTGACCGGCCCGCGCAGGTACGGGAACGCGGCCCGCCCGGCGGCGGTGAGCCGCGCCGGGTTGCCGTCCTGCCACGCACCGGGCACGGCGGTGAGCCCGCGCGCGGCGGACGGTGCGGTGTAGTCGCTGAGCCGGCGGACGCCGAAGGTCCGCTCGAACCTGGCGAGCGCCGCCCACTCGGTGTCCGTCAGCGCGGAGAGGTGGCTGACGGTGCCGTCCGCGTTGCGGACGTCATGGCCCAGGTCGCCGGTGGCGAGGATGACCGCCTGGTAGCGCGCCAGCTGGGCGCCGTAGTCGGCCAGCCGCGCGTCCGTCAACGTCGCGATCCGGCGCCGCTGGTCGTAGGCGACGAACGTGTCGTAGGGGACGCCCTCGCGTTCGAGCTGCGCCTTCCACGCTCCGAAACCGGACTCCTGCCCGTCGGCGGAGAGCAGGAGGACCTTGAGCTCGACGCGCTGGCCCGGCGCGATGCGAGCGGGTGTCGCGGCGCTCGCGACGGCCAGTGACGTCGCGACGACGGCGAGTGCGGCGGCAAGGCCCTTGAGCAGCATGCCGCCGATTCTCAGAACCCGCGAAGGCCCGGCGCAAGGGGGCTTCGCCATCCACTTCCGACCCCTTGCGTTTAACGCGGGAAATGCGTCAGCGCTTGGGCAGCTCGATGCCGCGGCTGTTCGACGGCCGCCGGTAGCCTGTGGCCCGTTGCACGCTCGACGGGCGCCACATCGTCCCGCCCCGGAGCGTCGGCACGCCTTCGCTGTTCAAGACGTCGGCGATGGCCTGCAGCGTCATCCCGTTCGCGCGCATCCCGGCGATCCGCTCCTGCAGCTCAGGCACGTCGGCGACGGAGGTGCGGCCGTTGCCGTTGCCGCGGGCGCGCGCGGCCTCGAGCCCGCGGCGCGTGCGCTCGGAGATCTTCTCGTGCTCCCAACCGCCGACGCCCGCGACCGCGGACGCCGCGAGCTGGCCGGCCTCGGTCGACGTGTCGAGCTCGAGGTCCACGGCGATCAGCCGCCGGTCCTCGTCGTTGAACCACGTCAGCAGCGGCGGGAGGTTCGCCACGTTCGCGGACAGGTCGCGCAGCCGCCCGACGACGAGCGCCTCGGCCTTGCCGTCCGCGAGCTGCTCGAGGGCCCACGCCAGCGAGGGGCGCTGGTCGCGCCCGGCCGCGTCGATGTCGTGGACCACGGTCAGCAGCTGCAGGCCACGGGCCTCACAGCACGCCGTGACGGCGGCCGTGTGTGCTTCAAGCGCTCCGTTCGATACGTCCGCCAAGCAGACGTAGCCGATGGCTCGTCGGCGGGCGGGCAGGGGTGCGACGGGCGCCGGCTCCGCCGCGGCCGCGGCCTCGGCGGGTGCGGAGGGCCGACGGGCGAAGCGTAAACGCAGCGTGGCGAGGGCCAGGCCGAGCGCGACGTACAGGAGCGCCAGCCACGCCGGGGCGCCGAGCAGCGAAGCGCCTACGCCGTCCGCGGAGAACAGGAGCGCGATCGCCACCGCCTGCCGTCGCACTCGCCGCGAACCGCCTGTCCGGACTGCTCCGCGTTGCATACACGGCTCCTTCCCACGACGACAACCGTCCCTCACTGCTGCGGGTACGCCTACCAACCTCGGGCGAGCGGATCAACCCGGGATACGCACGGCGCGCGGCGATGTTCGAAACAGAACTACACGAGGGCCGCGGCGACCGGCGCGGACTCCCAGTCCGCGTCGACGTCCATCGGTGCGGCGAAGTAGTAGCCCTGCCCGAGGTCGCAGCCGATCTCGCGCAGCATGTCCAGCTGGGCGCGCGTCTCGATGCCCTCGGCGACCACCTTCAGGCCGACCGTCTTGGCCAGGCCGACGATCAGGCGCACGAACGCGGCGTCGTGATCGGAGAAGGCCAGGCCCTCGACGAACTCGCGCGCGATCTTCAGCGTGTCGAGCGGCAGGTTGCGCAAGTAGGACAGTGACGAGTAGCCCGTGCCGAAGTCGTCGAGCGCGAGCTGCACGCCGAGGTCGCGCAGCTGCTGCAGCGTCGCCGCGCCGCGCTCGGCGTCCTTGACCAGCAGCGTCTCGGTCACCTCGAGCACGAGCCGGCCGGGCGCGATCCCGGTGCGCTCGAGCACGTCGGTGATGGTCTGGATGAGGTCCGGGTGCTCGAGCTCGATCGCGCTCAAGTTCACCTGCACCTGCAGCGTGTGCGAGCGCTGGACGACCGACGCGCACGCCTCCTCGAGCACGTAGCGCCCGAGCGGCACGATCAGGCCCGTGTCCTCGGCGAGCGGGATGAACTCCATCGGCGGGATGCGGCCGCGGTCGGAGTGGTTCCAGCGCACGAGCGCCTCCACGGAGATGGCCTCGCCGGTCTGGATGTCCACGATCGGCTGGTACTGAACCATCAGGTCGCGGTTGGAGATCGCCTCGGCCAGCTCCTCCTTGAGGTCGTGGCGGCGGACGATCGAGTCGCGCATCGCGGGCGTGAAGACGGCGAAGCGGCGCTTGCCGCCCTCCTTGGCCTCGTACATGGCCACGTCGGCGTCGCGCAGCAGCTCGTCCACGAGCGTGCGCGGCTGCTGGGTGGCGGCGATGCCGATCGACAGCGACACGTTGAGCGGCTTGTCGCCGGCCTGCACGGGTCCCAGGAACGCGGTCAGCGTGCGCTCGGCGAGCTCCACCGCGCCCTGCTCGACGGCGCTGTCGCGCTGCACGAGCACGGCGAACTCGTCGCCGCCGAGGCGTGCGACGACGTCCTGCTGGTGCACGGAGCGCACGAGCCGGGACGCGACGCCGCGCAGCAGCTCGTCGCCGATGGCGTGGCCGAGCGTGTCGTTGACGCCCTTGAAGTCGTCGAGGTCGATGAACATCACCGCGACCTTGTCGGCGGCGTTGCCCTCGAGCGCCTCGCGCACGCGCTGAGAGAACAGCGCGCGGTTGGCGAGCCCGGTCAGCGGATCGTGGTGAGCCTGGTGGGTGAGCTGGTCCTGCAGGTCGCGCAGCTCGGTGACGGCCTGCTCGAGGCGGTCGAACTGGAGCGCGGCGGACGCGTTGGCGGCCAGCGTCTCGAACAGCGCGCGGTCGCCGTCGGTGAAGCCACGGGCCAGGCCGAAGCGGTTGGCGAGCATCAGCGTGCCGATCACGCGGTCCTCGCCGCGCAGCACGCCGAGCATGCCGTGGCGGACCCCGCGCTCGGAGAGATAGACGGCGATCTCTTCCCCCGCCGACAGCGGGTCGGTGAGCGCAACGGCCGTCTCGGAGCGCTCGGCGAGGTCGCGCAGGGCGTTGGCGGCTTCGCGGTTCATCGGCGTCATCGCCTCGCGGGCGCTGCCCGGGCCGAGCCCGGTCCGCAGCGGCGCACCGCCGTCGCCGGCGAACAGGATGACCTCCGCCTGCTCGGCCCGGAAGGCCTCGAGCGCGCGCTCGAGCAGGCCCTCGAGCGCGATCGCGACCTCCGGGGACTCCGACAGCGTGCGGTTGGCCTCATAGAGGAACTTGACCTTCTCGTGGCCCTGGCGCTCGTGGACGTAGGCGCGGTAGCCCATGAAGGCGACAAGGATCGGGATCGCCAGCAGCGGCGCGGCGCCCGGGCGCTCGATCCACAGGATGGAGCTCACCAGCGCCATCGCGGTGCCGGTCAGCGTCACCACGAAGTCCATGCCGAACATCTGGCGGACCTGGTCGCGGGAGACGTGGCCCTCGGTGAGCACGATCGCGGCGAGGATCTGGGCGATCGTGAGCACGCCGCCGAGCTGGGTGGCGAGCAGGACCGAGCCCCACGTCAGCCAGCCGAAGTCGTCGTCGAGCTGCGCGGCGAGGTGGACGACGACCAGCATCACCGTCGTCACCAGCGCGAGCTGGGCGACGTTGAAGCAGAACTTCACGAGCGGCATGCGGCGCAGCAGCAGCGCGACCAGCGAGCCGCCGACGATCGCCCAGAAGGCGTGCGAGCCGGTGGTGAAGACGAGCGCGACCGAGAGCGGGATGTCGGTCAGCGAGAACGAGTGCGAGCTGCGGCGGAACTCGAGCTCGACCGGGAAGCGCTCGGTGAAGAGCACGAGCAGCGCGATCACGTACCAGGCGATCTCCGGCGTCTGGATCGCGCCGAAGTCGCGCACGAAGACGAAGTACAGGATCGCCGAGATCGCCGACGTCGCGACGATGAGACCCCAGATCGGCTCGATCTTGCGTATGACACCCACATCCTTTTGATCGGCCGTGGTCACGCCGTTTTGAGGGGTTAAACGCCGCGAGCGGCCACTGGGGCCGCTCGCACGAGAGATGGTCTTGGTTGTTACTTGCCGCCCCAGGTGGCGCGCTCTTCGGAGGTCACCATTCGATGCTCGACCACGTGCTGCGGGACCAGGTCGAACGGCTCCAGGTCGAACGGCTCCAGGTGGAGCGGCTCCAGGTGGAGCGGGTGGGGTCGACGACCGCATCGGGGGAGCCGATGCAGGCCGTGCAGGTCCAGGTGGCGCGCGCCCACGGGGCGTTGGTGGGCGCGGCGCCCGCCGTCCACGTGGCGCGGGTCCAGACGGAGCCGGTCCAGGTGGCCCGGGTCCAGGTGGCGCGCGTCCAGGTGGCGCGCGTCCAGGTGGCGCGCGTCGGGTCGATCCCGTTGACCACCAGGGCCTGTTTGACGATCGGGTTCGGCGTCAGGCCGGCGTTGGCCGCACCGGGCTGCGCGGCGAGCGCGGCCGGGACGTTGACCGAGCCGACGCCGGCCGCGGTCGGGCTGACGTTCTGCGTGAGCAGGGCCTTGACCTGGTCGGGGTTCAGCTCGGGGCGCGCCTGGAGGACCAGGGCGGCGGCGCCGGCGACGACCGGAGCGGCCATCGAGGTGCCACCGATGCGGACGTACTGGCCGCCCTCGAAGATGCTGGTGGCCGGGGCCAGCAGCGAGAACGCCGAGCCGGCGGCCAGCGGGGCGACGATCTTGGCGCCCGGCGCGAACACGTCCGGCTTGTCGAAGCCGTCCTGGCTCCGGCCACGGCTCGAGAAGGCCGCGACCGTGTCGTCGGCGGGGTTCGGCGTGTCGGCTTCATCGGTCGCGCCGACGGAGATCACGTACGGGTCGTTGCCCGGCGCGTACTGGGCGGCGTCGGCCGCGTTGCCGCGGTTGCCGACGGCGGACACGACGACGATGCCGGCGTGCCAGGCGAATTCGACGGCCGCGTTGAGCGGGTCGACCTGCGAGGAGCCCGGCGTGTCCGAGGACACCGACAGGTTCACGACGCGGATGTTGAGCTCGTCCTTGCGCTCGACGACGAACTGCAGCGCGTTGATGACGTCCAGGACGGTCGAGTTGCCGAGCTCGTCCGAGGTCTTGATGGCGACGATGTCCGCCTCCGGCGCGATGCCGGCGTACTTGCCGGCCAGGCCGTCGGTGCGGTAGGCCGAGTTGCCGGCCACGATGCCCGCGACGTGCGTGCCGTGGCCGACCGGGTCGCCCGCGGTCAGCGCGCCCGGGTTGGAGATGACGTTGGTGATGCGCGACGAGCCGTCGGCGTTCTTGAAGTCCGCGATGTCGCCGTTGACGCCGGAGTCGATGACCGCGACGCCGATGCCCTTGCCGGTGATGCCCTGCGCCCACGCCTGGTCGGCGCCGGTGGTCTTCGGGAAGTTGGTGACCAGCTGCTCGGCCGACACGCCGGTGGTGTTGACCTTGGTGTTAAGCGTGACGTTCGCGACGCCCTTGACGGTCTTCAGCACGCCCGCCTGCTTGGCGGGCAGCTTGACCGCGAAGCCGTTGACGGCCGGGAGCTTGTCCGTGACCTTGCCCTTGTGGGCCTTCACGATCGCCTTGGCCTTGCCCTCGGACACCGAGGACTTGAACTGGACGATGGCGGTGACGCGCTTGTTCGGGTGCTGCTTCGCGGCGGACGCGAGCTTCTGCGCCGCGTTCGGTGCCGCGCTGGCGGACGTCGCCGCCGTCAGCGGTACCGCTACCGCGAGAAGGGCCGCTACTGCGCTCCTGCGCGCACGGCTAGAACTGGGAATCGACACGTTTCAGGGCACCTCCGTGTGCCTGCTGATCGGGCTAACTTGCCCATTCATCGGCGGGAAAGTGGGGCGTCGACCCCATTTGGACGCTTGTCCGATCAGCGGAAGAGGTCGTCCTCCAGGCGGCGGATGAGCGGCGCGACGCCCGCACCGTCTTCCGGGGTGATGTGCCGGTGCAGGCCGCGCACGCGGATCGCCGGCTCGCGTGAGTCCTTGGCACGCGCGAGGTCGGCGGCCGCGGCGGCTTCGTCCGCGACGGCGATCATCGTCGCGTGCAGCTCGCGGCCCTGCGTGTCCGGCTGGCCGCGCCAGTCCTCGAGCGCGATGATCCCGGCGGCGCCGATCGCCACCTCGCACTGGCCCGTGCGCCACGCGCGCCCGAACGAGTCGGTGATGATCACCGCCGGCCGGTTGGGGAGCGCGGCGCGCAGCCGGCGCGCCGAGGCGTCGGGGTCGAGCGGCAGCAGGATCAGCTGATCCGGGTGGGAAGCGTTGGACTGATCGACTCCTGCGTTCGCGCACACGAACCCGTGCCGGGTGCGGCAGATCAGGCGCCCGCCGTCGGCCCGGACGAGCTGCGCGGCCTCCGACAGCACGACCTCGACGTGGCGTGGGTCCTTGCCGTGGTCGGCGGCGAGCCGGCGGGCGCGTTCGCCGGGCGTGACGTCGCCGAGGTCGACCACGCGGCCTTCGGCCTTGGACACGACCTTGTGGGCGACGACGAGGACGTCATCGGCGGTGAGCTCGGTGCCGGTGTCCAGGATCAGGCGCGCGAGGTCGTCACCCGGGCGCACCTCCGGGAGGCCGGGCAGGGCGAGCAGCTCGATCACTTAGGCGGCGAGCGCTTCGTCGAGGAGCGCGCGCGTGCGGACGGCGCCGCCCGCGAAGCTCGAGAGCGCGCGCCGCAGCGCGTCCAGGTCGTCCGGCGTGTCCACGTCGAGACCGAGCGTCCGCACGGGCGCGACCTCCGGGTCGATCCCGGCTTCGCGCGCGAGCCGCGAGTGGCGCTCGAACGAGCCCTCGCCGAACGCCGGCGTCATCACGCGCGGCGGGGAGAGCAGCAGCGCGTTCGTGCCCGTCCCGTGGCGGTCGGGGACGATCACGACCGGCGCGGCGTGCGCGAGCAGCGCCTCGACCTCGGCGGGATCGAGCGCGGGGCAGTCGCCGGGGACGAGCAGGACCCGCTCCGCGTCCGTCGCGTCGACGCCGCGCAACACCGCGTCCGACTGGCCGGTCTCGGCCGGGTCGTGGACCACCTCGGCCCCCATCTCCGCGGCCACCCGGGAGGCGACCGGCTCGGCGGTCACCACGACCACGCCGTCCAGCGAGGGCGCGGCGAACAGCGCGTCGAGCACGTCCGCGACCATCGCGGCGGCAAGCGCCGGGCGGTCGGGGAACGCCTGGCCGAGCCGCGACTTGGCGCGGCTGAACGACTTCACGGGGAGGATCGCGACGGTCCGCATGGCGGTGGCTCAAGCTAGCGCAGCGGCGAACTCGAGCACCGACGCCGCCACCCGGCGGCGGGACTCGGGATCGCCGAGCTCGACGTCGGTCTCCAGCGTGGGCACCAGGTCCGTGCGCTGATCGGCCACCAGCCCGTCGAGCAGGCTGCCGTAGTGGTCGGCGATGCCGTCGGAGTCGAGCGTCTGGCCCGCCCACGTCAGGCAGTCGGCGGTCGGGCCCTTGAGCACGGCGCCGCGCACGAGCGGGGACACGGCCACCACGGGTGCGTCGGCGGCGCGGATCGCCTCGCCGAGCACGGCCAGGATCGGGTCGATCGACAGCACCGGGTTGCTCGGGCCGACGACGATCGCGCGCGCCTCGGCGATCGCCTCCAGCGCCTCCGGGGTCGGTTCGGGCGCGGCCGCGGCGCGGTACTCGACGTCCTCCAGCGGACCCTTGACGCGGATCATGAACTCCTGGAACGCGTTCCAGTTCCCGCCGCTGCGGATGAACGTGCGCAGCGGCGCGTCCGTCGGGACCAGCACGCGCGCCGGGACGGCGAACGCGCGCCGCAGCTCGTCGATCGTGTGCGTGAGCCGCGCGCCGGCGGCGAGCCGTTGTGCGCGGTGCAGGCCGATCGCGAGGTCGCGGTCGCCGAGGTTGAACCAGATCTGCTCGCCGAGCGCGCGCAGCTGGTCCATGGCGTGGAAGGTGTCACCGGCCAGGCCCCAGCCGCGGTCGTCGATGGCGTCGGCGAGCCAGAAGGTGATCAGGTCGGGGTCGGGGGAGACGTGGGCGCCGTAGATCTCGACGTCGTCGCCGGTGTTGGCGATGACGACCAGTTCGGGCCCGAGCTCGTCCAGCAGGCCACGGGCCAGCTTCGCGCCTCCGGTACCCCCGGCAAGGAGGACGACAGACACTGGGCAGGGACCTTATAGCCTGAGGCGGCGCATGCGGCTCGCCGCCCTCACCACGCTGCGCCTGGGCGGCTCCGCCGAGCGCGTGATCACCGCCGAGACGGACGCGGAGCTGCTCGCGGCCGTGCGCGACCGCCCGACGCTCGTGCTGGCCGGCGGCTCCAACGTCGTCCTGCCCGACGAGGACCTGCCCGGGACGGTCGTGCTCGTGCGCACGCGCGGGATCGCGCTCGAGGGTGACGTGCTCGCGGTGGCCGCCGGGGAGTCGTGGGACGCGGTCGTCGCCTACGCGGTCGAGCACGAGCTGGCGGGGATGGAGTGCCTGTCCGGCATCCCGGGCTCGACCGGCGCGACGCCCATCCAGAACGTCGGCGCCTACGGGCAGGACGTCTCGCAGACGATCGCCTGGGTGCGCGCGTATGACCGTGAGACCGGCGAGGTGCGCACCATGAGCTCAGCGGAGTGCGGCTTCGCCTACCGCCACAGCGTGTTCAAGTACCACGACCGCTGGACCGTGCTGGCGGTCGGATTCCGGCTGCGGCCGTCCGCCGTCTCGGGCCCGCTCACCTACGCCGAGCTGTGCCGGACGCTGGACGTACCGGTGGGCGGGGTCGCTCCGCTCGCGCAGGTGCGTGAGGCGGTGCTGGGGCTGCGGCGCGGCAAGGGCATGGTGATCGACCCGGGTGACCCGGACTCCGTCAGCGCCGGCTCGTTCTTCACCAACCCGATCCTCGAGCACGCGCAGTGGGCCGCGATCCCGGGCGATCCGCCGGGCTGGCCCGAGCCGGACGGGCGGATCAAGACGTCCGCGGCGTGGCTGATCGAGCGCGCGGGCTTCCACAAGGGGTACGGAGACGGACGCGCCGGGATCTCCACCAAGCACACGCTGGCGCTCGTCAACCGCGGCGAGGCGACCACCGCCGAGCTGATGGCGCTCGCGCGCGAGATCGCCGCGGGCGTGCGGGCCAGGTTCGGCGTCGACCTGCACCCGGAGCCCGTGCTCGTCGGGCACTCCTGGTAGCCCGGACCGCTACTCACGGACAGAAAGCGGGTTGACGAGTCCGCCCCCAGTGTGTTCGAGTGGAGAACAGCATGCGAATCGTCCCCAGCCTGATCGCCGCCGCGGCCACCCTCGCGGTGGCTGCTCCTTCCGCGCTCGCCGCGCCTCCGGTGAACGACAACTACCTCGCGTCGTTGCCGGTCGACCGCGTCGAGTTCACCAACACCGTGGACCTGACCGAGGCCACGACCCAGCCCGACCTGTTCAACCCGTCGCGTGACGGGCAGACGCTCGGGGGCGGGACGACGGAGAACACGAACTGCAAGGGGACGCCGTTCGGCAAGACCGTCTGGTACGACCTCACGCCGCAGGCCGGCGGCGGCGTGGAGGTCTCCGCGGCCGCGGTCGGGTTCACCCCCGTGGTGGTGGTCTACGAGTGGAGCCAGGCCAACTCCCAGATCACGCGCATGGTCGACTGCACGGCGGCCCCCGGCGGCGAGCTGCGGCTGGACGTGGAGAAGGGCAAGAGCTACACGATCCAGGTCGGCGGCGCCGCGGCGACGGGCGGCGTGGCGACGCTGAGCGTCGACTACTTCCCCGACACGGACGGCGACGGCGAGCTCGACGGGCTCGACAAGTGCCAGGACGTGCCCGGCATCGCGCGCTTCGGCGGGTGCCCGCCCGAGCTGCGGGTCGTGCCCGGCGTCGGCTTCAACCGCACCGGCGGCAACGGGGTGCAGCTCTCGCGGCTGGTCGTCGACCGCGTGCCCAAGGGCGCCAAGGTCGTCGCCCGCTGCTCCGGCTGCGGGTCCCAGACGGTGCGCGCAAAGAAGACCGGCACGGTCTCGCTCGACAAGCTCGTCGGCAAGACCGTGCGCGCGGGCGGAAGCATCGAGATCCGCGTGACGCTCGGCCGGACCGGCAACGGCACCTACAAGTTCGGGGCCACCGGCAGCTACTTCAAGTGGGGCGTGCGCGCGAACGGGCTGAGCAAGCGCACGACCCGTTGCATCGAGGCCGGGACGAGCTCGAAGATCGAGACCTGCAAGTGAGGACTTTCCTGGGAGCCGTGCTCGCCGCGCTGGCGCTCGCCGCGCCGGCGCAGGCGCAGCTCGCCCCGCCGCCGACGGTGCTCGATTTCGAGGCCTACAAGAACTCGGGCACGACCGGGCTCGACGGCTCGATCTACCCGGGGGTGACGCTCACCGCCCCGGGCAACTGCACCGGCGCGGAGTTCGCCTCGGCCGCCTTCGCCGCGCCCGAGCCGCTGGAGTGCGCCTACGCCGTGATCGGTCGCTACGGGAGCACGGGCCTCCGCGTCTACGGCGGTCTGCTCGACATCGCGTTCGCGGCGCCGCAGGCCACTGTGTCCTTCTGGCTCTCGAGCACCATCACCGGCGACGGCGACGCGGTGCAGGTCGAGGCGCTCGCGGGGGAGACCGTCGTCGCCCAGGACGCGATCGAGTACACCGGCCCGTTCGGCGTTCCGGTGACGCTCAAGGGCGCCGGCATCACCTCGGTGCGCATCAGGACCTGCCCGGAGTACTTCTGCGCCACCTTCCTGGTCGACGACGTGTCCTACAGCCCCGTGGCGCAGCCGGACACCGAGATCCACGCGCTCGCGGACGGCCGCCTCACGTTCGTGGGCAACCAGGCCGTCACGCGTTTCGACTGCCGGATCGACGGCGGCCGCTGGGAGCCGTGCCGCGCGCCGTACACGCTTCCGCAGATGCCCGACGGGACGCACACGCTCGAGGTCGCGATGGTCGACGGGTACGACGAGGACGACACGACCCCCGCGACGCACACCTGGACGGTCGCGCCGCCCGCCGCGCCCACGCCGCAGCCCCAGCCCGTCGCGCCCGCCGACGCGGACGGCGACGGCGTCCCCGACGCGCGCGACAACTGCTCCGCCGTGGTGAACGCCGGGCAGGCGGACGGCGACGGCGATGCGGTGGGCGACGCCTGCGAGGTCGGCGAGCCCGGCACGATCGACCCGATCGCCGGCGAGCGTGTGAACGTCGCCGTCATCGCGGGCGAGGTGTTCGTCAAGTTCCCGGCGGCCGCCTCGCGCTCGCGGTCGCTCAAGCAGGCCGAGTCGGGGTTCGTGCCGCTCAAGGGCCAGGCGACGATCCCGGTCGGCTCCACCGTCGACACGCGCAAGGGCACCGTGGCCATGGCCTCCGCCCAGACCGCCGCAGGCACCGAGCGCAGCGCCCGCCTGTCCTCGGGCATCTTCCTCATCCGCCAGCAGCGGGCCAGGCGCGGCTCGGCCGCCGTGGTCGGCGTCGACCTCGTGCTCCAGGCCGCGCCGGGCGCCGAAGCGGCGTGCGCGCGGACGTCGCGCACCGGGCCGATCAAGGGCCGCTCGCGCAACACGATCCGCAGCCTCACCGCGGCCACCACGAAGGGCCTGTACCGGGTGGTCGGCGGCGCCGCGATCACCACGGCCCCGGACGCCACGTGGGTGACGCGCGACCGCTGCGACGGCACGCGGACCGAGGTCGGCCGCGGCCGCGTCTCCGTCTACGACCGTGAGACGAAGGAGACCGTGCGCGTGCCCGCGGGGCGCTCCTACCTGGTGAAGGCGAAGCTGTTCGCCGCCCGGCAGGCGGGCGGCCGGTGAGGGTCGCGGTCCTCGCCCTGCTGCTGGCGGTGGCGTGGACCGCACCGGCCGCGGCACAGTCCCCGACGGTCATCCGGTTCGCGCCGGATCAGAAGACGCCGGTCACCGTCGGCGACGGCACGATCGAGAACGGGGAATGCACGCTCGGAACCGTGGCGAGCGGAGGTTGGGACAACGGGCCGTTTCTTCGGCTTTCCGACTCCGAGTGTCCGAATCTGCTCCGGTTCGCCCGCGAACAGGCGGTCGTCTCGCTGTTTGTGCGCGCCGAGCGTGGCGTCGCCATCTCGATGAGCCTGTGCGGCGCGTACCACTGCAACGGCGAAGGCGACGTCGTCGCATACGCCAGCATCCAGGCGACTGGCGACTGGCAGCCGTTCGTGCTTGCGGCGCCCGAGCACGCGCTGCGGGTCCTCACGGCGTATCTGTCCTCCGAGACAGGCTCGTTCGACGTCGACGACATCTCGTTCGCCCGCGAACGGCATCCCGACACGTCGATTCCGGTCGCGAGCGGCGCCGTCACTTCGCCGACGCCGGCGACGTTCACGTTCGCGTCCACGTCGACGCCGTCGACGTTCATGTGCTCGGTCGACGGGGCGCCCTACGAGCGGTGCCGCAATCCCGCGTCGATCGCCGGCCTCGCACCCGGCCGGCACACGCTGGCCGTCTACGCCGTCGACGCGTACGGCACCACCGACGTCGAGTCGCCCGCGCAGGTGAACTTCGTGGTCGACCCGCCCGCGCCGCCTCCGCCTGCGGCGGCCGACCGCGACGGGGACGGCGTGCCCGACGCGACCGACAATTGCCCGGACGTCGCGAACTCCGACCAGGCGGACGGGGACAGTGACCGGGTCGGCAACGCGTGCGATGTGCTCCCGCCCGGCAACGTCCCGCCCCAACCGGGGGAGACGAGCGTCGTGCAGGTGCTCTCGGGCGAGGTCTTCGTCAAGCTCCCGACGCGCACACCGCTCGGCTTCGACCGGCTCGGCCGGCCGTTCCAGGTCGGCGGCTTCATCCCGCTGAAGGGCCAGGCCTCGATCCCGCTCGGCGCGACCGTGGACACCACCCGCGGCGAGGTCGCGATCGACTCCGCGGCCAACAGCTACGCGGCCGCTGACCGCCGCGCCAAGCGCCAGCGGGCCCACATCCGCGCGGCGATGTTCCAGCTCAAGCAGAAGCGCCGCGCGCAGGCCCGCAGCGCGACGATCGCGACCGACGTCAGCCTGCTCAGCCCACCCGGCGCCGAGGCACGCTGCGTGGGCGCGCCGCCCAAGGGCACGATCGTCCGCTCGGTCTCGATGGTCGTCAAGGGCCTGTACCGCACGGTCGGCGGAGCGAGCACGGGCACCGCCCGCAGCGCGACCTTCTCCACGACCGACCGCTGCGACGGCACGCTCACCCAGGTCGGCCGCGGCAAGGTGACCCTGGCGGTCAAGTCCCAGAAGAAGCCGATCGTCGTCAAGGCGGGCCAGGCCTACCTGGTCAAGGCGAAGCTGTTCGCCGCGCGCAAGGGCCGCAAGCCCACCCGCGGTTGAAACGTCCAGTGGTCGCTTGGTCAACCAGGAGTTGACCAAGCGACCACTCGCGCGGGCTAGCGGCCCGTCCAGACCGGCGCGCGCCGCTCGGCCGCCGCGGCGACGCCCTCGCGCACGTCCTGCGAGCGCATGCACTGCTCCTGCGCGGACACTTCCAGCTCCAGCGTCGTCGACAGCGCGGGGCGCGCCGACGCGTCGATCAGCCGCTTCGCCAGCCCGACCGCGAGCGGCGCGCAGCCGAGCAGCTCGTCGACCAGCGCCGAGGCGACGTCCATCCCGCCGATCCGGTTGACCAGCCCGTAGCGCTCCGCGTCGACGGCGCCGATCACGCGCGACGTGAGGATCAGCTCCTTCGCGCGCCCGACTCCGACCACCTGCGGGAGCCGCGACGCGCCGCCGACGTCGGGCACGAGCCCGAGCCGCGTCTCGGGCAGCCCGACCACCGCGTCCTCGGCCATCACGCGCAGGTCGCACGCCAACGCCAGCTCCAGGGCGCCGCCCAGGCACGCGCCGTGGATGACGCAGACGGTCGGCTTGAGCATCTCCTCGCACAGGTTCCAGGCGTCCAGGCAGTCGCGGCGGAACGCCCGCAGCCGCTCGGGCGCCGACGCCGCGCCCGCCAACGCGCCGACATCCATCCCGGCCGAGAACACCGGCCCGTTCCCGCGCAGCACCACCACCCGCACCGCTGGGTCGTCGGCGGCGGTCCGCAGCGCCGCGCCGAGCGCCAGGATCAGCTCCTCGTTGAACGCGTTGCGCTTCTCGGGACGGTTCAAAATCACGTGACGGACCGCGTCACGGTCCTCGGTCAGCACAAGCTCGGACATATCCTGATTCTCCATGAGCCTGCGCGACCTGCTGCGGCCCCCGCCGCACCGCGGGCCATTGATCGCGGCCGGCGGGGTCGCGCTGGCGATCGGCGTCAGCCTCACCGTCCTGCGCCTGCAGGCCACGCTGCCGATCGGCGTGGACGCCGCGCTGCTGCTGGCGCCCGGCGCGCTGCTGTTCTGGCTCGGCGCGCAGGCGCCGAACGAGCAGGGCGAGCCGCCCGCCTACCAGTCCGTGCTGCTCGCGACCGGCCTGCCGCTGGTCTACGGCGGGCTGCTGGTCGCGCTCGGCGGGGAGCTCGACGCGATCCCGCCGAACTGGGTGCTGATCACCGCGAGCCTGGCCGTCGCGGCCCTGGCCATCTGGCCCGCGCTCGAGCGCAACAGCGCCATCTCGCTGCTGTTGTCGGCCCTGCTGGTCGGCTTCACGCTGGCCGTCCTCGCGCCCGACGCGGCTCGGCGCCCATTGCTCCTCGCATACGCGATCGCGCTCACGCTGGCCAGCCTCGCGCTGCGCGAACCCGCGCGCCGCCACGCCGAGGTGCTCATCGACGCCGCCGGCCTCGCCACCGCCGCGCTCGCGATCCAGGAGTACTCGAGCGGCGTGCCGACGCCGGACCTGTCCGCGTTCTGGGAGCTCGTCCTGCTCGCCGCGGGCCTCGGCCTGGTCGCGTTCGGCGCGCTCGACCGCTCACCCGGCCCGGCGTACGTCGGCGTCCTCAACCTGCTGCTGTTCATCGCCAGCGCGAGCCACGGCACGGCGCTCTACGTGTGGCCGCTGTTCCTGCTCACGGGCGGCGTGATCATGCTCGCCGCCGGCCTGCGCCCGCGCCGTCCGCTCCCACCCGAGCCCGACCCGTACCGGGCGGGTGAGGCGCCGCTGGCCGCCCGCGCAGAGCGGTCAGCCGAAGCGCGCCCGAAGCCGCGGTAGGACGTCACGCGAGAACAGCTCGAGGAAGCGCCGCTGGTCGGCACCGGGCGCGTGGAAGACCAGCTCGTCGAACCCGAGCTCCACGTAGGGCGCGATCCGGTCGACCACCTCGTCGGGGTCGGTGGAGACGATGAAGCGCGAGGCCGCCCGCTCGGGATGCGCGTCGGCCAGCCGCTCGAGCTCCAGCGGGTCCTCGGTGCTCTGCTTCTCCTCGGAGGTCAACGCCAACGCGCCCCACCAGTGGCACGCCCGCTCCGCGGCCTCCAGGTCCGTGTCGTAGGACACCTTGATCTCGATCAGCTTGCGGATGGCCCCGGCGTCGCGGCCCGCCTTGGCCGCCCCCTCGGCGACGTTCTCCAGCAGCGACGTGTACAGCTCCGGCGCCTTCCCGCTCGTGCAGATGAACCCGTCCGCCGCGCGCCCCACCAGCTTCGCGGCCAGCGGTCCGGCGGCGGCGACGTAGATCGCCGGCGGCTCCTCCGGCCGCTCGTACAGCGTCGCCCGCTCGGTCCGGTAGTACTCGCCCTCGAAGTCGACACGTTCCTCGGTCCACAGCCGCCGGATCAGCTTGATCGCCTCGGCCATCCGCAGCCGCCGCTCCTTCGCGCCCGGCCACGGCGCGCCCGTCGCGGGCGTCTCGTTCATCGCCTCGCCCGTCCCGATCCCGAGGAACACCGGCCCGGAGCTCAATCGCGCCAGCGTCGCGAACGACTGCGCGACGATCGACGGGTGGTAGCGCATGGTCGGCGTCAGCACGCTCGTGCCGAGCCGCGCGCCCTCCATCCGCGCTGCGGCCGCGCCCAGCCAGGTCATCGCCGCCGGCGCGTGCCCGCCGTTGTGACGCCACGGCTGGAAGTGGTCGGAGACCGCGATCGTGTCGAGCCCGGAACGCTCCGCCGCCAAAGAGAACTCGAGCAGCTCCCGTGTCTCGAACTGCTCGGCGGAGGCCTTGTACCCGTAACGCATGCGCGTCCTCTCGATCGCTTGACGTGCAAATCGTATCCGATATCCTGGCTACCAATTGGAGGGCAGGTCGAGGGGGAAGGAGCCGGGTGCAGACCACGGCGGTGGAGTTCTTCAGCGAGGGAGAGCGGATCGCGGCGCTCTGGCGTACACCGGACGCCGCGACCGGGCCGCTCAAGGTGCTCGTGCAGGGCCCGGGGTGGCTGGGGCTCAAGGACGCGAAGCTCTACGTCCGCTACCACGAGGCGTTGACTGAGGCCGGCTACGGCATCCTCGTCATCGACTACCGCGGCTTCGGCGACTCGGGCGGCGCGCGCGAGCTCTCACCGGCCAAGCAGCTCCAGGACCTGGTCAACGCCGTCACCTACCTCACGACGCGCGAGGACGTGGACGCCGACGCGATCGGCACGTTCGGCACGGGCGGCACCGGCGGCGGCAACTCGATCCTGCTGGCGCACGTCGATCCGCGCGTCCGCGCCGTCGTCAGCCAGGTCCCGGTCGCCGACGGCCGCGACTGGCTGCACCGCATGCGCAGCGAGTCGGACTGGCTGGCCTTCCTGAACGCGCTCGAAGAGGACCGCAGGCAGCGCGTCGCGACGGGCGAGGGCCGCCGCGTGCACCCGCGCGAGGAGATCATGGTCCCCACGGCCGAGCGCCGCACGACCACGGTCAAGGCCGATGTCGACGATCGCATCCCGAGCAGCGTCTCCCTCGCCGCCGCCGACGAGATCCTGCAGTACAAGCCGCTCGACGCGGCACGGCGGCTCACGACGCCGCTGCTCGTGATCGGCGTGGAGGGTGACGCCACGACGCCGACCGACCACGCGACCGCGCTCTACGAGGCGGCGCAGGGCCCGCGCCGGCTCGTGATGCAGCGCCATACGACGCACTACGCGGCCTACGACCGCTACTGGACGACGGTCACGCCGCTGATCGTCGACTGGTTCGACACCCACTTGCGCAACGGCGGCGTCGTGGTCCGCAGCGGCGACGGCCTGCCCGACACCATCGAGCTCAGAGAGGACAGCTGATCATGGGGATCGATCTGCGGATCGCAGGCGGCGAGGTCGTCCTGCCCGGCGGGCGCCGGCAGGCCGACGTGCTCGTCGAGGACGGCAAGATCGCGGGGATCGTGAGCCCGGGGCTCGAGCTCTCCGACGTGGGCCGTACGGTCGACGCGTCGGGCAAGCTCGTGCTGCCCGGCATGGTGGACCCGCACGTGCACACGCGCGAGCCGGGCTTCACGCACAAGGAGGACATCACCACCACCGGCCTCGCGGCCGCGGCCGGCGGCGTGACGACGATCTTCGGCATGCCCAACCTCAAGCCACCGACGTCGAGCGCCAAGCTCCTCGACGAGGTCTTCGAGCTGTACGCGGCCAAGTCGGTCGTGGACTACAACCACAACCCGGCGGCCACCGATCCGGACGAGATCGCGCCGATGGTCGAGCGCGGCATCCGCGCGTTCAAGATCTTCATGGTCGTCGACACCGGCCGCACGTACCCGCACCCCGCGGGCACGGGCATGCACAACCACGGCGACCTGCTGCGGACGATGGACCTGATCGCGCCCACTGGGCTGCCGTTCATGATCCACCCGCACGACCAGGCCCTGATGGACTACATCGAGGGCGAGATCCTCGCGCGCGGGGACAACACGCCGCAGGGCTACGCGCAGGCCTACGCCGCCCGCCAGGGCGTGATCTGGGACACCGCGTGCGACGTCCTGATCCGCCTCTCCGAGGCCAGTGACTGCCATGTGCACCTGATGCACATGCAGACGCCGCGCTCGATCGAGGCGGTGCGCCGCGCCAAGGCGCGCGGGATCAAGATCACGTGCGAGGTCAACCACTGGGCGCTGTTCCTGGGCACCTGGGACCTGGTCGAGCGGCTCGGCCCGTACGTGCTCAGCTACTGGGTGCCCGACGAGAACCGCGAGGCGATCTGGAAAGGCCTCAACGACGGCACGATCGACATGCTGTCCTCCGACCACGCGCCGCACACGCGCGAGGAGAAGGAGGTCGGCTGGGAGAAGATGTGGAGCGCGCACACGGGCACGCCCGGCATCCAGTACCAGCTGCCGCTGATCGTCGAGGCCGCCGTCCACGAGGGCAAGCTCTCGCTCGAGCGCGCCGTCGAGCTGTGCGCGAGCGTTCCCGCCCACACGTTCGGGCTCGGCGAGGTCAAGGGTGCGCTCGAGGTCGGCCTCGACGCCGACGTCGCGATCCTCGACGCCGACCGCGCGTGGACGATCAGCAACGACGCCGACCTGTCGCGCTGCGGCTGGACGCCGTACGACGGCCGTGACATCCGGGTCGCGGTCGACCGCACGTTCCTGCGCGGCACCGAGATCTATGCCGACGGCGTCGTGACCGGGGTTCCCGGTGGCGGCCGGATGGCCACCGCCCCCGCCGTCGCCACGGCGGCTTAACGAGGAGACAAGACCAGTGAAGTTCGGCCTGCTGCTACCCCACTTCGGCGTCTACGCCGACAAGGACCGCCTGCTCGACGGGACCCGTCTCGCCGAGGACCTGGGGTTCGACTCGGTGTGGGTGCGCGACCACCTCATCTTCGAGCCGCACGGCGAGATGGAGGATCCCAACCGGTCCTTCTACGACGCGCTCATCACGCTGACCGCGATCGGCGCCGTGACGGAGAAGATCGAGCTCGGGACGGGCTCGCTGATCCCGTTCCGCCACCCGCTCGAGGTCGCGCTGTCGGTGGCGACGATGACGCAGATGGTCGGGCCGCGCGTGATCCTCGGCTACGGCGCCGGCACGTTCGACCACGAGTTCGAGGCGATCGGCATCGACCCGGAGATCAAGCGCTGGCACCTGGTCAAGTCGACGGCGCTGATCCTCCGCAAGGTCTGGGAGGAGAACGGGGTCGACTACAAGGACGACTTCTACGAGTTCCAGGACGTGACCATCGAGCCCAAGCCGGTCGGTGGCCGCGTGCCGTTCTGGTACTGCGGGAACACGCCGGCGTCGGCGCGCCGCGCCGTCGAGTACTGCGAGGGCTGGATGCCGGGGCGCATCTCGCTCGCGACGTTCAAGGCGCGCGTGAACAAGATGGCGGAGCTGTCCGCCGAGGCCGGGCGCACGCCCCCGACGGCCGCGGTGATCCCGCCGACGTCGGTCGAGGCCACGCGCGAGGAGGCCCTGCGCGACGTCAACGTCGAAGGCCTGCTGACGTGGGCCAACAAGGCCAAGTACTGGGTCAAGCCGCCGTCGGGCAAGTTCGAGACCTGGGAGGACCTGGAGGGCACGCTGATCGCCGGCACGCCCGACGACGTCGTCGAGGAGGTCCGCAAGTTCGAGGCCGCGGGCTGCGAGCACCTGGTGTTCGACTTCCGCTTCAAGTTCGACCGCTTCTTCGAGCAGATCGAGCTGTTGGGCAAGGAAGTGCTGCCCAAGCTCCGGCCCGCTGAAGTGCCCGCCTGATGCGCTACGGGTCCGACGTCGTCGTCGAGTTCCTCGCCGCCGCGGGGATCGAGTACGTCGCCCTCAACCCGGGCGCCTCGTTCCGCGGCCTGCACGACTCGCTCGACGAGGCCGGGACCCCGCAGCCCGTCGTCGCGCTCCACGAGGAAGTCGCCATCGGCATCGCCCACGGCTACGCGAAGTCAGCGGGCAAGCCGATGGCGGTCTTCGTGCATGACCAGGTCGGGCTGCACCACGCCGCGATGGCGCTGTTCAACGCGTGGGTCGACGCCGTGCCGATGCTCGTCATCGGCGGCAGCGGCCCGCGCGACGTCACGCGCCGCCGGCCCTGGATCGACTGGATCCACTCGGGCCACCCGGAGTCGGCGGTGATCCGCGACATCGTCAAGTGGGACGCCGAGCCGGCCGCCCTGGAGGCGATCCCGGAGACGCTCGCCCGCGCGCTGCGGATCGCGACCACGCCGCCGTACGGCCCGGTGTACGTCGCGATCGACGCGCTGCTGCAGGAGGCCGAGGCCGGGGATCTGCCGAGCGGCGGCCCCGTCGCGCCCGCGCCGCCGATCACCGCGCCGCGTGCGGTCGTCGACGAGCTGGCGCAGGCGTTGACGGCGGCCGAGCGGCCCGCCTTCGTCGTCGACCGCGGCGCGCCCGGCGCGTCCGTGCCGCTGCTGTCGCTGGCGGCGAAGCTGAGCGCGGCGGTCGTGGATCTCGGCGGGCGCTCGTTCCCGGCCGAGCACTGGGCCGACCAGACGACCGCGGCGCTGGCCGACGCCGACCTCGTGGTGGCGCTCGAGTTGCGCGACGTCACCTGGGGCTTGACGACCGTCAACCTCGAGGACCGCTCGACGACCCCGGTCACCGCGCCGGGCGCGCGCGTGGTCGCGGTCGGCCTCGCCGAGCAGCGCGGCCGCGGCTTCCTCGAGCCGGAGGCGTTCGCCCCGGGCTTCGAGCGCATCACCGCCGAACTCACCGTTTTCTTGGGTGAGTTGGACGAGGCTGTGGCGATGCAGGACCGCCCTGACCGCCGGGCCGCACTCACCGCCGCCCACGACGCCACCCGTGCCGCGGCGGCCCGGGCGGCCGCCGACGCGGCCGGCGAGCATCCGATCGCGCCGGCGCACCTCGCCGCCTCGCTCGCGCGCGCACTCGCGGACACGGACTTCCAGCTCGCCAATGGGCTGCTGGGCGGCTGGCCGCGCAAGCTGCTCCCGCTGCGGGACGAGTCGACCTACTTGGGCCGTTCGGGTGGGGAGGGCCTGGGCTACGGCCTGCCGGCCTCGCTCGGCGCCGCGCTGGCCCAGAAGGACGGCGAGAAGCTCGTCGTGGACATCCAGGCCGACGGCGACCTCATGTACGTGCCCGAGGCGCTGTGGACGGCCGCGCACCACGAGCTGCCGTTGCTGATCGTCGTCCACAACAACCGCACCTACGGCAAGGACGAGCTGCACCAGGCCGAGATCGCGAAGCTGCGCGGTCGCCCCGGCGCGCCGCCGCCGCGGGGCATCCGGCTCCAACGGCCGGAGATCGACTTCGCCGGCCTGGCGCGAGCCCAGGGCGTCGATGCCGTCGGCCCGATCGAGGACCCGCAAGACCTCGAGAAAGCGCTTCAGGACGCGGTCCACCGACTGACGGTCCAACAACGGCCGCTCCTGATCGACGTTGTGTGCAGAGGCAGCTGATCCCCCTATACGAGCAAGTGAATATTGGATACGGTATTTCGGAGTCGGTCACTGTGACCGGCCGGGGAGAAGGGGAAAACGCATGGCTGAGGTGAGTCGGCGAGAGTTCCTGCACCGCAGCGGCATCGGCGCTGGCGGGCTACTGACGCTCAGTGGGCTGTCGGCATTGCTCGCCGCCTGTGGCGGCGAGGAGGAGACCGCGAGCAACTCCGGGAACGGCGCCGCGAAGGTGAACCCGAAGCCGAAGATCGGCCTCTCGAGCTCACCGCAGGCGTCATATCTGCCGGTGATCGCGGGCCCGATCATGGCCGGGTCCAAGTTCGGGCTCAACATCACGAAGTCCGACATCACGACGTTCGACTCGTCCACGACGCTGACGCAGTCGACGCTGTCGGGGCAGGTGCAGATCGCAGGGCAGTCGACCGTCGCCCAGCTGCTGCTGATCGACCGCGGCCAGCCGTTCAAGATCTTCGCGACCTACAGCATGAACGACGACTTCGTGATCGCGGGCCGCGGCGACGTCAAGACGATCGCGCAGCTCAAGGACCCGAAGGTCACGGTCGCGTCGGACTCGCCGGGCGGCGCCGGCCAGGCCGTCTTCGACGCGATGCTCAAGGCCAACAACGCCGGCTTCCTCGTCGACGGGATCCCGAAGAAGGTCATCATCGAGTCCTCGGGCGAACGCACCAGCGCGCTGGCCAGCGGTGACGCCGACGCGACGGTCATCCACATCGTCCAGGCCAACGCGGTCAACAAGGAGACGGGCGACGTCAACATCATCGCCAAGCTCTACGGCCCCGACGGCGAGCCGAACTTCATGAAGGAGGCGTACGCCGCGCGCACGGACTGGCTCGACGAGAACATCGAGACGGCCGCCGCCGTGACCGCCAGCGTCATCCAGGCCAGCCGCGACCTGACGAAGGACTACGCGAGCTTCGAGGCCGCCTGCAAGCAGCTGATCGAGGAGCCGCCGCCCGCCGAGGAGCTGCAGGAGCTGTTCGAGATCATCAAGTCCAACGAGGTCTATCCGGTCGACGGCGGGCTCACCGACGAGCGCGTCCAGTACATGATCGACCTCGGCAAGGAGGAAGGGATCATCGAGACCGACCTCACGCCCGACAAGGTGGTCGACCGGCGCGTGATGGAGCGCGCGCTGGAGATGGTGGGCTCCTAGGGCCATGTTCCTCGAGCTGGACTCCGTTGGACGCACGTTCGTCCTCGAGCGCCGCAAGCACACCGAGGAGCTGTGCGTCCTGGAAGGCATCTCGTTCGGCGTCGCCGAGGGGAGCTTCGTCGCGATCTGCGGCCCGAGCGGGTGCGGCAAGTCGACGCTGCTGCGCCTGATCCACGGACTCCAGCAGCCGGACGCGGGTGAGATCCGCGTGCGGGGCGAGCGCGTCACCGCCCCGAGCCTGGACCGCGGGATGGTCTTCCAGCATCACAACCTGATGCCGTGGCGGACCGTCATCCGCAACGTCGAGCTCGGCCTGGAGGCGCAGAAGCTGTCCAAGGCCGAGGCCCGCTCGCGCGCGGAGCGGTGGCTGGACAAGGTCGGCCTGTCCGACTTCGCCAGCTACTACCCCGCGCAGCTGTCGGGCGGCATGCAGCAGCGCGTCGGCCTCGCGCGGGCGCTCGCCATCGACCCGGCGATCCTTCTCATGGACGAGCCGTTCGGCGCGCTCGACGCGCAGACGCGCGTGCTGCTCCAGGAGGAGCTCGAGCGCATCTGGGAGGCCAACGCCAAGACGGTCGTGTTCATCACGCACGACATCGAGGAGGCGCTGTTCCTCGCCGACCGCGTGATCGTCATGTCGGCGCGGCCCGGCCGGATCATCGCCGACATCGCGGTGGACGCCGCCCGGCCGCGGCGCGAGCAGTGGCGCGCGGCGCCCGAGTTCGCCCAGCTCAAGGGCGAGATCTGGAAGCTGCTGCGTTCCGGCCAGCAGGAGGCGCTGCTGGAGGAGGTCTCGCCGTGACCGCGGTCGCCGAGGCGGCCTCCACGCAGGCCAAGCCACGCGAGCGCTGGACCGACAACAAGTGGGTGCAGCGCGCGATCGTGTGGGGCGCGCTGCTCGCGCTCTACGAGCTGCTGGCGATCATCCTGGGCGACTTCTACCTGGCGTCGCTGGAGGACATCGTCTCCGGCTTCGGCCAGATCGTCGAAGAGGGCCGGATCCCGACCGTGCTGACCTCGCTCGAGCACCTCCTCGTCGGGTTCGCGCTGGCCGCCGCGGTCGGCATCCCGATCGGCGTCGCGATGGGTCGCTCGTTCGTCGTCGACCAGGTCATCGGCATGTACGTTCGCGGCCTGTTCGTGACCTCGCTGGCGGCGCTGCTGCCGCTGCTGATCATCCTGTTCGGCGTCGGCTTCCGCTTCCAGGTCGCCGTCGTGTTCCTGTTCTCGGTCTTCTTCGTGATCGTCAACACCGCGGCCGGCGCGCGCGCCGTCCCGCGCCAGCTGATGCGCACGGCCGAGGCGTTCTGCGTCTCGCCCACGCGGCGCTTCACGGCGGTGGTGCTGCCCTCGTCGCTGCCGTACATCGTCATCGGCCTGCGGCTCGCCGTGGCCAACGCCTACACGGGCATGGTGCTCGCCGAGCTGTGGGTCGGCGTGGGCACGGGCGGGATCCTCAAGAACATGGGCCAGAACCGCGACCTGCCCAAGTTCTTCGCCATGGTGCTGCTGATCACGGCGCTCGCGGCGTTCTCCTCCTACCTGATCCGGGTGCTGGAGAAGCGCCTGATGCCGTGGGCGAAGGAGGTGCGCGCGGCATGACCATGTCCGCGCAACGCCGCAACGCGCTGCTGCTGCGCATCGCGTCGCTGGTCGCCTTCCTCGCCCTCTGGCAGTGGTACGGCAGCGACCCGATCCACTTCGCCACGCCGCCGCCGACCGAGGTCTTCCCGGCACTGTGGGAAGGCATCACCGAGGGGGAGATCCTGGGCGCGACGGCCGGCACGCTGGCCACGCTCTCGGTCGGCCTCGTGATCTCGATCGTCTTCGGCCTGATCCTCGGGTTCGCGGTCGCCCTGTTCCCGTGGGCGCGCAACACG
Source organism: Solirubrobacter deserti (assembly GCF_027587175.1). Lineage (GTDB taxonomy): Bacteria > Actinomycetota > Thermoleophilia > Solirubrobacterales > Solirubrobacteraceae > Solirubrobacter > Solirubrobacter deserti. Next base: position 88,905 of record NZ_JAPCID010000008.1, read on the forward strand.
CTGGACCCGCTGATCGACGCCGCCTACGCGATGCCCGTCACGATGCTCATCCCCGTCATCGGCGTCTACACCGGCCTCGATTTCCGCGGGCGCGTGTTCATCGTCATCACCTACGTGCTGCTGGTGATCGTGATCACCACCTCCACCGGCGTGCGCGACGTGCCGCGCGACCTGCTGGAGACCGGGCGCGCGTTCGGGCTCAAAGGCCGCGAGCTGTGGCGCGCCGTCATCCTTCCCTCGGCCATGGCGCACATCGCGTCGGGCATCTCCACGGGCGTCGCGCGCGGCATCCGCGGCGCGATCACCGCCGAGCTGCTGCTGATCGCGGCCGACCTCGGCGCGTACATCCTGGACGCCCAGGCGCGCCTGCTCACCGACCAGCTGCTGGCCGGCATCCTGTGGACGCTGCTGCTCGGCTACGTGCTGTACGCCGCCGCGCTCTGGCTGGAGCGCCGCCTCGTGCGCTGGCGCACGCTCGGGGACCTCGCATGATCGTCGACGTCGACGCGCACTACCTCGAGGACCACAAGGTCCTCGCCTCCTACCTGCCCGAGCCGCTGAAGACGCGGATCTCGCGCACGGCGTCCGGGCGGCTGCTGCCCGGCTCCACCGGTGACCGCGGGGTCGCCGGCCGCATCGTCCGCCCGGACATCCACTACCCGCAGGAGCCGACCCCGCCCGAGGAGATCCCCGAGATCATGAAGTTCCTCGGGGTGGACATCTCGGTCCAGCTGCCGAACCGCATGCTCGCGCTCTCGACCACCTCCCAGAAGGACGTGGCGGTCGGCCTGGCCGAGGGCTATGCGCGCTACATGGAAGACCGCGTGATGGACCCCAAGGCGGGGATCTACTCGATGATCATCGCGCCCGTGCAGGACCCGCGGCGGGCGGCGGAGATCATCCACGCCCACGCCGCCCACCCGGGCTTCTCGGCCGTATGCCTGGTCACGGCGGGCGCCGAGCCGCCGCTGGGGGACACGTTCTACGACCCGATCTACCGGGCCGCGCAGGACGTCGAGCTGCCGATCGTCTACCACTCCGCCGGCAGCGGCATCGACGACTTCGTCATCAAGGGCTTCCAGCGGTTCATCGAGACCCACACGCTGGGGTTCGTGCTGTTCAACATGGCCACGATCGTCTCGATGATCGTCCAGGGGATTCCCGAGCGCTTCCCGCGGGTCCGCTTCGCCTTCCAGGAGGCCGGGATCTTCTACATCCCGATGCTGATGTTCCGGCTCGACGCGGAGTTTCGCAAGCGCCGGGCGGAGGCGCCGCTGCTCAAGCGCCTGCCGAGCGAGTACATGCTCGACTTCTTCTACGGCACGCAGCCGATCGAGGAGCCGCCGCGCGTGGACTACCTGGCCGACATCTTCAAGATGATCGACGGGCCGAACACGCTGACGTTCTCGACCGACTATCCGCACTGGGACTTCGACATGCCCAGCGTGATCACGGACCTGCCGTTCCTCTCCGACGAGGAGAAGGCCAAGGTGCTGGGCGGCAACGCGCTGCGGTTCTTCCGGTTCGAGGGCCGCTGATGGTCACGATCCGCGCCATCGGTGAGGGGGAGCGGGTGACCGTCGACCTCGACGGCACGCCGGTGACCGTCTTCAACCTGGGCGAGCGCTACGTCGCCTACGTGGACCGCTGCCTGCATCAGAGCGGGCCGGTGTGCTCGCGCGGCACGCTGCACCCGCACCTGGACGCCGTGCTCGACGAGCGTGGCGAGGCACGTGAGTTCTTCGTCGAGGGCTCGCAGGTGATCGCGTGCCCGTGGCACGGCTGGGAGTACGACCTCGAGACCGGGGAGGCGCTGTGGAACCGCTCCCGCCGGCTGCGGCCGGCCAGGGTCGAGGTCGACGGTGACGCGGTCACGGTCAGCCTGTGAGGTGATCGTGGTCGGCGCGGGCAGCGCCGGCTTCGCCGCCGCGGTGGCCGCGGCGCGCGCCGGCGCGCACGTCTGCGTGCTGGAGAAGAGCGGCGCGGTGGGCGGTAACGCGGCGTTCTCGCACACCGGCTTCCGCGCGGCCTACGACGGGCCGGACGCGATCGCGCCGTTCGTGGCGGACCTCGCGGGCTACGAGCTGCCGGGCTACTCGGTCGCCGACTACGCGGCGGACCTGGACCGCTTCGGCGTGCCGCCCGCGCTGCGCGACGCGCTCGCGGGCGACTCGTACGCCGCGCTGGAGTGGCTGCGCGAGCTGGGCGTGAGGTTCACGTTCAACCGCTCGCTGCACGGGCGCTTCGAGCCGGGGCTGGTGCTGGCCGCGGACGGGCTGGTGGCGGCGTGGGAGCGGATCGCGGCGGCGCACGACGTGGACGTGTGGGTGGACGCGCCGGTCGAGCGCGTCGTGGTCGACGAAGGCGTGCTCGTGGGGGGCGTGTTCATGCGCGCGGACGCCGTGATCGTGTGCAGCGGCGGCTTCCAGGCCGACGCCGCGCGGCGCCGGCGCCACCTGGGGACCGCGGGCGGGGTCGTCCGCGGCTCGCGGCACGACACGGGCGAGCTGCTCGAGGCGCTGATCGAGGACGGCGCCGCGCGCGCGGGGGGCTGGGGCGAGGCGGTGATCACGCCCGTCGACGCCGCCTCACCGCCCGCCGAGGGCGGCAACCGCATGAACCGGTACTCGTACCCGTACGGGATCACGGTCGACGCGGCCGGCCGGCGCTTCTTCGACGAGGGCTCGGGCCTCCTCGCGGACACCTACGCCGTGGTCGGCCGGCTCGTGCTCGAGCGCGGGGGCGCGTGGCAGGTGTTCGACGCGGCGGGCACGCGGCTGCTCAAGCGCTACGCGTACGACTTCGCCACGCCGCGGCGCGCGGATACGGTCGCCGGGCTCGGGATCGACGGGTTGGAGGAGACGGTGCGCGCGTTCAACGCCGCGTGCCCGGACGGCCCGTTCGATCCCACGCGGCCCGACGGCCGCGCGACGATCGGGCTCGACCCGCCCAAGAGCCACTGGGCCGTCCCGCTGCGTGAGCCGCCGTTCCGCGCGTACGCGGTCACCGGCGGCGTGACGTTCACGCTCGGCGGCCTCGCGGTGGACGACGGTGCCCGCGTGCTCGGGGAGGACGGCGCGCCGCTGCCGGGCGTGTTCGCGTCCGGCGACGTGATCGGCCTCTTCCACGGCGGCTATCCGTCCGGCGCGGGCCAGACGCGCAACGTGGTCTTCAGCCGGCGTGCGGCGGCGTCGGCCACGGGGCGGGCCTGACGTGCTCGGGCCTGACGTCGTCCGGGGCGGTGACGCCGAGCAGCGCGAACGTGCGCTCGACCTCCGTGCGCAGGCGCGTCAGCGTCTCGACCAGCGCCGCCTCACCGCCCGCGGCCAACGAGAAGCACATCGCCTTGCCGATCAGCACGGCGCGCGCGCCGAGCGCCAGCGCCTTCACGACGTCGCCGCCGCGCTCGAAGCCGCCGTCCACCGCGACCTCGAGGCGCCCGCCGGCGGCCGCGACCACGTCGGGCAGCACCTCCAGCGCGCCGGGCTGCGGGTCCAGCTGGCGCCCGCCGTGGTTGGAGACGACCACGGCCGCGGCGCCGGACTCGATCGCGAGCTTGGCGTCGTCGGGGTGCGTGACGCCCTTGATCATCAACGGCAGCTCGGTCTGCTCGGCCAGCCACGCGATCTCACTCCAGGTCAGCGTGGCCTGCAGCTCGCGGCGGGCGTAGGCGGTGCCGAGGTTCGGCCGGTCCTGCGCCTTCGAGCGGTCGAAGCGGTTGCGCAGGTCGCGCTCGCGGATGCCGTCCACGGCGCTGTCGACCGTGATGCAGAGCGCGCGATAGCCGGCGGCCTCGGCGCGCTTGAACAGCTCCAACGTCCACTCGCGGTCGCCCCGGACGTAGTGCTGGAAGATCAGCGGCGCGTCCGGCGCGGCCGCGGCCACCTCCTCCAGCGACGGGACCGACAGGATGCCGACGAACGCCCCCGTGCCCGCGCGGGCCGCGGCGCGCGCGCACGTCGCGGCGCCGCCGGCGTCGAAGAGCCCGATCGTCCCGATCGGCGCCAGGAGCACGGGCAAGGCGATCGGGAGGCCGAGGAACGTCGTGTCCGTCCGGCGCGCGGACACGTCCCGCAACACCCGCGGGCGGAACAGCAGCGCGTCCAGCGCCGCGCGGTTGCGGCGCAGGGTGACCTCGGTCCCGCCGCCGCCCGACACGTAGTCCCAGACTTCCGGCGGCAAGGCGGCGCGGGCCGCCTCGGCGACCTCCCCGGCGGTGGCGAATGAGCTCATCGCACGGCGATGTTCACAGCTTTCGTGCGCGTGCACTGCTCGAGGTCGTCGAGCAGGCTCTGCTCGCTGCCGATCCCGGACTGCTTGAAGCCGCCGAACGGCACGCCCGTGTAACGCGTCTCGACGTCGTTGACCCACACGTAGCCGGCCTCGATCGCGTCCGCGGCGCGCAGGGCGCGGTCGATGTCACGCGTCCAGACGCTGGCGGTGAGCCCGTACTCGGTGGCGTTGGCGAGCTCGATCGCGTCGGCGTCCTCGGTGAAGGTCATGATCGACAGCACCGGGCCGAAGACCTCCTCCTGCGCGAGCGTGTGGCCGAGCTGGACGCCGGCGAACACGGTGGGGGAGACGAACGCGCCGCCGGCCAGGGCGGGATCGGCCGGGGCGCCGCCGCCCGCGAGCAGCTCCCCGCCGTCGGCCTTGCCCGCCTCCACGAAGCCGAGCACGCGGTCACGGTGCACGGGCGAGATGAGCGAGCCCATCTGCGTGCCCTCGGCCTCGGGCAGGCCGATCCGGATCTTGTCCACGCGCGTGAGGATCTCCTCCGTCACCGCGTCGCGCAGCTCGCGGTGCACGATCAAGCGGGAGGTGGAGCCGCAGCTCTGGCCCTGGACGCGCATGAAGTTCATGCCGCGCACGGTCGCGTCGGCGGCCTCGGCCGGGTCGGCGTCGGCGAACACGACGATCGGGTTCTTGCCGCCGAGCTCGAGCTGCAGGCTCTTGATCCGGCCGCTGTCGGCGATCGTGCGCTGGATCTGCAGGCCGGTGGCGACCGAGCCCGTGAAGGACACGCGCGTGACGTCGCGGTGCGCGACCAGTGCGGCGCCCGCCTCGGCGTGTCCGGGCACTACGTTGAGCACGCCCGGCGGCAGCAGGTCCTCGGTGAGCGACGCGAACAGCAGCGTGGACAGCGGCGCCTGCTCGGACGGCTTGATCACGATCGTGTTGCCCGCGATCAGCGCCGGGCCGCTCTTCTGGCACGAGTACAACGTCGGGTGGTTGTAGGCCGTGATCGCGCCGATCACGCCCCACGGCTCGCGCCGGGTCACGTGCCAGCCGCGGGCGCTCGCGGGGATGGTGCGGCCCTGCAGCTCGAGCGCGGCGCCCGCGATCTGCTTGAGGTAGAGCGCGCCCTTGCGCGCGCCGTTGGTCATCGGCGTGAGCGGGCTGCCGGTGTCGCGGCTGTCGAGCCGGCCGATGCGGTCCACGGTGGCGAGGATGCGGTCGGCGAGCGCCTCCATGCGCTCGGCGCGCTCGCGGATCGAGAGCGCCGCCCAGGCCGGCTGCGCGGCGCGTGCGGCCGCGACCGCCGCGTCCACGTCCTCGGCCGCGGCGAGCTGCACGCGCGCGAGCCGCTCGCCGGTGGCGGGGGCGTGGTCATCCACAGTGGGTCCGGCGGCTTCGGTGAAGCGTCCACCGATCCACGGGCGGCCCGTGTCGTCCCACGGGAGAAGGCTGTCCGTCGTGATCTCAGCTGCTGCTGTAGGTGCCGACACGGTTCCGTGCCCTCCTTGCTCTACCGCCAGTCGGGCCGATAGTATCCAAAATCCAATCCGATGATGTTGCCGTCTGACTTTGAGCTCCACCGCCCCGCCACCGTGGGGGAGGCGGTCGCCCTGCGCGCCGAGCTGGGGGAAGCCGCCGCCCTATACGCCGGCGGCACCGAGCTGCTGCTGGCCATGAAGCTGGGCGTGCTCGACTACGAGCACCTGATCGACCTCAAGCGCATCGCGGGGCTGCGCGGCGTGACGTGCGCCGGCGGGGAGCTGCGCATCGGCGCGGCGGTCACCCATCGCGAGCTGGAGACGCACCCGGACGTGGTGCGCGAGTTGCCCGGGCTCGCCGCGCTCGAGCGCGCCGTGGCCAACGTCCGCGTGCGCGCCGCGGGCACGCTGGCCGGCAACCTCGCCTTCGCCGAGCCGCACGCCGACCCGCCGGCGCTGCTGGTGGCGCTCGGCGCGCGGGTCGTGCTCGTCGGCGGCGAGGGCTCGCGCGAGCTCGCGCTCGAGGACTTCCTGGTCGGTGCCTACGAGACCGAGCTGGGCGAGGACGAGCTGATCGAGGCGATCGTCGTCCCGGTGGGCGCGCCCGGCGCCGTGTACCGCAAGTTCCAGGTGCTCGAGCGTCCGGCGGTGGGCGTGGCGGCGGTCGGGAACCTGGTCGGCGGCGTGTTCGACGGCGCGCCGACCGTGGTCGTGGGCGCCGTCGACGAGCGCCCGGTGCGCGTGGGTGCCGAGATGCTCGACGGCGCGGCACTGGACGACGAGGGCGCGTTCGCGGCGCTGGCGGAAGCGGCCGCGGAAGCCGTCGAGCCCGTGGACGACCTCTCGGGCAGCGAGGACTACAAGCGGCACCTGACCGGCGTGCTGGCCAAGCGCGCGGTCCAAGCGTTGGGAGACGTATGAGCGCGACGACCATCACGACCCGGATCAACGGCCGCGAGCAGACACTGCGCGTGGACAATGCGGAGCTGCTGCTGGACCTGCTGCGCGACCGCGGGCTCACGGGCGCCAAGCCGAGCTGCGAGATGGAGGTGTGCGGCGCGTGCACCGTCCAGCTCGACGGGCTGCCGGTGAGCGCGTGCACGACGCTCGCCGTCGAGCTCGACGGCCGCTCGGTCGAGACGGTCGAGCACCTCGACGCGGGCGGTGAGCTGCACCCGGTGCAACAGGCCTTCCTGGAGCGCTCGGCGCTGCAGTGCGGCTTCTGCACGCCTGGCATGGTGATGACGGCCAAGGCGCTGCTGGAGAGCAACCCCCAGCCCACGCGGGACGAGGTCACGCACTGGCTGGAGGGCTCGATCTGCCGCTGCACGGGCTACGAGCCGATCGTCGACGCCGTGCTGACCGCGGCTCAGAAGATGGCGGCATGAAGGTCGCCGGTCAGAGCGTCCCGCGCGTCGACGGCCCGGCCAAGGTCACCGGTCGCGCGCGCTACGCGCTCGATCTCACGGTCCCCGGGATGACGCACGGCGCGGTCGCGCGGTCCGATCGCGCGCACGCACGCATCCTCTCCGTCGACACGGGAGAGGCGGAAGCGGTGAACGGCGTTCTGGAGGTCATCACCGGCGCGTCGCTGGCGCCGCTGGACCTCCGCTTCGGGCACGTCGTGCGCGACCATCCCGCGCTGGCCGTGGACCGTGTGCTCTACCACGGCGAGCCGGTCGCGCTGGTCGTGGCCGAGACGCGCCGCGCGGCCGAGCGGGCGGCGCGCCTGGTGTCAGTCGACTACGAGGACCTGCCGGCCGTGATGGACGCCGACGAGGCGCTCGGCGAAGGGGCGCCGGTGCTGCATCCCGAGCGCATCGAGCGCACCAAGGACGAAGGCCTCGACCAGGGCGGCGAGGCGCTCGTCGGCAACCTGTGCGCGGCGGCCGACTTCGGCTGGGGCGACGTGGACGCGGCGTTGGCGGCCGCCGACCTCGTGCTCGAGGGCGAGTATCGCTACCCGATGCTCTACGGCTACGCGATGGAGCCCTACAACGCCATCGCGAGCTTCGAGGAGGGCTCGCTGGTCGTGTACTCGACGGCGCAGCACCCGTACATGGTTCGCGAGGACCTGGCGCGGATCTTCGCGCTGCCGCTGGCGCGGGTGCGCGTCGTCGTGCCGTACGTCGGCGGCGGCTACGGCAGCAAGTCGTACACGAAGGTCGAGCCGCTGGCCGCGCTCGGCGCCTACGTCACCGGTCGCCCGGTGCGGGTCGCGCTCAGCGTCGAGGAGTCGATCCTCACGACGCGCTCCGACGGCGCGCGCGTGCGCGCCCGCTCCGCGTTCGCCGCGGACGGGACGCTGCTCGCGCGCGACTTCGACGTGGTGATGGACTCCGGCGCCTACACCGACAACAGCCCGGTCGTGTGCGCCAAGCTCGCCAACCGCTGCTTCGGCCCGTACCGCATCGGCGCCGTCCGCGTGCGCGTGCGCTCGGCCTTCACCAACACCGTGCCCGCGTCCTCGCTGCGCGGGTTCGGCGCGCCCCAGGGCAACCTCGCGGGCGAGTTGCAGATGGACGACGCCGCCGACCGGCTCGGGATCGACGCGCTCGCGCTGCGGCTCAAGAACGTCGTCCGGCCCGGGGAGGAGATCCTGCCGGGCAAGCGCGGGATCGACGCCGACCTCCCGGCCGACCTGGACCTGCTGACGACCTCGCTCGGCTGGCCGAACGCGCCTGAGGGCCGCGGGATCGGCTTCGGCATCTCCGCCTCGGACGCCGGCGCGCATCCGACCTCGGTCGCGATGGTGCGCCTGCACGCCGACGGGTCGGCTTCCGCCGCCGTCGGCGCGACCGAACTGGGTCAGGGCAGCCGCACCGTGCTGTCCCAGATCCTCGCTGAGCAGCTCGGCCTGCCGATGGAGAAGGTCGCGATCGTCGCCGCCGACACGGGCGTCACGCCCTACGAGCGCACCACCGGCGCCAGCCGCACGACCGCGCTGGTGGGCCGCTCGCTGATGGCGGCGTGCGCGGACGCCAAGCGGCGGGTGGCCGAGCTGGCGGGCGAAGGCGCCGAGTTCGCCGACGCCATCAAGGCGTTCTTCGGCGCGGGCGGCGAGATCATCGGCGTCGGCGCGGTGCGCCGGCACGGCGAGTTCCGAAAGATGCCGCCGTTCTGGGAGATCGGCTGCAGCGGCGTGGTCGCGGCGGTGGACGCCGAGACCGGCCGGGTACGGGTGGAGCAGCTCTCGACGGTGGGCGACGTCGGCTTCGCGATCAATCCGGCGCTGGTCCACGGGCAGGACCTGGGCGCCGCCACGATGGGTCTCGGGGCCGCGTTGTCCGAGCAGCTTGTCTACGATGGCCAAACTCTGGCCAACCCGAACGTGGTTGATTACAGAGTGCCTCGTTGTAGTGACATCCCTGAACGGTTGGACCAGATTCTCGCCCAGCGACAAGACGGCATCGGCCCCTACGGCGCCAAGGGCGCCGGGGAGGGCACGCTGAACCCGGTCGGCGCCGCCGTCGCGGCCGCGGTGGGGCGCATCGTCGGCCGCTACCCGCGCGAGCTGCCGCTGACGCCCGAGCGGGTCTGGCGGCTGGCGCAGACCGAGGACGCTCGTGTCTGAGTCCGGGCTCGCCGCCGACAGCGAGCGCTTCCGCAACATCGTCAGCCGCAACAGCCGCCAGTTCCGCACGGTCGGCGACATGGTCTACGAGACCCTGCGCGAAGGGATCCTGAACGGTGTCTTCCAGCCGGGCGAGCGCCTGCGCCAGGACCAGCTCGCCGAGGCCATCGGCGTCTCGCGGATCCCCGTGCGCTCGGCGTTGCTCCAGCTCGAGTCGGACGGGCTGATCACGTTCAACCCGTACCGCGGCGCCGTCGTCAACAAGCTCTCGTCGAACGAGATGCGCGAGATCTACGAGCTGCGCGCCGTGCTCGAGGCGCACGCGCTGCGCAAGGCCGTGGACGCGATGACGCCGGAGAAGCTCGCGCACCTGGAGCAGCTGGCGGTCGAGCTCAACGCGATCCAGGACGGCGAGGAGTTCCTCGTCCGCCGCAACGAGTTCTACCGGGAGCTCTACGACAACGAGCACCAGGCCCGCACGGTCGGGCTGATCGAGCGCCTGCGCGCCGAGGCCGGCCGGTACTGGCTCGAGCGCAAGGTCGACTACGTCAGCCGCCCCGGTGAGCGCGACCACCTGCACTTGATCGAGTTCATCAAGGCCGGTGACATCGAGTCGGCCGTGGCGTGGCTCGAGGACCACCTGCAGAAGGTCTGCGATGACCTGGTCGGCTTGATGGAGAAGGACGCCAAGACCCCGGCCTAGCGCCGTGGCGACGCACCCGCGCGCGTCCGTGTGGCTGGCGATCGTCGCCGCCGTCGGGACGCTGTACGGAGCCCAGGGCATCGCGCCCGCGCTGCCCGCGATGGGCCACGAGCTGGGTGTGAGCGACGCCCAGCTGGGGCTCTTCACGGCGGCCTACATGCTCCCCGCGGTGCTGTTCGCCGTGCCGCTCGGGTACGCGGCGGACCGCTGGGGGCGGCGACGCGTGTTCGTCGCCATGGCGTTGCTGTACTCGCTCGCCGGGGCGGCGCAGGCGGGGCTGGACGACTACTGGGCGTTGCTGGCGCTGCGCTTTGCGCAGGGGATCGGCTTCGGCGGGTTGATGCCGCTGAGCATGACCCTGATCGGCGACGTCCTGCGCGGGCCGGCTCAGCTGCGCGCGCAGTCGCACCGGCAGGTCGGGATGGCGCTCGGGGAGTTCGCGCTGCCGCTGGTGGGCGCCGCGCTCGCGGCCGTCAGCTGGCACGCGGCGCTGGCCGCGCAGGGCGCGCTGCTCCCGCTGGCGCTCGGCGGCCTGCTGTGGCTGGCCGGCACGCGCTCGGACCGCATGGGCCAGGGCTACGCGCGCGAGCTGCGCGGCGCGGTCGGGCAGCCCGGCCTCGTCGGCGTGCTCACGGCGGGCTTCATGCGGATGGTCTGCAAGTTCGCGCTCGTCGCCTACCTGCCACTGCTGCTGGTGAACGGCCGTGGGCTGTCGGTCGGGCAGACGGCGCTCGTGCTGAGCCTCGCCTCCGGCGTCGCGGCGGCGGTCAACCTCGTGATCGTGCGGCTGCTCGCGCGCGTGCCCGCGTCGCGGCTCCTGCGGGTGGCGGTGGTCTTCGTCGGCGCGGCGCTGCTGGGCTTCGCGGTGGTGCCGAACTGGCCGCTCGCGCTCGCCGTCGCCGTGCTGTTCGGTCTCGCCGACGGCACGCTCATGGTGGTCCAGAACGCGCTGGTCACCGAAGCCGCGCCGGCGAACGTGCGCGCCGGTGTGGTCGCGGTGAGCGGCATGACGCGCAACGCCGGGAAGCTGGTCGCGCCGCTGGCGATGGGGGCCATGATCCTGGCCGTCCCGGTGTCGGCGGCGTTCGCGCTCGTCGGGGTGGCCACGCTGGCGACGCTGCCGGCGCTGCGTCCGGTCCGCCGCCTCGACCCGCTGCTGGTACAATCGTATCCAATATCCGAGCCGCCCGGAGGTCGAGTTGCGTCAGGAGTTCCAGGAGACCGTTCGCTTCCCTGACGGCCGCGGCGCCGTCTGGGCCGCGGTCAGCGACATCCCGACCGTGCTGTCGTGGATCTCGATCGTCGGCGAGGCGGAGGTCGTGGCACCCGACGCCCGCTACCGAGTGTTGCTGCAGGACCGGATGGGGCCGTTCAAGCTCAAGGCGGACCTCGACGTGGAGGTCGCCGAGCGGGCGGTGAACGAGCGCATCCGTGCGCGCGGCGACGGCGAGGACCGGCAGATCGGCTCGCGGCTGATCATCGACGTCGAGCTGGTCCTGCGCGACGAGGAAGGCGGCACGGCCGTCGACGTGCACGGCTCCTACGAGGTCACCGGTCGGCCGGCGTCGCTGGGCGCGGCCTCGATCCGCAAGAAGGCGTCGAAGGTCCTGGGTGAGTTCTTCGACAGCGCCCGGCGGGCCCTGGCGTGAAGGGGGTCGCGTTCGTCGCGGCGGGCGCGGCGCTGTGGGGCACGGACGCGCTGTTCCGACGCGGGCTCGCGCTCGAGCTGCCGACGGTCGAGGTCGTGTTCTGGGAGCACCTGCTGCTGGCGGTGATCGCGCTCGCGCTGGTGCTCCCGCGGCGCGCGAACCTGCGCGCGCTCGCACGCCGTGACTGGCTGGCGCTGGGGCTGATCGGCGGCGGATCCTCGGTCGCGGCCACCGTGCTGTTCACCGAGGCGTTCAAGCACGGAGACCCGACGACGCCGCTGCTGCTCCAGAAGCTGCAGCCCGTGTTTGCCGCCGGCGCGGCGTACCTGCTGCTGCGCGAGCGGCTGCGGCCGCGCTACTTCCTGTTCCTGGCCGCCGCGCTCGGCGCGAGCTACCTGGTCGCGTTCTCGGACCCGGGCGACGTGACCGTCGAGCGCCTGCTGCCCGCCGCGCTCGGCGCCGGCGCCGCGCTGCTCTGGGCGCTGGGGACGGTGCTCGGCCGCCACGCCGGCGTGAAGGTCCCGCCGGCCCAGCTGGCGGGCCTGCGGTTCCTGCTCGGGCTGCCGGTGGCGTTCGTGCTGTTCGCCGCCCTCGGCGAGGGCGTGCGGGCCGGGGCGGGCGACGTCCCCGCGATCGTCGCGCTGTCGCTGATCCCGGGGCTGTTCGCGCTGCTGCTCTACTACCGCGGGCTCAAGGACACGCCCGCGGCCACGGCGACGCTCGCGGAGCTGTCGTTCCCGGCCACGGCGCTGATCGTCAACGCCCTCGCATTCGACACGGTGCCGAGCGGGACGCAACTGCTCGGGACGGCGCTGCTCGCTTCCACGGTGGTCGCCCTCACGCTGGGCGAGCACCGCGGCTGGACCGGAGTCTGGATCGATCGACCCAGGAGGGCACGATGGGCATGACGGAGGAGGTCCTCGCACGCGTCGAGGACAGCCGCGAGGACCTGGCCGAGCTCGCGCTGCGGCTCGGCAACACGTACTCGCCGTGGGGCTCGGAGCGGATCCTCGCCCAGGAGGTCGTCGACTGGTACCGCGAGCAGGCCCTGGACGCGGACCTGATGGGCATCACGCCCGCGCGGGCGAACGTCGTCGCGCGGCTGCGCGGCAGCGGCGGCGGCCGTACGCTCGTGTTCAACGCCCACCTGGACACCGAGGCCTCGGGCGAGGAGTACGACCGCCTGATGGCCGTGCCCGACCCCAACCGCGTCGGCGGCCGGCGGGAGGGCGACCGGCTGTTCGGCCACACCATCCTCAACGACCGCGGGCCGATGAGCCTGTTCATGATCGCGGCGCGCGCGCTGCGGGACGCGGGCGCGCCGCTGCGCGGCGACGTGGTGCTGACGTCGGTGGCGGGGGAGACCGGCGCCGCGCCCGTGGACGAGTACCAGGGCGTCGAGTACGAGGGCAAGGGCTTCGGCTCGGACTACCTGGTGCGCCACGGCGTGCGCGGGGACTTCGCGCTCGTGGCCGAGACGACCGACTTCGGCCTGTGCTGGTTCAACTGCGGCGCCGCCTACTACAAGATCACGCTGTCGGGCCGCAACATGTACACGCCGCGCCTGCAGCGCCCCGGGACGCTCGGCGAGCACCCGAACGCGATCGTCAAGGCCGCGCGCGTGGTGGAGGCGATCGAGGCGTGGGCGATCGAGGCCGAGGCGCGTCGCGCGCGGGACACGCCGTGCGGGGAGGTGCGCCCGAAGTCGCAGGTCGGCGCCATCCGCGGCGGGCTGCCGTGGCGGCCCAACCGCTCGTCCCCGTACTGCGCGCTCTACGTGGACGTGCGCACGCTGCCGGACGAGGACGTGGCGGAGCTGACCGCGTCGCTGCAGGCGGCCGTGGACGCGACGGGCACGGGCGGGCGCGTGGAGCTGATCATGTTCAAGCCGGGGTTCGAGGCCGGTGACGAGGTGTCCCCGCTGGCAGACGCCGTGCGCTCGGCCCACGCGGCCGTGCGCGGCAGCGCGCCGCCGCCGCGGGTGGAGACCGCGGTCGTCTCGATGTGGCGCGACACCAACATCTTCAACGGCCACGGCATCCCGTCGCTGACGTTCGGGCCGAGCCGCGGCCAGGCCGACGTCCAGGGCCACGGGTTCTTCGAGCTCGACGACCTCGTCGACGCGGCGAAGATGTACGCCCTGACCGCGTTGCAAGTGGCCGGATAAGGTGCGGTCGGCATGGACGATGCCGACCTCGCCTTCGCCGGAGCGACCCGCCACGCGGAGCTGATCGCCGCCGGCGAGCTCACCTCGCGGCAGCTCACGGAGTTGTTCCTCGACCGGATCGCGCGGCTGGACCCGCTGCTCAACGCGTACCGGGTCGTGTTCCGCGAGCAGGCGCTCGCCCAGGCCGACGCCGCCGACGCGGGCGGCGAGGGCCCGCTCAACGGCGTCCCGATCGCGATCAAGGACGACCTCCATGTCGCCGGCGAGGTCACGGCCTACGGCTGCGACGCCGACCCGCAGCCGCAGCCGGTCCACTCCGAGGTCGTCGCGCGCCTGCGCGCCGCCGGCGCCGTCATCCTCGGCAAGACGCACGTGCCGGAGCTGATGGCGACGCCGTTCACCGAGTCCCCGACGTTCGGCGTCACTCGCAACCCGTGGGACCCGCACCGCACGAGCGGCGGCTCCAGCGGCGGCTCGGCGACCGCCGTCGCGGCCGGCCTGGCGAGCGCGGCGCTCGGCTCGGACGGCGCCGGCTCGATCCGCATCCCCGCCGCGTGCACGCACCTGTTCGGCCTCAAGCCGCAGCGGGGCCGCGTTCCGTCCGCGCCGGACACCGACGCCCATCAGGGCATGGCCGTCTTCGGCCCGCTCACCCGCACCGTCGCGGACGCGGGCCGGATCATGGACGTGATCGCCGACGGCGGCCCGTCGCTGGCGGAAGCCGCCGCCGCCGAGCCGGGCCGGCTGCGCGTTGCGATCTCGACCGGGCTGCCGCCGATCGGCGTCTCGCCCGACGCCGAGCAGCTCGAAGCGGTCGCCTACGCCGCCGCCGTCCTGCGTGAGCTCGGCCACGACGTGCACGAGCGCGAATTCGACTGGGGACTGACGATGGGGAACCGGATACTGACGCGCTTCGTGCGCGGGATCGGCGACATGGCGGTCGAGATCGGCCACCGCGACCGGCTCTCGCGCCGCGCGCGCGGGCTGGCGCGGCTCGGCGTCGCGATCCCGCCGCAGGCCGCGCGCGCCGCCGCCGCACAGGCGGCCGCGGACGCCGAGCGCATGAACCGCATCTTCGACCACGCCGACGTCGTGCTCACGCCGATGTTCACCCGCCGGCCACCGCGCGTGCGCGAGTACGACGGCCGCGGCGGCGCGCGCACGCTGCTGTCGATGACACGCCTGGCGCCCTACAACGCCGCGTTCAACCACACCGGCCAGCCCGCCGTGAGCGTGCCCGCGGGCTTCACGCGCGACCGCTTCCCGCGCGCCGTCCAGCTCGTCGCACCGCCGGATGGCGAAGCACGGCTCGTCTCACTGGCGGCCCAGATCGAGAAGGTCACGGAATGGCCCGCCGAGCGCCCCATGGTGGCCGCATGAGCAACGTCGCCGAGCTGCTGCTGCTGGCCGAGTCGATCGCCCGCGAGACGGGTGCGCTCCTGCGCGACGCGTCCAGCCGCGAGCTGCGCATCTCCGCCAAGTCAACGCCGACTGACCTGGTGTCGGAAGCCGACCACGCCGCCGAGCACCTGATCCGCGAGCGGCTCGCCGCGGCGCGGCCCGAGGACGGCGTGCTGGGAGAGGAGGGCGGCGACGTCGAGGGCTCCAGCGGCATCCGCTGGGTCGTCGACCCGCTCGACGGCACGATCAACTTCCTCTTCGGCATCCCGCAGTGGTGCGTCTCGATCGCGGCCGAGGACGCGTCCGGCACGCTCGTCGGCGTCGTCTACGACCCGTCGCGCGACGAGCTGTTCTCCGCCGCGCGTGGCGGCCCGGCCACGCTGGACGGGCGCGAGATCACCGGCTCGACCAAGGCGGACATGGCCACGGCGCTGGTCGGCACCGGCTTCGGCTACGACGCCGAGGTCCGCCGCGCGCAGGCTGCGGTGGTCGCGCGGCTGCTGCCCGACGTGCGTGACATCCGGCGCTTCGGCGCCGCCGCCATCGATCTCGCGTGGACCGCCTGCGGGCGCCTGGACGCCTACTACGAGCACGGCCTGAACCCGTGGGACTTGGCGGCCGGCGGCTTGATCTGCGAGTGCGCCGGACTGGAAGTCAGGCCATTGGAACCGGTCGGTCCGTCCGCTCCGGGTGTCGTTGTGGGCCCGTCCACGCTCGTTGACGCGCTCGCTCCCCGGCTGGCCTGAATCGCCGAGGTCCGGGGTATGGCAACGGCATGCTCATCGCCGGTGTCATCGCACTCTGTGTCGTCATCCTGATCCTGGCCTTCCTGTTCCCGAAGCTGTCGCACCACCCACAGCGCGGGTCCCAGAAGGCGTTCGGGATGGGCGGCCGCGGCGCCAGCAAGGCCCCAGGCAAGCTCGGGACTTGGCTCGCGAAGCCGTTCCACTCGTCCAGCAAGGCAGTCGGCAAGTCCGGCTCCGCGGGCCGCAAGGGCCGCGGCAAGCTGCCCCTTTGAGTGTCTGCGGACTTCGTCCACGGACACTCAACACCGAACCGCTGACGCGGTTCTCGACTGCTGAGCGCGCGGCCAGCGCCGCGCGCCTGTAGTGCCCAGGGCGGGACTCGAACCCGCACCCCCTTTCGGAGAGAGGTTTTTGAGACCTCCGCGTCTGCCATTCCGCCACCTGGGCCGGGCGCGCTTATCTTAGGCGGCGCGCGACGCGCGGATCGGCGTCAAGCCGCCGCGGCCTCGCGCCGGCGCTCGACCTCGACGTTCCACTTCTGGCGGAACCCGATCATCGCGGTCAGGATCAATGCGACCTGCAGGACGGCGAGCAGGGCGCAGAACAGGCCGAGCACGCCGGAGGAGATGGCGGGGTCGGTGAACCCGACTTTGTCGCGGTCGAACCAGGCCGGCGCGGCGACGGCGGCGAAGATCCCGAGGATGATCGCGAGCGCCGCGGTCATCGGCAGCACGCCGCGGCTCCAGCGCGCGACGAACAGCGCGAGCACGACGTAGAGGGGGATGAACGCGACCTGGATGAGCTTCGCGCCCTCGAACGTGTCCCACCCGCCGAGCGAGACGATGAGCACGACGCCCGCGCTCGCGAGCAGGAGCACGATCACCACGAGGCGGGCGAGCTGCGACGACGCCTTGCGGCGGTTGGGGTGCTCGATGACCACGCGGTCGTCGTCGGCCATGGTCGGCGCGACGATAGCGCGAGGGCCGGGCGGCTTGCGCCACCCGGCCCTCGTCGTCGATGGATGTCTAGGGTCGGGCCTTGCGGCCCCAGCTGGCGCGGTTTCTCACTGGACCGCCTCCGGCGCCGAGGTCTCGGCGGGCGTCTCGGGCTGGTCCGCCGGGACTTCGGCGTCGGCCGGGATCGGCGCCTCGAGCGAGCCGGTCTGCTCGGCCTCCTCCAGCAGCTGCGCGTACTGCGCGGCCTCGGCGCTGGCGTCCTCACCCGCGCTGGACCAGGTGCTGCGGCTCCAGGTGGACCGCTGCGGGTCGATCGCGCCGCCCATCGCGGCGCAGGTGCCGCAGGACCAGGTGGAGCGGGCCCACGAGGCGCTGAGCGCGCTCGGCGCCGCGCTCCAGGTGGAGCGGGTCCACTTGCTGATGTCGACGCCCGCACGATTGGCGTAGTCGATCAGCGTGTTCGGCTGCAGGCGGACGTTGACCGCCGGGACGGCCTGCGTGGGCGTGTAGAGCGCGCGCTCGACGTCGATCGCGCCCGTGCCCGTCTTGTTGCCGGCGACGGGCTTGTCGGTGCCCATCAACAGCGCCTTGACCTGGTCCGGCGTCAGGTTCGGGCGGGCCTGCAGAAGCAGGGCGACCGCGCCGGAGACCACCGGAGCGGCCATCGAGGTGCCGCCGGCCTTGAAGTACTGGCCGCCGATCGCGCAGTTCGGGCACAGGGCCGCGAACGCGCTGCTGGGGGAGAGCACGGAGACCATGTGCGCGCCCGGGGCGACGACCTCCGGCTTGGTGATGCCGTCCTGCGTGACGCCGGTGGAGGACCAGTCGGCGCGGGCGCCGCGGCCGTGGTTGGCGCTCTCGTCGATGCCGCCGACCGAGATCACGAACGGGTCATTGGCCGGGGCGTACTGGACGGCGTCGGCGGAGGCGCCGCGGTTGCCCGAGGCGACGACCACGACGATGCCCTTCTGCCACGCGTACTCGACGGCCGCGTCGAGCGGGTCGGTCTTGTAGGACTGCGGCGTGTCGCTCGCGAGCGAGAGGTTGAGCACGCGCAGGTTGAACTGCGCCTTGTGGTCGACGGCGAACGCGATGCCGTTGATCACGTCGAGCACGGTCGAGTTGCCGGCGTCGTCGGACGCCTTGATCGCGATCAGGTTGGCGCCCGGCGCCATGCCGACGTACTTGCCCTTGAACGGGTCGTTCGCGGGGCGGTGTGACGAGTCGCCGGCGATGATGCCGGCGACGTGCGTGCCGTGGCCGAGGCCGTCGCCCGGCGTCGCGGCGCCCGGCGAGGTGATCACGTTGGCGACGATGCGGGTGTTGCCCGCGGCGTCCTTGAAGTCGGGCTGATCACCCGCGATGCCGGTGTCGATCACGCCGACGCCGATGCCAGCGCCGGTGATGCCGCGCGCCCACAGCTTGTCCGCGCGCGTGGTCTTGGGGTAGCTCGTGGCGAGCTGGTTCGCGTTCAGGCCCGTGCTGCGCACACGCGTGTTGAGCGTGAGGCCGACGACCTTGGCGTCCTTCGCCAGCACCTTCGCCTGCTTGGCGGGCAGCTTGACGACGAGGCCGTGGATGAACGGGACCTTGCCGGTGACCTTGCCGCCATGGGCCTTGACGAGCTTCGTCGCGGCCTTCTCGGCGAAGGTCGGGTTGAACTGGACGATCGCCTCGACCGTCTTGTTCGGCGTCTTGGACGCGGCCGTGGCGAGGCGCGCCTGCGCGCTGGGGGCGGCGTTCGCCACCGTGATGCCGACGGCGAACGGCGCGACCGCGGCCACGACGGCGACGGTCAGCCGGCTACGCCAGCGATGCTTCGTGTATTGGGACATGCAGGGCACCTCCTTGTGCCACTTTCAAAAGCGAGTTCTTGAAAGTCGGCGGCCGAGCTGTCTCCGTTCGTGGAGACCTCTAGCTTTGCGTCCCCGCCTCGCGACGGGTTTGCCTTTTTCAACCCTGTTGATCGGGGTGTCGACCGCAACCGGGTCGGGGTTTAGACCACCTGGACGCTCGTTCGATCAATTCAATCGGGGGGATGACCGATGCCTCGTCACCCGGCAGGGCGGGAAAACGCCGCACTCCCCCGTGGGGGTGGGCCTCTCCGCGTCGGTCGTTTCAATCCGGCCGCACCGGTACGGCGTCCCCGACGGTGACGATTCGTTAACGAATCGGCGTGAGCGCAGGTCTAGCTTCGCCCGGCGTGAGAAGAACATCACGCGCGCTGCTCGCGGCGCTGGCCGTCGCCACGACCCTGCCGAGCGCTGCGCTCGCCGCGGATCCGGTCGTCGACGAGTCGTTCGACGCCGGCACGCTGCCCGCCGGCTGGACCGCCCGTGAAGGGACGTGGGACGTCACCGGCGGCCGGCTCGTCGGCCGCTCGACCTCGTCGTCGCAGATCTCGCGATTGACGTTCGGCCCGCGCCTGGAGAACTACCGCTTCGAGGCGACCGTGCGCTTCGACTCGCTGGTCAACGGGGACGGAACCCGCTGGACCGCGCTGGCGCTGGACATGCCCGCGACGGGCGCGCCGCCGTGGTGGCAGGCGGCGATGCGCTCCAACACCACGGCCGCGAACGGCACCGAAGTCGCTCAGCGGACCGCCGCCAACGCCTGGAACGTGCCGGCGACGGCGCCCGCGCCGCGCGCCGCCGGCGTGGGCCGTGACGTGCGCGTGGCGATCGAGGTGTACGGCCGCAAGGCGCGCTGGTTCTTCGACGGAACGCTGGTGCAGGAGGCGAACGTGCTGACCCGCTCCGCTGACGGCCGCCTCGGCTTCGTGGCCAACGGCTCCACCGTGTCCTTCGACGACGTGGTCGTCACCGCGCTCGAGCCGGAGTCCCTGGTCCGGCCGAACGACCGCGCCACGGTCCCGGCCGTGGTCGCCCATCGCGGCTACTCGGCCGTCGCGCCCGAGAACACGCTGGCCGCCATGGAAGCCGGTTCGCGCGCCGGCGCCGACTGGGTGGAGATCGACGTCGCCACCAGCGCCGACGGCGTTCCCTACGTCCTGCACGACAACACCGTCGACCGCACCACGGCGGGCACCGGCGCGCTGAACACGCTGCAGTCGGGCGTGCTGGACACGCTGGAGGCCGGCGAGTGGTTCTCGCCCGTGTTCGCGGGCGAGAAGCTCCCGCGCTTCTCCGACGCGCTGGACCAGCTGCAGCGCCAGTCGGCCGACCTGCTGCTCGAGATCAAAGGCCCCGAGACGCGCGCCGAGATGGAGCGCATCATCGGCATGGTCCGCGACCGCGGGCTGATCGGCCGCGTGCTGCTGCAGAGCTTCGACGAGCAGGTGCTGCGGGACTCCTACGCGATCGAGCCGTCGCTGCGGCTCGGCCTGCTGCGCTCCTCACTGGACGCCGACCCGGTCGCGAAGGCGAAGGAGCTGCACGCGATCGCCTACAACCCGGCCGGCGACGCCCTCGCCACACGCCCGTCGATCATCGCCGACCTGAACGCTGCCGGCATCGCCGTGATGCCCTACACGCTCGACCACCCCGACCAGTGGCTGCGGGCCCGCGACTTCGGCGTCGACGGCATCATCACCAACAAGCCTGGCGAGCTCTGGGGCTGGAACGCCCGCTACAAGCAGGGCGGCGTCCCGAACCCGCCCAAGGCCGTCATCAAGTCGCCCGTCGCCGGCGCGGTGTTCTCGCGCGAGGACGAGCTCCTGTTGGCGTTCGACACCGCCGACTCGGCCGTCGCCGCGACGCTCGACGGCGAACCGGTCGTCGAGGGCGCGACCATCCCGGTCGCTTCGCTGTCGCTGGGCGAGCACGTCGTCCGGCTCGTCTCGACATCCGCGAGCGGCGAGCAGGCCGAGGCCGAGGCACGGTTCACCGTCGCCCCCTCCGTCGCCGGCGTGGCCTCGCTGATCGCCACCCACCGCGGCATCCCGAACGCCCAGCGCGTCCTCCTGCTCGAGATGGCGCTGTCTGCGTCCTGGAAGCGCCTGCTCGACTTCGTCGACGCGCACGACTCCGAGCTCGGCGAGCAAGTGGCCAAGCTGCTGACCGCCGACGCGACCGCCCTGCGCGCCATGCACGGCGACGGCCCGAGCCAGCCCGGCGAGCCGATCCAGGGCCCGCCCGGCCCCGCCGGCCCTGCCGGTGCTGACGGCGCGCCCGGTCCCGCGGGCCCGATCGGCGCTGCCGGCCCGGCGGGTCCCGCCGGGCCGGCGGGTCCCGCCGGCCCGGCCCGCCCCCAGGGCCCGAAGGGGGACAAGGGCGACACCCTCGACGTCCCCGTGACGTGCGGCCTGTCCTCCCACCGCAAGGCGATCTCCTGCACGATCAAGACCATCGTCCCGACCTCGACCTTCAAGGGCACGGCCCGCCTCCAGGGCACCAAGGCCGCCAAGAAGATCGCCGGCACCGGCAAGACCAAGTTCCGCCTGAAGTCGACCAAGCGCCTCAAGAAGGCGCCCAAGGTCGTCCTGACGCTCCGGAGCGGCACCCGCTCGAAGGCCGTCACCGTCCGCGCCCGCTGACCGCAGCGCACCGGCCCGCCGCCACGCGCGGCGGGCCGGCCGTGCGCGTGAGTGCGGGCGGAGGGACTCGAACCCCCACGCCTTGCGGCACCGGCACCTAAAGCCGGCGTGTCTACCAATTCCACCACGCCCGCGGGGGCCGCCCATGGTACGCCGTCACGCCTTGGGGCCGACGTGCTCGTCGAGCAGCGCGACGCTTCTGCGGTGCGAGATCGAGATGTTGCGGGCGTTCGACTTGGTCCAGCGGAGGCCGAGCTGCTCGCACGTCGCGCAGAACAGCCCGCGGATGTCGGCTGAGATGTTGGAGAAGAAGTAGCGGGTGTAGGAGTACTCCGCGACTCGTCCGCTCGGCAGCTTGGTCTTGAACGTGTTCGTCGTGCGGCAGCCGTCCGAATGGATCAGACCGCGAAGAAATGCCCACGAATGCTCGTCGACGATGGCCTGCTGCCAGTCCTCGAGCACGATTGGGCGCTCGTGCTTGCGACCAACGCCGTGCTGTGGAAACGCGTCCGGCCACCGCGTCCAACAGCTCGCGATGCGGACGCTGTTCTGCGTCGGGTGAGGGTTCACGTTGGCCACACGCCCCGGCACGGCCGCGACGATCGCCTCGCAGCATCGGGCGATGAGCAGCGGATACGCGCTGTCCGCGGTGATCACGAGTTGGTATGTGCGGGGCGGCTTGCCGATGTAGCCGTCGCCGAGATACCAACCCAAGAGGTAGGCGTAGGCCTCCCGATCAGCCGGCTCCCATGGCACGAACGTATGTTCGCTCGAGCCTCGGACGGATCGACGGCGCGGCGGTCACTACAATGATCGCCCGGCCGGCCCTGGGGGACTGGTGTAACGGGAACATAGGGGTCTCCAAAACCCTTGCTCGAGGTTCGATTCCTCGGTCCCCCGCTCTTCCGGCGCACCTGCGCCACCTTCGCGCACCCTGGCCGTTACGACAGGGTGCATGCTGTTCCAGGACCCGCGGTCGATATACCTCTCGCCGATGGGTGAACTGGAGCCCGGCAGCGTCTTCGCCGGCCACAGGATCGAGATGGTGGCGGGGCGGGGCGGGATGGGCGTCGTCTATCGCGCCACCCAGCTGGCGCTCGATCGCACGGTCGCGCTGAAGGTCATCGCCGCCGGGCTGCTCGAGGACCAGACGGTCCGCGCCCGCTTCGTGCGCGAGTCGAAGATCGCGGCGAGCATCGATCACCCGAACGTGATCCCGATCTACTACGCGGGCGAGGAGCAGGGCATCGCCTACATCGCGATGCGCTACGTCGCCGGGGACGACGTCCGCAGCCTCGTCCGGCGCGAAGGCCCGCTCGCCTCGCAGCGCGCCGCCCACATGGTGGCCCAGACGGCCAGCGCGCTCGACGCCGCGCACGCCGCCGGCCTCGTGCACCGCGACGTCAAGCCCGCGAACGTCCTGCTCGGCCCCGAGGACCACGTCTACCTCACGGACTTCGGCCTCACCAAGCACGCGCTCAGCATCGCCGGCACGACGAAGCCCGGCCACTGGGTCGGGACGCTGGACTACGTCGCGCCCGAGCAGATCCGCGGGGAGCGCGTCGACGCCCGCGCAGACGTCTACGCCCTCGGCTGCCTGCTGCACTACACGCTGACCGGCGAGGTCCCGTACAAGCGCGAGGGGGACGAGGCCCGCCTGTGGGCCCACCTCAACGATCCGCCGCCCAAGCCGTCGGCGCACGGGGCGCCCGCCGCCTTCGACGAGGTCATCGCCAGAGCCCTCGCCAAGGACCCCGAAGCCCGCTACCCGTCCGCCGGGGATCTCGGCCGGGCAGCGAGAGCCGCGGCGGTCAACGACAGACCGCAGGAGAAGGAGCGGCTGGTCGCCAAGGGCGCCGCCGCGCCGGTCGAGTCGCCCACGGTGAGCGCCGCGCGGCCTGCCCCTCAGGCTCAAGACGAGGCTGAGACTCACGTCCAGGACCGCTCCAACCCCGGCGTCAAGCGCCGCCGCGCGCTGCTCGTCACCGCGCTGTTCGCCGCGGCGGGGGCGGGCATCGCGGCCGCGGTCGCGCTCGGCCTCGGCGACGGGGACGGCCCGGTTGCGCGGGCCACGCCGACCCCCACGCCGACCGCGACCCCCACGCCCGCCGGCGACGAGCCGCGCGTCGCGAAGGAGATCACGATCGGCCGTCGCCCGAACGTCGTCCGCGCCTACGGCGACAACGTCTACGTCGGCTCGTTCCGACAGGACCGCATCCGCATCGTCTCGGCCAAGACGGGCCAGGTGCGTTCCTATGCGCCGAAGGTCGGCATCGGCGTCAACGACGGTGCGTTCGGCTTCGGCTCGCTATGGCTGGCGATCGGCCGCGACAACCGGGTGGTGCGGCTCGACCAGCGCACCGGCCGCCCGGACGGCGCCCCCATCAGCGTCCCCGGCCCGCCCGGCGCGGTGGCGACCTCCAAGAACGCCGTCTGGGTCGCGCTCGTCCCGGGCGAGGGCGCGCCGGACCGGCTGCTCAAGCTCAACCCGCGGACCGGCGCGACCGAGGCGAGCGTCGAGTACCCGTACGGGATCGGGTCGCTCGCGGCGAGCCCGAGCGCGCTGTGGGTCGCCGCCCGCCGGCGCGCGCGGGTCCAGCGCGTGAGCCTGGACACCGGCCGGGTCGTCAAGACGATCCGCGTCGGCAACAACCGCAGCGAGGACCTTGCCTACCGCGACGGCGCGCTATGGGCCGCCGTGCCCAAGGACAACGCCGTCTACAAGATGACGACCGCGACCGGCGACCGGATCCCGATCAGCGTCGGCCAGCAGCCGCGCCAGCTCGCGCTCGGCGACGGCGTCGTCTACGTCACCAACTACAGCTCCAGCGACCTCTACACGATCGACGAGCGGAGCTCGCGCGTGGTCGGCGACCCGCTGCGGCTGTCCGTGAACCCGTTTTCGCTGGCGGTCGACGAAGACACGCTGTGGGTCTCCAGCCAGCCCGAGAACAAGCTCAGCCGCGTGGTCACAGGTCGCGGCGGGTGATCACGCCGGTCCGCATCGCCTGAAGCGCGAGCGAGGCGCGCTTCTGGTTCTGCGGCAGCGCGTCCACGCCGAAGACCTCGAACAGCGCCCGCAGCGTCGACTTGACGGCGTCGACCGAGACGACCAGTTCGTCCGCGATCTGCTGGTTGGTCGCGGGCGTGGCGTACGTCGAGTCCTTGAACGGCCGGCACAGCGCGATCAGCACCCGTCGCTGCGCGGGGGTGAGCAGCTCGCCGACGTGCGGACCCATCGCCGTGACGGTGGGCCGTGACACCGACTCGCCCGCGGGCGTGCGGAAGGCGAGCGTCACGCCGCCCACCGCGAGCACGTCTCCGTCCTTGAGCCGCTGCCGCGACGTCACCCGCGTCCCGTTGAGATAGGTGCCGTTGTGCGAGAGGCCGTCGTCGACCACGGTCCAGTCCGCGCCGATCCGCTCCAGCGCCGCGTGCACGCGCGAGATCTCGCTGTCCCAGTCGAGCACGACGTCGTTCGACGGGCGGCGGCCGATCGTCACCTGCTCGGTCCCGGGCGCGAGCTCGACGATCACCTGCAGGTCGTCCGCGTCCCGGTAGACCAGGAACGGCGTGCCGCGCCGCTCGGCGGCGATCCGCTCCTTGAGGTCCTGCGGGGTGGCGACGTGGGCGTCCAGCGGGGAGTCGGGCACGCGTGCAGCGTAAACGGGACGGCGGCGCGCGTGGGGGCCACCAAGGGGTGAATCCGAGCTCCACCTCGGGGGTGGGCGCTTCCACCCTTGGCGAATAGGCACGCCCCCGGGCTTCCGGGATCGTCTGGGTCACTCCCCAGGAAAGGCCCCAACTTGATTCGCTCCCTCTTGGCCGCCCTCGTGGCGGTCCTGCTCCTCGCTGCGCCCGCGTCGGCCATGGACGACGCCGGCTACTTCCGCGTCGCCGACGAACTCCAGCAGACCTTGAACTCCCGCTGGGATGGCGACGCCGGCTACTACAAGCTCGGTGGTGGTGGTGTCGAGCCGATGGCGAACTCGATGCTGCTGCTCACCCACTCGGTCGCGGCGATGAAGGGCTGGACCGGGCCCTCGAGGAACGACGCGCGAGCGCGCGCCCTCGCCGCCCGGCTCGTCAGACCCGGCGGCCCGTACGTGACCAAGCCCGCGGCCGGCCAGGCCCACGCGCCCGGGTGGGTGAACTCGATGAGCGGCCGCGGCGGGCAGCACCTGGTGTTCGACGCGGAGGTCGTCGACGGCCTCGTGTACGCCTATCGCGCGCGGCAGGAGCTCGACCTGCCCGCTTCGACCGTGCAGGGCATCCGCGAGGCGATCCACCGCACCGTGCGCGGGCCGTTCTGGCGCTGGCCGACCATTCGCTTGAATCAGGTCAACTGGTACTCGCTGATGTACGCGGCGGACGCGACCGTGACCGGCGACCGCACCCTGCTGCGGAGGGACATGTCGCTGCAGCTGCGGCGCTTCTTCGCCCAGGCCCGTGCGGGCGGCGCCGGCTCGAGGATCGGCAACTTCGGCCCCGGCATGCGCTTCCACTACCTGCCGCACATGCCGCTCAACGTCGACAAGAACGTCGACAGCGCCGAGTACGCGAACATCGTCCTCACCTTCACGCGCTTCTACGACCAGGCCCGGCGCGCCGGCATGCCGCAGCTGCCCGCCTCCTCGCGCGCGCTCGCGCAGCAGTGGATCAAGCGCGTGATCAGCGGCTACTGGACCCACAGCGGGTACATGAACTGGGACTCCGGCCTCGGCTTCGACCGCTGGCACCAGGGCAAGAAGTTCGGGCTCACGCAGGAGGCGCTGATCGGCGTCGCGACCGGCGCGCAGTCCCTGCTCCCCGGTGCCGAATGGGCGCGCTACGCCAAGTACATGCTCGACCGCGGGCTGGAGTTCTACGTGCGCGAGTCCGAGCGCGCCGGCGGCGTCCCCGACCCGCTGTTCTTCGATGTCAACACGGTGCCGCAGGGCGAGGGCTCCGCCCGGCTCGCCGTCGCTCGCGTGATGGCCAACGCCGCGCGGGCCGTGGACGCCGGCATGGGCGCGATGCGCGCGCAGGAGCCGCCGTCGCTCTACGCGTTCGACCCGGACATCGGCCGCCTCGCCGTGACGACGCCCAAGTACAACACCGCGATCGTCGCCGTCAACCAGAAGGCCTTCCCGTACGGCGGACTGGACCTCGCGCGGCTGTTCGACGGTGAGCAGGACGTGGTGTCCAACATCGGTGGCCGTCCGCCGGCCTCCTTCGGCCTGATGGTCCGCGACGTCGCCGGCCGTCGCGTGACCGCCTCGCAGGTCGGACGGTCGCGCGTGTCGGCCGGCGTGCGACCCCTGACGCTGTTGCGCGCGCCGTCCGGTGCCGGTGCCGTGTCCTCGGCGTCGGTGGGCCGCGCCTACGCCGGTGCGTTCCGCGACCTGCGCGTGACCGGCGCCGTGAGCGCACGCGGTCTGCTGACGCGGGTCACCCACCGCTTCACCCGGGACTGGATCCAGACGTCCTGGACCGCGACCCGCCGCAGCGGCACCGCCCGCTACACCGCCGACGTGCTGTTCCCCTCGTGGGGAGGACGGGACGCCCGAGTGACCGCCGTGCTGCGCGACGGCTCGAAGGTCACGGTGGGCTCACGCCTGGTCCGGCTCACGTCCGTGAAGTACCTGTGGGTGCAGAGCGAGCGGTCAGGCTACGTCGTCGTGCCCGTCGGCACGCGGCCCGCCGGCGCCGGCGTGCACACGTTGCGCGTGAGCGCCCAGAGCTCCGACCCCCGCCCCGGCCCCACCGCCGCGATCCAGATCGCCCGCGCCAAGCGCTTCAGCCGCGCCGCCCTGACCGTCCGCCTCGCCCCCGTCCAGGACGAGGCTGAGGCGGCCGCCACGGCAGCGCAGCTCGGATGACCCGAATGATGGTGCGAAAGCTCCCGTAGACCCTGCCCGGACGTGCCGGTCGTCGTCCCCCTCCTCCCACGGAGGGCGGCGACGGCGTCCGCTCAGCGCTGCGGTGGCTCGACGAGAACCAGCTTCCCCCGGTTCAGCATCTGCGCGATTGCACAGGCCTTCTCGATCTGCGAGTAGGTGTACCGAACGGGGTTATGCAGGGTCTCGATGTGGACGCCAGGGATCTGCATGGACCCATGATTCCCCGAAAGCCCTCCTTCCCAACACGCGCGGCGATATCATGGCGCCCGAGTCGGCCCGCGGGCGAAGTGTTGTGGTTGCACAGGAGCCTTCCAAGCTCTTAGGGCGGGTTCGATTCCCGTCGCCCGCTTCGCTAGGGTCGGCGAACACACATCGGGGAGTGGCGCAGTCTGGTAGCGCACCCGGCTGGGGGCCGGGCGGTCGCAGGTTCAAATCCTGTCTCCCCGACTTGACGAAGGCCGCGCAACCGCGGCCTTTCGGCGTGTCAGAGCCGGTCGCCGACACGGCCGCTGCAAACTGGGTGCAATTGCTGCTCCTCGCCCCTATAAGGGCCATGCCACAACAACACGGCGCCGTCCGTATCGCTTCAAAGAGACCTCGCGTAGCACGCGCGCGCATCGAGGCGTCGAAGAGCTCGTGCTGGTTGCCGCCGGACTCCTTGGCCCGGTGCATGGCAGTGTCCGCATCGCGAATGACATCCTCGGCCGCCGCCGCGCCGTCGGCTGTCAGCGCGATGCCGATGCTGGCGCTGATCGTGAAGGTTCCGGACTCGAGCAGAATCGGCGCCTCGCGCGCGCGGAGCAGCCGGCGTGCGAGATGGACTGCCTCGAGCTCTTGGCCGAGGTCCTCGCACAACACGACGAACGCGTCGCCGCCGAGTCGCGCCAGCGTGTCGCTGCCGCGGGGCGCGGGACTGCAGCCTTTGGGACGACCGCCTCGAGGAGGTCGTCGCCGGCGGCATGGCCGAAGCCGTCGTTGACCGCTTTGAAGCGATAGAGATCCAGCACGAATACACGTGTCGCTCAAGGCGACGCCGGACCGAGGTGCGTCAAGGCGGGCTGACGTCTGTTTACACATGGCGGCGGGCGGGGTAGGTCGTGAGGGTCGAGGGCAGTGAGGTCGACACTCGAACCAAGCGAGTGTCGAACCGTTGACTTCGTCGGACCGATGGCGCCGCACGCTCCGTCCCGCGTCCGCGACTTGCGCTCTCGCCATCCGGCCGGACCGAGTCGCCGGCCCGTAATTGCTGCGACCGCGCGGTCCGCCCCTCGCGACTTTCTTCTCCGTGCCGCATCAGCGACGCGTGTCCGATGTCGCGACGACAACGAAACCCAGGAGGCCGACATGGCCGCAGCACCCGCATCCGAGCGAACCCACACGCGCTCAGACTCCACTTCGGTCCGGCGCAGCACCGAGACCAAGGCCGCGTTCAAGACCACCGAGCTGATCGCGTACGTCGCGGCCGTCGTCGCCGTGCTGATCGCCGCGATGGTGGTCGATGAGAGCAACGCCGGCGGCTTCGGCGCTCAGCAGGCGTGGCTGTACGTGACGCTGCTGACCGTGGGCTACATGATCAGCCGCGGGCTGGCGAAGTCCGGCAGCCGTGACCCGTACACCGCCGACCGCGACCACTAAGCCATGACGGTCACCGACTCGCTGGCCAACGGCACGCGCGCTGCGCACGACGTCGGTCTCGCGGCCTGGCTGGGCGGCGCGATGTTCGGCAAGTTCGCGCACAACCCGTCGCTCGTGAACATCGCGAGCCACACGGAGCGCGGGAGCGTGTCCAACGCGGCGTGGAACGGCTACAACGCGATCAACTCCGCTGGGCTCGGGGCCGCAGCCATCGGTTGGACGGCCGCGCGCCTCACTGAGACCCGGCCGACGAACCTGTCCGCGACCGAACGGACGCTCTCGTCGGCCAAGGACGGCCTGATGGCCGCCGCCGTGCTGACCGGCGTGGCCAGCGGCGTGCAGGGCGCGCGCCTGGCGCGCCAGGCGCCCGACGGTGCGGTGCCGGTCGAGACGGGCACCAAGCCGGCGGCCGAGACGCCGGAGAAGGCCGCGCGCATTCAGCGCAGCCTGGGCGTCCTGGGCTCGGCCAACATCGTCACGGGCGTGGCACTCGTCGCCGTCAACGCGGTCCTAGCGCAGATCAACCACAGCCACCCGGCGAAGAAGCGGGCGTTCTCGCGATCGTCCTCGCCCCGGGGCTCGAACAGCCCCCTATGGGTCGGCGCGGCCGTAAGCTCGGCGGCCGCGGCGCTCGACCAGGCCCGCCGCCGGCGCGCCTGAGCCGGCGCGCATTACCCGGCCCGACGACCGTCGGCCCGTCGCGAATTTCAAGCACAAGGAGGCCACCATGGCCACCACCCAGAACGACGTCCTCAGCTGGCGCGGACAGACCCTGATCGACGCCCATGACGACAAGATCGGCACGATCGAGGACATCTACCTCGACGCCGACAGCAACGAGCCCGAGTGGGCGCTGGTCACCACCGGGCTGTTCGGCACCAAGCAGTCGTTCGTTCCGATCCAGGACGCGAGCGAACGCGACGGCGGCATCCGCGTCCCGTTCGAGAAGGCGACCGTCAAGGACGCCCCGAAGATCGAGCCCGACGGCGCCCTCTCCCCGCAGGAGGAGAGCAACCTGTTCCGCCACTACGGCCGCGAGCAGGACGACGCGTCCACGCGTGCCGGGCGCCCCCTCGACACGGGTGAGCGCGGCGGTCCGGGCCGGGACACGAGCGGCCCGAACACCGACGACGCCATGACGCTGTCCGAGGAAGAGCTCCGCGTCGGCACGACCGAGCGCGAAGCGGGCCGCGTGCGGCTCAAGAAGTACATCGTCGAGGACCAGGTGACCCAAACGGTCCCGGTGCGGCGCGAGGAAGTGCGGATCGAGCGCGAGCCGATCACGGACGCCAATCGCGGCGACGCGCTCGACGGTCCTGACCTCTCCGAGGAGGAGCACGAGGTCGTCCTGCACGCCGAGGAGGCCGTCGTCGACAAGAAGACGGTCCCCAAGGAGCGCGTGCGCCTCGACAAGGACGTCACGACCACGGACGAGACCCTCTCCGACACGGTGCGCTCTGAGCGCGTCGACGTCGACGACTCGCGCCGCTGAGTGAGCATCCGCTCTGACTGGCTGAAGCCAGTCAGAGCTCGCTCGCCCAGGCGATCCGACGAGGGAGCTCGCACCGATGAGGCGATCAGCGTCGCGTCAGCGCGCCGTGCGCCGGCGCTTGACGTCGGTCTCGAATCGGTCGGCCGCCTATGGCACGTGGACGAGCACGCCGGGATCGAGGTCCGACGGACCCAGAACTCGCCTTCCCAGCTGCCGGCGTGGCGCACGCAGCTCATGATCCGCTCGGCGACGTCCGCGTCCTCTGGGCCGACGGTCAGCTCGGCGATCGAGCGGCCCAGGACCTCGGGCCGTATCCAACCGTACAGCCGCTCCGCCGCGAGGTTCCAGCCCGGACGATTCCCTCGAGGTCGGTTCCGATCATGGCGACCGCAACCTCGGGTGGCGCCGACCTCTCCGCCTCCGGAGCGGAACCGGTGTCCGCCGCCAGATACGCGCCCCAGTCGCGCGGCACGTCGAGCAGTTGCGCGGCCTGGTGGCGCACATGTAGGAGAGGCGCGGCGGAGCGACCCTTCGCGGCAGCCCGGCGAGTGCGAATGGCGCGGGCGCGGGCGGCCTGCGCCCCGGCCGCATCGCCCCGACGTTCGGCGCGCTCGGCCAGGCCGGCCACGCCGGCGGCGATGGTCACGGCGCGGTGATACAGCGCGACCAACCCATCCACGGGCAGCACCGCCCGGTCTGACTCGTGGCTCAGGGTTGCTTGCGCTGTTCCGTGCGACGATTCTCACAGGCTTCCCTTTGGGTGACTCGATGGCCGCAGGCATCGTCGGTGCCCTGAGCGCGATCCGCCGTCCTGCGATGCGCTCCACTTCGACGGTTCCGGTCCGTTTGGGGCGAGAGTACTCCGCACAGGTCCTTCTCCACGCGCCCGAGAGCCGTCCCGTGGACTCTTCGCCTCACGTCCTCCACCAGCGCTTGGGCGTCGGCGAGCCTCCCGTGCTGGCGCGCGGCGCCACGCGTGTGCGATAGAACTCGTGCCATGGCTGGTTCGGTTCGCCGCCATGAAGACGCGGCCGCTCGTCACGAGCAGGCGGCCGACAGGCATTGGCGGACGAATCGCGATGAACATGCGCGAATCCGAGCCGCATGCGCCGAACACGTTGCAGGTTGAGTGCGACGCCGCATCGCGTGCTCATGTCTGCCCAGTTGCCAAGCAAATCGCCGCCGGAGCCGTCCGGCCCCAAGTACAACGCGCGGGTTGCGCTGAGTTGCCTGTCCGGCCACGCTCCCGGGCCCGTGCTGCACGCGCTTCAGCAATTGCGTTCGGTAATCGACGACCGACTACGCGAGGAGCTCGGCTCGCGCTATGACCGCCATAGCGCCCAGTCGGTGGGTACCGACAAGCTGACGGTCATCTTCACGCTTCGTGCGGCGTCGTCTGCGGCGGCCATCCGCGCGGCGGGAGTCGCCGCGGCCGCGCTCGTCGAGTTGCTCACCGACAGCGGAGCCGCCATCGACCTCTCAGGCATCGCCCTCGTGGTCCGCGCGCAGTAGCGCACAGGCAACGGTCGAAGCCTCCGAGGCCATGACGTCGGCTGACGGCTGGTGGGCGAGGCTCTGCACCGTACGCTGTTGGCGATGGCGAGCCCAGGCTCAGCACGACTGGATTTCCGCAGCTGATCGCGGCCATCGAGGATGCACCGCCGGTCGCTGCCGTCGACGTCCTCGCGGCGCAGCTGAGAGAAGCGATAGGGGCAGGCGCGGTGTCATTCCTGATCGCTGACTTCAGCGGCCAAGCGTTGGTTCGGCTCGGTCACGCCTCCAGTGAGGCGGCGGACCGGACACAAGGTCGCGAGACCGCTGAACGTTTGCCTCTGACGGGCAGTCGGCAGGGGCGAGCCATGGCCACTCAGGCGACCGAGGTGGTGAGCGGTGGGCGCGAGACCCGCGTGTTCGCTCCCGTGACCATCGAGGCGAAGCGATGGGGGTACTGGAAGTAGCCCTCGCCGAGACCCCTGACGCGGGGACCGTGGCGTTGATCGCCTCCGCCGCGCACGCGCTGGCGTACGTGGTGATCGCCAACCGTCGGTTCACCGACTTGTTCGCCTGGGCCAGCGCTCGGTGCCGTTGTCGTTGGCGGCCGAGATCCAGCATCGTCTGTTGCCCGGGTCCTATACGTGCGAGGCGGGGCAGTTCACCCTTGCGGCGTGGCTCGAACCAACCGGCAACGCGGGCGGCGACACATTCGACTTCGCGCTCGAGCGCGACACGCTGCATCTGTCCATGACCGACGCCATGGGGCACGAGGTCGAGGCCGCCGTGCTCGCGACCGTGCTGGTCGGAGGGCTTCGCAACGCGCGCCGCGCCGGAGCCGGGCTGGCCGCGCAGGCAGCCGCCGCCAATTCGGGGCTTGCGGACTTCGCGCGCAGTGGCGGCTTTGTCACCGGCCAGCTCGCGCGAGTGGATCTGCCTTCCCAGACGGCCACCGTCGTCAACGCCGGCCATCCCCCTCCGCTACGACTGCGTGACGGGCGTGTCGATCGCCTGCAGCTCGCGGCCGACCCGCCGTTCGGGATCGTCGTCGGCCACGAGTACCGCGTGCAAACGCTGCCACTCCAGCCCGGCGACCGGCTCCTGTTGCTCACCGACGGCATGCTCGAGCGCAACGCCGCAGCGTCGACGTCGCCGCGATCCTCGTCGCCGATCGCGACATGCATCCGCGGGAAGCCGTGCAGCATCGGTCCCAGGTGGTCCTCCAAGCCACCGACGGCGAGCTCAGCGACGATGCCACAGCGCTGTGCCTTGACTGGCACGGCGGGCCTTGCCAGCAGAGAACAAGCAACTCCGGCGCCGACGGCTGACCGTTTCGGGTCACCTGCATCCAACCGCACCTCCGACGGAGGCCTCAAGCGGTACGGCACCGTGGCCGGCGCCCCGATGGCCGGACGGGTTCGTGGCGTGACCGCCGCCAGCGCGTTGCGATTCGCTGGACGGGGCAGTACGTCCGTCGATGAGCTGTTCCGATGGTCACGGCCACACGGATCTTGCGGGCGGCGGCGCCGGTCTTGGACAGGAGCTGTTCGAGATGAGCGGGAGCGAAGGCGGCTGTGGCTGAGCGCGGCGCTCGTCCGCGGGTGCCCGCGGTGCGTCGCCGGCTGTTGCGGGCGGCGCGTGTGTTCTTCACGCCGTTGCTGCCCGACGACTACCTGGAGTTGATCGATCCGCTGTGGTCGAGCCGGGAGCTCCGCGGGCGCATCGAGGCGATCACGCGCGAGACGGCCGACTCTGTGACGGTGACGATCCGGCCCGGGTGGGTGTGGGAGGGGCATGAGCCGGGGCAGTACCTGCGCGTCGGGGTGATCGTCGACGGCGTTCATCACTGGCGCGCCTATTCGATCACCTCGGATCCCGGTCGCGCGGATGGCTTCATCTCGATCACCCCGAAGCTCGTTGAGACGGGCAAGGTGACGCCGTATCTGGTCCGGAAGGCGCGCCCGGGCACGATCGTGCGATTGGGTGGGGTGGAGGGCACGTTCACGCTGCCCGACCCGCTGCCCGAGCGGCTGTTGTTCATCAGCGCCGGCAGCGGCGTCACGCCGATCATGAGCATGTTGCGCGACCTCGCCAGGCGCGGGGCGCTCCGGGACGTCGCGCACCTTCACTCGGCGCGGACGCCGGAGGCGGTGATCTTCGGTGATCAGCTTCGAGGGCTGGCCGACCGGCATGACGGCTACCGGCTGCACGTGCAGCACACCGGCGAGTACGGGCGGCTCGCGCCGGCGGATCTGGACCGCTTGTGCGCGGACTGGCGCGAGCGCGAGGCGTTCCTGAGCGGCCCGGGTCAGATGCTCGACGCGATGCACGCGCACTGGGACGAGCACGCGGACGTCGCGCGCCTGCACATGGAGCGCTTCCAGCCGGTCATCGGGGGTGACGCCGCGGGCGGGGGGGGCGGCGTGATCACGTTCCGGGCGAGCGGCGAGACGGCGCACGCGGACGGGGGCACGCCGATTCTCGTCGCCGGAGAGGAGGCCGGCGCCGCCCTGCCGTTCGGTTGCCGCATGGGCATCTGCCACACCTGCGTGGGTCGCCTGTGCTCGGGACGGGTACGCGACCTGCGGACGGGGAAGGTCTCAGGCACGGACGGCGAGATGATCCGCACCTGCATCAACGCGCCCGAAGGCCCGGTCGAGATCGACCTCTGAACCTGAAGCGAGGACGCTGTGGACACCATGATCGAGAGCCCGCTGGCTCGTCTGAGTGACGACCAGCTCGAAGACCTCGCACGCGAGCTCGACGCCATCCACGACGAGGTGTTCGCCGAGCTCGGCGACCGCGACCGGCGGTACATCACAAGCATGATCGAGATGCATCGCCGCCTGGCGGTGCTGGGCCGGGTGCTGCTGTTTGCCGGGCGTTACAAGCCCGCGTGGTTGGCGGGGACGGCGACGCTGTCGCTGGCCAAGATCCTCGAGAACATGGAAATCGGCCACAACGTCATGCACGGCCAGTGGGACTGGATGCAGGACCCCTACATCCACTCCTCCTCGTGGGACTGGGACTCCGCGTCGACGCCCGAAGCCTGGAAGCACTCGCACAACTACATCCACCACACCTACACCAACATCCGCGGCAAGGACAAAGATCTGGGTTACAAGATCATGCGGATCGACCCGCACCAGAAGTGGGTCCCGATCTACCTGTTCCAGCCCGTCTACAACGTGCTGCTGATGGCGTTCTTCGAGTGGGGCGTGGCCTTCCACGACCTTGATCTGGACGCGATCAAGAAACGCGAGAAGTCCGTCAAGGCGCTCAAGCGCGAGCTCAAGGGCATGGCCCGCAAAGCCGGGCGACAGATCGCCAAGGACTACATCGCCTACCCCCTGCTGTCGGGCCGCAAGGGCTTCAAGAGCACGCTCGCGGCCAACGTCACCGCGAACATCATCCGCAACACGTGGGCGCACGCGATCATCTTCTGCGGCCACTTCCCCGACCAGACCTACACGTTCAGTGAGGAAGAAGTCGCCGGCGAGACGCGCGGAGGGTTCTATGTCCGCCAACTGCTGGGCGCGGCGAACATCGAGGGCAGCCCGCTCTTTCACGTCATCAGCGGCAACCTCGGCTACCAGGTCGAGCACCACCTCTATCCCGACATGCCCAGCACGCGGTACGCCGAGATCGCGCCGCAGATCAAGGAGATCTGCGAACGCTACGAACTGCCCTACAACACCGGGCCGTTCCTCAAGCAGTGGGCCACCGTCCAGCGCACGATCCTGCGCCTCGCGCTGCCCGGCGGCCGCCCGCGACCAAAGCCCGGGCCGTTCCGCCGCGGATCCGAGAACGGCGGCGCGGCGTGGCATCCCGACGACGCCGAACGCCGGCGGCGGGGCGCAACCGCGAGGGGGCCCGAACTCCCCCTCGACGGCGTCCGCGTGACCATGCCCGAGCAGCCGTAGGGCGCCGCCGCAGAGGCGGCCAGACATTTGCGTCACTCACCGCGCCGAGTCAATCGTTGTGCGGCCAGCACGGGCGGACCCATCAGCTCGGGCCAGTGAGCCGCTCTAGCCAGTCGCGCATGAGCGCGACCTCGGTCTTCGACAGTGGGCCGGGGTCAAGCGCCAGCGCGGCCGGCAACGTGATCGCGGCTGTCGCCGGGCTCGCGGGAGCGGTATCGGCTGGAGCGCCGGTGACACTGGCGAGGATCACGTCGCGCGCGGTGGGCGAGAGGTCGGCGTCGCGGTGCTCGGGCGCGCGCGTGAGCAGTGTGAGGATCACGCCGCTGCTGGCGGCGACGATGCGGTCGCCGCGGTGGAGGGTGGCACGACGAGGTGGCCGGCGGTCTGGCGCTGCTCGAGGTAGTCGCGGAATCCGTGGCCGACGACGCGCTCGAGCAGGGCCTGCTTGCTTCCGAAGTGGTGGTACAGCGTGGGTGCCTGGGCGCCCGCCAGCTTGTGGAGTTAGCGCGTCACCGAGTCCGGAGGTCTTCGTGTCTTACCGCACTTCTCGTCTGACGTTCACGCGCTCGTTCGGCAAGTCGGACCCGATCGACGCGCTCGGTCGCGCGGGCGGCGCTGCGCGAGCCGGACCTGCCGGAGGCGTGGCTGGCCGGTCCGGAGCGCGAGTTGCGGTTGTCAGCGATCACCGCCGGCTGGGGGATCACCGCAGCTCGCATCCTGGCCGAGGTCGATGGCATCGGGCGCTTCGCCAACGAGGCCAAACTCGCCAGTTACCCGGCGTCGCGCCCCTCGATGCATCCTCCGGTCGACAGCAACGCCATCGCCTGAACCGCGCCGGCAACCGCCGGCTCAACCGCGCGCTCTACACGATCGCGCTCACGCAGATCGGGATCTTCCCGCCCGCTCGCGAGTACATGGCCCGCCGCGCCGCCGAAGGCGACACGCCCCGCGAAGCCATGCGCACCAAGCCCACGCCGATCAGAGCCGGTCTCTCTATCTCAAGATTGACGATCAACGACATAGGAGCCACCGAGGTGCCCGATCGTCCAACCGCGTACTCCGCGCCGAAGCGCGTGAGCGTGCCGTTCGGCATCGGCGACGAGTCGCCATCCACATCCCGCGCCGGCAATCCCCACCTACATACGAGGCCCGGCTGACCGAGCGGTTGCGCGTCGAGTGGACGCCCGTGCGCAATGGCATCGCCGACATCGAAGGCATGCCGAAGGAAGTGCATTGAAGCGGATGACTCTGCGCTCGCCGAGCGCTCAAGTTCGGGCGGCGCGGGACGATCTCCTGTACGTGGCGCGCCGTCGCTCTGCTTTATTCACGATCGCCGTCTGGGGCGGTGTGCTGGCTGTGCTGGCCATGGCCTGTGTGCTGGTGATCGGCGCGCGCGGGGCCGCCGACGCGTCGCGCCAGGCGTCGGCCAGCGACCGCGTCAGCTCCGCCTATCGCGAGGCATACGTCGCGCACAGCCGTGAGCAGAGCGCCCTGCTGACGCGCGACGCGACCGCGCACGCGCGTGCCGCGGCAGACGTCGAGGCGGCGCTGGCTCAAGCCGGCGCGAGCGCGACGAGTCTGCGGGCCGAGCATGCCGCGTACCGGCGCTTCGCGGAGCCGGTGTTCGCTGACGCCGCGAGCGCGGACGTGGCGCGCGCACTGGCCGCGTACCTCAGCAACGCCCTGGCCCGCGAGACCGACATCGCGGCGGACCGGGCGCGCGGCCTCGGTGAGCACGCCAGCGCACAGTTGGACGCCGTCATTCGCGGCGCGCTGATCGTGATCGTGGCGGCGGCGTGCATCTTCACGGTGCTGGGTTTGATGCTCCGCGTCCAACGGCGCCGGCTCCAGGCGGCTCGCGCCCAGGAGCTCGAGCAGCTCGCGCAGATGGCGAGCTCGGACCCGCTCACGGGGCTGCGCAACCACCGCGTGTTTCACGAGGACCTCGCGCGCGAGTTGCAGCACGCCGGACGCACCGGCCTGCCGCTGGCTCTCGTGCTGCTCGACCTCGACGACCTCAAGACGCTCAACGACACGCACGGTCACCAGGCGGGGGACAAGCGCATCCGCGCGCTCGCTGACACGGTGCGCTCGATCATGCGCGGCGCCGATCAGGCCTACCGCATCGGCGGCGACGAGTTTGCCGTCATCCTCCCGGACACGCGCGCGTGGGGCGCTCTGGAGTTCGCGCAGCGACTGCGCGCCGCGCTGCCGGGCTTCTCCGCCACCGCGGGCATTGCCGAAGCCGAGGCGCTGCGCCCGCGCGACGAGGTCATCCGTGAAGCCGACATGGCGCTGCTGCGCGCGAAGGCCCTGCGTCAGCACGCCGCCATCTACACGCTCGAGATGGACCCTGACGGTGACGCCCCTGGGGTTGACGAGCGGCACACGCAGACGCTCGCGTCCGCCCTCGCGCGCGCCGTGGATGCGAAGGACTCCTACACGCGCAGCCACTGCCAGACCGTCTCCGAGCTCGCCGCGTTGATCGCCACCGAGCTCGGCTTCACCGGCGACCGGCTGGTCCGCATGCGGCTCGCGGGCCTCTTGCACGACGTCGGCAAGATCGGCGTGCCGGACATGATCCTCAACAAGCCGGCCGCGCTGACCGACGACGAGTACCGGGTCATGCAGGCCCATTCAGTGCTCGGCTACGAGATCGTGCAAGCCGCCGGCCTCTCCGAAGAGGCGCAATGGGTGCGCCACCACCACGAGCGCGTGGACGGCCGCGGCTACCCCGATGGGCTCGTCGGCGACGCCATCCCGCTCGAGTCGCGCATCATCCTCGTCGCCGACGCCTACGAAGCGATGACGTCCGACCGCCCGTACCGCCCGGCGCCGGGGCAGGCGTTCGCGGTCGAGGAGCTGCAACGGGGCGCTGGAACGCAGTTCGACACGCGCGTCGTCCAAGCGCTGCGCCGCGTCCTTGACCGGCTCGCCACACCGACCACCTGCGCGAGCGAGGCGGTCGTACCGACCGCGACCGGCCCCATCTCGCGCTAACAGCGACTCGCTCTCGAGCGCGACGGACGGCCGGTTCGGGCGCGCACGGATCGGCGATTCTCGACGCGTTGCTTGGCTCGCCGCGCGGGTAGGACACGAGCGTGTTGACCGCGCTGCTCTACGGGCTTGCGGCGTCCAGCGCCCTGGCGATCGGCGCCGCGATCGGCTCGTACGTCACGGCACCCCGGCGAATCACCGGTGTCCTGCTCGCCTTCGCCAGCGGCGCGCTCATCTCGGCGTTGGCCTTCGAGCTCTTCGAGGAGGCCTTTGAGCTCGGAGGAGCCGTCCGTTCGGGACTCGGGCTGCTCGCGGGAGCGGCCGCGTTCGTCGCCCTCGACACCGGTCTGGACCGCTACCTCGCCGGCAAGTCCGGCCCGGACGAGCGCGAAGTCGCGGCTTCCGGCGCCCGCGGCGGCGTCGGCTTCGCGCTGCTCGCGGCCGTGACGCTGGACGGGGTCCCGGAGAACCTCGCCCTCGGCGTCTCGCTGGTCGAAGGCGCATCGCTGACCCTGCTCGTCGCCATCTTCGCGTCGAACCTGCCGGAGTCGCTGGTCGGCGCGCAAGCGATGCGCGAGCAAGGGATCAAGGCCCGCACGGTCATAGCCACCTGGCTCGCCTGCGCGCTGCTGCTGACCGTGGCCGTCGTGCTCGGACGCGCACTGGGCGGCAACTTGAGCGAGCACGTCCTCGCCATCGCGCTCGGTTTCGCCGGCGGCGCGGTCCTCGCGTCCCTCGCCGACACGCTCATGCCCGAAGCCTTCGAACACGGACGCCCCCTCAACGCCTTCGCGACGGCGGCCGGCTTCTTCCTGTCCTTCGTCCTCGCAGCCTGAACGCCCTCGAAGGGCCAGCAGAAAGCTGACATAGACCCGCCCGCGCGGTGCCAACTCGCACCTCGCGCGTATCGCGCCGAGCGCAGCCGGACAGACCAGACGAAACAGCTGTGGTGGCTGCGTGGAGGAGGAAGTGATGCTTGGTCCACTCAAAGATCTCACTCGGGTACCGAACGCGATTCTCGGGGTCGCCGGCACGACGGTGGAGGCGGCCAGGAACCTCCGGACGCTTGAGCGCATCGTGACCGACAGGCTGGCCTCGCTCGATCAAGGCCTGCGCGAAATCGTTGCCGTCCTGCCCGCGGTGGCCGACGACCTCATGCGCGTGCGTGCCATCGTCGAGCCGCAACACGAGCGAGTAGCCGCCATCGAACGCGACGTCGGTCGACTCGACGAGCGCCTGGCCAGCCTGCAACACACGCTGTCGCTCCTCAAGAGCGAAGTCACGGACGCCACCGAGCTCCTCCCCGACCCCGACGCGCCTGGACCCATCGCCCGCGCTCGTGAAGCACTCACGAGCCGAGCCTGAAGCTCGGAACCACACCGACCCCGGCGTGGGCCAGCGCTGCACCGCGTAAACGGCCTTAACGGAATCTGTATGCCGAGGGCCGCGTTCTGTACGCGGCCTTTGCGCGCGAAAACCAGCATGGATGGCATGGATTTCGTCGCCGTCGCACTGGCCCTGCTGGCCTTCATCGCGCTCTACGGCCTGATCGCGCTGGTGGACCGCATATGAGCGCCGCCGACACGCTGGGCCTGATCGTCGCCGTCCTGCTGGCGGCGTTCCTCGGCTATGCGCTGCTGCGCGGGGAGCGCCTGTGATGGGGGTCGTCCAGATCATCGTCTTCTGCGCCGTCCTGCTCGCGATCGTGCCGCTGTTGGGCGGCTACATGGCTCGCGTGTACACGAGCGAGCGCATCCGCCCCGTCGAACGGCTCGTTCTGAAGCTGCTCCGGGTGGAACCCGCCTCTCAGACCTGGAAGACCTACGCCGCGAGCGTGGTGCTGTTCAGCCTCGTTTCGTGGCTGCTGCTGTACCTGATCCTGCGCACGCAGACCGCGCATCCGTTCAATCCCAACGGGTTCAACTCCGGGACGTGGGATCTGTCGTTCAACACCGTGTCCTCGTTCGTGACGAACACGAACTGGCAGTTCTACGGCGGCGAGACGACGCTGTCCTATTTCAGCCAGATGGCCGGTCTGGCCGTGCAGAACTTCGTGTCCGCCGCCGTTGGCATCACCGTGTTGATCGCGCTCATCCGCGGCATCGCGAGCAAGCCGCTCGGCAACTTCTGGCAGGACCTGACGCGCACGGTCATGTACGTGCTGCTGCCGATCAGCGTCGTCGGCGCGCTGCTGCTGGCGTCCCAGGGCGTCGTGCAGTCACTCTCGGACTGGGGGCCGGTGGCCTCGCAGGAGATCATCAAGCTGCTCGGCACCAACGGCGGCGGCTTCTTCAACGTCAACTCGGCGTTCCCGTACGAGAACCCGAACGGGTTCACGAACTTCGTCGAGATGCTGGCGATGCTCGCCATCCCCGCCTCGCTCACGTACACGTACGGGCGGATGGTCGGCTCCCGCCGCCAGGGCTGGACCGTCTTCGGCGTCATGTTCACGGTGTTCGTGATCGGCGTCGTCGCCGTCTACCTGGCGGAGTCGAGCGTCACCCCGGCACAGCAGGCCGCCGGCCTGACGGGCGCGAACCTGGAGGGCAAGGAGCTGCGCTTCGGCACCGGGGGCACCGCGCTGTGGACCGTCGTCACCACGGCCACCTCGACCGGCGCGGTGAACGCCGCGTTCGAGTCGCTGACCGGCATCGGCGGCCTGATCCCGATGGTCAACCTCGGCTTCGGCGAGTCGATCTTCGGCGGCGTCGGCACCGGCCTGTACACGATGCTGCTGTACGTCCTGCTCGCCGTGTTCATCGGCGGCCTGATGGTCGGGCGCACGCCCGAGTACCTGGGCAAGAAGCTCGAGGCGCGCGAGATCAAGCTCGTCGTGCTGGCACTGCTGGCCACGCCGCTGCTCGTGCTGGTCACGACCAGCCTGGCGCTCGGCACCGGGCACGGCGGACCGTCGATCTACGCGTCCGGCCCGCAGGGCTTCAGCGAGACGCTCTACGCGTACCTGTCGCAGGCCAACAACAACGGCTCCGCGTTCGCGGGCTACACGGGCTACCTGCAGCCTGAGGCCGGCAACCTCGGCGCGAACGGCGTCACGTTCGCCGACCTGCTCGGCGGCTTGACGATGCTGATCGGCCGTTTCGTCCCGATCGTCCTCACTCTCGCCCTCGCCGGCGCGATGCGCAACAAGCGCGCCGCTCCCGCCGGCCTGGGGACCATGCGCACCGACACGCCCACCTTCGCCGGCCTGACGGTCGGCACGGTGGTGATCGTCGGCGCGCTCACGTTCCTTCCCGCCTTCCTCCTCGGGCCCGTCGTCCAGGGCCTCACAACGCAGCTCTTCTAAGCCATGAAACGAAACCTGATCACGTCCGCGATCGCGGTCGTCATGTTCACCCTCGTGCTCGGCCTGGCGTATCCGCTCGTGGTCACCGGGGTCGCGCAGGTCACGTTCGGCGACAACGCGGACGGCAACCCCGACCTGATCGCCAAGGACACCAAGGCGGATCCGCGCTACTTCCAGCCGCGCCCGTCCCAGACCGAGTACGACCCGGAGGCCACGTTCTTCTCTAACCGCGGCCCGAACTCGAGCGCGGCGCGCTCCTTCTACCGCGACCAGCTCGCGGCCTACATCGCCCTCAACGGCCAGTACAACCCGGGGCTGACCAACGACAAGGTCCCCGCCGACGCCGTGACCACGTCCGGCTCGGGCGTGGACCCGCACATCTCCGCGCAGAACGCCGCCATCCAGGCACGCCGCGTTGCCGCCGTTCGAGGCATCGCGCCCGAGCGCGTCGACGAGCTCGTCGAGCAGGCGACCGACGGCCGCTTCCTCGGGCTCTTCGGCGAGCCAGGCGTGAACACCACCAAGCTCAATGAGGCGCTTGACCGATGACCGCCATCGCTGAACCCGAAACCCCGCAGTCGCCGCAGCGCGAGTCCAGGTCCCTGTTCACGCCGGACATCCTGTGGCCGGCGATCGGGGCCTCGCTGGAGAAGCTCGACCCGCGGGTGCAGTTGCGCAACCCGGTGATGTTCGTGGTCGAGGTCGGCGCGGTGATGACGACCCTGGCGGCCGCGGCCGGGTGGGGCGAGGACCCGCGCTGGTTCTCGGTCACCATCGCGATCTGGCTGTGGCTGACGGTCGTCTTCGCCAACCTGGCCGAAGCACTGGCCGAGGGCCGAGGCCGGGCACAGGCCGCGGCGTTGCGCTCCATGCGCACCACGACCACCGCCAAGCTGCAGGACGGATCGGAGGTCGCGGCCTCCGATTTGGCCAAGGGCGACGTCGTCGTCGTGGTGGCCGGCGAGGTGATCCCGGGCGACGGCACGGTGATCGAGGGCATCGCCTCGGTGGATGAGTCCGCGATCACGGGCGAGTCGGCACCGGTGATCCGCGAGTCGGGTGGGGACCGCAGCGCCGTGACGGGCGGTACGCGCGTGCTGAGCGACCGGATCGTGGTGGAGATCACGCAGGAGCCCGGCAAGTCCTTCCTGGACCGCATGATCAATCTGGTGGAGGGCGCCGAGCGGCGCAAGACGCCGAACGAGATCGCGCTCAACATCCTGCTCGCCGGCCTCACGCTCGTGTTCCTGGTCGTCGTGGTCGCGTTGCGGCCGTTCGCCGACTTCGCGGGTACGGACGTGTCCTTGACGACGCTGATCGCGTTGCTGGTCGCGCTGATCCCGACGACGATCGGCGCGCTGCTGAGCGCGATCGGCATCGCGGGCATGGATCGCCTGGTGCGGCGCAACGTGCTCGCGCTGAGCGGGCGCGCGGTGGAGGCGTCCGGCGACGTGGACGTGCTGCTGCTCGACAAGACCGGCACGATCACTCTCGGCAACCGGCAGGCGGCGGAGTTCGTGCCGATGCCCGGGGTGGAGGAGATCGAGCTGGCGGAGGCGGCGCAACTGGCGAGCCTCGCCGACGAGACGCCCGAGGGGCGCAGCGTGGTCGTCCTGGCCAAGCGCTACGGGATCCGCGAGCGTGAGCTCGGTACGCACGAGTTCGTGCCGTTCACGGCCGAGTCGCGGATGAGCGGCATCGACCATGACGGTTCGCGGCTGCGCAAGGGCGCGGGGGAGGCCATCGTCCGCTTCGTCGAGGGCGAGGGCGGCCAGGCGCCGCACGAGTTGCA
This sequence comes from Solirubrobacter deserti, assembly GCF_027587175.1. Taxonomy (GTDB): domain Bacteria; phylum Actinomycetota; class Thermoleophilia; order Solirubrobacterales; family Solirubrobacteraceae; genus Solirubrobacter; species Solirubrobacter deserti. The sequence continues at coordinate 132,829 of NZ_JAPCID010000008.1, forward strand.
GAGCGTGCTGGACAAGATCTCGCGCGAGGGCGGCACGCCGCTGGCGGTCGCGCGCGACGCGCAGGTGCTCGGCGTGATCCATCTCAAGGACACGGTCAAGGAGGGCATGGCCGCGCGCTTCGAGCAGCTGCGGGCGATGGGCATCCGGACGATCATGGTCACCGGCGACAACCGCCTGACGGCCGCGAAGATCGCCGAGGAGGCGGGCGTCGACGACTTTCTGGCCGAGGCCACGCCGGAGCGCAAGCTGCAGCTGATCAAGGAGGAGCAGGCGAACGGGCGGCTGGTCGCGATGACCGGCGACGGCACCAACGACGCGCCCGCGCTCGCGCAGGCGGACGTCGGCGTGACGATGAACACCGGCACGCAGGCCGCCCGCGAGGCCGGGAACATGGTCGACCTGGACTCCAACCCGACGAAGCTCATCGAGATCGTCGAGGTCGGCAAGCAGCTGCTGATCACGCGCGGCGCACTGACCACGTTCAGCATCGCCAACGACATCGCCAAGTACTTCGCGATCCTGCCCGCGATCTTCGTCTCCACCTACGCGGCGGCCGGCGAGTCCGAAGGCCCGTTGGCGCAGCTGAACCTCATGGACCTCGGCACGCCGCAGTCGGCGATCATCTCCGCGATCGTCTTCAACGCGATCGTGATCCCGCTGCTGGTGCCGATCGCGCTCCGCGGTGTCAAGTACAAGGCCGCCGGCGCCACTGCACTGCTGCGCCGCAACCTGCTGATATACGGCGTCGGCGGCCTCGTGGCGCCGTTCGTCGGGATCAAGCTGATCGACCTGATCGTCCACAACCTGCTGGGGGCGTGAGAGGCACGACCGTGCAGGAGTTGGACCTGCGCGGGAGCACCGTCAGTCGGGTCGGGCGGCCTCACGCGCGTCTGAGACCGAGCTGTAGACGTCGAAGACCCGCATGAGCCCGGTGAGCTCGAGGATCTTGGCGACGTTGCGGCCCGTGCTGACGAGGACGAGGTCCCCGCCGCCGGCTTGGGCGCGTTTGCGACCGCCGATGAGAATGCCGAGACCGGCCGAGTCGATGAACTCGAGGCCTTCGAGGTCGGCGATGATCCGCCCGTCAGGCTGGCGCTCGATCGCCTCCATCAGCGCGACACGGAGGTCGGGAGCGGTGCCGATGTCCAGCTCACCGCGCACGGCGACGACGACGGTGTCCTCTATGTCACGGCGGTCCACGGCGAAAGGCATCGGTCATCCCGTCCTGCGCAGCAGCGCGAGGCTGCGCGCGTCGATCTTGGTGGTCTGGCCCGCTTCGACGGCCTCGCCCTCGTTGAAGGCGTCCGCGGTGTCCAGGACGCGGACCCAGCGGGCGCCCCAGCGCTCCTCGGGCATGGTGACCTCCAGCGGCTCGTGGTGGGCGTTGAACAGCAGCAGGAACGAGTCGTCGAGGACGCGTTGACCGCGTGCGTCCGGGCTGGGGATCGTCTCGCCGTTGAGGAAGACGCTGAGCGCCTTGCCGAAGCCGGACGCCCAATCCTGCTCGGTCATCTCGGTGCCGTCGGGTCTGAACCAGGCGATGTCGGGGCCTGCGGCGCCGAGTGACTCGCCGTGGAAGAAGTGCCGGCGCCGGAAGACGGGGTGCGCTCGGCGGAAGGCGATCAGCCGCTGGGTGAACGCGAGCAGGTCGCCGTCCCGGTGCTCCCAGTCGAACCAGGAGATCTCGTTGTCCTGGCAGTAGGCGTTGTTGTTGCCGCCCTGGGTGCGGCCCATCTCGTCGCCGCCGAGCAGCATCGGGATGCCCTGCGAGAGGAGCACCGTGGCGAGGAAGTTGCGCTGCTGGCGAGCGCGGATCTCCAGCACCTCAGGATCGTCGGTCGGACCTTCGACGCCGGAGTTCCAGGAGCGGTTGTGGCTCTCGCCGTCGGCGCCGCCCTCGCCGTTGGCCTCATTGTGCTTGTCGTTGTAGGAGACGAGGTCGTGGAGCGTGAAGCCGTCGTGGGCGGTGACGAAGTTCACGCTGGCCGAGGGCTTGCGCGCGTCGTCCTCGTAGAGGTCCGAGCTGCCGGTGAAACGCGCGGCGAACTCGCCGAGCGTCTGCGGCTCGCCGCGCCAGTAGTCGCGCAGCGTGTCGCGGTACTTGCCGTTCCACTCCGACCACAGCGGCGGGAAGTTGCCGACCTGGTAGCCGCCCTCACCGACGTCCCAGGGCTCGGCGATCAGCTTCACGCGCGAGACGACGGGGTCCTGCTGGATCAGGTCGAAGAACGCGGACAGCCGGTCGACCTCGTGGAACTGGCGGGCGAGGGTGGAGGCGAGGTCGAAGCGGAACCCGTCGACGTGCATCTCGGTCACCCAGTAGCGCAGCGAGTCCATGATCAGCTGCAGCACGTGCGGGTGGCGCATGTTGAGGCTGTTGCCGGTGCCCGTGGTGTCGTAGTAGAAGCGGCGGTCGTCGTCCACGAGCCGGTAGTAGGCGGCGTTGTCGAGGCCTTTGAACGACAGGATCGGACCGAGATGGTTGCCCTCGGCGGTGTGGTTGTAGACCACGTCGAGGATCACCTCGATGCCGGCCGCGTGCAGCTGCTTGACCATCCACTTGAACTCCTGCACCTGCCCGCCCGGCTGCGTGGACGCGGCGTAGTCGTTCTGCGGCGCCATGAAGCCGATCGAGTTGTACCCCCAGTAGTTGCGCAGCCCCCGGTCGGCGAGATGGGAGTCGTGGATGAACTGGTGCACCGGCAGCAGCTCGACGGCGGTCACGCCCAGGTTGAGCAGGTAGTCGATCGAGGCGGGATGCGCGAGCCCGGCGTAGGTGCCGCGCAGGTTCTCGGGAACCCCCGGATGCTGCTGCGTGAAGCCCTTGACGTGCACCTCGTAGATGACGCTGTCGTCGAGCGGGGTCCGCGGCGGACGGTCGTGGGCCCAGTCGAAGTACGGGCTCGTGACCACCGCCTTGGGCATGGACGGGCCGCTGTCGTCGTCGTTGAACGAGTTCTCGGGGTCGTCGAAGCGGTAGTTGAACAGGGACTCGTTCCACTGCACTTCGCCGTCGATCGCGGTGGCGTACGGGTCCAGCAGCAGCTTGGACGGGTTGCAGCGCAGGCCCTGTCCGGGGTCGTAGGGACCGTGGACCCGGTACCCGTACCGCTGGCCCGGGCCGATGTCCGGTGCGTACCCGTGCCACACCCACGCCGCCATCTCCGTCAGCGGGATCCGCGTCTCGGTGCCGTCGGGCTCGAACAGGCACAGCTCGACGCGCTCGGCCGCTTCCGAGAACACGGCGAAGTTGGTACCCACCCCGTCATACGTGGCGCCGAGCGGGAACGGCGAACCTGGCCAGAACTTCATCGCTGGTCGCCTACCCAGCCGGTGTCGAAGGAACGCGCAGCGGCTTCAGCGAGCGGCCACGGCGAGCGCTTCACGCAGCCGCTGCGGGAGCTCGTCGCCGGGGCAGGGGCGAGCGAGTGCGTACCCCTGTGCGGCGTGGCAGCCGGCATCACGGACGGCGCGCAGCTGGGCCATCGTCTCGACGCCTTCGGCGATGACCCGGATCTCGAAGGCGGAGGCGAGGCCGACCACCGCTTCCAGGATGCGGGCGCTCGCGGTGTCGTCGGGCAGGCCGGCGATGAACGTGCGATCGAGCTTGAGGGCGTGCACGGGCAGCCGGTGCAGGTACGAGAGCGACGAGTAGCCGACGCCGAAGTCGTCGATCTCGAGGTGGACGCCGAGCGCGCGCAGGCGGTTGACGACCGCTTCGCTCTGGAACATGTCGTCCATCAGGACCGTCTCGGTGATCTCGAGCGCGAGCCGCTCTGGGGGCAGGCCGCTGGCTTCGAGGGCGCCGGTCACGTCCGCGACGAGTTGATCGGGGCGTGCCAGCTGGCGCGCGGAGACATTCACGGCGACCCGGATGTCGGCGTCCCAGCGCGCGCACCGCTGGCAGGCGAGGGCGAGGACCGCGCGCCCGATCGGCGCGATCAGCCCCGTCGCCTCTGCGACGGAGATCGCGTCCGAGGCTGGGATGGCGGGGCCGCCCGGACGCTGCCAACGCAACAGGCTCTCGACGGACGGCGGCTCGCCGTCGAGCGCGATGATCGGCTGGAAGTGCAGGTTGAGCGCACCCTGACGCAATCCGGCGCGCAGCTCCGCTTCGATCTCGATGCGTTCTTGCAGGCGCTGACGCAGCGCGTCGTCGAAGACCTCGACTGCGCCGCCACCGAGCGCCTTCGCGCGGTACATCGCGGCGTCGGCGGCCCGCAGCACGCGCTCGGGATCGTCGCTGTCATCCGGGCCGACGACAGTGACGCCGATCGAGGCCGACGGGTGCACGCGCTCGTCGTGAGCCAGCGGCGTCGACAGCGCCTGGCAGAGCCGCGCCGCGACGGTGGTCGCCTCCTCGCCGGCCTCCAGGTCGTCGCAGATGATCGCGAACTCGTCGCCGCTCAGGCGGCTGACGATGTCGCTGGGACGGACGACCTGCAGCAGCCGATCCGCGACTTCACGCAGCAACGCGTCGCCCGTCGCGTGCCCGAACCGGTCGTTGACCGACTTGAAGTCGTCGAGGTCGACATAGAGGATCGCGGCGCAATGCCGCCGGCGCGCGAGGATCTCGTGTAGCCGCTGCAGGAACACGGTGCGGTTCGGCAGGCCCGTCAACGGATCCTCGAACGCGGCGCGCCGCAGCGCCTCCTCCGCCGCCATGTGATCGGACAGGTCGTCGACGACGCCGATCCACTCTTGGACGACGCCGTCTTGAACCACGGGTACGCCGTGAATGCGCAGGTGAAGCCAGTGCCCATCGGCGTGTCGCAGCCGGAACAGGTGATCGAACTCCTCACCGCGCTCGAGCGCCCGGCGCCACACATCGCCCAGGCCCGCAGCGTCCTCCGGGTGGACCACCTCGGCCCAGTTCGGCTCGCCGGTTGTGCTCACGGGGTGACCGGTCAAGGCCCCCCAGTCGGTCGCGTGCGTGGGGCGGCCGTCCGCGCCGGCCTGCCAGACGACGCTGCTCAGTGCGTGGCTCAGCACCCGGTACCGGCGTTCGCTGCGTCCGAGCTCGAGCTCGGTGCGCTTGCGCTCGCTGACGTCCTGCAGGATGGCCACCAGGTGGGTCGGCGTCGGCTGCAGCCGTGCCTCGAACCAGCCGTCGAGCGGCGCGATCGACCCCTCGAAGGTGACGGCCACCTGCTCACGCAGCGCATGCACGCACGCGTTGTGCAGCGCGGTACCGGCTGCGTTCGGGAACAGCTCGAGCAGGTTGTGGTGCAGAACCGCCTCGGGAGGCCGTGCGAGCCGGCGGGCGGCGCTGCGATTCAGATACACGCAGCGGAACCCGTGATCGAGCACGATCAGCGCCTCACTGATGCGCTCGAGAATCCCGCGCAGGACCGGCGTGTCATCCACGCTCAGGGGCTGGTCCGGCCCTACCGCTCCTCCGCTTGAGCGCGCCATGAACGCAGATCTTTCCCAGCGCGCCGTCTGGACAGGCATGGTGCAGCCGCCTGGCGGTTCGGCGGCCTCGCTGCGGTGACCGTCCCGGTCGGTTGACGATTCGCCCGCATTCGTTTCGTGTCTCGCGCGATCAGGGCAGGGTCGGAGTGGCACCGCGACGTTCACTCCCGCGCGTGCTCCCTTGGAAGGCAGCCGTTGGTCGTTCTCGATACTTCGGATTCAGTCTGAGGGCTTTCCAGCCCAATCGAAGGATCATCATGAGTACCCACAGCGAGACTCGCCGCGACCGCGGCGCTACGACTGCGCGCGACCTCGAGGGGCACCGTCCCCGTCGGCTGAGCACGGAGACCAAGGCGTCGTTCAAGACGACGGAGTTCTTCGCCTACATCGGCCTGTTGATCGCGTTGCTGATCGCGGCGGCGGTGGTCGACGAGACCGACGCCGGCGGCTTCGGGGCGCAGCAGGTCTGGCTCTACGCCACCCTGCTGACCATCGGTTACATGGTCAGCCGCGGACTGGCCAAGTCCGGCAGCCGCGATCCTTACGACGCGGACGACCGCTGACGCGTGCCGCTGAGCTCGCGATCGGACCGCGGAGGCCGCCGGCGGGCCGGCGGCTCCCGCGGGCGGGCCGGGTTTCGCGGCCCGTTCCCGTTCTACTCGCGGCAGACCCGCCGGGGCACACGTGTCAGCGTGACCGGCTGCTGTCTTCCCATCCCGCTCGCTCTCTCTATGGCAGCCCTGCTCGGCGCTCGCGCGGCGATGCGTCGCTGAGCCCGCCGAGGGCGTCCGGAATCTCGACGAGCGCGCCGGGATCGAGGTCGATGGAGACGCCGACGACGCCGACCGCCTGTCCGTTGGGGCCGTGGACGAGCGCGTCGTGCACGTACGCGAGAAACCGCGTCCCGTCATCACGAAGGACCCAGAACTCGCCCTCCCAGTGACCCGTTCGGCGGACGCTGTCCATGATCCGTTCGGCGAGCTCGGCGTCCTGCGGCCCGACGGTCAGCTCCCCGATCGCGCGGCCGAGCGCTTCCCGCTGCGGCCAGCCGTACAGCCGCTCGGCCGCCGCGTTCCATAGCCGGACGGTCCCGTTCAGGTCCGTACCGATGACGGCGGCCGCGAGCTCGGGCAGCGCCGGGTGGCGGCGCGCCTCATCGGCGACGAAGTAGGCGTCCCAGCCGCGCGGCGCGCCGAGCAGCCGCGCGGCCTGCCGGCGCACATGCGCGCGGCGCAGGATGGACCGGCCCTCCTCGGCGTCCCGGCGGGCACGCACGGCGCGCGCGTGTGTCGTCTGCGCGTACGCCGAATCGGCGTGCCGTAGCGCACGCTCGGCTTCGCGCTCGCTCACGCCCGCCACGTCGACGGCGACCGCCACAGCCCGCTTGTACAGCGCGACAAGCGCATTCTCGGCCTCTGAGTCGCCTGGTGCGCGCTCGCTCGATGTCGGCATGCTCGGGGACGCTGCCTGATCGGCGCCGGCTGTCGCCGTGGGCAGTCGGCGCAATGACAGTGAGCTCGTCGGCTCTGCCGTCGGCGCGCCTTCAGTGACCGACGCGGTCGACCTTGCGGTGGAAGTGGGTCCCGGCCTTGCCGCCGGCGACCGCGGCGATCAGCGTGCCGACGACGATGGCGGCGAGCGCGATGATGCCGCCCGTGCTGATGGTGCCCTCGTCGACCGGGATGCGCGGCAGGTTCAGCTGGCTGAGCACGTTGTACTGCGCGCCCAGCACGGCGCCGGCCACGGCGAGGACGATGGTGACCACTAGACCGATCACCCAGACGCCGAGACCCTGCTTGGGGCCGTTGAAGCGCGCCATGCGTCCGGCGACGTAGCCACCGGCGTAGTAGGCGATGGCCAGGACGAGCAGGACCAGGATGCCGCCGACGATGCCGACGGTCTCGGCGTTGGAGGTCGCGTCGTCGGTGCTCGCCTGCGTCAACCCGACCGCGGCGCCGGCGGCGCTGAGGATGGCGATCAGCAGCACGGCGATGCCGACGGCCACGAGCCAACCGAAGAACGCGCTGCCCCAGTGCAGTCCGCCGAACTGCTCGCGCTGCCGTTCCTCGGTCGACCGCAGCCGCTCGCTGCCGCCGTCGCCTCGTCCGAACCGACCTTTCCGATCGTCCCCGATCTCCTCTGCGGAACGGCTGCCCGGTTTCGCTGTGTTCGCCATGGTGATGCTCCTCGGAAGTGGCCCGCGGCGGCGCCGCGGGCTGACCGAGCCTGCCCAGGGGCCCTTCACCGAAACACGAGCCAGATGAAGGTGGGACACGAATGAGCGCTGAGGGCGGACGACATGGGACGTCGTCCGCGCCTCGGGACGGTCAGAGCACCGTCTGAGGGAGCAGCCGGCGCTCGTCGCCGCCGCGCCAGCGGACGAGCACGGCGGTCGCGTCGTCGCGCAGGTCGGCGCGCTCCCGTCCGAGCATCGCGTGCCGGAAGCGCCGCAGCGTCTCGGGGACGGTCTGTCCCGCGGTGGCCTCGCGCGCGATGTACCGGCCGACGTCCTCGAGCGTGAAGCGCATGCCGTTGCGGTCGTGCGCCTCGACCAGTCCGTCGGTGTAGAACAACAGCAGATCTCCGGGTTCCAGCGACTCGCTCATCATCGTCGGAGCCGCGGCGCCCAGGCCGGTGCCGAGCGGTGGTTCGGGAATCGACTCCAGCTCGCGGACGTGGCGGCCGTCCCGGATGACCAGCGGTGGCGGGTGCCCGGCGCAGATCCACGTCAGCTGTCCCGAGTCCAGCTCGAGGCGTGCGATCAACGCGGTGACGAACCGCGAGTCGGGAAACTGCTCGCCGACGGCGGCGTCCATCGCGGCGGACGTCTCCATCAGGTTGCTGCCGGCACGCCGGCGGTTGCGATACGCCGCCAGCGCGAAGGCGGCCACGCCGGCCGCCGGCAGCCCATGCCCCATCGCGTCGAAGATGCCGAGATGCAGGACGCGTTCGTCGACCGCGTAGTCGAAGGCGTCGCCACCGTTGTCGTAGGCGGGCTCGAGCACAGCCGCGAGGCTCAGGTCGTTCGTGGCGAAGACCAGCGGTGGAGCGAGGCTCCAGACCATCTCCGACGCGATCGTCATCGGTTGGCGTCGGCGGGCCGTCTCGATCGCGTCTCCGTAATTCCCCTTGGTCGCCATGAGCGTCGCCACGAGGTGCGCGTAGCGCTCGAGCAGCGTCACGGTCGCCTCTGACAGAGTCCCAGTGACAAGTGTCATGGCGAGTACACCGAGGCGCTCGGTGCCGTCGAGCAACGGCAACCAGAGCCGCTCACCGTGGGGCGCCTCGGTCGGCGTGCGCAGGATCGACGTCGTGCTGAACGCGCGCCCGGCGATCGTCCCGGCCACCGACAACACTTCACCGCCATAGCGAGCGCCCAACGGCACCAGGGTGGCCTGCTCGAAGTCGATGACGTACACGACGACGTCCGTTGCCCCGATCAGCGCAGCGGTCTCCGCGATCACTTCCGCAAGGTCCGAAGGCGCGCTGAGATGCGTGCGGCGCAACAGCTCGAGCAGCAGCTCCGCGTTCGTCCCCGCGGGCCGAGGGTCCAAGTTGGTGGACTCAGCATCGGCGGCCATCGCGCCTCTTTACCCGCTTCAGCCCTCGTCACTCTCGAGCCGCCACAGACGGGGTGAGCGGTTCACAGCAAGGGTCCGGCCTGCCGCACCTGCCGGTCGTAGTACCTCCCCTTGACCGGGCCGGCCCGAGCGCAGAGAATCGGCTGAGTGGAGGGTGAGAAGACCGAGACCACGGCCGGACCCGCCACTGCGATCGCGGCGCCCGCCGCCGTCCCGGATCGAGCGCCGGAGGTCGGCGCGGCCCTGCGCGCGCCGTCCGTCGGGCCGATGGGCGTGGCGAATGTGCTCGCCCTGCAGCGCACCGCCGGGAACGCCGCCATCGCTCGCGCGATCGCCACCGGCGCGATCCGTCCGGCCGCGCCGCAGCTCATGCGCCAGCCAGCGGCCGCTCCTGCCCCCGCGCCCGACGCCGCCAAGGACGCGGACCGCAAGAAGGAAGCCGAGCGGTTGCGCGGTCACATCGAGCGGCTCAACGGAGTGGCCGCCGCCGCCACCTCCGCGCACGGCGCGCTGCGATCCGCGACCACCAGCTCGCTGGCGAGCGTGGACGCGATCGCGTCGACCTTCTCCGAGGCGACCGAGCACTTCCGCATGGCGTACGGGTCCCATCAGCGGGTGGTGGCGCGGGCCGAGCAGGCCGCCGCCGAGGCGGGCGCGATCCGCGACGCGATCCTGGGCGTCGCGATCGGCGTGGTGGCGGCGTTCAAGGTCGTCCCGATCATCGAGGCGATGACGGCCCGCAAGCTGCTGGTGGAGACGGGCGGCGAGCTGGCGGAGCTGGGGATCTCGAAGGGCCTGGACGCGGGTGCCGAAGCGGTCGGGGGCGAGCAGGCGAGCCCGCCTTCCTTGACGCCGGAGGCGATGGAGCTCGAGCAGGCCCGTGAGCTGGTCGCGCTGTATCGGGATCTCGCGAAGCTGCAGACCGGTCCGGACGCAGCCTCGATCGCGCTGGCCTGCAAGGACGTGATCATCGAGATCGAGCGCTACGAGGACGGGCGCAGCCGCTTCTCGGCGGCGAAGATCGACCGCTTCGTCTCCGCGCTGGCCGAGAAGGAGAAGCAGGCCGGCGAGGTCAAGGAGAAGTCGGCGGCGTTCCAGAAGGAGGTCGCGGCGAAGCTGCGCGAGGTGCGCGGCAAGAACAAGGTCTCCGGGCCGCGCGACATGCTCGAGGACATCTGGACGCAGTGGCTCGCCGGCGGCGGCAACCCGTATCACCCGATCATCGCCAAGGAGCTGATCGAGCTCGGGATCCTGTCGAAGGAAGGCGAGTTCGCCGACCTGCAGTACCGCAAGAGCGACGTGCTGACCGACGACGCCGCGATGGCTGCGTCGGTGCGCGCGATGCGCGGCAAGACCGGGGTGGCGCACACCGACCTCAAGCCGGGTGGCAAGGTCGAGGTCGAGGGGCAGCTCTGGCAGGCGGTCTCGACGTCGGAAATCACCGCCGGGACGGCGGTTCGGGTGAGTGGCGTGTCACGGCCGGACGAGCGGCTCGCGGGGCACGGCAATTGGGTGGCGAGCCAGACGACGATCACCTTGACCGTGACGTCGGACGCCGACTAGGGCGCGCCGATGGTCACCGGTCGGTCGAGGCGGCTCGGTCGCGATCCTCGCTGAGCCCGACCTCGAAGAACGCCAGCGCGAGCGCGAGCACCGCCGCGACGCCGACCACGCCCCAACCGATGGTCTGCGCCACGCCGTCCGTCGTCAGGACGAGCGTGACGCCGGCGAGCGCGACGACGATGACCACCGCCAGGCCGCGAGCGAAGGTGCTGCTGACGGAGACGTGCCAGGGCCCGACGGCCAGCGTCACGAGCGTGACCGCAAGCACCGCCGCGACGAACAGGCCGAGGCTCGGCCCGCCGAGCGCGAAGGCGAGGACGATCGGGACGGCCACCGCGAGCGGGTAGCCGATCGCGGCCCACGAGGGAAGGCCTGAACGGGCGGAGCGCGGCGTACGGCTGGTCGGCATGCCTTCGCGCTACCCCAGCACGAACGCGTGCGACGGAGCCCGTCTGCACGCCGACAGTGAACGCGCGACCAGGCCGCGGGTCACGAGGCGCACGTGGAGCCGACCGCGAGCAGCTCCTCCAGGGCGTCCCAGGACTCGACGACCTCCGCCGCTCCGGCTTCCAGCAGCGCCGTGGTCCGCTCGGCGCGCTCGTGCTCCTCGACGAAGTGCAGGTTGCCGACGACCGGGATGCCGGCCGCGACGGCGGACTGGACGCCGGCCACCGCGTCCTCCACGGCCAGCGCACGCTCGGTCGGCACGCTGCACTGGTGCGCGGCGAACGCGTACACCGCCGGGTCGGGCTTGCTGGTCGGGATCTCGAGGCTGTCCTCGGCGCTGATGCGCGCGTGCGGCGGGAACAGGTCGTCGAGCCCCGCGGCCGTGAAGCACGCGGCCAGGCGCGACAGCGCGCTCGAGCTGACGACGGCCAGTTGGTAGCGGTCGCGCAGGCGCCGCAGCGGGCGTTGGACGCTGAGGTCGGGGGTGAGCACCCGCGACAGGTGTTCGATGACCTCCAGGCGCTCCTGGGCGACGAAGCCGTCCAGCCGCTGGGGTTCGATGGCGGCGCCGTGCCGCGCGGCGAGCCAGACGGCCGTGGCGCGGAAGTTGCGGCCCATCGCTTCGCGGCGGAGCTCGTCCGGCTCGTAGCGGCGATCGATCCCGAGCTCGGCGAGCAGGCGGTTCGTCACGCTCGCCGAAGCCTCGAAAGCCGGCTCCTCGGACCGGAACAGGTTGCCGTCGGCATCGCAGAGCAGCACCTCGACGGCATTCGGGCTCAGCGTCATGCGGCCACTTTCCGATCGTGGACGGACAGGCGGTCGGCCAGCGCGGCACGCGCGCCGTGGGTGTCGAGCGAGCGCAGATCGCGCTCGACGGCGAGCGCGAACGCGGCGTCGTCGGCGAGCGCGCCGAACACGTCCCGCTCGGCGAGCACAGGGCGGGGGTCGGCGCCGCCGCGGCGCGCGAGCGCGCGCAGCCGCTCAGCCCGCGGGTCCTCGATCGCGAACCCCTCGCCGCGCTCGTCGGCGCCGCGCAGATAGCGCAGCCATCCGGCCACCGCGAACGTCAGCAGCGGATGCGGCCGGCCGCCGTCCCGGGCCTCGGCGATCGAGCTCAGCACGTGTAAGGGCAACTTGGCGGAGAGGTTGCGGCACAGCCGGCCGAGGTCGTCGGCCAGCGCCGGGTTCGCGAGCCGCGCGAGCAGCGTGTTCCGGTACGTCGCCGGGTTGATGCCGTCCACGAGCGGCAGCAGCGGCTGCACCTCGTCCGCCATCAGCCGCTCGAGGTACGCGCGGAACAACGGGTCGGCCAGCGCCTCGGAGGCGGTCCGGTGCCCGGCGAGGAACCCGAGCGGTCCGAGCGCGCAGTGGCTGCCGTTGAGCAGGCGGGTCTTGATCAACGCGTAGGGTCGGGCGTCCCGCACGAACCGGACGCCCACCTGGTCGAGCGGCGGTCGGCCGTCGGCGAACTCGTCCTCGATCACCCACTGCGAGAACGGCTCGGTCATCACCGGCCAGCGGTCGTCGACACCGAACTGCTGCGCCAGCCGCTCCCGGTCCGCGGGCGTCGTCTTGGGCGTGATGCGGTCGACCACGCTGCTCGGGAACGCGCCTTCGGTCGCGATCCAGTCCGCGAGGCCCTCGTCGCGCTTGCGCGCGCAGGCCAGGACGGCCTCGCGAGCGAGCGCGCCGTTGTCGGGCAGGTTGTCGCAGGAGAGCACGGTGAACGGCGGGAGCCCGTCGCGGCGGCGGCGTGCGAGCGCCTCCACGAGGAGCACGAGGGCTTCCGGGTCCTCGCCCGCGTAGCCGTGGGCCGTGATGGTCAAGGTGACCAGCCGGGTGCGGGCGTCGGCCAGCGTCGCGACCACGCCTCCCGACTCCTCGGGCGCGAACAGGTAGCGGCGGATCACGCCGACGACGCGCGCCTGATCGCTCGCCCCGCCGCGGGTGACGACCGTGTACAGGCCGTCCTGCGGCGTCAGCGCCTCGCGCATCTCGGGCCGGTGCAGGCCGACGCCGACCAGGCCCCAGGCCGTCGTGATGCGGCGCTCGGCGAGCTCGTCGAAGTACAGCGCCTGGTGGGAGCGATGGAAGGAGCCGACGCTGATGTGCACCACGGACGGCGTCAGCGCGGTCCGGTCATAGGTCGGCACGGTCACGCGCAGCGCATGCTGCCCGAGCGACCCGGTGTTCAGTGGCGCGATTAGCACGACGCACCCCCGTGGTAGGTGCACTCAGGATGCGTTTCGTCTACAACAGCTTCGCCGGTCGCTTCTCGGACAGTCCGCGGACCATCTTCGAGGCGCTGGGGCCGGAGCACGAGCACCTCTGGCTCGCCGACCCGGTCCACCGCAGCTCGTTCCCGGAAGGCGTGCAAACGGTCGATCTCGGGTCGGCGGAGAGCATCGCCGCGCTCCAGTCCGCCGATGTCGTCGTGGCCAACACGCACACCGAGGTCGAGTGGACCAAGCCGGCCGGCACCGTGTACCTGCAGACCTGGCACGGCACGCCGCTCAAGCGGATCCACTGGGACGTGCTGTGGGCACCGGAAGGCCGCCTCGAGCGCCTGCAGCGCGACGTCGACCGCTGGGACCTGCTGGTCTCGCCCAACCACGCCAGCACGCCGCTGCTGCGGCAGGCCTTCCGCTTCGAGGGCGAGGTGCTCGAGACGGGCTATCCCCGCAACGACATCCTCAGCTCGCCCGGCCGTGACGCCGTCCGTGCTCGCGTGCGCGAGCAGCTCGGCATCCCCGACGGCGCGCGCGCCGTCCTGTACGCGCCGACGTGGCGTGACGACTTCGTCTTCAGCGGTGGCGCCGCCCCCGTGGAGCTGGCCCTCGAGGTCGAGCGCGCGCTCGACGCGCTCGGCGAGGACCATTTCCTGCTGCTGCGCCTGCACTACATGCTCACGGGCCGGCTGGCGCCGATCGACCATCCGGGCGTCCGTGACGTCTCCGCGCATCCCGACGTGAGCGAGCTCTACCTCGCCGCCGACGTGCTCGTGACGGACTACTCGTCGGTGATGTTCGACTTCGCCGTGACCGGCAAGCCGCAGCTGTTCTTCACCTACGACCTCGCCGCCTATCGCGACAACCTGCGCGGCTTCTACTTCGACTTCGGGCCGGTCGCGCCCGGCCCGCTGCTCGAGACCACCGACGAGCTCGTCGCTGCCCTGCGAGGGCTCGACCAGGTGACTGCGGACTATCAGGACCGGTACGTGGCGTTCCAGGAGCGCTTCTCTCATCTCGAGGACGGCGCTGCGACGGAACGGGTGATCGAGCGCGTGCTCGGCACCGCCACGGGGCGGTAGCCCATCGCGCCCGCGACGAGCGCTTCAGCCTCCATGCGGTGGCGGAAGCGCTCGTCGGACAGGATCGTCCAGCGGTCGGGGCGCAGCGCCGGCCCGGCCTGGACGGCGTCCACCAGTTGCGCGGTGGTCAGGCCCACGTCGTCCGGGCGCAGCGGCAGGCCGAGACGCAGGTAGAGGCTCTGCAGAGCCGGGAGGAGCGCGGAGTTGTGCGCGGCCGCGGCGACCAGGGTGCCGAGGGCGACCTGCTCGCCGTGCAGGGCGGCGCCGCGCCCGAGGCGGGCGTCCAGCGCGTGGGAGATCAGGTGCTCGGCGCCGCTGCACGGGCGGCTCGTGCCGGAGGCGGCCATGGCGAGACCGCTGAGCAGCAGCCCCTGCGCGAGCACTTCGTGCGACGCGCTGGACGTCACCTCGTCGAGCTCCAGCGCCGGCCGCGCCGCGCTCTCGGCGATCATGGCCGCGTACGCGTCGTACTGCTCGCGCCCTTCGCGGTCCGCGAGCCGCCAGTCCAGGCAGGCGGTCAGGTTGCTCACGAGGTCGCCGACGCCGGCGCGGATGGTCGCGGGCGGCGCGCTGCCGATCGCCGCGACGTCGACGACGATGCCGCAGGGCATCCGTGCGGAGTGCGTCGCGCGGGCGCCGTCCTTGCCGACCAGCGAGGCGACGGGCGAGCTGATGCCGTCGTTGGAGACCGCCGTCGGGACGCTCACGAAATCGACGTCCGTGCGGGCCGCCGCGAGCTTGACCGTGTCCAGCACGCGGCCGCCGCCGACGGCCACGGCCGCGGTCACGCCCTCCTCGATGATCGTCGACGCGATCGATGCGGCCTGGTCGAGCCGGCCGGCGAGCTGGGAGACGACGACGACGCGCACGTCGGCCCGGCGAAGCCCTTCGACGACCGCCTCGGCCAGCATGCGCGACGCTCCGCGGCCGCTGCCGACCAGCACGCAGCGCAGGTCGAAGTCGTGGTCGGCCAGCAGCGGGCCGACATCCCGCAGGCAGCCCGTGCCGACATGCAGCAGGCGTGGGATCAGGACCTGGCGGGCGCTCACGCCGCCGCTCCTAACGCTTCGGCGGCGGACAGGTCCCGGTCGTCGTCGATCTCGACCCAGCCGCCGGAGCGCACGGGCCACACGCGCCAGGGCACGCCTTCGCCCGCGCCGCGACCGATCGCACCTTCGTACCACTCGTTCTCGCACGCCGGGTCGGCCGTGAACGCCTCCAGCTGGTCCCGGAAGGCGCGCAACGTCGCGCCCTGCGCCATCAGCATCCCGACGTACTCGCCGGCGGGGGCGTCGATGCCGACCTTGCCGATCTTGGCGATCGTGCCGTCGGCGCGCAGCTCGACCTTCATGGACTCGTCGGTGACGCGCTGCTCGAGGTCGACGGCCATCAGCCCGTCGTCCCGCGGGCCGCTCAGGAACGAGGCGATCTGCTCGGGGTCGATCAGCAGGTCGGCGTTGAGGATCGCCACGGGGCCGTCCTGCGGGAGCTCGCGCAGGGCCAGCAGCACGGACCACCAGTTGTTGCGCGTCTCGAACTGCGGGTTGCGGATCACGCGCACGCTGCCGTCGAGCGTGTCCTCGATCACCTCGGCGGCATGGCCGACGACCACCGACACCGAAGCGACGGCCTCGCCGGCTGCGCGTATACCGGCGAGCTGACGGTCGGCCAGCGTGCGGGCGCCGACGCGCAGCAGCCACTTCGGTGTGGCGTCGCCCAGCGCGCCGAGCCGGCTACCACGGCCGGCCGCGAGCACGACCACATGAACAGGGCCAACAACAGATGAGCGCACGAGAGGACTCCGGATCGAGAAAGACGAGCCGAGTCCGGCAGCGCGCTCGGCTTGCGCTCGCGTGCCGTCCTTCGGAAGTGGATCCGTCCTGTCCAGATGTGAACCGGTGGTGAACGCTCGGTGTACGAGCGACGACCGCGGCTCACCGTCACCTGGATGACTCCGCGGTGCCAGGTTGGCCTCCGAAAGCGCGTGCGTGCAGGGATTTCGGAGGCGACGCGGTGCGTGTCATCGCCACCGCGAGCGGCCAGCGCGGCGCGCGCGTCGGCCAGCGGGTCACGGTCGGTGGGCGTGACGCGGTCCCGCTGCGGTCTCTACGGTGGCACGCGATGGTCCCACTCGGCCGCGCCACGCTCGCCGCCTGCGCGGAGCGCATCGCCACCCCCAGCTACGACCGCGCTCGGCTGACCGAAGGGGTCGTGCACATCGGCGTCGGCGGGTTCCACCGCGCGCATCAGGCCATGTACCACGAGCGGCTGATGAGCCGCGGTGAGGCGCTCGACTGGGCGATCCGCGGGCTGGGGGTGCTGGAGGCCGACCGGCGCATGAAGGACGTGATGGACGCGCAGGACGGGCTCTACACGCTGATCGTCAAGCACCCGGACGGCACGTTGGAGCCCGCCGCGATGGGCGCGATCGTGGGCTACGTGCTCGCGCCCGACGACCCGCAGGCGGCGATCGAGGCGATGGCCGCGGCCTCGACCCGGATCGTGTCGCTGACGGTCACCGAGGGTGGCTACAACCTGCACCACGTCACGGGCGAGTTCGACGCAGACGCGCCTTCGATCGTCGCGGACCTGAGGCCCGGAGCCACGCCACGGACGACGTTCGGTCTCGTCACCGAGGCGCTGCGGCGGCGCCGGGACCGCGGGCTGGGTGCCTTCACGGTGATGTCGATGGACAACCTGGAGGGCAACGGCCACCTCGCCCGCCGCGCGTTCACCGCGTTCGCGCGCCTGCGCGATCCGGCGCTCGGCGCCTGGGTCGGGGCCCACGTCCGGTTCCCGAACTCGATGGTCGACCGGATCACGCCGCAGACCACCGACGCAGACCGCGAGGCGCTGCGTGAGCGCTTCGGCGTCGACGACCGGTGGCCCGTGGTGTGCGAGCCGTACACGCAGTGGGTGCTGGAGGACGACTTCGCCTGCGGGCGCCCGCCCTACGAGCACGCGGGCGTGCAGGTGGTGACCGACGTCCGTCCGTACGAGCTGATGAAGCTCCGGCTGCTGAACGCCGGCCACCAGGCGCTCGGCTACTTCGCGTACCTGGCGGGCTACCGGTACGTCGACGAGGCGATGCGCGACCCGCTGCTGCGGCGCTTCGTGCGCGCGTACCTCGACGAGGAGGGCACCCCGGCGGTGCCGCCGGTGCCGAGCATCGACCTCGATGAGTACAAGGACGCCCTGATCGAGCGCTTCTCCAGCCCGGCGGTACGCGACACGATCCCGCGCCTGTGCGCGGAGAGCTCGGATCGCATCCCGAAGTTCCTGCTGCCCGTGGTCCGCGAGCGGCTCGCGGCGGGTGGGGAGATCAAGCGCTCCGCCGCGGTGCTGGCGGCGTGGGCCCGGTACGCGGAGGGCGTCGACGAACAGGGCGAGCCGATCGCGGTCGTCGACCGGCTGTCGGATCGCCTGACCGCGGCTGCGCGCCGTCAGCGGGAGGACCCCGACGCGTTCATCGCGGACCGCGAGCTCTTCGGCGGCCTCGCCGACGACGAGCGCTTCGTCGCCGCCTACCGCTGGGCGCTGCGCTCACTGTACGAGCGCGGCGCGCGGGCCACGCTCGAGCGGATGGGCGCGCCTGACGACTCCTGAAGCGCGGGCGCGCGGCGCGCCGATCGGTCAGAAGGCTGTCGAGATCATCGTTGCCGAGCGCCTGCAGGCGGTAGGGGCACTGCGATGAGCTCTCCTCGCATCCTCGTCGTCGGCGCCGGGCTGACCGGCTGCACGCTGGCGCACTGCTTCGCTCGCGCCGGCCTGGAGACGGTGCTGCTCGAGCGCGACGTGGTGCCGGGCGGGTTGATCCGATCCGAGCACCTGAACGGCGTGCTCTATGAGCCGCACGGCTCGCACATCTTCCACACCGAGGACGAGGAGGTGTGGGAGCTCGCCAACGCGATGACGCCGTTCAACGACTACCGCCACCGCGTGGACATCCTCGCCGACGGCAAGATCCTCAACTGGCCGATCCTGCTCTCGGACATCGACCGCCAGTCGCAGTCGCAGGACATCCACGCGCAGCTGGAGGAGCGCCGCGGCGTGGACGCGGCCGCGCGTGCGCAGGCGGCGAACTTCGAGGAGTGGTGCCTCGAGCTGATGGGGCCGATCCTCTATGAGCGCTTCATCCGGCCGTACACGGAGAAGCAGTGGGGACGCCCCGCGCGCGAGCTGTCAGCGCAGTGGGCGCCCCGGCGCGTGTCGGTGCGCTGGGACAACGACCCGTACCTGTTCCCGGACCCGTTCCAGGGCTGGCCGGCGGGTCCGAACGGGTACACGGACCTGATCGACGGCCTGCTCGACGACCCGCGGATCATGCTGCACGTCAACGTCGACGTGACGCAGGAGAACCTCGACGCACACGCGCGCGAGCAGCGTGCCGACTGCATCGTCCTCACCTGCCCGCTCGACGTGTTCTGCGGCGAGCGGTTCGGCCGGCTCGACTGGCGCGGCATCGACGTGCGCAGCGTCTACGTCCCGCACAAGGACCTCGCGCAAGGCGCGATGGTCGTCAACTATCCCGGCGCCGAGTTCCCGTTCATCCGCATCCACGAGACCAAGCACGCCTCCCGCCAGCGGTGCGAGGGCACCGTGCTCGGCTTCGAGTTCACCGGCGCGCCGACGCGCTACTACCCGATCGAGACCGAGCGCAACAGGACGCTCAACGACCGCTATCAGGCCGAGCTGCGCGAACAGGTGGGCGGCGAGAAGCTGTTCTTCGCGGGCCGGCTCGCGAACTACCGGTACATCGATATGGACGACTGCATGCGCCAGGCCATCGACGCCTCCGCCGAGGTCTTGGAGGCAGTCGGCGTGCATGCCTGACGCGGGCCGGACGTTCGTCAACCCCGTCATCACGGACGACCGTGGCGCCGACCACGGCGACCCGTTCGTGATCCGGCACCTGGGTGAGTACTTCCTCTACCACACGACCGACGACGGCGACCTCGGCGTGTCGGTCTGGCGCTCGGGCGACCTCGTGGACTGGGAGTTCGAGGGGCACGCGCTCGAGCCCCAGCCCGGCACCTGGGCCGAGACCGACCTGTGGGCGCCCGAGGTGAGGTACCACGCGGGCACGTTCTACATGTACGTGGCCGGCACCCGGATCCGGCCCGACGGGCACGGCGTCGAGAGCGCGCGCCGGCAGGGCGTCGCGCGTGCGGACAACCCGCTCGGGCCGTTCGTGCTCGACGACGCGCCGCTGGTCACCGACGTGTGGTCGATCGACGGGCACCCGTTCCAGGATGAGGACGGGTCGCTGTGGCTCTTCTACAACATCCGCACGGGCGCTACGCGCTTCGGCGACCAGCCCGGCAGCGGCAACGTGGTGGACCGCCTGGTCGGTCCGGCGGAGCTCGAGGGCAACCCCACGCCGGTCGCCTTCCCGAGCCAGCGCTGGGAAGGCTCGGCGGCCGGCGACGCCTACTGGAACGAGGGCTCGTGGGTGCTCAAGCGCCGCGGGCGCTACCACCAGCTGTACTCCGGCTCGCACTACCGCGACGCGACGTACGGCATCGGGCTCACCTCCGCGCGCACGCTGCGCGGGCCGTGGGTGAAGGACCCCGACCCGATCCTGCGCAGCGGCGAGCGGATCACCGGCCCGGGCCACCACAGCGTGATCCTCGCGCCCGACGGCGTCACCACCTACGCCGTCTACCACGGCTACGACCGCGGGCAGCCCGGCCGCAAGGTCCACCTGGACCGCGTGCATTGGTGTGGAGACCGGCCCGTGATCGGCTCCGGCGCCGCCGTCGGGCACCCGACCGAGGACCCGCAGCCCGTGCCGCCCGGTCCCGTGCACGACGCGGCCGTGCCCTTCTGGCACGCCGACCTGTTCGTGCAGGGGCCGCGGCTGTCGATCGGCGAGCTGACGCTCGACCTGGACCCCTCGCCGCGCCCGTGGCGCGTGCGCATCAGCCAGGGCTGGCTCGGCATGCGGGTGTGGGTGGACGGCCGGTTGCGCCTGCAGACGCGCGGGCTGCACACGCCCGACCTGGCGTGCGACGGCGAGTTGCTCGAGTGCCGGGTCACGTCCCACGTGGAGGACGAGGCGGTGCGGTGGCTGACGCCCGGAGAGGAGTTCGCGTGGCCGTGGGGTGGCACTGGGCCGTTCGAGCTGTCCCTGGCGGTCCGCGGCTCGGCGCGCGTGGTCGCGGGTGACGCGTCCACCGAGATCACGAGCCCTGTGGAACGCTTCGCCCTTGTCCGCCTGAACGTGCCCCGCGGCGCGGATGAGGTCGTCGTCACGGGGCTCGACCGCGGCGCGGAGGTCACGGACATGGTCGTCACCGCCCGCTAGCTGAGCTCCTTGCACGGGGGTGCCGCCGCCGCGCGCGGGATCGTATAGTGATCAGGCTTCGTTCAGCGATCGCGGGTTGCAAAGGAGCGTGGCTCGATGGGGAAGGACGTCGAGCGGATCGACGGGGCGCGGTCGCCGACCGCGGACTCGGACGCTGCGCGTGCTCTCGACGCACCCGCGCGCTGGGCGCCGGGGCTGCCTCTCCTGCCCGCGCAGGTGCTGGCGCTGCAGCGCACCGCGGGCAACGCAGCGGTCTGTCGGATGATGGCCCCGGAGGCGACGAGGCGCATCCTCGTCGAAGAGAACGGGGAAGTGAGCGAGCGCGTCGTCGCGGAGGACGACATGGGCCGGTATCGCCCGGTGAGCGCGCAACGGTGGAGAAGTGCTTTCCTTCCGGCCGCTCTCAACACCAACCTCGGCCACGTCTACGAGGAGATCCCACGCGCTGAAGTAGGAGATGCGTCGCAAATCGGCGGCACGGAGCGGACCAGCCTGCACCTGAAATGGGTGGATCTGGTCGCCAACAAGAACCAGTGGAAGGCGCTGCTGGCAATGCGGCAACTCGAGCGACTCGAGCTCAGCCATTGCACGCTTCCCGCGGAATGGCCGGCGGCGATGCTGCAGCTGCCGAAGCTGACCTATCTGGCCGTGTACTCGCCGAAGAAGGCTGCGACGCCGAGCGACAACCTCGAGTCCCTGCGGTCCCTGCCGCTGCAGGTGCTGCGTCTGGTGCAGTGCTCGTTCATGACGGTCGAGTGCTACCGAGCGCTCACGGGGATGAACCTCGCCTATCTCGATCTCAATCGCACGGTGACCAAGGAGAAAGCGCCCGGCACGAAGATCGAGCAGAAGACCGAGGGCGGGGAGATCGTCAAGATGCTCGAGCCGGGTGGGCTGGACCGAGGCGTCATGGAGGCCCTGAAGGCGTTGGCCCACCGGCTGGAGACGCTCAACGTGAAGGCGTGTTCCGCGCTGACGGAGCAGGACAAGGCCGAGCTGCAGGCCGGCAAATGCCAGGTCGAGTTCTAGTGCCACGCAGCAGCGGGCACGCGCGTCGGCGCTCGCGCGCCTGCGCTGAAGTGCCCACGGCGTGGCGAGCAGCGCTGCTCGCCACGCCGGGGCTCGATCCCGTGACGGCTACGGCAGTTGCAGGTGCGCCTGCACGGGCAGGTGGTCGCTCGGGAACTGGCCGTTGCGCGCGTAGGTGTTGATCGACGCGGCGCGCACGGTCACGTACGGCGTGGCCAGGATCCAGTCGATCCGGTCGCCGTCGGGCGTGAGCGGGCGGTAGCCATGGAAGGTGCCGAACAGCGGGCTGCGGCGCTTGGCCAGGTCCCACGTGTCCTCGAACGGCCCGTTGGTCACGAGCGTGTCGTAGACGGTCAGGCCGGGCTTGGCGGCTTCATTGAAATCGCCCGTCGCGATCACGGGCACGTTCGGCGCGAACTGCTCGGTCATCTTCTGCAGGACGAGCCGGGCCGAGTTGGCGCGGGCCGTGGCGTCGAAGGCCTCGAAGTGCGTGTTGAGCAGGTAGAACTGCTTGTTCGTGCGCTGGTCGAGGAACTTGATCCAGGTGACCATGCGCGGGCAGCAGCCGGGCCAGGTCTTGGAGCCGACGACGTTCGGCGTGTCGGACAGCCAGTAGTGGTCGTACTCGAGCGGCTCCAGGCGGCGCGAGTCGTAGAACACCTGCATGGCCTCGCCACGCGAGCCGCCCTCGCGCCCCAGTCCGATCGAGTCGTAGTGGGTCGGCAGGTCGACCTGGATGTCGCGCAGCTGGCGGTACAACCCTTCCTGCGTGCCGATGATGTCGGGCTTCTCGGCGCGCAGCAGCTCGCGCATGACGGGCCGGCGATCGGCCCAGGGGTTCGGCGGGGTATCGCTCGCGTAGCGCAGGTTGAACGACATCACGTGCAGCTCGTTGGCACGCTGCGCGGACGCCACGGACGGGATCGCGAGCAGCGCTCCCAGCAGCGCCGCAGCCGCGAGAACGGTGCGAAGTGCAGACATGTTGCCTCCCGGGACATGTCGGTATGGACGGTGCGCGGCGACCGTAGCCGCGACCCGTCGCGGTAGATGTGAGAGCTGTGTGATCGGTCAGATCACGACCGCTGGTCCGCGTCAACAGAAAACCCCAGGGTGCGGTCCCGATTGGCGGGGTGCCGTCCACCAGCTACGGTTGCTTCGCGGCTGTTTTTCAGGGTAACCTGATCGCGTTTGAAGCCATTGGCGACGAGGAGTTATTGATGAGCACCACCGAGTCTGCAGCGGACAACGGCGTCAACACCCAGGCGCTCCTGGACGCCCGCGCGGCGCTCAGCGACGCGCCGGAGGCGGCCAAGTTCACCTGGCGCGCGACGAACGAGTGGCTGCGCGGCACGCACAGCCGCACGACGATCCAGCAGTACAGCGGGCTCGGCGCCGACCACAACCACAAGTCGACGTTCGAGTACGACGCCGACCATCCCGAGGTCTTCGCGGCCGAGGATCAGGCGCCGACGCCGGTCGAGTTCCTGCTCGTCGGCCTGTCGAGCTGCCTGACGGCGGGTGTCGCGGCGGTCGCGCAGAACCGCGGCATCCAGCTCAACTCGGTCAAGGCGACGGTCGAGGGCGACATGAACATCCTCGGCATCCTCGGTGCCGATCCCGAGGTGCGCAACGGGTACAACAACATCCGCGTCAACTTCGAGATCGACGCGGACGCGGACGCCGACGAGGTCGCGGCGCTGGTCGCGCAGTCGCAGAAGCGCTCGGCCGTGTTCGACGCGCTGACGAACCCGACGAACGTGTCGGTGACGGTCAACTGAGCGTCGCGCGCATCCCCGTCGTCATCGTCGGGGCCGGGCACTCTGGCCTCGCGGTGAGCCGGGTGCTGTCGGAGCAGTCGATCGAGCACGTCGTCCTGGAGCGGGGCGAGGTCGCGAACACGTGGAAGACCGAGCGCTGGGACTCGCTGCGTCTGCTCACGCCGAACTGGCTCACGCGGCTGCCCGGGCTCGCCTACGACGGCGAGGACCCGGACGGCTTCATGGCCGTCTCCGAGCTGGTCGAGTTCCTCGAGCGCTACGCGGGGCACGTCGACGCGCCCGTGCGCACCGGCACGACCGTCACGCGGATCTTCAGCGACGATGACGACTACCGGGTCGAGACGGACGCGGGCACGTGGGCCGCGTCCGCGGTCGTGCTCGCCAGCGGCGCGTTCAACCGGCCGCACGTGCCGGCGGTGGCGGAGTCGCTGCCGGCTCAGCTCGACCAGGTCACCCCGCTCGACTACAAGCGACCGGAGCAGCTGCGCGACGGCCGCGTGCTCGTGGTCGGCGCGTCGGCGACGGGCCTGCAGCTCGCGGACGAGCTGCTGCGCTCCGGGCGCGAGGTGACCGTCGCGGTCGGCGAACACGTGCGCATGCCGCGGACGTACCGCGGCCGGGACATCATGCATTGGCTGGACCAGATCGGCCGGCTGGACGAGCGCTACGACGAGGTCGACGACCTCATCCGCGCGCGGCACGTGCCGTCCCCGCAGCTGGTCGGCACACCCGACCGTGCCGACCTCGACCTCAACGCGCTCACGGACCGCGGCGCGGCGCTCGTCGGCCGCCTCGGCGCGGTCAACGACGGCAAGGCCGCGTTCGCCGGCTCACTCGGCAACGTGTGCAACCTCGCCGACCTCAAGCTCAAGCGCCTGCTCAAGACGATCGACCAGTGGGGCGGATTCGACGAGGGTGAGCGGCCCGAGCCGACCCGCGTCGACGCGACGCCGCGCGTGCTGATCGACCTCGTCGCGGAGGGTTACGACACCGTGCTGTGGGCCACCGGCTTCCGCGCCGACTACTCGTGGCTCGACCTCGACGTCCTCGACCGCAAGGGTGAGATCCGCCACGACGGCGGCGTCGTCCGCAACGCGCCCGGGCTCTACCGCGTCGGCCTGAACTTCCTGCGCCGGCGCAAGTCGAGCTTCATCCACGGCGCCGAGGACGACGCGCGCGAGCTCGTCGACCACCTGCTCGCGACCAGCCTCAGCAGCGCTTCTGCGGCGTAGAGGCTCCCAGGGGCAGGCACATGGTGCGCTGCCCCGGGATCCGCCCGCGCCGGATCACGTAGCGGGACACCTTCGCGATCGCGTTCGGCGCGCTGACGATGACGTCGAGCGTGACGCCGTCGCGCAGGCGCTTGCGGAACAGCTTGGTCAGTGAGACTTGGCCCTCGGCGTCGACCGTGCGCGTTCGCTGCTTGAACGGGCAGCGCCGGCCGGTGCAGATGACGTCGACCTGAGCCCCGGGCGGCGCGTCCTGCACGCGCAGCAGGTTGACCTTGGGGCTCGACCGGCGGCTCGCGAGCGAGAACTTGCTGCGCACCAGCGCGGTCACCTCGCCGGGCTGGTCGCCGCCCGCGCAGTCGTCGTCGATGCCGTTGCCGGGGACCTCGGGCGCCCCCGGGTGGACCGTGTTGTTGACGTCCGAGCAGTCCGTGGTGGCGGGGAAGCCGTCGGCGTCCGTGTCCACGAACGGGTTCGGGGCGGGGGTCGGGGTCGGTGTCGTGCCCGGCGGCGTGCCCGGGGTCGTGGGCGTGGCGGGGGCGGGCGGACGCGCGATCGTGTGCGTGGCGCACTTGCCGTCGGAGCGGCAGAAGTCGTACTGGATCGCCGAGATCGCGTGCGGGCTGGTGTCGACGCGGCGGTCGATGTTCTTCCACACGCCCTGTCCGTCGCTGACCCCGTAGGAGGTGAGCCTCTGCCCCGACGTGCCGAGGATGGTCATTGTCATCCGCACGTTGCAGCAGTCGTTCGGCGCGGCGTCGCGCAGGCGCCCACGGGGATAGACCTGTGTGGCGGGGAGCAGCGGCCCGCCGCTGGGGTCGTTGAACGGCGTGTCGGCGACCGTCGCGTCGCCCCACTCCTTACCGAAGTCGTACCCCTGCGCCGCGGGTGCCGCCAGAAGCACCGTCACCGCGACCAGAACCATTCCCGCCACTGCCCGCATCGCGCTCACCTTGCCAGGATCCGGCTGACCGCGTCGCGGTTCACTGGCGCCGGCCGAAGACCCCGCGGCGCTTCGGCGGCTCGGGCTCCTCCTGGTACGGCGCCGCGCTGCGGGTTGAGGCTCATGGACTTCAAGCGGCCCAGCTCGTCGACCTCGAGCGTCGCGCTGCGGTCGCTGCCCGCGGGCTCGAGGATCAGCTGGTTGCCCTCGCGGTCGGCGGCGCCTCCGCGTGGGCGCGGATGTAGCCTGCAGGGGGTGCCCGAGTTCACGCGCTACGCGCCTCCGGCCGGCTCGTTCATCCGCACCGCGCAGCTCGGGAAGACGCGGCAGTGGATCGAGCCGTTCATGGCGCAGATCGAGCCGTACCTGGCGAACGCCCGCCAGCAGTCGAACTACATGCCGCTCGGCGTCAACGTCACGGTCGCGCTGCCCGACCACCAGGAGCTGCTGATCGGCAACTCGCTCGTGGACCTGCTCGAGCCGCTCGCGATCGCGTTCCAGCTGCCGCACCTGCGCTACGTCGCCGCGACGAAGGTCCATGGCGACGCGTGCTCGCTGTGCATCGGGCCGGTCGGCATCTCCAACGAGGGTCCGCACCGGTGGCGCACCGCGCGCGGGCGGCTCTCGCACGTGAGCGTGAAGGCGCAGCGGGAGTTCGGGTACCAGATCGCGAGCCAGATCCAGCCGTCGCGCTGGGGCCCCGGTCATCTGGACCTCGCGATCCGGACCGGGATCATGCGCGACTGGATCGTCACGTGGCGGCCGCTGGTCGACGCGCTCGTCACCGTCCTCGGCCGGCGGCGGGAAGGGGCGCGGCGCGAGTTCGACGTCGAGGACGGGCGGGTCGTGTCGCTGGCGCTGCACCACGACGTGGACACGATGCTCGGCAACACGGTCGAGGTCGACGTGCGCTGGCGTCTGGTCGGCCACGCACACGGCCCTGAGCTCGACTACGCGGTCAAGCACGCCGAGCCGCTCCGCGCGTAAGTCGATAAAAGCGATCGAGAATGGTACTTTCCGCCGGCGCGCGTCCGGCGCGCGTCCGGCGCGCGCTCGCACGGCCGCGGACGGACGTTCTAGAGCAAAATGTAGAAACCCGATCGGATTCGTGTAGATTAAGCCTCCGCGGCAGTTGCGCCGGGTCGAACGGAGGGGCAGACAGCACTATGAATTGGGATTGGCCGTCGGTGGCGACGCTCGCCGCGGTGGGGCTCAGCTGGGCCGCTATCTGGTGGATGCGCAAGCGCGCGCTGAACTTCAGCGTGATCGCGCTGTTCGCCTTGGCCATCGGCATCCCGATCGGCGTCGTCGCGGAGCAGCACGTGGCCGCGGTCAACCCGATCGGGCGCATCTACATCAACGTGCTGCTCGCCACGGTCGCGCCGCTGGTGCTGGTCGCGATCGTCTCAGCGATGACGTCGCTCGGCACGCTGGCGAAGCTCAAGAGCATCGGCCTGCGGTCGACGTTCTGGCTGCTGTTGAGCAACGCGCTCGGCGTCATCCTCGCGCTGGCGCTGGCCTTCATCTTCCGCCCCGGGGAGGGCACCGACGCCAAGCTCGGCGCGGTTCCCGCGGACACGATCGCGGGGCAGGTGCAGGCGTTCAGCCAGGTGGTGGTGAGCTTCTTCCCGACGAACGTCGTCGGGAGCTTCAGCTCCAACGCGATCATCCCGATCATCCTGATCGCGGTCACGATCTCGGTGGCCTATCTCTCGCTGGCCGAGAAACAGGGCGAGAAAGTCAAGCTCTTCGCCGACGGCATCGAGGCGATCAAGCTCGTCGTCTTCAAGGTCGTCAGCTACGTCATCCGGCTCACGCCCTACGCGATCGTCGCGCTCACGGCCCACATGGTCGGGACGAGCGCGGACCTCGGCAAGAGCTTCACCTCGCTGCTCGGCCTGCTCGCGCTGGTGTGGGCCGCGTGCATGATCCACACGTGGGCGATCAACGCCGTCATCCTGCAGGCGTTCGCGAACGTCGCGCCGGTCGCGTTCTTCCGCAAGATCTTCCCGGCCCAGCTCACCGCGTTCACGACACAGAGCAGCATCGGCACCCTGCCGGTGACCACGGGGCAGCTCACGCGCAAGGTTGGCGTGCACTCGGAGATCGCGCACTTCACGGCGCCGCTCGGCGCCAACATCGGCATGCCGGGCTGCGCGGGCATCTGGCCGATCCTGATCGCCGTCTGGGGCATCAACGCCTACGGGCTGGCCTACTCGGCGGGTGACTACCTGCTGCTGACGGTCCTGAGCATCGTCGTCTCCATCGGCGTGGCCGGCGTCCCCGGCGCGGCGACGGTTTCCGCCGCCACGGTGATGTCGGCGGCCGGGTTGCCGCTCGAGTTCGTCGCGGCGACGATCCCGATCGGCGTGATCGCCGACATGGCGCGGACCGCCACCAACGTCACCGCGGCCGCCGTCAGCGCGACCGTCGTGGCCCGGCAGACCGGCCTGCTCAACGACGCGATCTTCAATGGGCAGGCGGTGTACGTCGAGGACGACCGGCAGGCACCGCAGCCGGCGCCCGCCGCCCCCGCATGGCCGCCGCAGCCGGCGCTCGCCGCGGCCGCATGGCCGGCTCAGGCGCAGCCCGCGGCCGTCGCCGCGTACGCGTACCCGGGCGCGCCCGTGGCGGCGCCCACGCCACCCGTCTTCGCACCCGCTCCCGAACAGCAGCTGGTGCGCAGCTGATGACCAGACGACAGGAGAACAAGACAGTGCACGTATCCCGCGGTCGCACCCGCGTGGCGACCGCCGTCCTCAGCGCTGCCGTCGCAGGGCTGGCCCTTGCTCCGGCGGCCCAGGCCCAGGGCGTCACGAACCCCGCCGACAACCCGTTCCCGATCTCGGTGACGATCGACGGGCAGACCTACAGCGACGGGCGGGACACGCTCCCCGGGTACGACGACGTGGCTTGCACGCCGATCCCGTACGTCTCCTACGACTTCGGCCAGAACGCGATCCTCTACTACGACGCCGACGGGCAGCTGCTCAAGACGGCGAAGTGGACGGAGTGGTCGCGGATCAGCTCCTACCAGGCGTGGGTCGACGACCAGAAGACGCCGACGCCGACCGCGACGCCGACGAACACGCCCAGCGCGACGGCGACCGCGCCGCCGACGAACGGCGGGGGCGGCAACCCGCAGACCACGACGACCACGACGACCAACCCGGCGGCGACGACCCAGCCCTCCACGACGACCACCAAGAGCCCGTCGACCCGGACGCAGACGACGAGCAAGTCCCAGACGACGACCAAGTCCTCGAACAAGACGCAGTCGACGAAGACGTCGTCGAACAAGACGGAGTCCACCAAGTCCACGACGCCGAGCCCGTCCACGACGAGCACGTCATCGACGACCAACTCGTCCACGACGCGCACGTCGACCTCGGGCAGCTCACCGTCCTCCTCGGGCTCCGCGTCGTCGTCGAGCGCGAGTGCTTCGACGGCCGGGTCGGACGCCGCGCCAGACACGGCGGTCACCGCGAGCACCGATGCTGCGGCCGGCACCGCTGCGGTCGACGGCGCGGCGCCAGTGGTCGACGCCGCCCCGCAGGTCCCGGGCGGTAGCACCGAGGTCGCCGCGAACGGCGCGCCGGCCGGTGGGCCGGGAACGGGCGTCGTGCCGGGCGCGGTGGCGAACGTCGCCGACACCACGAAGTACGAGTTGGCCAGCCAGGCCGCAAGCCACGTGGGTGACACCCGCCTGGCCGGCGTGGGGATCCTCGTGGCGCTCGTCGCCCTCGGCTTCTTCTGCCTCGCGTTCGGCGAGGTGCGTGAGCAGCTGTTCGGCCGCCGGCGCACCAAGCACAACTGAACGTGCCGGTCTGACCTCGCCCGTGTGAGTCCGGGCGGGGCCACCGCGAATTCAACATCGCAGCACCCGCCGCTCCCCGCCGGCCGCCAGGGCATCCGGTCAGGGGGAGCGTCGATTCCCCCTGCGCCGGTCCGCGCGGGGGTGCAGCACCCACCCCAACGAGAGCAAGTGAGGAAGAGCGTGACCCTTTCATCCCGATGGAGGCGCGCGGCGGCCGCGGCGGTCGCGGCCGCCACGGTGGTGCCGTTCGCGGCGACCGCCGACGCGGCGCCGCTGCGCACCGCCACCACCACCTCCTACCAGCGCGCGGACTTCCTCCAGCGCACGCTGGGCGTTCCCGCCAACACGGTGATCGACTCGGTCACCTACGACCGCTTCCAGCATCTGCTGCGTCAGCCGGGCACCTTCGCGCTGCTGATCGGCGATCCCTCGACCGACGCCACGTTCGCGGCGCGGGCCGTGGCCGTCGACGCGGCCGCGCGCGCCGCCGGCGCGCAGAAGGTCTATTGGTTCAACCCGAACTTCTCGGGTGGTGTCAACGTGGGTGCCGCCGAGGTCCCGGACCTCGACATCCGCAAGGCGGACGCCTTGAAGCTGATCGAGTCCTCGCGCATCCGCTTCCGGGACGCGTGGCAGAACCTGCTCGCGCAGTCGCTGGGCAACGGCGTCAAGGCCGACCGCAAGTTGCCGGGCGATCAGGGCCAATCGGTCGACACGACCGTCGGCCACGCCACCGAGGTCAACGACAGCGTCAACCCGCTCTACGACTACACGTCCGGCACGGCTCCCGCGGACGTCGCGGACAGCTTCTTCGTCGTCTACAACACCAACAACAGGGACGGCGCGGCCAACGACAAGGTCGTCGACTGGGTCAACCTCACCGACGACGCGCAGGCGGCGGCGAAGGTCGCGACGGCGATCGCGAACAAGCCGTTCGCGACCGTCGGCCAGTTCGAGTGGTGGCAGGAGGAGGCCAACGAGCGCCAGCGCGTCGCCACCCAGGGCAACGCCTCCCGGATCGGCCCGGACGTCCTCACGGCCGCCGACAACGCCGCCGCGGACGGCGGTTGGCGCGTGAACCAGGTCACCTACCCCGAGATCGTCGACATCCTCGAGCACTCGACGGACGCCGACGCGGCGATCCTGTTCGGCGGCACCTGGTGCCCGAACACGCGCGCGGTGCTGCCCTTCGTGAACAAGGAGGCGCAGAAGAACAACGTCACGGTCTACAACTTCGACACCGTCCTCGACGGTGGCAAGGTCGGCGGCAACCCAACGGGCGCGACCCCGAACCCGCTGCAGACGCGCAATCCGGAGCCCGCCGCCGACGCGCAGGGCAACGGCCGCTTCGCCAGCTACCTGTACGGCGAGCTCGTCAACCAGTACCTCGGCAATTTCGTCACCGAGTACCTGCCGACCGACACCAACGCGATCACGTACTTCCCGCACGGTGACACCAGCCAGGCGCGCAAGAGCAAGGCGCGACTGCAGGTCCCGTATCTGTTCGCCTACAAGGGCAAGAGCGGCGCCGGGGCCCAGGACGGGGTGACCCGTCAGTGGATTCACAAGGGCAACGCGCAGCCGCCGCGCACGCACACGGAGTACATGTCGAACTGGTTCTTCACCCAGCCGCAGCCGAACAAGGTCAACCTCGGCTTCTCGACGGCTCTCCCCGCCTGGCAGAAGATCAACGCCGCGATCGCCGGCTTCACCTGGCAGACGGACGTCAACACGGTCAAGCCGAGCCAGTCCGTGTACACGGATGCCGGTGACTACCTGGGCAACGAGACGGCGACCGTGGGCACCAACGCCCAGGGCAATGTGACGGTCACGTCCGGCGGCCCGACCGACATCAGCCCGGCGGCCCTGTCGGCCGCGCTCGCGGCCCTGGGTGCGAATGCGCCGAAGACGCTCGCCGAGGCGCGGACCGCGTGGCTCGCCGACAAGACGAACCCGAACCTCACCACCGTTGCCGGGGCCTGGGGCACGGTCGACACGCGCAAGGGCCAGGTCCGCACCGCGTTCGGCGACGCCGCCACCCCGAACAGCATCGCCGGCGCCGCGGCCGCCAAGCACGCGCTGGACGTGTTCTTCGGCGGCCTTCCGGGTGCGGCCGTCGCGACGCGCAAGGTGACGGCCGCACCGGTCAAGCAGGGCACCGCGGCGACGATCTCGCTCGAGGTCTCCAACTACTACGAGCGCACCGTCTCGGGTGACGTCGCGCTCGTCCTCAAGCAGGCCGGCACGACGGTCGCGTCGCCCACGGCCACGCTCGCCAACGGGGTCGCGACGTTCGCGCTCGGTGCGCTGCCCGCGGGAACGTACGACTACACGCTCACCTACGCGGGCAACGACCAGCTGCTCGGCTTCACCGAGACCGGTTCGCTGACGGTGACGGCGCCCGATCCGGTCGTCACCCCCGATCCCGTCGGGACCCCGGGCCCGACGCCGATCGCCAACCCGGGCCCCGGCCCGGCGGTCAAGGTCAAGGTGAAGGCCAGCAAGGTCGCGGGTGCCGTCTCGAAGGCGCCGACGAGCAAGAAGGCCGGCAAGTACAAGGTGACGATCACCACCGCCACGGGGCTGACCAAGGCCACGGGCAAGGTCACGCTCACGCTCAAGAAGGGTAAGACCACGAAGAAGGTGACCGGGACGCTCAAGAACGGCGTCGTGACCGTGACGGTGCCCAAGCTCGCGCGCGGCACCTGGAAGGTCTCGATCTCCTGGCCGGGCGACGGCAACTACCTGTCGGGCAAGGCCTCGGGCAAGTCGATCAAGGTCACCAAGTAGCCGGATGACCGCCACGCACACTCATGCCGGCGGCCGGTTGCTCGAGCTCGTCGGTGGCGATCTCGACGTGCCGCTCGTCGGCGGTGAGTGGGTCCGCTACGCGAACCTCGACAACGCGGCCAGCGCTCCGGCGCTGTGCCGCGTCGCGGACGCGGTCGCGGAGCTGGCGCCGTATTACGGCAGCGTGCACCGCGGGGCGGGCTTCGCGTCGCTCGTGAGCACCGAGGCGTACGCACGGGCGCGCGAGGTCGTGGGGGCGTTCGTCGGCGCTCGTCCGGACGACGCCGTCGTCTTCACGCGCAACACGACGGACGCGTTCAACCTGCTCGCGGGCGTGCTGCCCGCGGGCACGACGGTGCTCACCTTCACCGGCGAGCACCACGCGAACCTGCTGCCGTGGCGGCGGGGCGACGTCGTCGATCTCGGGTTCCCCGCGAGCGCCGCGGAGGCGCTCGCGGTGCTGGAGGCGGCGCTGCGCCGTGTCGGCGGCGCAGCGCTCGTCTCCGTGACGGGTGCGTCCAACGTCACGGGCGAGGTGTGGCCGGTCGCGGAGATCGCGCGGCTCGCCCACCGCTACGGCGCGCGGGTCGCGCTCGACGCGGCGCAGCTGGCGGCACACCGGCCGCTGGACATCGCGGCCTGGGACGTCGACTACGTCGCGTTCTCGGGCCACAAGGTCTACGCGCCCTACGGCGCGGGCGTGCTCGCGGGCCGCTCCGACTGGCTCGATGCCGGCCGCCCGTACCTGGCCGGCGGTGGTGCGGTGCGCCGCGTGACGGCCGACGATGTCGTCTGGACGACCGGCCCGGCGCGCCACGAGGGCGGCACGCCCGCGGCGCTCGGCGCAGTCGCGCTGGCGGCGGCGGTCATGGTGCTCGAGGAGACCGGCTGGGAGCGGATCCGTTCCCACGAGGACGAGCTGCTCGAGCGGCTCGTGGCCGGGCTGGACGCCGTCGGCGCGCGGCGGCTCGCATTGTGGGACGGAGGCGACCGGGTCGGCGTGGTCAGCTTCACCGTGGACGGCGTCGAGCCGGGGCTGCTGGCGGCCGCGTTGAGCGCCGAGCACGGGATCGGCGTGCGCGACGGCGCGTTCTGCGCGCACCCGCTGATGGCGCACTTCGGCGTGCCGCGCGCGGTGCGGGCGAGTCTCGGCGTCGGGACGAGCGCGGACGACGTCGACCGGCTCCTGGACGGCGTCACGCGGATCGCGTCCGACGGACCGCGGTGGGACTACATCGCGCGCGGCGCTTCGGTCGTGCCCGACCCGGACCCGCGGCCGCGTCCGTCGCTCGGCGGGCTGCTCAGCGCAGGCGCCGGGCGAGCGCCAGCATCTGCGCCTTGCTCAGGCTGAGCGTGAGCGTGTTGGACACCCAGGCGGTGCCTTCGGCGGTGCGCAGCGCGACTCGCCGGAGGCGCTTACCGTCGTAGTAGAGGTCGTACGTGCGGCCGCCGACGGTGCGCTGGCCGTCCGGTGCGGCCAAGATCGGCGGCTCGCTCCAGTCGGTGGTCTGGATGCCGTAGAACTCGCCCGGCCCGATCCGCACGGACACGTGCGACGCGCGGTGCTTGGCGCCCTGCTCGTCCTCGAGCGTGTACTCGCGGCGCGTCTGCACGCCCGTGGGGACGCGCACGCGTGACGTCTTGCGCTTCGCCGACGAGCGCTGCTTCGGGGCGGCGCTCTTCGTGACCGGGTGCAGGAAGCGACGGACCGCGGCGCGCAGCTCGGGAGGGGAGGCCGTCACGTAGGACGGGCCGATCGTCGCCGGGAAGCGCACCTGGACCACCGGCTTGCGCGCGCCGTCGAGCGCGAGCTTGACGAGGGCCGTGACCTCCTTGGTGCCGCGGATGTCGGTGCGCGTGTACTTGCCGAGCGCCCGCAGAAGCGCGTGCCGGTCGCCGAGGAGCTGCGTCACGCCCGCCTGCGCGCGGGCCTGGCGCAGGAACTCCTGCTGGCGCGCGGCGCGCACGAGGTCGTTGTCGCCGTGGCGGTAGCGCACGTAGTCGAGCGCGTCGCGGCCGCACAGCCGCTGGTAGCCGGCCTGGATGTCGATCGAGGCGTAGTTGGTCGCGGCGGTGCCAACGTTGCGGTTGAAGTAGCGGCGGTCGACGTCGGTGTAGACGCAGTCGAGCTGGTCGACGAGCGCGCGGAACCCGGAGAACTCGACGTCGATCACGTGGTCGATGTCAACCCTGAGCAGCTCGTGCAGCGTCTTGACCGTGAGCGCGGCGCCGCCCTGGGCGTAGGCGGCGTTGACCTTGGCGGTCCGGCCGTTGAGCGTGACCTGCAGGTCACGCGGCACGGAGAGCACCGTCACGGCCTTGGCCCGCGGGCTGAGCCGCACGAGCATCATCGTG
Organism: Solirubrobacter deserti; assembly: GCF_027587175.1. GTDB lineage: Bacteria > Actinomycetota > Thermoleophilia > Solirubrobacterales > Solirubrobacteraceae > Solirubrobacter > Solirubrobacter deserti. Next base: position 167,394 of record NZ_JAPCID010000008.1, read on the forward strand.
TCCGAGCGCGCGTTGGCCTTCGCCGTCTTCGCCCGGTGGTCGGAGCCGATCAGCAGGATCGTGCGGGCCTCGCCGTCGGTGTCCGCGCCGTGGCGGGTGGTCGTCGTCGCCGTGGCGAGGTCGATCCGCGGCTGCGCCTCGAGCGCATCGGCGGTCGCGTGCAACTCGCTCGCCCCGACGGCGAACACCCCGCCGGCGCAGCAGGCGAACACGATCGCGCACGCGGCCAGCAACCGGGCGAGGGTGGAGGAGGACGCGGACACCAGCGATTGGTGTCGGCGCGCCGCACGTCCAGCTTGAATAAGGGCCGTGAAGGAGATCGATCAGGAGGCGGTGCGCCGGCTCGTCGACGACGTCGTGCGGCCGAACGTCGCGCAGTGGGACCGGGACGACGTGCTGCCCGCGGAGGTGCTCGAGCGGCTCGGCGCACTGGGCGTGCCGGGGGCGCTGGTGCCGGAGGCGTACGGCGGGTGCGCGGTGCCGGTGGCCGACATGGTCGACGTGTGGCGGACCCTCGCGCAGGGGTGGATCTCCCTGACCGGCGCGGTGAACACCACCGCGCTCGGGACCCAGCTGCTGGTCCGGTACGGGACCGAGGAGCAGCGGCAACGCTGGCTGCCGGGGATCGCGACCGGCGAGGTCTGGTCCTCGTTCTCGATCACCGAGCCGGGTGCCGGCAGCGACCTGCGGCGGCTGGCGACGACGGTCGAGCCGGCCGAGGGCGGGCTCGTGGTGACGGGGCGCAAGCGCTGGATCGCGGGCGGGTTCTCGTTCCCGCTCACCTTCATGCTCGCCAGGATTGCCGGGCAGGAGCGGCCCTCGTGCGTCGTCCTCCCGTCGGAGGGGCGGGGGAGCGAGACGTGGAAGACGGAGCCGCTCGACAAGCTCGGGTATCGCGGGGTCGAGTCGGCGGCGTGGACGTTCGACGCGCACTTCGTGCCCGGCGCGGAGATCCTCGGCGGGGCGGAGGGGCAGGGCGCGCGGCAGATGGTGGACGTGCTCTCCGTCGGGCGCGTGAACGTCGCCTGCCGCGGGCTCGGGATCATCGACCGGGCGCTGGAGGGCGCGCTCGGCGAGGCGACCGGGCGGGAGATCGGGCCGGGCGTGCTCGGCGACTACAGCCACACGGCGCTGCGGATCGGGGAGCTGCGGGCGCGGCAGCTGGTGGTCGAGGCCGCCGTGCGCCGCGCGGCCGAGGCGATCGACGGCGGCGAGGCCGAGGCGGGCGAGCGGGCCAGCGCGGCCAAGACGATGGCGTCCGAGAGCGCGGTGTGGGCGGTCGAGCAGGCGTCGCGGCTGGCCGCGAGCCGCTCCTACACCGAGGGCGACGAGCTCGCACGGTTGCGCCGGGACGCGCCGCAGACGCAGATCGGCGAGGGCGCCAACGACTCGCTCCTGATCGCCGCCGGCCGGGCCATGATCAAGCGGCGGACGGCATGATCGTCTGTGTCTCGCCGACCCCGGCGGTCGACCGGTTGCATCAGGTGAGCGGACCCGTGGTCGTGGGGGAGATCCACCGGCCGACGCGGGTCGTCGCGGTCGCGGGCGGCAAGGGCCTGAACGCGGCCCGGGCGGCGGCGGCACTGGGCGCCCACGTGCGCGCGGTCGCACCCCTCGGCGGCGGCTCCGGCGCCTGGATCGAGGCCGAGCTGGCGGCCGCCGGGATCGAGGTGCGCAGCGTGCGCACGCAGGCCGAGCCGCGCGTGTGCGTGTCCGTCGCGGGCGAAGGCCAGGAGCTGACGGAGTTCTACGAGGGTGCGCCGGAGTTGCTGGCCGACGAGTGGGACGCGCTGGTGGAGGTCGTGCGGGCGGCGGCGGACGGAGCGGGTTGGGTGACGCTGTCGGGCTCCCTTCCGCCCGGCTCGCCCGCGGACGGCATGGCCACGCTGATCGGCGCGGCGCGGGAGGCAGGCGCGCGGGTGGCGCTCGACGCTCGCGACGACGACCTGCGCGCCGGCGTGCTCGGCGAGCCCGACCTGATCAAGATCAACGAGCACGAGGCCCGAGACCTGCTCGGCTCGACCGACGTCGCCGCGCTGTGCCCGCCGGGCGGCGTGGCCTGCATCACCCGCGGCGCCGACGGCCTCGAGCTCGCGACCGACGGCGTGCGGCTGCGCGCGCGGCCGCCCGTGCGCGGCCGCTATCCGGTCGGGTGCGGCGACGTGACGCTGGGCGCGCTCGTCACCGCCCGTGACGCGGGCGCGGACTGGCACGAGGCCGTCGCGCTCGCGGTCGGCGCCGCGGCCGCGGCGGCGGAGGTCCCGGGCGCGGGGGTGCTGGACCCGGCGCGCGCCCGGATGCTCGCCGCGGACGTCGAGGTCAGCGCCATTCGGAGCTGACGCTCCGCAGTTGGCTACACCCTTAGGAGTAGTGGTCCCCGCGCCGTTGGAGTGTGGGTAACCCACCCTGCTGCGTCGGCGCACTCCGGGAACCTTCGGGGCACTCCCCAGGAACTCCCACACAGGTACGGACGCCGACTTGAGAACTTCTTTCCGCGCAAGCGTGCTGCTTGCCGCGGGGTTCGTGCTGCTCGCGAGCCCTGCTCATGCTGCCTCTGCCAAGCCTGACCTGTCGGTCGGCAAGGTGCAGATCACCGCCGCCACGACGGCGACGGTCACCGTCAAGAACGCCGGCAAGCGCAAGGCCAAGGGCTCGGCCCTCGCGCTCACGCTCTCCAAGGACGCGAAGGCGAGCAAGGACGATCGCGCGCTCACGACCGGCTCGGTCAAGGCGCTCGCGGGCAAGCGCTCGGCTCAGGCGACACTGAAGCTGACCGTGCCGGCCGGCACGCACCACGTGATCGCGTGCGCGGACCCGAAGAACAAGGTGCGCGAGAGCAACGAGCGCAACAACTGCCGCGCATCCGCGCCCGTCACGGTGCCGACGGGGCCGTTCGGGGCGCCGCTGCCGAGCGGGCCGCTCGCGCCGGCGGCGGGGGGCGCTTCACCCGCGCCCGCGCCCGCCCCGGGGCCCGGTCCCGGCCCGCAACCCACGGCCACCGCGACGGCCACCGCGACGGCGACGGCGACCGCGACGGTCTCGCCCACGGTCACCGCCACCCCGACCGTCACGGTCACGCCGACCGTCACCGTCACCCCGACGGTCACCGCGACGCCGACGCCCGACTTCCCCGAGCCCCCGCTCCCGCCGGCGCAGGACCCGACCGACGTGGCGCCCGACCCCAAGCCGGGCACGCCGACCACGGTCGCCGACGGCACCGAGTTCCTCTACACCGGCTCGAACCCGATCCAGAAGGAGGTCAAGCCGGGCACGATCGCCGACCGGCAGGTCGCGGTCATCCGCGGCAAGGTCCTCAAGGCCGACGGCACGCCGATGAAGGGCGCGCGCGTCACCGTCCTCGACCACTCGGAGCTCGGCTACACGTCGACCCGCGAGGACGGCGGCTACGACCTCGCCGTCAACGGCGGCGCGGACCTCACGCTCGCGTTCGAGCAGGAGGGCTACATGACCGTCCAGCGCACCGAGTCGATCCCGTGGCAGGACTTCGTCGACATCGCGGACGTGGTCCTCACCCCGTACGACGACAAGGTCACCGAGATCGAGGAGAAGGCGAGCACGCTTCAGGTCGCGACCTCCGAGACCACGCCCTCCGACGACGCCGGCCCGCGCCAGGCCACGCTCATGTTCGAGCCGGGCACGGACGCCACGATGGAGCTGCCGAACGGCCAGACGAAGCCGCTCGGCGACCTCGAGGTCCGCGCGACCGAGTACACGGTCGGCGCCGCCGGCGAGGAGCGCATGCCCGGCGAGCTCCCCGACTCCTCCGCCTACACGTACGCCGTCGAGTTCAGCGTCGACGAGGCCGTGGAAGCCGACGCGACCGACGTCAAGTTCACCAAGCCGGTCACGACCTACGTCGACAACTTCCTCGGCTTCGAGGCCGGCACGATCGTGCCCTCCGCCTACTACGACAAGGACAAGGGCGCGTGGGTGCCGTCCAAGAACGGCGTCGTGATCAAGATCGTGTCGATCGCCAACGGCCGCGCGAACGTCGACACCGACGGTGACGGCGCCGCCGACAACCGCCTCCTCGACGACGCCGAGCGGACCAAGCTCGCACAGCAGTACCCGGCGGGCAAGTCCCTGTGGCGCGTCGAGGTCGAGCACTTCACGCCATGGGACTACAACTGGCCCTACGGCTGCCGCGCGGACTGCGACGCTCCCACCGAGGCGCCGCCGCCGCCCGCGTACTGCCCCGAGTGCCAGGCCGCGGGCAGCATCATCGGCGTCTTCAACCAGACGCTCGGCGAGAAGCTCTCGGTCCCCGGCACGCCGTTCGACCTCTACTACAGCTCGGCCCGCATGCCCGGCTACAAGGAGGCCTACCGGCTCGAGATCCCGCTCACGGGCGACTCGATCAAGCCGAGCCTGCGCCGCATCGAGCTCGAGGTCAACGTCGCCGGCCGTGAGTTCCGCCAGACGTTCGTGCCGAGTCGCAACCTCAAGCACACGTTCGAGTGGGACGGCAAGGACGCCTACGGCCGCACGGTCGAGGGCGCGCAGAACGCGGAGGTGCGGATCGGCTACGTGTACCCGGCCGAGTACCTCGAGCCGGCCGAGTTCGAGGCCTCGTTCGGCCAGTTCGGCGGCGCGCCCGTGACCCGCAGCGAGGCGGGCGGCGAGGACGAGTCCCGCCGCGAGATCGTCGCCTGGCAGGAGTGGGAGCGCCCTGTCGGCGTGCTCGGCGCGGGCAGCGACGCGCTCGGCGGCTGGACGCTCGACGTCCACCACGCCTATGACCCGCAGTCGCGCACGTTGTATCTCGGCGACGGCTCGAAGGTCACCACCGAGGCGATCCGGTCCGAGCTGAGCACCGCCGTCGGCGTCTCGGACGGCAACGTGGACCCGTCCAAGCCCGCGACGATGTTCCCGCTCGACGTCGCGCGCGGCACCGACGCCGGCGCCGACGGCGCGATCTACGTCGCCGAGACCGGCGCCGACCGCATCCTGAAGGTCACCAAGGACGGCCAGGTCGAGACGCTGCTCGACGACGAGACCGTCACCGCCCCGCGCGACGTCGCGGTCGCCGACGATGGCACGCTCTACATCTCCGACACCGGTAACGCACGCATCCTCAAGCGCGACCCGCTCGGCAACGTCAGCACGTTCGCCGGTGGCGGCGACCCCGACACGCTCGGCGACGGCGGCCCCGCCACGCAGGCGAGCCTGCACCAGCCGCGTGGCCTCGCGCTCGCCGCCGACGGCACGCTCTACATCGCCGAATCGGGCCGCGATCGGATCCGGAGGGTCGCGCCCGACGGCCGCATCAACACCATCACCTCCGACCTCGACCTCCCGACCGACGTCGCGGTCGACGCCGAAGGCACGCTGTTCATCGCCGACGCGCTCAACGGCCGCGTCCAGCGCGTCAGCGCGCAGGGCGAGACGGCGACGCTGGCCGAGGTCGACCAGCCATACGGCCTCGATGTCGCCGACGACGGCACGGTCTACGTCTCCGACCGCATCCACCACCGCGTCCACCAGATCGCCAAGGACGGCACGCGCAGCGTCTTCGCCGGAACGGGCCGCAGCGGCAAGGCGGGCGACGGCAACGCTCCCGCGCAGGCGCAGCTCGCCTTCCCGGAGGACGTGACGGTCGCGCCCGACCAGTCGGTGCAGATCGCCGACACCGGCAACGCGCGCATCCGCCGCGCCTCGCCGGGCCTCCCGGGCTTCGTCGACGCCGACTTCTCGCTCCCGAACCAGGACGGCACGGCGGTGTTCATGTTCGACCGCACCGGCCGCCACGTGCGCACGCTCGACGCGCTCACCGGCCGGCCGCGGCTGACCTTCGGCTACGACGCCTCGGGCCGCCTCATCACCGTCACCGACGCCGACAACAACGTCGTCCAGATCGAGCGTGACGCGGCCGGCACCGCCACCGCGATCGTCGCGCCCGGCAACCTGCGCACGACGCTGAAGGTGGAAGGCGGCCTGCTCACCGAAGTCAAGAACGTCGAGAACGAGGCGCACACGCTCGCCTACCACCCGGGCGGCCTGCTCAAGACGTTCAAGGACCCGCTCGGCCACGACGCCCACTTCACCTACGAGGCCGCCACCGGCCGGCTGAAGACCGACGAGGACAAGGGCGGATCGGTGGTCACGCTCAGCCGCGAGCCGACCGCCGACGGCTACCGCATCAAGCGCACCTCCGACATGAACAAGGTCACGCTGTTCGAGGCCCAGCAGCTGCCCGGCGGCGGCTCACGCTCGATCACGACCGACGCGTCCGGCGCCACCTCGACGATGGACTACCGCGCCGACGGCGTCACGCGCGTCACCCAGCCCGACGGCACGGTGACCGAGAGCACGCACGCCGGCGATCCTCGCTGGGGCATGCGCGCCCCGTACGTCGCGCGTAAGACTCAGGCGACGCCCGCGGGCCGCACGAAGGTGTTCACCAGCGAGCGGACGGTGGAGCTCAAGCAGCCCGCCAACCCGTTCAGCATCGAGACGCTCACCGACGAGAGCGCGATCAACGGCAGGACGTCCCGGCGGGAGTACGACGGCGAGACGCGCACGCTGACGACGACCTCGCCGTCCGGCCGCACGCTGTCGACGAGCTACGACGCCCAGGGCCGTCCGGTCACGCACGACTACGGCACCGGCGTCGCGCAGCGCAAGCTGACGTGGGACGCCAAGGGCCGCCTCACCAAGGTCGTCCAGGGCGATCGTGAGACCACCTACACCTACGACCCGAACCGGCCGCAGCGGATGCTCACCCGCACCGACGCCGATGGCCACACCGTCACCTACGGCTACGACAACGTCGAGCGCGTGACCTCGGTCAAGCTGCCGAGCAACCACACGTACGGCTTCACCTACGACGACCTCGGCAACCGCACCCAGGTGACGATGCCGAACGGCAAGACGCACACGTACGCGTTCTCGCCGACCGGGAACCGGACGGGCTACACGGCGCCGGGCGTCGCGCCGCTCACGCGCGCCTACGACGACGACCATCTCACCACGTCGGTCACCACCCCCGGCCGCGGGACGACCGCGTTCAACCGCAAGACCGACGGGCGCTTGACCGGCGTCGGCGACGCGGTGTTCACCTACGCGGACGGCACGAGCCGCATCGGCTCCGCCACGCGCGGCACGCGCACCGACGCGTTCGCCTACGACGGCTCGCTGCAGACCGCCGCGGGCGAGTACACGTACGACTACAGCGACAAGCTGGAGCTGCAGTCGGTCCAGCTCGCGGGCCAGCCCAAGCTGGCGCTCTCCTACGACGAGGACGGCTTCATCGACGGCTCCGGGCCGTTCAGCTGGGAGCGAGAAGGCCCGCTGGGCGCCGTCAGCGCGATCACGGACGAGGCGCTGAACCTCGCGCTCAGCTACGACGGCTACGGCCAGCCGCGCGGCCGCACGCTCACCGTCAAGGGCGCCAAGCGCTACGAGAACACGATCACGCGTGACGACTCCGGCCGCATCACCAAGCGCGTCGAGACCGTCAACGGCGTCACCAAGACCTACGACTACACCTACTTCCCGGACGGGGAGCTCAAGTCGGTCACGGGCGGCGCGAACGAGGCGTACGCCTACGACGCCAACGGCAACCGCGCCGGTCACTCCTACACCGACGACGACCGGATGACGGGCGACCACGTGTACGACCAGGCCGGCTTCCTCACCCGCCGCGGCACGGACACGTTCACGTACGCGGATCGCGGCCAGCTCCTGTCGGCCACCGTCGGCGGGCAGACCGTCACGTACGAGTACGACGCGTCGGACCGCATGGCCGCGCGCGTGGCCGGCGGGGTGCGCACGGAGTTCCTCTACGGCGCGCCCAGCAGCCCGTTCCGCGTCACCGCGAGCCGCACCGGTGGCGTGCTGACGCAGTACCTCTACGACCACGCCGGGCTGCTGGTCGCGGTCGAGCGCGGCGGCGCGCGCTTCTACGTCGGCACCGACCAGGTCGGCACGCCGCGCGTGGTCACGGACGCGAACGGCACGGTCGTGCGGACCTACGAGCGCAGTGCGTTCGGCGTGCGCGACCGCGCGAAGGAGACCGGAACGTTCGAGCTGCCGATCGGCTTCGCGGGCGGCCTCGAGGACCCGGTCACCGGCCTCGTGCGCTTCGGCCTGCGCGACTACGAGCCGGCCAGCGGCCGCTTCACCGCGCGCGACCCGATCCTGCACACCGGCGGCATGAACCTGTTCGTCTACGGCGGCAACGATCCCGTCTCCAAGCGCGACCCGTCCGGCATGGACGAGATCGACCCCTCGCTGCTGCAGCTGCCGACCGCGAGCGAGCGGATCGTCGGCCAGTTCAACAAGCTCGTCGAGTGGGTGCAGAGCGAGGAAGGCGGGGAGGTGCTCGAGACGATCGCCGAGATCCCGGTCGAGAACCCGATCTCGCAGGGCGCCGAGCGCCTCACCAAGGGCATCGAGACGATCGAGACGGCCACCGACCTCGCCGAGGACGCGTTCGAGATCTACGAGGCCGAGCAGCGCGAGCCGTCGCTGCCCAAGCAGGGCCTGGCGTGGCTCAAGTGCGCGCTCGGGTTCGCCGACGACATCCAGCCGATCGCGATCACGCCGGCCGAGGCGGCGGAGAAGGCCCTCGAGCAGGGCCTCGAGGACGCATTGCACCAGGAGCAGTGGGACACCCGCAACCACACCGCACGCCAGCGCTACCAAGAGATGGGGATCTACGGAAAATGATGCGACGGATCGCATGTCTGGCCGGCGCCTTGATGGCGTTCGGCGGCGGTACGGCCATGGCGGCCGACATCACCTACACGGGCGCCAGCGGGGCGTGGACGACCGCGGCCAACTGGGACCTCGGCCGCGTCCCGGCACCCGGCGACACGGTCCGCATCCCCACCGGCAAGCAGGTCACGCTCGACACCGCGGCGAGCGTCGCGCGGCTCGAGCTCGCCGGGGCGGTGCTGGGCACGGGCGACCTCACGGTGGGCTCGGGCACGTGGACGGGCGGCTTCATGGGCGGCTCCGGCACCACGCGCGTGACGGGCACGTTCACGCATTCCAAGAACGTCGCGCTCAACGACACCCGCGTGCTCGCGATCGAGGGCACGTTGGAGCTGGCCGAGGGCGGGACCTACATCAACCGCGGCACCAACGCCACGCCGCTGATCCGCAACACGGGCACGATCAAGCGCACAGCCACCACGGGTGTCGTCGAGCTGTTCGCGCCCGTGGAGAACGACGGCGTGATCGACGGTGTCGAGCTCGAGGGCGGCGGCAGCGGCTCCACGGGCCAGTTCATAGGCGCGGACTTCCACGGCGGCACGCACGAGCTGGCCGACGGCGCGAAGCTGGTGAACACGACCATCAGCGGCGGCGCCGTCGACGTGACCGGCACCGTGACGGCGACCGGCGCGCAGACCGGCGGCACGCTCGGCGGTTCCGGCACGTTCCACATCACCGGGCCGTTCGCGTGGTCGGGCGGCGTGATGGGCGGTGCGGGCACCACGCGCGTCACCGGCACGGTCACCCACACCAAGAACGCGGCGCTGCACGACACGCGCGTGCTGGCGATCGAGGGCACGCTGGAGCTGGCGGGCGCGAACCAGTACATCAACCGCGGCACCAGCGCCACGCCGCTGATCCGCAACACGGGGACGATCAAGCGCACGGCCGCGACGGGTGTCGTCCAGCTGTTCCCGGCCGTCGAGAACGACGGCGTGATCCGCGACGTCGAGCTCGAAGGCGGCGGGTCCGGCTCTACGGGCGAGTTCGCCGGCGCGACGCTGCACAGCGGGACGTTCGAGCTCGAGACCGGCGCGAAGCTGACCGCGGTGACGCTCAACGGCGCGACCGTCAACACCGCCGGGACCGTGACGGGCAGCGGCCCGACGACGCTGTCGGGCGGCACGCTCGGCGGCACGGGCACGTTCGTGTTCGGCGGTGCGTTCACGTGGTCGGGCGGGCAGATGACCGGCGCGGGCACGACCCGGGTGACGGGCGCGTTGACGCACACCGCCGCCAACACGGCGCTCTCGGCCGGGCGCGTGCTGGCCGTCGAGGGAACCCTCGACAGCACGCGCGCCATCAACGGCACGGGCGGGGCGGCGATCCGCGTCACCGGGACCTACAAGGGCACGGGCACGACGACGGCCGCGGTCGACAACGACGGGCTCGTGCAGGGCGTCGAGCTCGGCGGCGGCGGCACGGGCGTCTCGACCGGCGTGTTCTCGGGCGCGGCGCTCAAGGCCGGGACGTTCGAGCTCGACGCCGAGCTGGCCGGCAACACGGTCGTGTCCGGCGCCACGGTCAACGGCGCGGTCGAGCTCGTCGCGGCCCGGCTCACGGGCGGCACGGTCGGCGCGGCCGCCGACGTGACGGGCACGCTGGAGTGGACGGGCGGCAAGATGGCCGGGCCGGGCACGACGCGCGTCACGCAGGGCGCCACGCTGATCCTCAACGGCATCTCCTCGCTGGCGACGGGCCGCGTGCTCGAGAACCGTGGGCTGATCGACGTGCGCGGCAGCGCTTCGCTGTTCGACGATTTCGACCAGCCGGCCGAGCGCGTGGACAACCACGGCACGATCCGCAAGACCGCCGGCACGAGCTCGACGCTTGGCGCGCCGCTGCGCAACGCGGGCACGGTCGACGGCGCCGTCGGCGAGCTGGTGCTCGAGGACGGCACGAGCGAGCCGGACACGGGCACGTTCACCGGCGCCCGCGTGGTGCTCGGCGGGGCGCGTACGCTGGCCGGCGCGGCCACGCTGCCGGGCACGGTCGAGCTCACCGCCGACCTGACGGTGCGCGCCGGCGACACGCTCGCGATCGATGGCACGCTGCTGCATCGTGCGGGCCGGCTGCGCGGCGACGTGCTGGTGAACGGGCGCGTGCGCGTGGACGGCGGGCGCCAGTCCGGGCCGGGCACCACGACCATCGCCGCGGCGGGCCAGCTCGTCGTCACGCCGTTGCGGACGTTCGGCTGCGGTTCGGGCTCCATGGACGCCGGCCGCGTGCTGGTCAACCACGGCTTGGTGCGGCTCGAGAAGGGCGGCCAGCTCGGCGTGGCCGACGGCGTGCGCATCACCAACGGCGGGCGCATCGAGCTCGACACGCCCAACGACACCTCGTGCGGCAGCGCCGCCGGCATCCACGGCGACGCGGTGCTGCTCAACACGGGCACGATCGCGAAGACCGGCGGCACCAGCGGGTCCTACCTGCGCGTCGTGGTCGACAACGACGGCACGATCAACGGGCCGCTCGAGCTCGAGAGCGCCGAAGGCGTGACCCACACCGGCACGTTCAAGGACGTCGTGCTGGGTGACGGCGTGCTGGTCGTGGACGCGGGCACGGCGTTGACGGGTGTCACCGAGGTCGCGGGCGGCGAGCTGCGCGTGCTGGCGCCCGTGACGCTCGCGGGCCTGCGCCAGACGGGCGGGACCATCGCCGGCGGCGGCGCGCTGACCGTGACCGGGACGCTGACCTGGTCCGACGGCGACCAGGAGGGTCCGGGCGCGACCGTGCTCGCCGCGGGCGCGACGGGCGTCGTGTCCGACAACGTCGGGCTCGACGAGGACCGCGAGCTGCGCAACGCCGGCACGCTGACGCTCGACGACGCGACGCTCTTCCTGGCGTCGGGCGCCTCGATCCGCAACGCGGGCGTGCTCGCGCTCGACGGTGCCGCGGAGCTCCAGGACTCGGCGTTCCGCTACGGCTTCGGCGAGGCGGGCCTGGTGCACAACACCGGCACGCTGCGCAAGACGGGGACGGGCGTGGCCCTCGCGCGGGCGTCGATCGACAACGACGGCGTGATCGAGGTCCTCGACGGCCGGCTCGAGCTGCCGGAGCTGCTGAACTGGAGCGGCCCGCTGATGGGCGGCGCCGGCACGCTCGCGGGCGGCCGGTACGTGGTCGGCAACGGCGCGGCGCTCCTGCTCCCGGGCGCGCTGAAGACGAACGCGGCGCGCGTCGCCCTTGGGGCCGGCTCGCAGGTCCTGCACTACGCGTTCACCGGTCCGCAGCCCGTGCTCACCGACGGGTTGGGCGGGCTGCTGCGCAACGCCGCAGGCGGCGTGCTGGAGCTGACCGGCGGGCGCTCGCTGACGGTCGCGGGCACGTTCGTCAACCAGGGCGTCCTCGCTCTGGGTGCGGGCTCGACGCTGAGCGCCGGCGGCTATGTGCAGGCCGCGGGCGCGGTGCTGCGGCCCACGCTCACCCCCGCCTCGGCGGGACGTGTCGCGGTGACGGGTACGGCACAGCTCGGCGGGCGGCTCGACGTCGTCGCGCCCGCCGCGGTCGGCGGCGACGTGGCCGTCGTGAGCGGCGCGGTCGCCGGAACGTTCGGCGCGGTGACGGGCGAGTACGTGCCGACCTACGCCGCGGGCGGCGTGACCGTGCGCCGTCCCGGCGGCGAGGCGCCCGCGGCGGCGCTTGCGGAGAGTCCGGCGGCGGCGACGTTCGCTCCGGCCGCTCCCGCGCTCGCCCCCGCCCCTGCGAGCGCGAAGGCGCCCGCGGCCAAGGCGGTCGCGCGCAAGCCGGCCAAGCCGGTCAAGAAGGCGAAGAAGAAGACCAAGAAAAAGAAGAAGCGCCGCTGAGCGAGCGACGTCCCGTTGCTGACCTCAGCAGCGGGACGTCCCCCTCCGATGGCCAGGAGCCGCTTGCTTATGGTCAACGTGTCTGTTTAGGGTCCGTTTCATGGTCAAGGTCCCTATCTGCGGTCGTCATGCGCCTTGACCCTTGGCACGTGATCGTGCCGCTGCTGGTCATCGTGGTGGCGGCGCTCGGGCTCGCCCTGAGCACCAGTGCGGCCGCCTCCTGCGCGAGCGCACAGGAGCGCGTCGATCACGGCCAGCTCGAGGAGGCGCAGAAGGAGCTCAAGGCGATCCTCGCCGACGAGCCCGGCAGCACGTGCGCTAAGAGCAAATCGGCCGAGGTCCAGACCAAGCTGGCCGACAAGCAATGCGCGGCGGCCAAGACGGCGCTCAAGGGTGAGCTCCTCAACCAGGCGCTCAAGGGCTACCAGCAGGTCTTGGCAAGTGACCCGGCCAAGGAGTGCGCGCAGCAGGGTGTCAGCGACGTCGCCGAGAAGCTCTGCGAACGGGCCACGACGCTCACGAGCCGGAAGGCCACAGCCGCGGTGGCCGACATCTACAAGGTCGTCTACGCCATCGAGCCGCTGCCGTCCTTCGACAAGTGTCCGAAGCTCGCCGAGCAGCCACCGGGGCCGCCTGAAGGCCCGCAGTTCATCGTTATCCAGGGGGCCAACGGGAGGAACGGTGAAAACGGCCGCAACGGCCGAAACGGCACGACGAGGATCGTCGTCGTCAAACGGAAGAAGGGCTGAGCCGTGGACGAGAACGTCTGGTCGTCGCTCGCAGGCGCCGCCCGCGATGTCGTCGCCGCGATCGAGGCGTGGTTCAGAGACCTCGGCGCGATCGAGTTCGTGCTGCTGGTCGCCATCGCGTGGGCGATCTACTGGATCTGGTCGACGCTGCGTGCGATCACTCGGCTCGGGCCCGTCGAGGTCGCCGAGCTTGAGTTCGGCGGGAAAAACGACTCCAAGCCCGACGTCAAGGCCCTCACGACCCTCTTGCGCGAGCGGCTCGCCAAGGGCGGGTTGCTGCCGCCGTCCGACGTACCCGCCGGCTCGCCGCAGACCGACCTGATCGCCGCGGTCGAGGGCAGCGGCCGCCCCAACGCGGACTGGATCGCGAACCTGCTCAAGCTCCTGCCGCACCCGCCGCGCTCGACGGCGTACAAACTGAGCGGCACGCTCATCAAAGGCAATGTGCAATGGCACCTGCGGTACTGGATGCAGCCGACGAGTAGGGGCCGGTCCGTCATGAGAACCGTCTCTGGCTCCGGCGAGGACGAGGTCATCAAGGCCGCGGCCGCGGAGATCTTCCTGGAGTTGACGAAGAGCGCCGTGCACGTCTTCCCGCAATGGGCACGCTGGTCGAAGCCACCCGCGTTCCGTTGCTATGTCGATGGGCTCGGCCAGCAAGGGGCCAACGCACGCGCGGCCTTCGAGGCGGCGTCGGAGGAGCAGTTCGAGAACCTGTTGCCGCGGCTGGCGCTCGCGAACCTGGAAGAAATATGCGCAGGAGAGCTCGCGAAGACTGCCGCTCCACCGCAAGCCGCGACCGCGCAGGCGAAGGCAGTGCGCTTGTACCTCGACATCGGCGTCGCCGGTTCCGACGTGATCTCGGCTCGCTACCGCGCCGGCATCAGCGCCTCAAGTCTTGCCACCGTGTGCCAGGAGCTCTCGCGAGACAACGCGACGCTCACGAAGGTGTGCAAGACCGTCGGCCTCGAGACCGGCACGGAACAGCCGATGGCGCCCACGAAGGTCACGGACGCGTTACACACGTTGGCCGCCAACGAGGTCACCGCCGCGTGGCAGCTCACCGGGCGGTTCCACATCCTGTTCGCCCAGGGTCGCCTCCGTCATCGTTACGAACCGACCGGCGTACGCCGCCGCAGGCTGCGCCGGTCGATCGCGATTGCGCGCCACACACTGCGAGCCCGAGCACGGCGCTTCGACACGTCCAAACCGGCGGACCTGGAGATGCGCTGGAGGAGGGCGAGCGTGCGCTGGCTGCACCTCGGGCTGCTGCGCGCAAGCGCTGGCTGGAACGCCCACTACAACGCGGGCTGCTTCTACGCCCTGGTCCATGCCCGCGCCCATGGCAACTCGCCCGCCGATCCGCAGCGATCCAGCCTCCGGCGGCTGCGACGGAGGGCGTACGCGGAACTCAACCTGGCGATCGATCAATCGGGCGGCGCGCTGCCCGAGGAGTGGCTGAGCGAGGGTGATCGCGACCTGCAGTCGCTGCGTGACGTCGCCGAACACGAATGGGACCTGATCCTCATGCGCGAGACCGGGACGCCGGCTGCGGGAGGTTCCTTTCCTGAACCGGCGTGGGGCAATCCTCACCGTCGTCGGATTGCGTGGTACGGCCTCGCCGTGGCGCTCGTCGCGGCAGCGGTGGCCGTGCTCGTCGACCTGAGGATCGATGATCGGCGCGTCCTTGCGGCCGCGGGCGCGATGCTCGTCGTGCTCGCGCTCGCAACCCGGCTCATCCCGCGCTTGGGACCACTGTTCGTGCTCGTCGTCGTGATCGCGGGTGCACTGGGGCTCCTGCTGGTCGATCCCTCCGAGGACATCCGTCGCGCCGTCGGTCCCGCACTCGGGTTCGGGGCGGCGATCACGCTCGCCCTGCTCATGGCGCGGCGTGCCGGAACTCAAGCGGATCGCGCGGATAAGCTGTCGATTGCCCTGTGGCAAAAGAAGCAGGAGGCTGCGAACGCAGCGGCTGCGGCCAGCTAGCGCGGATTTATCGACTACAAGCGTCGTTGGCCGCTAGCCTGGGATGGATGCATCGTCCGGTCCTCGCGCTGCTCGCCGCGCTCGCCTGTCTGACTCTGGCCGCCTGCGGAGGCGGCGGTGGGGAGAGCGAGGCCCCGTCCGACCCGATCGAGCAGGTGCCGGAGGACACGCCGGGCCTGCGCGAGGCGGTCAAGGAGGCGCGCAAGCCGGACGCGACGTCGTTCCCGCCCGTGGAGGGCAAGACGCTGCAGCAGATCGCCGACCTGGTGCGCTCCGGCCCGCAGGCCGCGCTCGCGACGTCGGTGCTCACGACGGGCGAGAACCGCTTCACGTTCGGCGTCATCGGCCAGGACGGCAAGCCGATCTACGGGCCGACGGCGATCTACGTCGCGCCGACGCCGGAACAGCCCGCGCAGGGTCCGTTCGCCGCGCCGGCGGACATCCTGCTCACGCAGGACCGCTACAAGAGCAAGCAGGCGGCGACGGACACGGACCCGTTCGCCGCGGTCTACGCCGCGCAGGTGGAGTTCGACAAGGCCGGCCAGTGGGCGGTGCTGGTTGCCACCCGTCGTGACGGCCAGCTCGTCGGCGCGCCGACCCAGGTGAAGGTCGTCACCAAGGCCCAGGACAAGGTCCCGGACGTGGGGGAGAAGGCGCCAAGGGTCGCCACCGACACGCTGGAGACGGTCAAGGGCGACGAGACCCTGCTGGACACGCGCGACCCGGTGAGCGACATGCACACCGACTTCGCGACCGTCGTGGGCAAGAAGCCCGTCGCGCTGCTGTTCGCGACGCCGCAGCTGTGCCAGTCCCGCGTGTGCGGGCCGGTGGCCGACATCGCCCTGCAGATGCGCGCCAAGTACGGCAAGCAGGTGGAGTTCATCCACCAGGAGGTCTTCGTCGACAACAATCAGCAGAAGGGCCTGCGCCCGCCGCTGCAGGCGTTCAACCTGCCGACGGAGCCCTGGTTGTTCGTGATCGACAAGCAGGGCAAGGTCACCGCGCGGCTGGAGGGCTCGTTCGGCGTGGACGCGTTCGAGGCCGCGGTCAGAACCGCCCTGTAGCGCGCGGCGGGGTCGGCGTCGGCGCGGCGGCCGGGCCGTTGCGGCAGTCGCTCGTCGTGAAGCCCTCCGCGCACTCGGTCTTCGCCTTCCAACGCGCCGTGAAGTCGTGCACGAAGGCGTCGAGCGCGTCCATCTGGGCCTGGGCGGTGAGCATCTGCTCGATCGTTTCCTTGACTTCCGCGAAGCGCTGCCGGCGGGCCGGCTCGACCCTGGTGACGGTGAAGACGTAGTAGCCGTACTGCGTGCGGACCGGGCCGACCAGCTGGCCCTTGGCGGCGCGGAAGACGGCCTTGTCGAGCGTGCGGTCCAGCGTGTCTTCGGCCTGCGCGGGGAGCCTGCCGGCCTTACGCCGGGTTTCGCCGTCGATCGAGTAGCGCCTCGTCACGGCCTTCCAGGAGGCGCCGCCCTCGAGCGCGGCACGGGCCCGCGCGGCCTCGTCCCTGCGCTTGGTCAGCACGATCCGCAGGTCGCGCAGCTCGGGCACCGCGAACTGCGATCGGTTCTCGGTGTAGTACAGCTTGATCTCCGCCTGTGAGACCTGCGCCTGCCCCGCGGTCGCGTGGTCGCGGAGCTTGTTCGAGAGCAGGTCGAGCTTGACGCGCTGAAGGATGTCCTCGAGCCGCTGACCGGACGTCTTGATGAACTTCTGAAAGTCGGCCTCCGTGGGGAAGCTCTGCCGCTTCTGTTCCTCGAAGTCCCGGGCGACTTCAGCGTCGGTGACGACGATGTTCCGGGCGGCGGCCTCGCCGCTGATCCACCTGAAGCTGATCAGCAGCTGCATGACCTGGTCGCGCAGCTGCGCATACTCCTCCTCGCACTCCCGCCGCAGGCGCGTGTCCGCGACCTTGCGCGACGTCGCCTTGCGCTTGGTGGCGATGCAGTCGCGGTAGCCGTTCGCCACGTCGGGCACCGCGGTCGGGTTCCCGGTCGACCGGGCGGCGATCGTCATCCACCGGTCGAACTCCTGCCGCTCGATGGCCTGGCCGTCGACCGTCGCCACCGGGTCGGTCGGCGCGCCGCTCTGAGCGAAGACGCCGGTCCCGGCGACGGCGAGGATGGTCAGTGCGGACTTGATCATTGGGCAGGCGGGTCGAGGTCAGGGCGTCGAGCGTCGCGACAGTGTGGCGTGCACGAGCCGCGCGAGCACCCCGGGTCGACACAATGCGTACTCGTATCTCGCGCGCGTCTGGCAGTCTTCGGAGCGGGTCGGCCCATCGAGAGGAGTCACATGGCATCCATGCGCAAGCTGCTCAATGACCCGGAGGACGTGGTCCGGGAGTCGCTGGCCGGGCTCGCGGTCGCGCACGGCGACATCCTCAAGGTCGACCTCGAGCAGCAGATCGTCGTCCGCGCCGATGCGCCCAGGCAGGGCAAGGTCGCGCTCGTCTCGGGCGGCGGGGCGGGGCACGAGCCGATGCACGGCGGCTTCGTCGGCCTCGGAATGCTCGACGCGGCGTGCCCGGGCGCGGTGTTCACGTCGCCGGTGCCCGACCAGATGCTCGCCGCGACGACCGCCGTGGACGGAGGCGCCGGCGTCGTGCACATAGTCAAGAACTACACGGGCGACGTCATGAACTTCAAGCTCGCGGCCGAGGACGCCGCGGATGAGGGGATCGAGGTCGAGTCGGTGCTGATCGACGACGACGTCGCCGTGCAGGACTCGCTGTACACGGCGGGCCGGCGCGGCGTCGGCGCGACGGTGCTGGCCGAGAAGCTCGCGGGCGCTGCGGCCGAGCGCGGGGACGACGTCGTGGCGGTGGCCGGAATCGCCCGGCGCGTGAACGAGCGCGCGCGGTCGTTCGGGATCGCGCTGTCCTCCTGCATCCCGCCCGCGGCCGGCAAGCCGATCTTCGATCTGCCCGAGGGGGAGATGGAGGTCGGCATCGGCATCCACGGCGAGCCCGGCCGCCGGCGCGAGCCGCTCGGCACGGCCCGCGAGATCGCCGCGGAGCTGGTCGAGGCCGTGATCTCCGACCTCGCGCCGGCGGACGGCGCCGAGGTGCTCGTGTTCACGAACGGGATGGGCGGCACGCCGCTGCTCGAGCTCTACCTGCTGCACGGGGAGATCGAACGCGAGCTGACCGAGCGCGGGCTGCGGCCGGCCCGGCGGCTGGTCGGTCCGTTCATCACGTCGCTGGAGATGGCGGGCGCGTCGCTCACGGTGCTCGAGCTCGACGACGAGCTCGCCGCCCTCTGGGACGCGCCGGTCCATACCGCCGCGCTGCGCTGGGGGACCTGAGCTTGAGCGCCGTCTCCGTCAACGCGTGGATGGAGGCAGCCTCCGCCGCCATCGCCGCCGACGCCGAACGCCTGACGCAGCTGGACTCCGCGATCGGCGACGGCGACCACGGCACCAACCTCACCCGCGGCTTCCGGGCGGTCGTCGAAGCGCTGGCCGGCAGCGAGGAGCCCGCCCCTGGCCGCCGGCTGATCCTCGCCGGCAAGACGCTCGTGTCGAAGGTCGGCGGCGCGAGCGGCCCGCTGTGGGGCATGGCCCTGCGCCGCGCCGGCCGGGCGGTGGCCGACGCGGAGTCGCTGGACGGTCCGGCGCTCGCCGATGCGCTGGAGGCGGCGCTCGCGGGAGTCGTGGAGCTCGGCTCGGCGGAGCCGGGCGACAAGACGATGGTCGACGCGCTCACGCCGGCGACCCAGGCCCTGCGCGCGGCCGTGGACGCTGGACAGCCGCTCGCCGACGCGGTCGCGGCGGCAACGTCGGCGGCCGAGGAGGGCGCCCGTTCGACCGTGCCGCTGCAGGCGCGCAAGGGCCGCGCGTCGTACCTGGGCGAACGCTCGATCGGCCACGAGGACCCGGGCGCCGCGTCGACGGTGCTGATCATCGCCGCGCTGGGCCGCGCGCTGGAGGAGTGATGCGTGCCGGAGTCGTCGGTCAGTTGACCCCCTCGGCGGTGGTCAAGTGACCGATCGCGCGGCGGGCGGCGGCGACCGCGCGGGCAGGGAGCCCGCCGGGGCCGAGCGGCGGCTGCGCGGGCTCGCGGCCTCCCCGGGCGTGGCGGCCGGCGCGGCGTGGCGCGTCGGGACAGTCGAGCACGCCGCGCACTCGGGCGACGCTGCGGCGGAGCTCGCGCGCGCCCGCGCGGCGCTCAAGCGGGCGGGCGACGAGCTCACCGCGCTGGCCGACCGGCTGCGCGCGGACGGTGCGGCCGAGCAGGCGGACATCGTCGAGACCGGTGTGCTGATGGCGGCCGATCCGGCGCTGGACGCGGCCGTCGAAGCCTCGATCGCGCGCGGCTCACCCGCCCCTCAGGCGATCATCGAGGCCACCGACCAGCTGGCGGACACGCTGGCCGCGATCGACGATCCGATGCTCGCGCTGCGCGCCGACGACGTCCGCTCGCTCGGCCGGCGAGCCGCGTCCGAACGCGTCGCGCCCTCGGGCCCCGGCCCGTTCGTCCTCGTCGCACAGGACCTCGGCCCGGCCGACGTCGCCGAGCTCGACGAGCGCGTCGCGGGCATCGCGCTCGCCGCCGGGGGTCCGTCGGCGCATGCGGCGGTGATCGCGCGCGGGCTCGGGCTGCCGATGGTGGTGGGCGTGGGCGCACCGCTGCTCGAGCTCGCCGACGGCACACCACTCGCAGTCGACGGTGACCGCGGCGACGCCGTCGTCGACCCGCGCGACCCGCCGCCCGCCCGGCGTCGCGCCGCCGCGGTCGCGTCCGGTCCCGCCGTCACCCGCGACGGCCTTCGCGTGCGCATCCTCGCCAATGCCGCCGGCCCGGCCGAGGTGCGGGTCGCGCTTGCCGCCGGGGCGGAGGGCGTGGGCCTGCTGCGGACCGAGCTCGCGTTCCTCGACGCGGCGGCCTGGCCGGACGAGGCCGCGCACCGGCGGATGCTCGAACCGGTGCTCGCCCTGCTCGCGGGCCGCACCGCGACCGTGCGCGTGCTCGACTTCGGCGGCGACAAGACCCCGCCGTTCCTGCGCGACACCACCGCAAGGGGCATCGCGCTGCTGCTGGATCACCCCGGCGCGCTCGCCGCCCAGCTGCAGGCGATCGGCACCGCGGACGGCGTCCGCGTCCTGCTCCCGCTCGTCCGCGACGCCGCCGACGTCGAGGCCGTCCGCGCCCACACCCAGGCGCCGCTCGGCGCGATGATCGAGACGGCGGCCGCGGCCGCACGCGCGGACGAGATCGCCGCGGTGTCGGACTTCTTGTCGATCGGCACCAACGACCTCACCGCGGACGTGCTCGGGACCGACCGCTTCGCGCCCGGCACCGTCGCCACCCATGACCCGCGGGTCCTCGCCCGGATCGCCGCGGTCGCCCACGCCGCCCAGGCCCACGGCCGGGTGCTCGAGGTCTGCGGCGAGGCGGCGTCCGACCCGCGCATGATCCCGCTGCTCGTCGGCCTCGGCGTCGGCGAGCTGAGCGTGGGCGCGGCGCGCGTCGCGGCCACCCACGCGGCCGTCCGCGCGCTCGAGGGGGCCGCGCAGCTCGCGCGCACGGCACTCGCGGCCAAGGACGCCGGAGGTGGAGCGGCTACTCGGTGAGGCCGGCCACGCAGGCGGCGAGCTCGGCGACGGCCCGCTCGGCGTCGTCCCCCTCGGCCCGCAGCCGTAGGGACGTCCCGCCCTTCGCGCCGAGCGAAAGCACTGACAGCAGGCTCTTGGCGTCCACCTCGCGCTCACCCGCCGCGACCGCGACGCGCGAGCTGAACCCCATCGCGGCGCGCACGAACTGCGCGGCCGGTCGTGCGTGCAGGTCCACGTGCTCCGGGAGCACCACCGTCGCCTCAGAACTTGGGGACGACACGCGCCTCCTCCGCCGCGCGGGCGACCGCGTCGAGGGGCAAACCGGCCGAGGCGCTCACGGCCGCGGCGACCGCGCCCTCGACCAGCGGCGCGTCCACCAGCCGCACGCCCTCGCGGTCCTCCAGCACGGTGCGGGCCGTGAGGATCGCGCTGCCCAGGTCCCCCAGGACGATCACGCCGTCCCCCCGCTCGGCCGCGTCGAGCGCGGCCTCGATCCGGTCCGCGTCGGTGCCGAGCCCGCCGTCGGCCGTGCCGCCGGCGCCCTCGAGCGGGACGTCCGGCCCGGCCATCTGCCCGGCGAGCGCGACCACGCCCGCGGCAATGTCAGCGCTGTGCGACACGACGACGATCCCGACCACGGGCCCGAGTCTACGCGGCGATGCGCTGCAGCATCGCGCGCAGCTGGGCGGCCTCGTCCGCGTCGAGCGCGGCGAGCAACCGCCGCTCGGCCTCGTCGCTCGCCCGCGTCGCCTCCTGGAGCGTCGAACGGCCGCTGTCCGTGAGCTCGATGACGTTGCGGCGCCGATCGGCGGCGTCCGGCCGGCGCGCCACGAGTCCTTTGCCCTCGAGCCCATCGACCAGGGCGACCATCGTCGTGCGGTCGATCCCGGCCCGCCGCGCCGTCTGCTGCTGGGACTCCGGCTCGTGACCGTCGAGGAGCAGCAGGAGCGCGAGCTCGCGCGCACTGATCCCGGACGGTTCGAGCAGCTCCTCGTGCAGTTCGCCCAGCGCGAGCTGCGCGCGCTTGAGCAGGTAGCCGAGCCGGACGCTGAGTTGGGGAGGCAAGTTCAAGGCGATGACATTATTGCTACGCTGATCGTCAGCACTACTGACGATCAGCGAAAGGGACAGAATGACCTCGATCCTCTTGACCGGAGCGACGGGCTTGGTGGGCTCGCGCCTGCTGCCGCGCCTGCTCGATGCCGGCCACGACTGCCGCGCGCTCGTCCGCGGCGAAGCCGCCGTGCCGCCGGGCGCGACCGCCGTCCGCGGCGACCTGAGCGACCCCGACGCACTCGCGCCGGCGGTCACGGGCGTGGACGCCATCGTCCACCTGGCGGCCCGCTTCCGCACCGATGACGAAGACGCCATCTGGCGCGCGAACCTCGACGGCACCCGCAACCTGATCGCGGCCGCCGAGGCCAACGCTCCGGCAGCGCGCTTCGTCATGGCCAGCACGAGCAACGTCTACGACGCCGGCACCCCGCGCCCAAGCCGGGAAAGCGACGAATGCACGCCCACCGCCGCCTACCCGGCGAGCAAGGTGGCCGCGGAGCAACTGCTGCGCGAGAGCCGCCTGACGTGGGCGATCCTGCGCCTTCCGTTCGTCTACGGCGACGGCGACGGGCATCTCGAGGCGATGCCGGCGCTGGCCATTCGCTTCGGGCTGCACCCCGCGCACACGTACTCCGTCGCGCACCATCGCGACGTCATGATCGCGGTCGGCATCGCCCTGTCCGGCGCGATGGACGGCCGGATCGTCAACCTCGCCGACGACGCGCCGGTCAGCGTCTTCGAGATGGCCGAGCTGGCCGGCAGCCCGATCGAGGGCTCGACGGAGCCGCTGACCAACCCCTGGTCCGGGCGCATGGACACGACGCTCGTCCGCGAGCTCGGCTTCCGGCCGACGGTGCCGAGCATCCGCGCGGCCGCGCGCGAAGGGATCCTCTAGCTCGGGCGTGATCGCCGTGGCATAGGTTTCCCGCAGCCCTTCGCGGACGAGGAGAACCGGATGGCTCAGGACGTGCTCGCAGGCCGACACGCGCTGGTCACGGGCGGTGCCGGGCTCGACATCCTCGTCAAGGACGCCGGCATCGAGCTCTCGGGCCTGATCGTCGACGCCGAGGCCGACGACCTGTGCCGCGTTCGAGGTCAACGTCCTCGGCAGGCCGACCTGGACCCGAGCGACCCGCGCTGGGGGCAGATCCTCAAGGGGAACGTGAAGCGCGCTACTGGCGCGGGGCGACGTTGCGTAGCTCGGCCGGGATCTCCGGCGCCCGGGTGAGCTGGTCGGTCAGACCGAGCTGGGGGTGCACGAACGTGCGGAAGAAGACGCCGTCGGGCGCTTCGAACGCGCTGAACGTCGGGAGCTCGTCCGCGTCCTTGTAGACGGCGTCCGGCGTGACGACGCCGTAGGCGCCCTCGTAGGCCTCGTTGTCCCATTCGGCGACCAGCCCCCAGTCGTCCGCGGGATCGCCCCCCGGCGCCTCGACCACCAGCTGCCACGTGATGCGGTCGGCGAGGATCTTCCCGAACCAGTGGGCGTAGAGGTCGGCCTCCTCGCGCAGGACCTTGGTCACCGGGCCGGACTCCGGCCCGTCCAGGATGCGCTCGCGGTCGAACAGGCCTTCGCCGTGCCGGATGTCGGCCAGCTCGAGGAAGGCGGCGAACTGCCAGCGCTCGACCGGGCGTGTAGCGACCCAGCCCGTCGTGTACGGCGGGTGCTCGCGCGGGACGAGCCGCATGGGCATCAGCTCGACCGTGTCCAGCCAGAGGTCGCCGGGACCCGCGTCCTTCGGGACCGTGGGGCCGACCCAGGCGCCTTCTTCGAGCAGCCGCGCCTCGGGGCGGTTGCCGAGCGCGGCGACGAGTTGGTCCATGGTCGTGCGGTCGCGCAGGTACGCGACGAAAGCTGCGATGAGTGACACGTCAGTCGCGGCGGCGGGCGCCTTCGCCGACGCCGATCGAGCCCGGGATCTCGGACGGGAAGCGCGGCGTGGCGACGCCGGTGGGCGCGCTGGTCTGCGCGGTCACGGTCGGCATCGTCGTGCTGCCGGTGAGCGGGAAGCCGGCGCCCTGCTTGGCGCTGCGGAACATGATCGCCTCGCCCCAGTTGCTCGGCAGCGCGCCCTTGGCGAACGCGAGCTCTCCGCCCTTGCGGGCGGCGTCGCCGGTCGCGTACGTGCCGTCGGGCATCCGGTAGATGTTCTTCTCGTTGACGTAGCGCTCGGGGTTCGGCACCGGGTCGGTGGGGCTGTGCTTGCGCACCGGGATGCGGTTGGTCCCGGCGCGGTCGGCGGCGACGAGGCGGCGGTGGTCGACGGACGTGAGCCCGTCCGGGAAGTCGACGACGTCGAGCGGGTCGTCCCAGTAGCCGCGGCGGCGGTACTCGTCGGCGACCTCGTCGATCGTCTGCGTGTCGCCGCGTGTGAGCGGCTTGACGGTCTTCTGGCTCACCCGGATGTCGCGCACGCGCGGCATCCCGCGCGCCCAGTCGCGGACCTGCGAGGCGCCCTTGCGGACGGCGTCGCCCGCGCGCGTGCCCGCGTTGGCGGCGATCCGGAACGGCGCCGTGAGCACGCGTCCGGGGCCGGTGTTGAGCAGGCGCCGACCGGCGTTGCCGACCCGGCTGGCGAGGCCGCGCGCGCCCTGGATGGCGCGCGAGGCGGTGCGGCCGAAGACGCTGGAGGCGACGCGGCGGCTCGCGCTCTGGGCGAACTTGCCGGCGAGGGTGGGGGCGAGCTTGCGCGCGGCGGCGCCGCCGAACTTGCCGAGCGCGGAGCCGACGCCCGGGATCATGCCGAACGCGCCGCCGACCAGCATCGCGGTGCCGAGGCCCTCGTTCCACGCCTTGCCCTGGGACAGGTTGGTGACGATCTGGCCCGCGCCGGCGCTGATGGCGCCGATCACCGCGCCGGCGACGACGAGCACCGCGAGGCCGGAGCCGAACGTCGCGATCACGAACGCGGTCAGCGCGACGGCGACGATCAGGCTCACCCAGAAGCCCGGGTCGGTCAGCAGTTGCGCGATGAACTTGAACGCGGCCTTGAGCTTCTCCGCCACCCACTTGGCGGCGCTGACGATCTTGCCCCACAGCCCGCTCGGCTTCTCCGGTTCCTTCTGGGCCTCCGCGTTGACCTTGGCCTGGCCCTGGGACACCTTGCCCTGGTTGTCACCCGGGACCTTCTGCGTGCCGCCCTGGACCTTGGCCGCGTGGGCGTCCATCTCGCCCTTGGTCGTGCTCAGGCCGGAAGTGAACTTCTCCTTGACCTTGCCGACGCCCTGCTTGACCTTGCCCGCGTACTGGGTGACGGTGTGGTTGCCGGTCGTCTGCGCGCCCGTGGCGGTGCTCTTGACCTGGCTGGAGACGCTGCTGGAGACGCCGCTCGCGCCCTTGCTCGCGCCGCCCGCCGTCTGGGTGGCGGACGAGGAGGCCGCGCTCGTCTGCTGCGTGAGGCCCGACTTGGCGCCCTTGCTCGCGCCGGCCGCGGCGCCCGCGGCGTCCTTCGCGGTCTTGCCCGCCTGCACGACGCCCTGGCTGGAGAGCTTCTTGAGCCCGCCCTTGACCTCCTGGGTGACGGTGTCGGCGTCCTCTTTGAAGATGTACGCCTTCTTGACCATCTTGCGCAGCTGGGCGGCGTTGCCCTTCAGCGCCTTGGTCGCGGCGGCGTTCTGGGCCTTGGCGGCGGCGGTCGCGCCCTTGCCGATCTGCGCGATGCCCTGCTTGGTGGACGCGACGGTCTGCGCGATGCCCTGCTTGGCGCCGGACTGCTGGGTGGCGAGCGACTTCTGGGACTGGGACTGGACCTGGGAGAGCGAGGACTGACCGGTGCTCACGCCCTTCTTGACCGCTGAGGTGGCCTGCTGCTTGACGGCGTTGATCGCCGACATCGCCCCGGGCAGCGTCTGCTTGATCGCCTGTGAGGCCTCGCGGCCCTTGGCCTGGAACGTCGAGCCGATCTTCGAGCCCTGGGAGCGGACGCCGGAGACGACCTGCGAGCCCTGGGAAGTGACCTTGCCCGCGGTCTCGCCGGACACGCGCGACGCGACCTTCGCGTTGCCTTCGGCCGCCGCCTCGTTGACGCCACCGCCGCCGCCGGACTGGCCCTGAACAGCGCCCGCGGTGGAGGAGATCGAGCCCTGCACCTTGCCCGAGGTGGCGTTGACCGCGGCCGTTCCCTGCTGCGCGGCGGTGCTACCGGCCTGCGTGGCCTCGGACGCGCCCTCGTTCGCGGCGCTCTGCGTCTTGGACTTCGCGCCGCCGTGCCACGTGTTCACCTGGCCCGTTGCCTGGGAGCCCGCCGCGGTGACCTTCGCCTTGGCGCCGGAGATCGCGGCGGTGACCTGCGCCTTCGCGCGCGAGAACGCGCCCGTGACCGCGGCCTGCTGCTGCGTGCCCGCGGCGGTGACGTCGCGCGTCTGCTTGGCGACGGCCTGCGTGATCGCGGCCTGTGTCCGCCCGGCCGCGGCCTTGAGCTTGGTGCTCTCGGCGTTCGTGGCTTCGCTGAGCGCGGCCTCGACGGCGCGCCGGCCCTCCTTGAGGGACTTGCGCAGCCGCTTGCGCTCCTCGCGCACGCGTTGACGTTCGGCCTTGGCCTCCGCCGCGGCGGCGACCGCTTCGGCCTCGGCGGCGGCGTCGTTCTGTGGACCGGCGCCGGCTGCCGCGGCGGTCGGCGAGGCCGACGTGAGCGAGGGCGCCTCGGTCTGCGAGGACGCACCGCCGTCGTCGGGCTCGATCGACTTGATGTTGGCCGGCTCGGCCAGCACCGCGCCGGACGGCAGCGGCGGCTCAGGTGGGGGAGAAGCCTCGGCGGGCTGCTCCGGCTCCTGCGACGTCGACGCCGTGGCGGGGGCGGACTCGCCGTCCTCCGCGAGCTCGTCGGGGTCCTCCTGGAAGATGTCGTCCTCGGCCTCGGCGCCCTCGCTGTCGGCGCCCTCCTCCTCGGCCTCGGCGCCTTCGGGACCCGCGGCGTCGGCGCCTTCGGGACCCGGCGCGTCCGCGGCTGCCTCGCCGCCCTCGGTCTCCGCACCCTCGGGTCCGGCCGCGTCGGTGCCGGGACCGTCGCCCGCCGCCTCCGCGCCTTCTGGGCCGGCCGCCTCGCCGCCTTCGGCCGCCGGTGCCTCGTCCTTCGCGGCGCCTTCGGCGTCTTCGGCCTTCGCCGCGTCTGGGCCCGCCGTGCCGGCGGCGGCGGCGTCCGGGGCGGGCCCTGCCGCGCCGGGGGCGCCCGCGATGTCGGGCGCGGGCGCGGCGGCC